>NZ_QHHQ01000004.1:0-600000 GCF_003258595.1 Acuticoccus sediminis
CGCTGATCTCCTCATCCGAAGACCAGCAGGTCCCTTCCGTAGCTTACAGCCCTGTCCGATTTTTCGGGAGCACCTCACTCTCCCCGATCGGCTTCTTCGAGGAGCCTCCCCATGTCCGGATCCTTGTAAAGATCCTCCAACGGCCCGTGGCCGCCCGGAATGACCACGGCCCCGTAGGTCGCGGCCGAGACATCCGAAAGTCGCAGCGTCGACCGCAGACACGGGGCTAGGGCTTCAAGATAAGCCTTGAAGCGCGCTGCGTCCGGACCGACGAACTCCTGATTGAGGCTGTCGGGGTCAGGGACCGGCGTCATCCCGCCCGGCGTGGCCACATCCACCTCTTGTCCAGCCGCGACCAAGACCCGGTGCATGTTGATAAGCTCCTCGGCCCAAAACCCGGCCGGAGCCAACGTGCCATCCGCTCGCATCCAGTGATCCGCCGCAGACAGAACGATCAGGATCTTGCCCATGCGCCGCCTTGCTGGTTGGCCTCGGCTCACGTGTCCCGCAAGCTGCAATCGCCTGCAGACCTGCGGCGCGTCCACCGGCGCGGAAGCGATCTTGCTAGCTGACCACGACGAGCTGCGAGACGTGCTCCGACAGTGATGGGCGCACAGATTAGCACGCGGAACCGACAGCGCGGTTATATGGGTTGGTACAAACAATATGGGCCGCCAACGCGTGCCCGGTCCCCACCGTCCGCCTGGTTCTGCGGAAGACGAGCCACAACCCATTCTCTCCCGCCTGGCGGGATTGAGGCTGACCAGCAGTCGATGGCGATCCGGGATGACCCACGGGCGGCGGCGCTTCAATACAAGAGCCGAAGAGTCGGCCGCCGCTCCTTGACGACACTTGCCGTTCGAAGCCACCCCTCCGATTTACACGCTATTGCCCGATATTACCGCACACGTTCACGAGTAGGCTTCAATGCGGAAGATCTATCGCCTTCTATCTCCACAAGAGCAAACAAATGGAGATACGGTATGAGCGCTGCCCCGCATGTCACCCGAAGGACAATTCGGCGGCAGCAGTTGCGCGAGATTGTGCCGCTTGCCGACAGCACGATCTACGACATGGAGCAGCGCGGAGAATTCCCACAGCGCTTCTATCTCACCTCGCGATGCGTCGTCTGGGACTTAGCAGAGGTCGAGGCTTGGCTCGACGCTCGACGCCGTGCCACTAGGGCTAATGCTGTTAAGCGCGCTCCAAGCCCCGACGTTAGATTGCGCCGTTCGCGACCCGTCAAACTCTAGGCTCCAACTCAAGCATTTCCATCGTGGCGGGGAGCAGCGTCGGAACATACTTCCGCCCCAACACCCACGCGTCCACCAAATTCGACCACTCCTGCATCATATGCCGGCGTTGATGCTCATATTCCGCCTTGTTGTAGATGCCACGCGACGACCTTCCGTCCTCGTGCGCCAAGCACTTCTCGATCCAGTCGCTGTTGAAGCCGAGCTCATTCAACAGCGTCGAGCCAGTGCGACGTAGATCGTGAACAGTGAAGGGTTCGAGTGGCAGCCCCTCCTTTTTCGCTCTGACAACGACTGCGGTCGTAATCCGGTTGAACGTCGCCCGCGACATGGGCGCGTCAGCGTCATATCGCGACGGAAGGACATAGCGCGAATTGCCTGCGCAGGTTTTCAGCGCGATGAAGATGTCGACGGCCTGCTGTGACAGATAGACGTTGTGCGCCTTCGACCGCTTCATTCGCTCCTTGGGTATCGACCAGACGGCGTTCTCGAAATCGACTTCGTCCCACGTCGCATCTTGCAGCTCGCTTTTCCTGACCATCGTTAGGAGGAAGAGCTTCATTCCCAGCCGTATAGTCGGCAGGGTCGGTACATGCTCGAGCTGTCCGAGCATGACGCGGATCTCCGCAGGAGATAGCGAACGATCCTTCGGTACGAAGGTCGCGATAGACGCCGGCCCAACTTCATCCGCTGGGTTGGCTACCTTCTCGCCATGTAAGATCGCGAACGCAAAGATCAGCTTGACGATATCCCGCACATGCACAGCGGTGGCTGGAGCGCCGCGATCCTTCACCTTCCCGCACATCATGCGGAGATCGTCAGGCGTGATCTCCGTCAGAAGCCTGTTTCGAAACGTTGGCAGGACGTCGCGCTCGTAGATCGAGCGGCGCATGGCGCGCGTGCTGTCTGCCATGCGCGACTCCTGGAACCACTTCTCGCCGAACTCGCCGAACCTCTTCGCCTCCTTCAGTCGGCGTTTGTCGTGCTGCTTCTCTTGAGCGGGAGACCGTCCTTCGGAAATGGCGCGCTTCGCATCGATCAGCTTCTCGCGAGCCCTCGCAAGCGAGAGGCCATCTGAGCCGTATCGGCCGAGCGTCAGCGTCTCGCGACGTCCGTTGAGGCGGTAGTCGTACCGGAATACGATCGCCCCGGACGGCTGCACCACAACGTACATACCGTCACGATCGCTCACCTTGTACAATTTCTTCTGCGATCTCAGCGCCTTAATCGCAGTGTCAGTCAGCATGAGTGCCTCCAAAACCGTCTTAAAAGCGGGGAGAGGCGCCAATTATACCGTCAGGCAAAAACAGGCGGCGCTGGAAGCATGATTCCTCTTGAGAATCAGCCTGTTAACACCAAAAACAATACCGTCATCAGCTCTCTCAGCCGTGACGGTATAGCGAAATTCTCGATGGAACAAGTTGGTCCATACCGTCTGTTATACCGTCAAATCGGAGCACTGCCCCTCGATAGACGGCGATAGATGGCATCTCAATTAGGCCGATATTCCAATGGGTTGAAGCGTATCGGAGCGTACAAACGGATACGGCCGGAGGGGCAAAAATCATTCCCACTCGATCGTGCCGGGGGGCTTGGAGGTGACGTCGTAGACGACGCGGTTGACGCCGCGCACCTCGTTGACGATGCGCGAGGCGACGCGGCCGAGGAACGTCACGTCGAAGGGGTAGATGTCGGCGGTCATGCCGTCGGTGGACGTCACCGCGCGAAGGCCGAGCACCTTCTCGTAGGTCCGCGCGTCGCCCATCACGCCGACGGTCTCGACCGGGAGCAGCACCGCGAAGGCCTGCCAGATCCGGTCGTAGAGCCCGGCGGCGCGGATCTCCTCGATGAAGATCGCGTCGGCGCGGCGCAGCACCGCCAGGCCGTCGCGGGTGATGGCGCCGGGGCAGCGGATCGCGAGGCCCGGTCCGGGGAACGGGTGCCGGCCGACGAACGTCTCGGCGAGGCCCAGCTCCCGGCCCAGCGCACGCACCTCGTCCTTGAAGAGGAGGCGCAGCGGCTCGACGAGCTTGAGGCCCATCCGCTCCGGAAGGCCGCCGACGTTGTGGTGGCTCTTGATGGTGACCGAGGGGCCGCCGGTCGGCGACACGCTCTCGATGACGTCGGGGTAGAGGGTGCCCTGGGCGAGGAAGTCGCCCTTGACCGCCTTCGCTTCCTTCTCGAACACCTCGACGAAGAGGCGGCCGATGGTCTTGCGCTTGACCTCGGGGTCGGTGACGCCCTCGAGCGCATTCAGGAAGGTCTCGGAGGCATCGACCTTGTTGAAGATGACGTCGTTGCGGCCGGCGAACATCGTCTCGACCTGCTCGGCCTCGTTCTCGCGCAGGAGACCGTGGTCGACGAAGATGCAGGTGAGCCGGTCGCCGATGGCCTCCGCCAGGAGCACGGCGGTCACGGTGGAGTCGACGCCGCCGGAGAGGCCGCAGATCACGCGGCCGTCGCCGACCTGCTCGCGGATCCTGGCGATCGCCTCCTCGCGGAAGGCGGCCATCGTCCAGTCGCCGGTGGCCCTGACGATGCGGCGCACGAAGGACTCGATGAGACGCGCGCCGTCCGGCGTGTGGACCACTTCCGGGTGGAACATCAGCCCGTAGGCGCGGCGCTCCTCGTTGGCGATGATCGCGAACGGCGCGCCGGGCGAGCGGGCGACCACCTCGAAGCCGGGCGCCGGCTCGACGACGCGGTCGCCGTGGCTCATCCATACGGTGTGCGTCTCGCCGGGGGACCAGATGCCCTCGATCAGCGGGCTGTGGCCGACCACCTCGATCTCGGCGCGGCCGAACTCGCGATGGTCGCTCCCCTCGACGCGGCCGCCGAGCTGGTCGTTCATCGCCATCTGGCCGTAGCAGATGCCCATCAGGGGCACGCCGGAGTCGTAGATCTCCTGCGGGGCGCGCGGCGATCCCTCCCAGTGGGTGGATGACGGGCCGCCGGAGAAGATCACCCCGCTCGGCTTGTGTTCGGCAAATGCGGCGGCCGCTTCCTGGTACGGTGCGACCACGGAAAACACCCCCGCCTCGCGCACGCGACGTGCGATGAGCTGGGTGACCTGAGAACCAAAATCGACGATGAGGATCGTGTCGTGCGCCATGGCCTCTATTGGCACAGTCCGGCGCGATCCACCATCGTCCGTCAACGCATTCCGGATCCTCATCCCCGCTCCGTGCGCGGGACGCGTGGCGCATGCTCCGCGGCGGGTGCCGGGGCCGTCTCAGCCCGCCCGGTTGACCCAGCGCGCGGCGCGCCAGAGGTCGATCTGGGTCCGCCAGACCGCCGGTTGCGGCTCGGAAAGCGGAGCGCGGGCCGCTAGCGCGAGGTGCCGCCGCGCGGCGAGTGCCGGGAGGAACGCGGCGCGGGCGGCCGGCGCCACCCCGGCGATGTGCTCGCGCATGGCCCGATGCGCGGCCTCGCCGTGCCCGGCGACGGCCGACGCGGCTCTGCCGGCCCCCTCCGGCAGGCGGCCGGCGGACATCGAGGCGCCCTGCTCCTCGCCCGTCGCTTCCCGCCAGACGCTGGACGGCACGAGGCTGACCCCGCGCGCGAACCGGCGCGGCACGCTCGACGCCACGTCCGCCGCGGCGAGGACGACGCCGGCGTACCCCGCGGCGGTCCCGGCGCTGCGGGCGGCGGCGAGGCCGTCGTCCGCCCCCAGCGCGTCGACGCAGAGCGCCATGGCGGCGAGCTGGACGAGCGCGCCCTGCCCTTCGCCGGCATAGCCGTCGAAATCGTCCCAGCTCGCGAGCGGGTCGGCGTAGAGGTCGTGGATGAAGGCCTCGCTGACGGCGCAGAGCGTCTCCAGCGGCCAGCGGTAGCGCTCGGCCCCCTGTCGCAGGTGATCGACGAGCGGGACGGAGCGGCCGGCGCCGTACCCCTCGTTGCGGATCGCGTCGCGCCACCACTGCAGGCGGATCTCGGCCGCCATCGGGTCGGACACGGTCTCGACGATGCGCTTCAGCTCGAGGCGGTAGGCGGCGAGGGCGTGGAGGGCCGGGCGCGTCGGCTCGGGTGCGAAGAGCGCCGCGAGCCAGCGGGTGCGGTCACCGTCGCGGACCGCGTCTTCGATCCCCATCAGTCGACAGCGATCAAGGCCGCCGCGACCCGCCGCTCCTCCGATATCATGACGTTGAAGGTGCGCACGGCGGCGCCGGTGTTCATCGTGTCGAACCGGACGCCCTGTGCCCGCAACGCTGCCGCGGACGGTCCGCCGAGCGGGAACGGCACCGTGCCGACCCCCACGAGCAGAACGTCGATCTCGCCGCGCTCCTCGATGACGCGGGCGAGCGACTCGGGCGTGATGTCGGCCGCCTCCGCCGGAGCCCAGCCGTAGATGCCGGACGGGACGCACAGGAGCGACCCGCGATGGCTCATCCCGGCGAAGCGGAAGCCACCGTTGCCGTAGGCATCGATGGGTGCCCGCCCCGGGAAGTGGGCGTCGCGGATGACGAGGCCAGTCATCAGGCCGGCGTCGGCTCCGCGTCGCCGGCCGGCTCGCCGTCGTCGGCCTCGTCCTCCTTGCCGCCGCCGGACGCACGGCCCGGGCGCAGGTGCAGCGTGATGAGGAGCGGCGCCGCGATGAAGATCGACGAGTAGGTGCCGACCACGATGCCCCAGATCATCGCGAACGTGAACGAGCGGATCACCTCGCCGCCGAACACGAACAGGGCCGCCAGCGCGAGCAGCGTCGTGATGGAGGTCATCAACGTGCGCGACAGGGTCTGGTTGATCGACAGGTCGATGAGCTGCGGCATCGGCATGCGCTTGTAGCGCCGCAGGTTCTCACGCACGCGGTCGTAGACGACGACGGTGTCGTTCAGCGAGTAGCCGACGATGGTCAGCACCGCCGCGATGGATGTGAGGTTGAAGTCTAGCTGGGTCGCCGAGAACAGACCTATGGTCAGGATCACGTCGTGCATCGTGCAGAGCACGGCGCCGACGGCGAAGTGCCACTCGAACCGCAGCCAGATGTAGACCATGATCGCGATCAGGGCGACGACGACGGCGATGATGCCGGCCTGCGCCAGCTCGCCGGAGACGCGCGGCCCCACGACCTCGACGCGGCGGAAGTCGGCGTCGTTGCCGTAGAGCTCGCGCAGCTGCATCACCGCGAGCTGCTGCGCCTCGTCCCCGCCGGGCTGCTCCTCGACGCGGATGAGGATGTCCGTCGGCTCCCCGAACTCGACGATCTGGACGTCGCCGAGGCCGAGCTGGCCGACTTCCTGGCGGATCTCCGAGATCGGCCGCACTTCGTGGAAGCGCAGCTCCACCATGGTGCCGCCCTGGAAGTCGATGCCGTAGTTCATCCCCACGAGCGCGAAGAGGGCGAGGGAGAGGATGCAGCCGATGGCCGAGCCGATCATTGCCGGCACGCGCCAGCGCATGAAGGCGATCTTGGTGTCCGTGGGAAGGGAGAGTCGTTTCATGGCTTACACCGGCACTTCGGTCGGGCGGCGGCGGCGAACCCACATCGCCACCATCAGCCGCGTGAACAGGAACGCCGTGAAGATCGTCGTGAGAATGCCGATCGCCAGCGTGACGGCGAAGCCGCGGACGGGGCCGGATCCGAGCTGGAACAGGATGACCGCCGCGATGAGGGTCGTGACGTTGGCGTCCAGGATGGTGGCGAAGGCCCGGCTGAAGCCCGCGTCGATCGCGAGGATCGGACTGCGGCCGGCGCGCCCCTCCTCCCGGATGCGCTCGTAGATCAGCACGTTGGCGTCCACCGCCATACCGATCGTCAGCACGATGCCGGCGATGCCCGGCAGCGTCAGCGTCGCCCCGAGGAGCGACAGGAGTCCCAGGATGAGGACGACGTTCACGACCAGCGCGACGTTCGCGATCACGCCGAAGAAGCCATAGACCAGCACCATCGACGCGGCGACGAGCACGGCGCCGACGATGGCGGCGGTCTCGCCGGCGGCGATCGAGTCGGCGCCGAGGCCGGGGCCGACGGTCCGCTCCTCGACCAGCGTCAGGGCGGCGGGCAGCGCACCGGCGCGCAGCAGGACCGCGAGGTCGTTGGCCGACTGGACCGTGAAGGAGCCGGAGATCTGACCGGCGCCACCGCAGATCGGCTCGCGGATGGAGGGCGCGGACACCACCTCGTCGTCGAGGACGATGGCGAACGGGGTGCGCGACGGCGCCTCGCGGGTGGTCACGTCGCAGAAGCGCCGTGCGCCGCCCGTGGTGAGGCGGAAGGTCACCACCGGTTCGTTGGTCTGCTGCTGGAAGGCGGGCTGGGCGTCGGTGAGGTCCTCGCCGGTGATGAGCGGCGCCTCGTCGACGACGTAGGGAACGCCCGGCTCGGCCTCGTTGTCCTCCGACGTCATCAGCAGCATCTTGCCGGCCGGGGCGCGGCCCCGCTGCAGAACGTCAGTGGGGTTCACCGAGGTGTCGACCAGGTGGAAGGTCAGCTGCGCGGTGGTGCCGATGATCGCCTTGAGCTGCTCCGGATCACCGCCCGGCGCCTCGACGAGGATGCGGTCGTCGCCCTGGCGCTGGATGTTCGGCTCGGTCGTGCCGAGCTCGTCGACGCGGCGGCGCACCACCTCGATGGACTGGTCCACGATGGAGCGCACGCGCTGGGCGAGGCCCGCCTCGGTGAACTGCAGCCGCATCAGGCCGTTGTCGGACTGGGAGAACTCGAACTCGTTGACGCCGCCCTGGGTGAAGACGCCCTGACCGAGCGGGTTCAGGAGCTGGCGCAGCCGGTCGGCGGCCTCGTCGATCCGCGTGTTGTCGCGGATCCGCACTTCGACGCCGTCGCTGACGACGCCGAGGCCCGTGTAGCCGATCCGGGGCTCCTTCAGGAGCGCCTCACGCACCTCGTTGGTGACGGTGCGCAGTCGCGTGTCGATGTAGTCTTCCTGATCGACCTGGTAGAGCAGGTAGGCACCGCCCTGCAGGTCGAGGCCGAGGACGATGCGCTCCTTCGGCAGCCACGATGGCAGCGGCGCCATCCACGAGCGGGGGACCAGATTGGGGATCACCGCCGCCACGCCGAGGATGACGACGAGGACGATGGAAATCGTCTGCCAGCGTGGGAAGTGCAGCATCAGTCGTTCGCCGCAGCCGCCGGTTCAGGCTTCGCGCGAACTTCCGTGATCGTGCTGCGCACGACGCGGACGGGCTCGTTGTCGCCGAATTTGATCTCGATCTCGTTGTCGTCGACCACCTTCGTCACCTTGCCGATGAGTCCGCCGGCGGTGACGACCGTGTCGTTGCGCTTCAGCGCGGAGACCATCGCCTGGTGCTGCTTCATCCGCTGCCGCTGCGGGCGGATGATCAGGAACCACATAATAACGAAGATCAGCAGGAACGGGGCGAGCTGAACGATGAAACCAGCGCCACCACCTGCGCCGCCGGGAGCCTGCGCGAAGGCTTCTGTGATGAACATGACGAACCTTATGATCGGATGGCCGCGCGAACGAAAGCGCCCGGCTTCGGGTTTTGCCGGAGTTAGACGTTCCGCACAGCGATTGCAACGCGGGCGCGGCAAGCTGCGCCAGTTGAACCGCAGGTCGACCGGTCCGGACACCACTCCCGGACGGATCCGTCCACAGGACAAGCCATCGGCCCCCTCCATGACCGGTAGGGATTTGATCCGACGCGCCGGACGGTTATGTGGGGGGCTCGTCAGGAAGACATGGAGACAATCGGTGCCCGTGGCCACCCTCGCGCTCGGCAGCAATCTGGGCGAGCGCGCGGCGATGCTCGACCGGGCGGAAGCCGCATTCGCGGACCTTCCCGCAACGGTCCTCGCCGCGTCCTCCCGCCACGTGACGCCGGCACTCCTGCCCCCCGGCGCGCCGCCCGACTGGAATATCGCCTATCTCAATTCCGTGGTGCAGATCGATACCGAGCTCTCGCCGCTGGCGCTGCTCGACGGCATCAAGGGGATCGAGCATGCGCTCGGCCGACGTCCCGGCCCGCGCTGGTCGCCGCGCCTGATCGACATCGACATCCTCGCCTACGGCGACGCGGTCATCACGACCGAGCGGCTGACGATCCCGCACCCGGAGATCGCCGCGCGGCTCTTTGTCCTGCGCCCCTGGTCGGAGATCGACCCGGGCTGGCGTCACCCCGTCACGGGCGTCAGCGTCGAGGAGATGCTGTCGGTGCTGGAGGCCGAGCGGGCGTGACGAAGATCGTCGGCATCCTCAACGTCACCCCCGATTCGTTCGCCAACGCGCGCCACACGCTGGCGCCCGACGCGGCGATCGCCGAGGCGCAGGCGCAGCTCGTCGCGGGCGCGGACGTGATCGACGTCGGCGCCGAATCGACACGGCCGGGCGGCGTCGAGGTCACGCCGCAGGAGGAGTGGGCCCGCCTCGCCCCCTGCCTGCCGGAGATCATCCGCCTCGCCCGCGAGCACGGGGCCCTCGTCAGTGTCGACACGCGCAACCCGGCGACGGCCGAGCGCGCGATCGGGGCGGGAGCGGACTGGATCAACGACGTCGGCGGCACGGGTCCGGAGATGGCCACGGTGATCGCGGCCGCCGATCCGCGCGTTTCCCTCGTCCTGATGCACGCGGTCACCGTGCCGGTGGTGCCGGGCCGCACGCTGCCGCCGTCGACCGACATGATCGCCTTCATCACCGACTGGTTCGCGCGCCGCCTGACAGAGCTCGCCGCGGCGGGCGTCGACCCGTCGCGCGTGATCCTCGACCCCGGCATCGGCTTCGGCACCACGCCGCGTCAGGCCTTCGACATCGTCGCCCGCCTGCCGGAGCTGCGCGCCCTCGGCCGCCCCGTATTCGTCGGCCACTCGCGAAAGTCCTTCATGAAGTGCATCACCGACGCGCCGGCGCCGGAGCGCGACGACGTGACCCTCGCCCTCTCCGGCGTGATGCTGCTGCACGGGGCGGACTTCCTGCGCGTGCACAACGTCGCGCGCCACGTCGCGCTTCGGGACCGGCTGGCGCGCGTCCCGGCTTGACCGCCCGCCCCGGCGAGGCGCAGGAGACGCGGGGCGCGACATAATGCGCCCCCGACGTTCCAGCCGACCCCGTCCGACCCTGCCCCGCCCGAACCTGCCACCTGACCCTGCCATAGCCGAGACTGCCCCTGCGATGACGAACGACGCTCTTACCGACCGCCTCGACCGGCTGATCGCGATCATGGAGCGCATGGCGCCTCCCGCGACCCCGGCGCCGGACTTCGACAGCGCGGACGCGTTCCTGTGGCAGGCCGAGGCCGGCGGGCGCCTCATGCCGGTGCCGAAGGTCAGCCGCGTCGGCCTCGGCGCGCTCAAGGGCATCGACTCCAACCGCGATCTCCTGCTGGAGAACACGCGCCGCTTCGCGAAGGGGCTTCCGGCCAACAACGCCCTCCTGTGGGGCGCGCGGGGCATGGGCAAGTCCTCCCTGGTGAAGGCCGTCCACGCCGAGATCGACGGGCTGAAGCTCGTCGAGATCCACCGCGAGGACATCGCCGCCCTCCCCGCGCTCATGAGCGTCCTGCGACCGGCGCCCTACCGCTTCGTCATCCTCTGCGACGACCTTTCGTTCGACGCCGGCGAGACGTCCTACAAGTCGCTGAAGGCGGTGCTGGACGGCGGCATCGAGGGCCGGCCGGAGAACGTCCTCTTCTACGCCACGTCCAACCGCCGCCACATCCTGTCGCGCGAGATGGTGGAGAACGAGCGCGGCACGGCGATCAACCCGGGCGACGCGGTGGAGGAGAAGGTCTCCCTGTCGGACCGCTTCGGCCTCTGGCTCGGCTTCCACCGCTGCACCCAGGACGACTACCTCGCCATGGTGAACGGGTATGTCGCCGCGTTCTCGATCCCCGTCGAGGCGGACGAGCTGCGGCGGGACGCGCTGGAATGGGCGACGACGCGCGGCTCGCGCTCCGGCCGCGTCGCCTGGCAGTACGTGCAGGACCTCGCCGGCCGCACCGGCACCTCGATCCAGCTCTGACCCTACGGCGGCCGCCGGGCCCGGCCCTTAGCCCTGCGCCATGGTCCGGCTGGGGCGGGCACCGGGGCGAGCCTCTCCCCATGACGCGCTCCCCTTCGGGAGCGCGCGATGGCCGCGAAAACTGAAAAAGGCGCCTTCCGTGGGGAAGGCGCCTTTTCGTTTCCGGCCCTGTCGCGCGGCGGTCAGGCGCCGGCGAGGTGGGGAAGCGGATCGACGGGCGTTGAGTTGCGGCGCAGTTCGAAGTGGAGCTGGGGCTGGTCGACGGAGCCGGTGTTGCCCACCGCCGCGATCGTCTGGCCACGCTGCACGGTGTCGCCGCGCGAGACCTTCAGCTCGGAATTGTGGGCGTAGGCGGAGACCCAGTCGCCGTCGTGCTGGATCAGGATGAGGTTGCCGTACCCCTCCAGCTCGTTGCCGGCGTAGATGACCTTGCCGTTGCCGGCGGCGTGCACCGGGGTGCCGGACGGGGCCGCGAGGTTGATGCCGTCGTTCCGCTCGCCCGAGGCCTGCTTGCCGAAGCCGACGATGATCGCGCCGCGAAGCGGCCACGCGAAGCCGGACGCGGACTGGCTCGGCGCGGGCTGCGTCGGGGCCGGCGCGGCCGGCGCGGCCGGCGTGCTCGCCTGCGGCGCGCTGGTGACGGGCGCGGTGGGCGCCGGCGCGGCGTCGATGCGCTGCTGCGGCTCGGCCATCGCGACCTGCGTCTCGGGCTGCGGCTGGGCCGGCTGCTTCGCGGCGACCTGCGCATTGCCCAGGCCGCCGGGGCCCGGGATGCGCAGCACCTGGCCGGAGCGGACGTAGGCGTCGGGGCTCATGCCGTTCGCCTCGGCGATCGCGGTGTGCGACACGCGGTAGGTGCGGGCGATGGAATAGAGCGTCTCACCGGGCTGCACGGTGTGGCTCTGGTTGGCGGCCTGCTCGTTGAGGGTGCGCGGCGGTGTGCCGAGGCTCGCCTGCTGCTGCACGCTCTCCTGCGGGGAGCCGGAGACGTCCGGGATCGAGCTCGGCCCCATCGCCGGGGTCAGGTTCGGCTGGTCGACCCGCACGTAGGTCGGGATGATGATGCGCGAGCCCGGCCGGACGTCGAGCGGGTTGGACAGGCGGTTCGCCTCGAGGATCACGTCGACGGGGACGTTGAAGCCCTGCGAGAGGGTGTCCACCGTGTCACCGGCCGACACTTCGACGATCGGCGCTCCCTCGACCGTCCAGCCGCGGGCGCGCAGCGAGGCCGGCGTCGTGATCGGCTGCGATGAGACGGGCGTCACCATCGCCTGCTGACCGTTGAGGGGAGTGAGGTCGCTCGACTCGATCGGGTTGGTCGCCGTCTCGGGCGGGTTGTTGGCCGCGAACAGGGACGCTCCGGGGACGCGCACGGAATCGCTCGAGCACCCGGCCATCAACGCGGCAACCCCGACCACCACGCTCAGATTGATTGCAGTTTTGCCGAGGCCGCCCGTTGCCCATCCGCGCATGACTCGCACCCTTCCGCGCCCAGAAAACACGGGGGTATATGGAAGCTTTCGACGTTACCGAGGTCTTAATTGGACCCGCCGAATGCTGCCGGTTGGGGCCCTTTCGAAGCTTCGGCGCGGATCATGTTCCTGCCTGTTGCTATGGTGTCACAACCGGCCGGCGATCCCCGGGACGAGAGGTACGAAACGCACATCCGCGATGTGCTCCCCGACCAGCCCCTCGCCCGCCTTGCGACACTTGAGGAGCTCCTGAACCATCCCCTCCGCGCCGACCGGCGCGACGAGAATCCCTTCAGGAACAAGCTGCTCGACGAGCGCCTCCGGAACGGCGGCCGCCGCGGCGGTGACGATGATGCGGTCGTAGGGCGCGTGCTCCGCCCAACCCTCGTGACCATCGCCGACGAGGAAATCGACGTTGTCGAGCTTGAGGACGGAAAGCCTCTCGCGCGCAAGATCGGAGAGCAGGCGGTAGCGCTCCACCGAATAGACGTGACCGGCGAGGCGGGCGAGGATCGCCGTCTGGTAGCCCGACCCGGTGCCGATCTCGAGGACGCGGTCGTTGGGGCCGAGCTCGAGCGCCTCGGTCATCTGCGCGACGACCGCGGGCTGGGAGACCGTCTGGCCGCACTCGATGGGCGCGGCGCGGTCGGCGTAGGCGAGCGCCTTGTGCTCGGCCGAGAGGAAGAGGGAGCGCGGGACCGACTCCAGCGCCGCCAGGACCTTGTGGCCGGCAACGTTCTGCCGGCGCAGGTTCATGGCGAGCTCGGCCCGCGCGATGGCCTCCTCCTCGGGGGTCATTTGGCGTCGATGCGCTCGAAGCCGGTGTACGGCACGAGCACCTCCGGAACGCGGACCGAACCGTCCGCCTCCTGGTAGTTCTCCATCACCGCGATCAGTGCCCGCCCGACCGCCACGCCCGAGCCGTTCAGCGTGTGGACGAAGAGCGGCGAGGCGTCCGGCTCCGGCCGGTAGCGCGCGTTCATTCGCCGGGCCTGGAAGTCGCCGCAGACCGAGCAGGACGAGATCTCGCGGTAGGTGTTCTGCCCGGGCAGCCACACCTCGATGTCGTATGTCCGGCGCGCGCCGAAGCCGAGGTCCCCGGTGCAGAGCGTGACGACGCGGTAGGCAAGGCCCAGCGCCTGGAGCACGGCCTCTGCGCAGCCGGTCATCCGCTCCTGCTCGTCGAGCGACTGCTCGGCGGTGGTGACGGACACCATCTCGCACTTGGTGAACTGGTGCTGGCGCAGCATGCCCCGCACGTCGCGGCCCGCCGAGCCGGCCTCGGAGCGGAAGCACGGGGTCAGCGCCGTCACGCGCAGCGGCAGCTGGCGCCCGTCGAGGATCTCGCCGGCGACGAGGTTGGTGAGCGGCACCTCGGCGGTCGGGATCAGCCAGCGCCCGTCGGTCGTCCGGAAGAGGTCATCGGCGAACTTCGGCAGCTGGGCCGTGCCGAACACCGCCTCGTCGCGCACCAGCAGCGGCGGGGAGACCTCGGTGTAGCCGTGCGCCTCGGTGTGCCTGTCGATCATGAACTGGCCGAGCGCGCGTTCCAGCCGGGCGAGCTTGCCCGTCAGCACGGTGAAGCGCGAGCCGGCGAGCTTGCCCGCCCGCTCGAAGTCCATCAGGCCGAGCGCCTCGCCGATGGCGTCGTGCTCCCTGACCTCGAAGTCGAACTTCGGCGGCTCGCCGACGCGGCGAAGCTCGACGTTGGCGTCCTCGTCCTCGCCCACGGGGACGTCTGCGAGGACCATGTTGGGGAGCGCCGAGAGCTCGGCGTGCAGGCGCTGCGTGACGTCACGCTCCTGCTCCTCGCCGGTCTGGATGGTGGTCTTCAGCTCGGCCACCTCGCCGATGAGGCGCTGGGCCTCATCCTCGTTCCTGGTGGCCTTGGCCTTGCCGATGGCCTTGGACGCGGCGTTGCGGGCCGTCTGCGCGTCCTGGAGGCGGGAGACGATCGCGCGGCGCTCGTCGTCCAGCTCCAGAAGGCGGGACGCCGCTGGCGGGGCTCCTCGCTTGGCAAGGGCGGCGTCGAAGGCGTCCGGTGCGTCCCGGACTACGCGAATGTCGAACATGATCTGGCTCGGCTACTTTGGTGTCGCCCCTCTTAACGAGTGGACGGGACCGGCTCCAGACCAAGAATGCCCCACGGCGCAACATCCGTGCCACCGGATATGCCAATTCCGCCGATTGCATCGTCCGTTGACGCCGTGGACCGGCGAGGCCACCCTGATCCCGGCCCAGCGGATAACGTGGGTCATTCATCCCCTCACGCCAACCCTTCGGTTCGGCGCGACAAGCCCATACGCCACGTCTGTCCCGGTCTGGGCGGCCGGCGCCAGACGAGTTGCTTCATGGACCTCACCGTCCCAACGATCTTCGACGGCCATAACGATGTGCTCTCCCGCCTCGCCGGCGGCGGACGGGCGGCCGCAGCCAACACCTTCCGTTCCGGCGCCGGCCACATCAACCTGGAGCGCTCGCACCTCGGCGGCTTCGGCGGCGGCTTCTTCGCGGTCTGGATCCCCTCCTCCGGTGGCGGCACGGTCGACTTCGACGCCATGACCAAGCCGCGTTACAGCGTGCCGCTGCCGCCCCCCGTGGCGCAGCCGGAGGCGCTCGAGGCCGCGATGCGGCAGGTCTCCATCCTGATGGCGCTCGAGGAGGCGGACGAGCTGAAGATCTGCCGCACGGCGGGCGAGATCGAGGCGACGCTCGGCACCGAACGTCTCGCCGCGATCTTCCACATCGAGGGCGCCGAGGCGATCGACCGGGACCTCGCGGTGCTGGACGTGCTCCATGCGGCGGGCCTGCGGTCGCTGGGACCGGTGTGGAGCCGGCCCAACCGGTTCGGCCACGGCGTCCCCTTCCGCTTCCCCTCCTCGCCCGACACCGGGCCCGGCCTCACGGAGGACGGCCTGCGCCTCGTCGACCGGTGTCTCGAGCTCGGCATCATGGTGGACGTCTCGCACCTCAACGAGGCCGGCTTCTGGGACGTGGCGAAGCGCACCACGAAGCCGATCGTCGCCACCCACTCCAACGCCCACGCGATCACGCCGACGGCGCGCAACCTGACCGACCGGCAGCTCGCCGCGGTCGCCGAAACCGGCGGCGTCGTCGGGATCAACTTCGCCTCGGCGTTCCTGCGCGAGGACGGGCGGATGGAGGGCGACGTGCCGCTCGCCACCGTGCTGAAGCACATCGACCACCTCATCGCCATCCTGGGCGAATCGGGCCTGGCGCTCGGTTCGGACTATGACGGCGCCCTCGTCCCGCACGCCCTCGACGGGGTGGAGCGCCTGCCCAACCTGCGCCACGCGATGCGCGAGCACGGCTACGGCGAGGCGCTGATCGCCCGGATCTGCCACGGCAACTGGGTCGACGTCCTCCGCCGCACCTGGGGCGCCTGACCGCGCCTCCGCCTCCCGGCGAGGCTCCCCCGAGAGGCCGGACCGCACCCGGCCTCCATACCGCCCGTTCCCCACGAGGCCCGTTCTCCACAAGGCCCGTTCTCCACATCGCCGCCTCCGGGCCCGTGCGGCGCGCGGTCGCATACCCGCATGCCTCGCATCGGCGGCCGCGATACGCGCGCGGCGTGCATCGCCGCGCCTGATGCTTTCACTTATCGCGGGCTGGAACATCGCTTGCACGCGAACGTCCTCCAGGGCCGCACTCCTGCCGCAATGCTTACGGTTTCACGGGGCTTGCGATGCCGGACCGCACCCCGCTTAACTTATGGCGGCCGGCAGACCGCGCTCTGCGGAGCGTCAGGCACAACCGGCCGCACAACACATGGGCTCGCGCTGCACCACCAGCGCAGAATGAGGGAAGCACATGAGAAATCTTCGCGCGCTCCTGGCCGCGGCTGGAGTCGCCACGCTCGCCGCGGCGAACCCGGCGCTCGCGGCGACGCCGGACGACATGCTGGTCATCGCCAACCGGATCGACGACATCGTCTCGCTCGACCCGGCCGAGACGTTCGAGTTTGCCGGCAACGACGTGAACCGCAACGTCTACGGCCGCCTCGTCAACTTCGACCCGGCCGACCTCGATGCCGGCTACCAGCCCGACATCGCCGAGAGCTGGAAGGTCTCCGAGGACGGCACCGCCATCACCTTCACCATCCGTGACGGGATGACCTTCCACTCCGGCAACCCGGTCCGCGCCGAGGACGTCGCCTTCTCGCTCGCGCGCGTCATCAAGCTGAACCTCACGCCCTCGTTCATCCTCAGCCAGTTCGGCTTCACGCCCGAGAACGTCGACGAGAAGATCACCGTCGACGGCAACACGGTGACCCTCGCCTTCGACGCGCCGTACGCCGAATCGTTCGTCCTGAACTGCCTCACCGCCGGCGTCGGCTCGATCGTCGACAGGGAGCTGGCGATGGAGCACGAGGTCGACGGCGACCTCGGCCACGACTGGCTGAAGACCAACTCGGCCGGCTCCTACGCCTACAAGCTGACCAACTGGCGCCCGTCCGAGGCGGTCACGCTGGAGGCGAACCCGGACTTCTACCTCGGCGAGCCGGCGATGAAGCGCGTGATCGTGCGCCACATCTCCGAGAGCGCCAACCAGCGCCTGCTGCTGGAGCGGGGCGACATCGACGTCGCGCGCAACCTCAACCCGGAGGACGTCTCCGGCATCGAGGGCGCGGACGCCATCAAGGTCGTCGACGAGCTGCGCGGCCGCATCATGTACGCGAGCTTCAACCAGAAGAACGAGTTCAGCACCAATCCGAAGGTCGTCGAGGCGCTGAAGTACGCGGTCGACTACGAGGGCATGGTCAACTCGTTCCTGAAGGGCCAGTGGACCATCCACCAGACCTTCCTGCCGCAGACCTACTTCGGCGCGCTCGACGAAACGCCCTACAGCTTCGACCTCGAGAAGGCGAAGTCGCTCATCGAGGAGGCGGGGGTGACCACGCCGGTCACGCTCGGCCTCGGCGTCCGGGACGCGCAGGAGCGCATCGAGATCGCCCAGTCGATGCAGAACACGCTGGGCCAGCTCGGCATCAACCTCGACATCACCGTCGGCACCGGCGCGCAGACGCTGGGCAAGTACCGTGCGCGCGAGCTCGACGTCTACGTCGGCGAGTGGGGGCCGGACTATCCGGATCCGAACACCAACGCGGCGACCTTCTCGTCCAACCCGGACAATTCGGACGCGGCGAACGCCACCGGCATCCTCGCCTGGCGCAACGCCTACGACCCGGGCGAGCTGACCGAGATGACGAAGGACGCGGTGCTCGAGAAGGACACCGAGAAGCGACGCCAGATGTACCAGGAGATCCAGCAGAAATTCCTCGAGACCGCCCCGTTCGTGATCATGTTCCAGAAGATCGAGCAGGCGGCGATGCGTGACAACGTCGAGGGGCTGTCGCTCGGCCAGGCGATCACCTCCGCGGCGTACTGGAAAGTCAGCAAGTAGGTGTCGATCGCCGATCGCGCGGGCGGGGGGGAGAGCCCCCTCGCCTCGTCACCGGGCGGCCCGTCGCACCGCGCCGCAAGGCCGGAGCGGCGCCGGATCGTGCCCCGCTGGATCGTCCGCCTCGCCTCGGGCGTCGGCACGATCGCGGTCACGCTCCTCGGCCTCCTCTTCGTCACCTTCATCATCGGCCGCCTGATGCCGATCGACCCGGTCCTCGCCGTCGTCGGCGAGCGCGCCACCCAGTCGACCTACGATCAGGTCTACCGCGAGATGGGCCTCGACCAGCCCGTCATCGTCCAGTTCCTCTACTATCTCCGCGACGTCCTCTCCGGCGACTTCGGCCGCTCCACCACGACGGCGCATCCGGTCATCGAGGACATCGCGCGCGTCTTCCCCGCGACGCTTGAGCTCGCGACGCTGGGCACGCTCATCGGCGTCCTCGTCGGCGTGCCGCTCGGCGTGCTGGCGGCGGTCAAGCGCGGCTCGCTGGTGGACCAGATTGCGCGCGTGCTGGCGCTCGTCGGCTACTCGGCGCCGATCTTCTGGCTCGGCCTGCTGGCGCTCAACGTGTTCTACGGGCAGCTCGGCTGGGTCGCCGGGCCGGGGCGCGTCTCCATCTTCTACATGGACCTCGTGCCGCCGGTGACGGGTCTGGTCCTCGTCGATGCCATCCTCGACGATAACTGGGACGTCTTCTGGGACGCGCTCAGCCACATCATCCTTCCGGCCTCGCTGCTGGGTTACTACTCGCTCGCCTACATCTCCCGCATGACGCGCTCCTTCATGCTGGAGCAGATGTCGGCGGAATACGTCACCACCGCGCGGGTGAAGGGCGTGCCGGAGTGGCGCGTCATCTGGGGGCACGCGTTCGCCAATATCCGCGTGCAGCTCATCACCGTGATCGCGCTGTCCTACGCCGCCCTTCTGGAGGGCTCGGTGCTGACCGAGATCATCTTCGCCTGGCCGGGACTCGGCAACTATATCGCCACCGCCCTGCTGTCGGCCGACCTCAACGCGGTGATGGGCGGGACGGTCGTGGTGGGCTGCGTCTTCGTCTGCCTCAACCTCTTCGCCGACTTCCTGTACCGCTTCTTCGACCCGAGGGCGCGCTGATGGCCGCTGACAACGCCTCCTCCTGGCGCGCCTGGCTGCTGACCGACGCGCCCCACTCGCGCCTGCAGGCGCGCCTGTCCACGATGTACACCGGGTGGCTCGCCTTCCGCTCCAACCGGCTGGCGATGGTCGGGCTCGGGATCCTGCTGCTCCTCATCCTCGTCGCGGCGTTCGCGCCGTACGTGGCGCCGGACAGCCCGTTCTCGCAGAACCTCTCCAACCGCCTCCAGCCGCTCGGCGCCGAGGGGCATGTCCTCGGCACCGATTCGCTCGGCCGCGACATCCTCTCGCGCATCATCTGGGGCGCGCGCATCACGCTGGTCATCGTCGCGCTGGTCGCCGTCATCGCGGCGCCCATCGGGCTGCTGGTCGGCACCGTCGCGGGCTACTTCGGCGGCTGGCTCGATGCGGTGCTGATGAGGATCACCGACATCTTCCTCGCCTTCCCGCGCCTCGTCCTCGCGCTCGCCTTCGTGGCGGCGCTGGGGACGGGGATCGAGAACGCCATCATCGCGATCTCCATCACCGCCTGGCCGCCCTATGCCCGCATCGCCCGGGCGGAGACGCTGACGATCCGCCACCAGGACTTCATCTCCGCGATCCGCCTTCAGGGCGCGGGGCCGATCCGGATCATCACGCGGCACATCTGGCCGCTGTGCATCTCGTCCCTCATCGTGCGGGTGACGCTCGACATGGCGGGGATCATCCTCGCGGCGGCCGGTCTCGGCTTCCTCGGCATGGGGGCGCAGCCACCGGCACCGGAATGGGGGGCGATGATCTCCGAGGGGCGGCGCTTCATCCTCGACTACTGGTGGGTGGCCGCGGTGCCGGGATTTGCGATCTTCCTCGTGTCGCTCGGCTTCAACCTCCTGGGTGACGGCCTGCGCGACGTCCTCGACCCGAAGGATGCGAAATGACCCTCCTCGACGTCGAAAACCTCACCGTCACCTTCCCCACCCGGACGGGCACGTTCGAGGCGGTGCGCGGGACGACCTTCTCGCTCGGCAAGGAGCGGCTCGGCATCGTCGGCGAGTCGGGGTCCGGCAAGTCGATGACCGGGCGGGCGATCCTGCGCCTCATCCGGCCGCCCGGCGTCGTCACCGCCAGCCACATCCGCCTCGGCGACGAGGACCTCCTCGGCAAGTCGGAACGGCAGATGCGCAGGATCCGCGGCGAGCGGATCTCGATGGTGATGCAGGACCCGAAGTTCTCGCTGAACCCGGTCATGACGGTCGGCGACCAGATCATGGAAGCCTACCGCCTGCACGAGAAAGGCGGCCGGCGCACCGCGCGGCTCCGTGCGCTGGAGATGCTGGAGGCGGTGCAGATCCGCGATCCGGAGCGCGTCTTCCGCGCCTACCCGCACGAGGTGTCGGGCGGCATGGGCCAGCGCATCATGATCGCGATGATGCTGATCCCCAATCCCGAGATCCTGATCGCCGACGAGCCGACGTCCGCGCTCGACGTCTCGGTCCAGCAGGAGGTGCTGGCGATCATGGACCGCCTGGTGCGCGACCGCGGGATGGGGCTGATCTTCATCAGCCACGACCTCAACCTCGTCGCCTCCTTCTGCGACCGGGTGCTCATCATGTACGCGGGCCGCATCGTCGAGACGCTGCGGGCCGACCGCCTGCACGAGGCCGAGCACCCCTACACGCGCGGCCTCCTCGGCTCGCTCCCCCGGCTCGACGCGCCGACCGACCACCTGACGGTCCTGAAGCGCGATCCCGCCTGGCGCGACGCTCCGTCCGTGGAGGGCCGGGCATGATCGCGCTCGACGTCGCCGACCTCGACGTCTGGTTCGGACACGGGGAGGACCGGGTCGACGCCGTCCGGGGCGCCAGCTTTTCCGTCGAGAAGGGCGGCTCGTTCGGTCTCGTCGGCGAATCGGGGTCCGGCAAGTCCACGGTGCTGCGGGCGATCACGGGGCTGGCGCCGGCATGGTCGGGCTCGATCATCGTCAACGGCAAGCCGCTGGGGGCGACGCGGGACCGGACCTTCTACGGGACGGTGCAGATGGTGTTCCAGGACCCCTACGCCTCGCTGCATCCGCGCCATTCGGTCGACAAGGTGCTGAACGAGACGCTGCGGCTGCACGGGATCAGGGACACCAACCGGCGCATCCCGGAGTTGCTGGAGCAGGTCGGCCTCGGCCCCTCCTTCCGCTTCCGCTACCCGCACCAGCTCTCGGGCGGGCAGCGCCAGCGCGTCGCCATCGCGCGGGCGCTGGCGCCGGAGCCGTCGATCCTGCTGCTGGACGAGCCGACATCGGCGCTCGACGTCTCGGTGCAGGCGGAGATCCTCAACCTGCTGACGGACCTGCGGCGCGAGCGGGGCCTCACCTACGTGATGGTCAGCCACGACCTGTCGGTCGTCGGTCACATGACGGAGAAGGTGGCGGTGATGAAAGGCGGCGAGATCGTCGAGGTGATGGACGTCGCCGCGATGCGGGCGATGACGCCGAGCCATCCCTACACGCGCCACCTCCTGGAGGCGTCGCTCGGCTACAAGCGGGCCGGCTGAGCGCCCGCCCCACCGGGGCGGCCGCTGACGTGGCGGCGCGAGGAAACGCGCCGCCGCGTTCCCCCTCGGATCGTGGAACCCCGCGCCAGACAATAAGCTGAAAGATGCGCCGGCGGCAGTGTTCGAGCGCCGCGTGACGTGGACCGCCCGAGAGGGAGGCGAGGATTTCCCACGCCGCCGAGGCTCAGATGGCGGTCAGCGTCCAGTCGACGATTTCGAGGGCGGCCTGGCGGGCGGCGGCGTTCATGCCCTCCGCCGCACTCTCCACGTCGTCGCTGCCGATCGGCACGGCGGCGTCGAAGACGCGGGTCCGCAGGACGCGGCCGTCCGAATCGTTCAGGAGTTTCACCGCGACTTCGACCCGCGCGCGATTGCCTTGGTAGGTCTCCACCTGGAACGCACGGACCTCGGTCACGACCTGATAGTTGATCAGGAGGCTCTGCCCCGGCAGGCCCACGGCGTGGACCCGGCCGGAGTTCTCGAACGTGTCGAGCAGGATGCGCTGCAGCACCTTCGGCGCCGCGTCCTGGTAGGCCACCTTCGGATAGTAGGCGAGCGTGAGCGCGGTCGGCTTGACCGCGATCTTCGCCGTCGAGAGCGCCTCCAGCGCACGGGGCTCCGGCACCAGGATCTGCGCCGTGGTGCCGCTGGCCACCGCCGGATTGGGCAGCGCCGTCAGTTCGTAGATCGCCTCGACCTTATCGCCCCCGGCACACCCGATGAGGGCGAGCACGAGCGCCAGCGAAGCAACAGCGCGTACTCTCCTCATCGGCGCTGCGGCGAATACCGCGGAGCGTTGTCACCACCGAAGATGATGCGGCTTGGGTCTCGGTCAAAACTCGACACGGCACTCTCGATGGATCTCAAGGTACTACGACCTTGATTGATGAGGGCCCTCAGATCGTCAAGGCCGCTCTGGCTGAACCTCGAAAGGCCGTTAGCGATTTGGCCAGCGCGTGGCGCAAATGCAGCAGCAACCTGCTCAATCGAGGCCGTTGCCTCATTCACACCATTGAAGACCCGCTGCACCTCGCCGCCCAGGACGGCGTTCGCACGGTCGACCAGCGTGCCGAGCTTGTTGGACGCGTTCTCGACGTTGACCGAGATCCGCTTCACCCGGTCGAGCACCTCCTGCACGAGGCCGTTCTCGCCGTCGGCCCCGTCGAGCGACTGAGTGATCTGCTCGGCCGACTGGACCACGTCGTCGATGGCCTTGCCGATGGCGTCGGTGCGGGACCCGACCGCCGTCGCCACCTTCTGCGCGTTGTCGAGGATGCCGTTGATCGCGCTCGTGTTGATGGAGGCGACCGTGTCGGCGACCCCGTTGGCCGCGCGCGAGACGGACTGGACGATGCCGTCGATCGACGGCGCCTGGTCCCGCAGCGCCCCCGCGAAGGTCGACACCGAATCGATGGCGGAGCTGATCTCGTCCGCCCGGGCCGAGACCGCCGCCGCCACCTGGTCGATGCGCCGCGAGGCGTCGCCCACGGTGGAGACGATCTGCGAAACGTTCTCGCGCTGGTCCGACAGCGTGAGGGTCACGTCGCGCACGTTGGTCATGATGGCGCGGACCATCACCGGATCGACCGCCGTCACGACCTCGGTGACCGCGTCGACCACCGGGTCGAGCTGTCGGCGGAGCGCCGGCAGCGTCGCGGTGAACGTCTTCACGTCCGCCACCGCGCTGTTGGCGGTGTCGATCGCCTCGGTGATCGTGCCGAGCTGGCCACGCACGCGGCCGGTGATCTCGGCAACGTCGTCGGCGGCGACGCCGGCGGTGGCGATGAAGTGCTGCACCTGCGGGGCGCTCGCGCCCAGCGTGTCGGTCAGCGTCTTGGCGCTGGCGACGATGTCGCTGATCGCCTGAGGATCCACCGCCTGCAGCACCGCCGAGACGTTCTCCACGCCCGGCTGCAGCGTTTCAGCGTAGCCCGGGAGGGTGTCGGCGAAGGTGCGCGCCGAGGCGACCGCGGCGCGCGCGTCGTCGATCGCGCCCGTCACCTGCGGCATCTGCGCCGAAACGGTCGCCGCGATCTGGCGCGCGTCCGCCGCCGTCCCGTCGACGTTGGCGATGATGGAGCGGACGTTCTCGGTCTGGCCGACGAGCGTCTCCGTCATCGACTTCACGTCGCTGACGATGCCCTGCACGGCGGTCGGATCGATCGCCGAGAGGACGGCGGAGACGTTCTCGATGCCGGGCTGCAGGGTCGTCGCGAACTCCGGCAGCGACTGGGCGAAGACGCGCGCGTCGGCGACGGTGGCCGCCGCGTTGTCGATCGCGCCCTCGATCGCCGGCATGCGGGCCGCGACCGACGTCGAGATCGTTTCCGCATTGCCGAGCGTGCTCTCCGCCGACGTGATGATGTGGTCGATGGAGCCGGTGCGGTTGCTGATCGTGTCGGCGAGCGTGCGCACGCTGCCGACGATGCCCTCGACCGCGGTCGGATCCACCGCCGACAGAGCGGCCGAGAAGTTCTCGATCCCCGGCTGCAGCGAGGCGACGAGCTGGGGCGCCGCGTCCGCCGCCTGGCGGGCGCTGGCGATCGCCGCGGTGGCGTTGTCGATGGCGGTGCCGATCTCGGTGCGGCGCGCCGCCACCTGCTCGATGATCACGCGCGCATCGGCGGCGACGGAGTTGGCGTCCGCCACCACGCCTTCGACGCGGTTGACGATCCGCTCCACCGCCGGTCCCTGCCCGGCGAGCGTCGCCGTCAGATCCTCGACATTGGCGACGATGGCGTCGATGGCGGCCGGGTCGATCGCCGACAGGGCGTCGGCGACATTCTGGATGCCCGGCTGCAGCGCGTCCGCCATCTGCGGCAGCTTGTCGGTCGTCTCGCGGACGCTGGCGATGGCGGCGGTGGCGTTGTCGATCGCCGTGCCGATCGCCGGCATGCGCTGGGCGACGGCCGAGGAGATCGCCTCGGCGCGCTGCGCGGTGCCGTTGGCCGAATCGATGAACTGCGAGATCGCCTCGTTCTTGCCGGCGATGGTCTGGGTGAACGATTCGACATTGGAGACGACGGCGTTGATGCGCGTCGCGTCGACCGCCCGCACCGTGGCGGCGGCGTCGCTGAGCAGCGTCTCGGCGCTGGTGACGAGCTTCGGCGCGCCCTCGGACGCCTCGCGCAGGTTGGTCACCATCTGCGCGGCCTGATCGAGCGTCGTGCCGATCGATTCGCTGCGGGCGCTGAGGATCGCGGTCACGCTGTCGATGCCCTTGGCGGCGTCGGTCGCGGAGGCGACGAGGCTCGCGACGTTCTCCGACTGCCCGGCGAGCGTGGAGGTGACGGTCTGGACGTTGTCGACGATGCCGGTGACCTTCTCCGGCGTCACCGCGGCCGCGGCCTTGCTGAGGTTCTCGATCACCGGGGCCGCAGTCTGGACCGCGCCGCGCGCGTCGGCGATCAGGCTGGAGGCGTCGGTGATCGCCTGGTCCAGCGAGTCCTTGCGCTGGGCGATGACGTCGGTGATCGAGGCGACGTCGGTGCTGATGCGCGAGGCGTTGTCGATGAGGTTGCCGATGGCGTCCGAGCGGTCGGCGAACGCCGTGCTCGAGGTCGCCACGTTGGTCAGGATCTTCGTGATCGTCCCGGCGTCGATCGTCCGGACCACCTGGTCGGCCGCGGCGACCGCGTCGTTCAGCGTGTTCGCGGTGTCGCTCAGGCGGGTGATGATGCCGCCGACATTGTCGATCACCGTGCCGGCCTTCTGGCCGAGCTGCGGCAGCTCGCCGGTGAAGCTCTCGACGTTGCCGACGATGGTTGTGACGCGAGACGGGTCGATGGCGGCGAGGATGCCGTTGGCGTTCTCGACGACGCCGGCGATCTTCGGCGCGGCCTCACCGATCGCGGAGGCGGCGTTGGAGAAGTCCGTCACCATAGCCGGGATCTGCGGCGAGGCCTGGGCCAGGTTGTCGGTGATCGTGCGGACGTTCTGGACGACGCCGGACAGGTTCCCCTGGTTCTCGTCGACGAGCTGGCGCACCGAGCCCAGCGTGGAATCGAGCCGGCCGAGGACGCTCTGCAACGTGTCCAGCACGTTGGTGAAGGCGCTCGTCGCGGCCTGGAGGGTCGGAACCTTGTCCTCCTTCTCGGCCGCCTCGAAGATCGATTCGCCCGTGCCGCCGACCAGCGAGACGTAGGCGACGCCCGTCAGCCCCTGCGAGGCGAGCTGGGCCTGCGTGTTGACCTTGATCGGCGCGGAGGGGTTCACCCGCGTGATCGCGATGACGTTGTCGCCCCCTTCCGGCGGAAACTCGAGCGAGGTCACCTCGCCGATGCGGATACCGTTGAAGTAGACGCCCGCGCCCGTCGACAGACCCGTCACCGCCTCGGGGAAGATGATGCGCAGCGCCTCGGTCGCGCCACTGCCAGAGGACCGGTAGAGCCACCAGAGCGAACCGAACGCCCCTGCGAGGACGACGAGCACGAAAATGCCAATCGCGACGTAGTTGGCACGGGTTTCCATCAGTGAGCCCTACTCGTTATGCGGCGGCCGGCCGCGACAGACTGAAACATCATTCAGCGTCCACGAACCGCCCGCCGCGGACGCCGCGGAAGTATTCGCGAACCCAGGGGTGGTCGTAGTCGATCAGGTCCTGGACCGGGCCGTTGACGATGACACGCTTGTCGGCAAGCACCGCCACGCGGTCGCACACGTTCCACAAGGAATCGAGGTCGTGGGTCACCATGTAGACGGTGAGCCCGAGGGTATCGCGCAGGCCCGCGATCAGGTCGTCGAAATTGGCCGCGCCGATCGGGTCGAGCCCCGACGTCGGCTCGTCCACGAAGAGGAGGTCCGGGTCGAGCGCCAGCGCGCGGGCGAGACCGGCGCGCTTGATCATGCCGCCCGACAGCTCGGAGGGGAGCTTGTCCGCCGCGTTGCGGGCGAGGCCGACCATGTCGATCTTCATCAGCGCCAGCTCGTCCATGAGCTGCTTGCTCATGTTGGAGCCCTGCTCCTTCATCGGCACCTGGATGTTCTCCTTCACCGTCAGCGAGGAGAACAGCGCGCCCATCTGGAAGAGGACGCCGTAGCGGCGGTTGAGGAGCGCGCGCTGCGGTACCGACAGCTTGTCGACGTCCTCGCCGAAGAGGCGGATGGTGCCGGAATATTTCGGCACCAGGTCGAGGATGGTGCGCATCAGCACGGACTTGCCCTGTCCCGAGCCGCCGACGAAGCCGAGGATCTCGCCGCGCCGCACGTCGAGGTTCAGGTTCTTGAACACCGTGAAGGAGCCGAAGCGGACCTCGACGTCGCGCACCTCGATGACGTGCTCGTCGGTCGGCTGGACGTGCTTCAGACCGTCGTCCTCCGCGGCCCTGCCGTGATGCGCGGGGACCTCGGTGACCCGCCGCGTCCCGTCCGGCAGGGTCTCTTCCATCGGGGCGGTATCGTCTTCGTCGCTCACTAGATCCCCACTGCCGCGAAGAAGACGGCGAACAGGCCGTCAACGACGATCACCAGGAAGATCGCCTTCACCACCGAGCTCGTCGTCTGACGGCCCAGCGATTCGGACGACCCGCCGACCTTCAGGCCCTCGGAGCAGCCGACCAGACCGATGATGAGCGCCATGAACGGCGCCTTGGCGATGCCGACCCAGAACTCCAGCGGCGTCACCACCTCGTTCAGCCGGCGCAGGAAGACGTCCGGCGAGATGCCGAGGTTGCTCCACGAGATGAGCATCGCCCCGATGATGGCGGCGATGTCCGACAGGAAGGCGAGGAGCGGCAGCGCGAGGATGAGCGCGATGAGGCGCGGCACCACCAGCACCTCGACCGGGTCGAGGCCGAGCACGTTGAGCGCGTCGACCTCCTCGCGCATGCGCATCGAGCCGATCTCGGCGGTGAACGCCGAGCCGGAGCGGCCGGCGACGAGGATCGCCGCGAGCAGCACGCCGAGCTCGCGCAGGATGAGGATGCCGGACATGTCGACGACGAAGATCGTCGCGCCGAACGAGGACAGGTAAAAGCCGCCCTGCTGCGCCACGATGAGGCCGACGAGGAAGCTCATCAGCATGACGATCGGCACCGCGCCGCGGCAGGCCCGGTCGAAGTGCGACAGCACGGAGATGACGCGAAGGCGCGAGAAGTGCGAGAACACCGTCGACAGGCGGAAGCCGAACACCCCCAGCATCGACAGCAGGTTGACGAAGTCGTGCCCGATGCTGACCGTGCTCTGGCCGACGGAGCTGAGGCAGCGGACGATGGCCGGCGGCTGGCGCGGCCGATCGAGAAGCTGCGGGATGTGGTTCTCGATCTCGTCGAGCAGGAATTCCATGCGCTGGCTGACGTTCGCCAGCTTGACGCGGTTGCCGACGAACTCGGCCCGTGCCCGCTCGCGATGGATGATCCAGGCGCCGGCGGTGTCGGCGGTGGTCACGTTGCCGAGATCGAACGTCACCTCCGCCGCGTGCTGCCCCCGACCGGGCGCGGAGAGAGGATCGAGCGCCTTGATGGCCCGTTCCGCCGAATCGGCACCGCTCACCGTCCAGCTGCCGCCGAAGGTGGCCGTGAATTTGTCGCCGTCGTGGTCGACTTTGACCGATGGCGTCGGGGATGGGGCCTGCGCGTCCATCTTCTCGTCTTTTGCGTGCTCGTTTTAGGTGGTAGCTCCACAAGGCGGTTTCGTCACCAGCAGTCGGCCGATACCGATGCAGCGTCTCGCGGAGTGCTGCACAATGGCATCATGTCGGCACTGGGTGAAAAGTCCGCAAAGATCAAAGAGGAATAGGCGTCTATGGAACTCGAACGCCCCTATCTGTTGTTTCTCGGCGACGTTCCGGACGCGCTGGCCGCCAAGACCGGTCTCGGTATCGTCGATTGGCGGCGCGATTGGTGCGTGGGTCAGTGGCGCCTGCCGAACTGCAAGGCCGACGCCAAGCTCCCCGAGATGAATGCGACGGACGCCGCCGCCGCGGGCGCCAAGACGATGATCGTCGGCGTCGTCAACGCGGGCGGTGTCCTTCCGGATCACTGGATCGCCTCCATCGTCGAGGCGCTGGAGGCCGGGCTCGACGTCGCGAGCGGGCTGCACAAGCCGCTCGCCAGCGTGCCGGCCATCGCCGAGGCCGCGGCCAAGACCGGCCAGCGGCTGCTCGACGTTCGCATCTCCAAGCAGAGCTTCGCTACGGGCAAGGGCAACAAACGCTCCGGCAAGCGCCTCCTGACGGTCGGAACCGACTGCTCCGTCGGCAAGAAGTATACCGCGCTCGCACTTGAAGCCGGCATGAATGCCAAGGGCTTCGACGCGACATTCTGCGCCACCGGGCAGACCGGGGTGTTCATCTCCGGCCGGGGCGTCGCCATCGACGCGGTGGTCGCCGACTTCATCTCCGGTGCGGCCGAGTGGCTCACCCCGGCGACGGAGCCGAACGCCTGGCAGATCGTCGAGGGTCAGGGCTCGCTGTTCCACCCGTCCTTCGCCGGCGTGTCGCTCGGCCTGCTGCACGGTGCGCAGCCCGACGCCTTCGTCGTCTGCCACGAACCGACCCGCACCAAGATGCGCGGCGTCGAGACCCCGCTGCCGACCATCGGCGAGGTGATCGAGGCGACGATCGCGATGGGCAAGCTGACCAACCCGGCGATCAGGCCGGTCGGCATCGCCGTCAACACCGCCGCGCTCGACGAGGGAGAGGCACGGGCGATGCTCTACTCGGTTGCGACGGAATACAACCTGCCGACGATCGATCCGGTCCGCTTCGGGGTCGACCCGATCGTCGACGCCCTCGCCGCGGAGTATCTCGCGTGATGCAGCTCACCGCTCGCGCCGAAGAGTTCCCGATCGCCGGGGTGTTCTCGATCTCGCGCGAGCGGCGCACCATCGCCCGCGTCGTCGTCGCGATGATCACCGACGGCACCTTCACGGGCCGCGGCGAGTCCGTGCCCTACCCGCGCTACGGCGAGTCGGTCGAGGGCGTCGTCGGCGACATCGAGGCGATGGCCGAGAAGGTCGCCGCCGGGCTCACCCGCGAGGAGCTTCAGGAGGCGATGGAGGCCGGCGCCGCGCGCAACGCCATCGACCTCGCCATGTGGGACTTCGAGGCCAAGCGCAGCGGCCAGCGCGTCGCCGACATGGTCGGCCGCACGATGTCGCCGGTGACGACCGCCTATACCATCGGCCTCGGCGAGCCGGACGAGATGGCCGAGGCGGCGGCGGCCGCGAGCGAGCGCCCGCTGCTGAAGATCAAGCTCGGCCGGCCGACCGGCGACGACAAGCGCATCGCCGCCGTGCGCGCCGCGGTGCCGAACGCGACGCTCATCGTCGACGCCAACGAGGGCTGGAGCGAGAACAACCTTCTCATCAACATGTCCGCCTGCGCGGCGGCGAAGGTGGCGATGATCGAGCAGCCCCTGCCCTCCCGCCGCGACGGGGCGCTGGCGACGATCTCCCACCCGGTGCCGATCTGCGCCGACGAGAGCGTCCACACCTCCAAGGATCTCGCCGCGCTGAAGGGCCGCTACGATGCGGTCAACATCAAGCTCGACAAGACCGGCGGGCTGACGGAGGCGCTGAAGGCCGTGGCCGAGGCCGAGCGTGTCGGCCTCAAGGTGATGGTGGGGTGCATGGTGTCGACGTCGCTCGGTATCGCTCCGGCGATGCTGCTGGCACCGGGTGCCGACTATGCCGATGTCGACGGCCCGCTGATGCTGGCCAATGACCGCGACGGCGGCCTCACCTTCGATGGCTCGACCGTCTACCCGCCCAGCCCCGAACTCTGGGGCTGAGGCGCGCGGCCGCGGCAAGCTGCAGCCGCTCGGCGTACCTGGCCTGCGGCCTCCGGGACATCTGGCCCGCGACCTCCGGAGAGGTTCCCAATCCTGCCTCCTGCGCTCGATCGTGCGCAGGGTTCCTCGGGCCGGGCGCCCGCACGGCCGCCCGGCATCCGGGAAGCCGTGCTTCGGCCGGATCGGGGCGCTATTCGTCCTCGAGTGCGCGCATCAGCATGGGCGGGTCGACGTTGCCGCCCGACAGGACGACCACGACCGTTTCCCCCTTCACGTCGATGAGGCCGCCCAGCAGGGCGGCGAGCGCGATGGCGCCGCCCGGCTCGGTGACGAGCTTCAGCTCGTGGAAGGCGAAGGCCATCGCCTTGTAGATCAGTTCGTCCGGCACGGCGACGCCCGGCTCGGCGAGGCGCGTCAGTACCGGGAAGGTCAGCTCCCCCGGCTGCTGCGACAGCAGCGCGTCCGCGATGGAGCCGCCACGGATCGTGTTCGTCTCGCGGTGGCCGCTGCGCAGCGAGCGGGAGGTGTCGTCGAACCCCTCCGGCTCCACCGGCTGGCAGACCGCCGTCGGCATGCGCGCCTTGATCGCCGTCGCGATGCCCGACAGCAGGCCGCCGCCGCTCACCGGGACGAGCACCCGGTCCGGCGAGACGCCGAGGCGCGCGAGGTCCTCGGCCACCTCGATCCCCACCGTGCCCTGCCCGGCCATCACGCCGGGATCGTCGTAGGGCGAGACGAAGGTGGCGCCGGTCTCGGCGGCGATGTCGGTCGCGATCTTGACGCGGTCGTCGTTCTCGCGGTCGTACCCGACGACCGTCGCGCCGGAGCGGATGGTGCGGGCGCGTTTGATGGCGGGCGCGTCGTGCGGCATGACGATGGTGGCCGGGATGCCGGCGACCCGCGCCGCCTCCGCGACGCCCTGCGCGTGGTTGCCCGAGGAGCAGGCGACGACGCCGCGCTGGCGCGAGCCTTCCGGCAGCCGCCCGATGGCGTTCGTCGCGCCCCGGAACTTGAACGAGCCGGTGCGCTGCAGGCACTCCGGCTTGATGAAGACGCGTGCGCCGACCCGGGTGTCCAGCACGGGGGAGGACATCAACGGCGTATGTACAACCCGACCGGCCAGACGGCTCGCGGCCGCCTCCACGTCCGCGTCGGTGATCGCAACTGGGGGTTCATCCATCAGGCAGTGACCGGCTCGTGATCATCGAATGTCACGGGAGCGCCGTAGGTCTCGACATAGCCGATATGTGACACAGCGCGCCCGCCCTCAATCATATGCACACCGTAGGCCGGAGGCTCCATGACGAGGGCCGGCGGCGTCATTTCATCCAACGCCAGAACCACCTGATGCGCAACGCCCGGGATCGCCATCACCGGAACGCCGCCGACTTCGGACACGATCGTGCGGTGCACATGGCCGCAGACGATCCGCACGATGTTCTCGTGCCGCGCCAGAACCTTGGCGAACGCGCGCGCGTCGGTGAGGCCGATCTTGTCCATGAAGTCGATCCCCACCTGGAACGGCGGGTGGTGCATCGCGATCAGGACGGGACCCGAGGTCGCGAGCGTCGCGTCCAGCCAGCGGAGCTGCGCCTCACCCAGTTCGCCCTGGTGCTGCGACTGGTCGGGCGAGGAGACGGACGTGTCGAGCGCGACGACCGTCACCCCGCCGATCTTGTGCACGTGGCAGGCCTTGCCGGGCACGCACTCCTCGGCGAAGCCGGGGAAGGCCTGGAACGCGTCGCGCAGGGTCGGGGTCGAGTCGTGGTTGCCCGGAATGACGATGACCGGCACCGCGAAGCGCGACAGCAGCATGGCGGCGCGATTATAGGCATCCTCCTCGCCGAGGTCGGTGATGTCGCCGGAGACAATCACCGCGTCGATATAAGGGTGCCGGGAATTGATGGCGTCGATGGCCTGGACGACGAAGCGGTCAGTGTCGATCCGCCCCAGCGTCAAAGTGCCGGGTGGCCTCAGGTGCAGATCGGTGAGTTGTGCAAAGACCGCCATATGCGCGCCTCTAGCAGGGCCGCCGTGCGGATGCTACTGCCGCGTGCGTAACACTGTGGAGTGTTGCATCCCGGCCGATGACCCCGGCTCCCAGTTCCCCTAAGGCCATTCCATGTCGACCCCACCAACAGCGCGCCCGCACGACGGGTCATCGATCAGTGTTTGGGCCTCGATCGCGCTCGTCCTGCTCGTATTCTTGGCATACGTGCCCGGCTTTGCGACAGTGCCGCCGCTCGACCGCGACGAGCCGCGCTACACCCAGGCCACCAAGCAGATGGTGGAGACGGGCGACTACGTCCAAATCCGCTTCCAGGACGCGCCGCGCAACAAGAAGCCGATCGGCATCCACTGGCTGCAGGCCGCGGCGGTGTGGGCAAGCGGCGACGGCAACGAGGCCCCGTTGTGGGTCTACCGGATGCCCTCGATCATCGGCGCCATCGCGGCCGTTCTCCTCTCCGTCTGGATGGCGCGTGCGTTCCTGCCGCTCGGCGGAGCGCTGATCGTCGGCGGCCTCCTCGGCGCGACGGTCATCGTCGGGGTCGAGGCGCGGCTTGCCAAGACCGATGCCGTGCTGCTGGCGACCGTCGTCCTGATGCAGGGCGCGCTCGCCCGGGTCTGGCTGCGCGAGGCGAAAGGATGGGCCGCGCCGATCGCCTTCTGGGTCGGCCTCGCGCTCGGCGTCCTGGTGAAGGGGCCGATCGCGCCGATGGTGGCGGTCCTCAGCGTCCTCGTCCTGTCATGGCGCTCGGGCTGGAGCCTCGTGCCGCGGCTTCGACCGCTCGTCGGCGTCCTCATCCTGGCGCTCATCTGCCTGCCCTGGTTCGTGGCCATCTGGCGCGCGACCGACGGCGCGTTCTTCGCCAACGCGCTGGGGCGCGACTTCCTCGGCAAGGCCGCGACCGGGCAGGAAGGGCACTGGGCCCCGCCGCTGACGCACGCTGCGCTCTTCTTCGTGGTCGCCTGGCCGCTGGCGCCGTTCTTCGTCGCGGCCGCGCGCGGCTTCTTCTCCGAGCGGAGCGCCGCGCTACTCTTCGCGGCGGCCTGGGCGATCCCGAGCTGGATCGTCTTCGAGATCACGCCGACCAAGCTGCCGCACTACACGCTCCCGCTCCTGCCGGCGATCGCGCTCGCCGTGGTCGCGGTGCTGGGGTCCGCGGAACCGCCCCGGTTCCTGCGCCGCCTGGCGAGCTTCGCGCTGATCGCCACGCCGCTCGGCCTCGTGCTGGTCGCCCTCGCGGCGCCGGCCTACATCGCGAGCGCGGTCGGCCTGCCGATCAACGTCACCGGGATCCTCTTCTCGTGGGTGACGCCGATCGCGGTGGTGGCGATCGGCCTCGGCGTCGTCGCCGGCATGTCGCTGTGGCGCGGACGGGCGGCGCTCTCGCTGCCGGTGGTCGGCGCGGGGATCGCCTCCGCGGCGGTGGCGCAGGCGCTGGCGTGGGGCCTCATCGTGCCCAACATCGCCCCGCTCTGGGTCAGCCCGACCATCGTGCGCACGGCCGACGCCGTCTCCTCCTGTCCGGACCCGCGCATCGCCAGCGTCGGCGGCTTCAACGAGCCGAGCCTCATCTTCCTCGCCGGGACAGACACCGCGCTCACCGGCCCCGAGGAGGCCGTCGCCCTGGCCGAGAAGGAGTGCGTCGTCATCGTCTCGCGCGAGCGCACGGTCGCAGGCGTCCGCGCCGCGGCGGAGGCCGCCGGCGTGACGCTCAGGGAGCCGGCGACGGTGACGGGGTTCAACATCTCCAAGGGCGATCCCGTCCGCCTCACCTTCTTCGTGAAGGAGGCGCCGTGAGCGGAGGCCGCGACGGACCGAAGCCGGACGACATACCTGCCGCCACCTTGTCCGGAGCGGCCGGCTTCACTACAGACGGGACCGAACCGCGAACCGATGCGTCCGCGGCCGCTTCGTTCCCGGATCCGTCGATGTCATCCCGCGCCCCAGAAAGCCCGGTCGTCTCAATTCTGATTCCCGCCAAGGACGAGGCGGGGTCGATCGCGGACGTGCTGCACGAGATCACGGCGTCCTCGCTCGGCTCGCTCGGCGTCCCGTACGAGTTCGTCGTCATCGATGACGGCTCCACCGACGGGACTGCCAGGGCCGCGCTCGGCGCAGGCCTCCCCAACGTGCGCGTGCTGCGGCACGAGAAGTCGGGCGGCAAGTCGCGGGCGATCCGCGCCGGCGCGCTGGCGGCCCGGGGCGAGATCCTCGTCACGATGGACGGCGACGGCCAGAACGATCCGCAATTCCTCGCCGCGCTGGTGGCTCCGCTCCTAAGCGACCCGGCCGTCGGCATCGTCGCCGGCCAGCGCACGCGCCGGCACGACGGGTGGCAGAAGAAGTTTGTGTCGAAGGTCGCCAACCGCACGCGCCGCGCCCTCCTCGCGGACGACACGCGCGACACCGCGTGCGGGCTGAAGGCGATGCGGCGGGACGTCTACCTGACGCTGCCGTTCTTCGACAACAACCACCGCTTCTACCCGGCGCTCTTCATGCGCGAGGGGTGGCGCGTGGGACATGTGGACGTGGCCGACCGGCCCCGCACCACGGGCCAATCGAAATATGGCGTGCTCGACCGCGCGCTGGTGGGACTGCCCGACCTGTTGGGCATGTGGTGGCTGCGGCGCCGGGCGGCCTCACGCCCGACCGCGGTCGAGGTAACGCGGGAGTCGGTGGATGGGTGAGTGGTGGTCCGGCCTGGGAACGTGGTTCCACGAGGTCTTCGTCGAGCAGTTCGACGTCTGGATCGCGATCGGGTTCTTCGCCCAGGCCATGTTCTCGGCGCGCTTCCTCATCCAGTGGATCGCATCCGAGCGGGCGGGACGGTCCGTCGTCCCGGTGGCGTTCTGGTTCTTCTCGATCGCCGGCGGCGGATTGCTGTTTATCTACGCCCTGTCGCGCCAGGACCCGGTGTTCATCGCCGGCCAGGGCACGGGCCTGCTGATCTACGCCCGCAACATCTGGCTGATCGTCCGCGAGCGGAAGTCGGCGCTCGCCAACGCAAGCTGACCGTCCCCGGCCCCGCCGGGGACATTCCGCCGCGCGGGCGACCCCGGGTCGGAGGCCATTGGCCTCCAACCCCCGTCCGACGGGCGGCGGCTCAGAGGTGAGCCATTGCCCGGTCGAGGTCCTCGATGAGGTCGGCCGGGTCCTCGAGGCCGATGTTGAGGCGCACCAGCGGCTCGTCGTCCGGCCAGGCCTTCGCACTGCGGAACTTGTTGACCACCGGCATGGTGGCGAGGCTCTCGAAGCCGCCCCACGAGGCGCCGATGCCGAACAGCTCGAGGCTGTCGACCATCTTCATGATCTCGTCCTCGGTGCGGCCCTTGAAGGTGATCGCGAAGAGGCCTGACGCGCCGTCGAAGTCACGCTTCCACAGGGCGTGCCCCGGGGCGCCCGGAAGCGCCGGGTAGAGCACCTTGCCCACTCGCGGGTCGGCGTCGAGCCACTCCGCCACGAGGCGCGCGTTGCGCTCGAAATGCGGCATGCGCACGTGCAGCGTACGGGTCCCGCGCAGCGTCGCGTAGACGTCGTCCGGACCGACGTTCTCGCCCCAGTCGTCCCACGTCTTGCGCACCTTGGCGATCGCCTCGCCGTTGCCCGACACCGTCCCGAGGAGAAGGTCGGAGTGGCCGGCGATGTACTTCGTCGCGGCGTGGATCGACAGGTCGACCCCGTGCTCCAGCGGGCGGAAGTAGAGCGGCGTCGCCCACGTGTTGTCGATCATCGTCGTCGCGCCGGCGGCCTTGGCCCGGGCGTTGAGGTACGGGATGTCCGCCACCTCGAAGGTCAGCGAGCCCGGTGCCTCGAAGAACGCCGCCGCCGCCCCTTTTTCGAGCTCGCGATCAAATGCCGCATGATCGAGCGGGTCGAAGTAGACGACCTCCACCCCGAATCGCCTGAGGAAGCCGTCCGCGAAGCTACGCGTCGGGTGGTAGACGTTGTCCGTGATCAGGACACGGTCACCCGCGTTGACCGCCGAGGCGAGCGCGACGGTGCACGCGGCGAGCCCGGTCGGCGCCAGAACCGTTTTTTCCGACCCCTCCAGCTCGTTCATAACGTCGCAGAGCGCGTCGGTCGTCGGCGTTCCCGAACGGCCGTATGTGTATCGCTGCGTGCGCGTTCGTGTTCCTTTGACGTTCGGATAAAGCACGGTCGAGGCGTGCACGACGGGCGGATTGATGAATCCGTGGAACGCGGACGGATCGCGGCCCGCGTGCGTCAGCGTCGTCGCAACGCGTCGCTTCGGGCGGTGCGCGGTCTCATCGTCCATACAAAATTCCCCTCAAGGCGTTGGCAGTTCTTCTAGCGTCTGACTATGCTCCGACAAGCCATGCACGCTCGTCCGGGTTGTCATGTCGGCGCTCGGCACGAGGCTTGCTTTTGGCGAGCAAACGGATTTCGCGAGTCATCCGTCGCGATCTAAGGAGAGAGCAAAACAAATGAAACTCACCAAACTGGCGATCGCCGCCGGGGTCACTGGGGTATGTGTTGCCGGCGCGGCGCATGCTGCGACCCTTGATGACGTCAAGGCCCGCGGTCAGCTTCGGTGCGGCATCAACACCGGTATTCCGGGCTTTGCCTTCACCGACCAGCAAGGCAACTGGCAAGGGTTCGACGTCGCGCTCTGCAAGGCCGTCGGCGCGGCCATCTTCGGCGAGCCGAAGGTCGAGTACGTGTCGCTGACCGGCAAGACCCGCTTCACCGCGCTCGCCTCGGGCGAGGTCGACATGCTCTCGCGCAACACCACCTGGACCTACTCGCGCGACACCGACCTCAAGCTCGATTTCGCCGGCGTCAACTACTACGACGGACAGGGCTTCATCGTCCCGAAGGCCCTCGGCGTGACCTCCGCGATGGAGCTCGACGGCGCGACCGTGTGCATTCAGACCGGCACCACCACCGAGCTGAACCTCGCCGACTTCTTCCGCGCCAACGACATGAGCTACGAGCCGGTCCCGATCGAGACGGAGACCGAGGCGAAGGAGAAGTTCCTCGCCAACGCCTGCGACGTCTACACCACGGACGCCTCCGGCCTGGCGGCGACCCGCTCGTCCTACCCGAACCCGAAGGACTACGTGATCCTGCCGGAGATCATCTCCAAGGAGCCGCTCGGCCCGGCCGTGCGCCACGGCGACAACGACTGGGGCGACATCGTCCGCTGGACGCTGAACGCGCTGATCGTCGCCGAGGAGAAGGGCGTCACCGCCGAGAACGTGAAGGACATGGCGTCCGCGCCGGGTGACGATCCGGAGGTCAACCGCCTCCTCGGCACCGAGGGCGAGTACGGCTCCATGATGGGCCTCGACAAGGACTGGGCCGTCAACGCCATCGCCGCGACCGGCAACTATGGCGAGATCTTCGACGCCTATCTCGGTCCGGACACGGACATCGGCCTCGAGCGTGGCCTGAACGCGCTCTACACCGATGGTGGCATCCTCTACTCGCCGCCGTTCCGCTAAGCTCAACGGTCGCCGGGCGTGGATCCCACCGGGTCCACGCCCGCACCACATCTGGAGACCGGTATGACCGTTGCTGCCAGTACAGAGACGCCCGCCTTCCGAATAGAAATGCTCTGGCGGGACGAGCGATACCGATCCGGCTTCATCCAGGCGATCACGATGATGATCCTGATGTTGGCGGTGGCCTGGCTCGTCAACAACGCGGTCGAGAACCTCGCCGCCCTCGGAAAGACTTTTGATTTCGGCTTTCTCTGGCAACCCGCCAACTACGACATCAACCAGCGCCTCATCGACTACACGAGCCGCTCCACCAATGCCCGCGCCGCCCTCGTCGGCATCCTGAACACCCTCCTCATCGCCGTCATGGGCTGTGTCACGGCCACCGTCATCGGCATCCTCGCCGGCGTCGCGCGCCTGTCCAAGAACTGGCTCGTCGCCAAGCTCATGACGCTCTACGTCGAGACCTTCCGCAACATTCCGGTGCTGATCTGGATCCTGCTGACCGCGGCGATCGTCAACACCGCACTGCCCGCCCCGGCCACCTATCGCGGCCTCGAGACCGGGCCGGTCGTCGTCACCAACCGCGGCATCTACATCCCGACGCCCAACTTCGGCGACGGATCGCTCGTCCTCCTCATCATCTTCGCGCTCTCGGTCGCGGCGATCCTCATGGTCCGCGCCTGGGCCAACCGACGCCAGGAGGCGACCGGCGAGCAGACGCCCATGCTGTGGATCGGGCTCGGCCTCCTCGTCGTGCCGTCGCTGATCGGCTACATCCTCCTCGGCGCGCCGATCACGCTGACGTACCCGGAGCTGAAGGGCTTCAACTTCCAGGGCGGCATCCAGCTGCGCGACTCCCTCATCGCGCTGTGGGTCGCGCTCTCGCTGTACACGGGCGCCTTCATCGCCGAGATCGTGCGCGCCGGCATCCTGTCGGTCAGCCACGGCCAGTCGGAGGCCGCCTATGCGCTGGGCCTCAGGCCGAACCGGGCGATGAACCTCGTCATCCTGCCGCAGGCGCTCAGGGTCATCGTGCCGCCGCTGATCAGCCAGTTCCTCAACCTGACCAAGAACTCCTCGCTCGCCATCGCGGTCGGCTACATGGACGCCACCGGCACACTCGGCGGCATCACGCTGAACCAGACCGGGCGCGAGATGGAATGCATCCTGCTCCTGATGGGCTTCTACCTCATCGTCTCGCTGCTGATCTCGGCGGTGATGAACCTCTACAACGAACGCGTCCGGCTGGTGGAGCGCTGACATGAGCGACCTTCACGCAGAAACCGTGCCCTACGTCGCCCGGACCAGGTTCGAGCCGCAGCCGCCGCCGGTCGCCTCCTCCGGCGTCCTCGGCTGGATGACGCAGAACCTCTTCTCCTCGATCTCCAACACGATCGTCACCGTCCTCGCGATCGCGCTCATCCTCTACATGCTCCCCGGCATGCTGGAGTGGGCGGTGTTCCACTCGGTCTGGAACGCCAGCAGCATCAAGGAGTGCCGCGACATCATCACCGCCTCCTTCGGCGAGGGCGCGACCGGCGCCTGCTGGGCGGTGATCCACGAACGCTTCGGCCAGTTCATCTACGGCTACTATCCGGTGTCTCTCAGGTGGCGTCCGGACGTCGCCTTCCTGCTCCTCGTCGTCGCGATGGTGCCGGTGCTCTTCCGCACCATGCGCCCGCTCGCCTACGCGATGGGCGGCCTCCTCGCGATCAAGCTCCTCATCGCGCTCTACGACGTGATGACGGGCGCCAAGGTGGAGGTCCTCACCGGGCCGACGACGGTTCTCGCCGTCATCGCCGGCATCCTCGCCCTCGTCGTCGGCGGGGAGAAGCAGCGGCCCTACTGGATCTGGTTCACCCTGATCTACCCGGTGATCGCCTACTTCCTCCTCTGGGGCGGGCTGGTGCTGCAGCCGGTCGACTCCAGCAAGTTCGGCGGCTTCCTGCTGACGGCGGTCATCGGCGTCACCGGCATCGCCGGCTCGCTGCCGCTCGGCATCCTGCTGGCGCTCGGGCGCCGGTCGATGCTCCCGATCGTGCGCACGGTGTGCGTCATCTTCATCGAGTTCATCCGCGGCGTGCCGCTGATCACGCTCCTGTTCGTGGCCTCGACGCTGCTGAACTACTTCCTGCCGCCGGGCACGAACTTCAACATCGTCCTGCGCGTCCTGATCATGGTGACGCTGTTCGCATCGGCCTACATGGCCGAGGTGATCCGCGGCGGCCTCGCGGCGCTGCCGAAGGGCCAGTACGAGGCGGCCGACGCGCTCGGCCTCGGCTACTGGCAGTCGATGCGCCTCATCATCCTGCCGCAGGCGCTCAAGATCTCGATCCCGGGCATCGTCAACACCTTCATCGGTCTCTTCAAGGACACGACGCTGGTGTCGATCATCGCCCTGCAGGACCCGCTCGGCCTGATGAAGCCGATCCTCGCCAACTCGACGTGGAACGGCATCGTCTGGGAGCTCTACATCTTCATCGCCTTCATGTTCTTCGTCTGCTGCTTTGCCATGTCGCGTTACTCCATGTTCCTGGAGCAGCGCCTCAGAGCCGCCGACCGCCGCTAAGGAGCCGACCGCATGGCCAACGCAGCTACATCGCCCGACGTGGCACCCCCCGCGATGACCGTCTCGAAAGAGGTGGCGATCGAGATCAGCGGGATGAACAAGTGGTACGGCGAGTTCCACGTCCTGAAGAACATCGACCTCACCGTGAACAAGGGCGAGCGCATCGTCGTGTGCGGCCCTTCCGGCTCGGGCAAGTCGACCCTGATCCGCTGCATCAACGCGCTGGAGAAGCACCAGAGCGGCAAGATCGTCGTCGACGGCATCGAGCTCACGTCGGACCTCAAGAAGATCGACGAGATCCGCCGCGACGTCGGCATGGTGTTCCAGCACTTCAACCTGTTCCCGCATCTGACCATCCTCGAGAACTGCACCCTGGCGCCGATCTGGGTGAAGAAGATGCCGAAGAAGCAGGCGAACGAGATCGCCATGGAGTACCTGACCCGGGTGAAGATCCCCGAGCAGGCGAACAAGTACCCCGGCCAGCTCTCCGGCGGTCAGCAGCAGCGCGTGGCGATCGCGCGCTCGCTGTGCATGAGCCCGAACGTGATGCTGTTCGACGAGCCCACCTCGGCGCTCGACCCTGAGATGATCAAGGAAGTGCTCGACGTGATGGTCGACCTCGCGCAGTCGGGGATGACCATGATCTGCGTGACGCACGAGATGGGCTTCGCCCGTCAGGTCGCCAACCGCGTGGTCTTCATGGACCAGGGGCAGATCGTGGAGTCGAACGCGCCGGAGCCGTTCTTCACCAACCCGCAGCACGAGCGCACGAAGCTCTTCCTGAGCCAGATCCTCGCCCACTGACCGGCCAGCGGGCCGCGCGCCTTCGACCCGAGCCGGGTGTCGGTCCAGCCGACGCCCGGCTTTTTTCGTGCGCATCCCGAACCCGCCGGAACCGCACAAAAAAAGCGGCGGCCCTCCGGCCGCCGCCTGTCCTCGCGCCGCCGGACCTGATGCCCGGCGATGGCAAATCGGGACGAACGGCTATTCCTTGGCGGCGTCGCCGGACGGGGTCTGGAACCGCGCCGTCAGCATCTCCTGCCGGGCCTTGATGTCGCGGTTCTGCTCGATGATCGTCGCCAGCGCGTCGCGGAGCTGGGAAATGTCGGCGGGCGTGCGGGCGCCGTCTCCGCCACCCTGCCCGTCGAGCTGCTCGAGCCGACGCAGCACGTCGGCCACCACCTCGTCGACATGCTTGAGCTGGCGGCCGACGTCGGTCACCGTCTCGCGCATCGACCCGGCGAGGACCTCGAGGTCGCGCTTCTGCGCCTCCAGCGTCTTTTCGAGCGTCTGCAGCCGCGCGGTCATGGCGGCGACACCCTGGCCGCCCTCGCCTCCGCCCTGCCCGGCCTCGATGGCCGAGCGCAGCGCCTCCAGCTCGCGGTGGTCGATGTCCTGCGAGGAGCGCAGCCTCGCGACCTCCTCGGCGACCGCCCCCGGCGCCGCGCCGCCGACGGCCGAGCGCAGGGCGTCCGGCGTCATGCGCTCGGTGATCGCCGCGCTGATCATCTCCTTGATGCGCGGCAGAAGGCGCTCGTTGATCGCCGCGTTGAAGGTCTCGATGCGCAGGTACTCGTCCAGCACCGGCACCGAACCGTTGCCGGACCCCGCCCCCAGCCGCGCCTCGATCATGGCGAGGCGCTCGTTGACGGTCGATTCCAGCTTGGCGATCTGCGCGCCGCGGGCCGCCTTCTCGCGATTGATCATCGCGTCGACGCCGGGTCCCGCTCCGCGGTTCTCCACTGGCGGCGGGGTGGCCGGGCGCGCGGTCGCGGCGCTCTCGGTGCGCATGGTCGCATTCTGCGGCATGCGCTCGCGCGGGGTGAAGCTCACCTCCTCGGCGCGTGGCGTGGTGCGCACGGCGGCCGGCTCGACCGCCCCCTCCCGCCGGCGCCCGATGGTCCGCAGGCCGAGAAGCAGCACGAGCGCGGCGAGGCCGGTGAGACCGTAGAACGCCGTCTGGACGTCCTGCGTCTCGGCCTGGGAGGCCATGTAGAAGGTCCACGCGCCGAACAGGACGACAAATATGTTTCCCGGCCAGGGCCAGAGCCCGTGGAAACTCTCGCGGCGGTCACTGCGGGTGAGGGCCATCACGGTCCTGCCTGTTCGACGTTTCACATCCGATGGGAATGCTTACTCCCTGCCATGGCATCAAACAACGCGGCCTAAATCCCGCGCAGGCGATCGGGCCCCCTGTCCACGACGAAACGCCACGTGGCCGGTGGACCGCAAACGCCCGCGTTCGCGGGCAGGACGTCGAGCCCTGTTGCTATTGGGCCGCGCACGGGTAGAGACTGTGGGGTCACCTGAGCGGTTGAACCATTGTCGATGTCTTTGCGCGCACCTGCCGTTTGCCCGGCCGGGAGAATCTGCGACCGGACGCCGGGCCCGAACCCCGGCCTGCGGGACGGCGAACCTCGTTCAGCAACGTACCATTTCATTCATCATTTCAGCATTCTGGAGGCGGCGCCCCGTGCGAGGACGTGAGCCGAAGACGCCCGTGACGGACACTCCGCCGGGCGACGACACCAAGGGCGGCGGCCGTGCCGTCCCGTCGACGCATACGCAGTCACCGGTGTCCACGCGCAAGCCCGGGCAGCTGTCGATCGGCGCGAAGAATCTGTCGCTCGACCCCGTCTGGTCGCAGCCCCCGATCACCGACATCGAGTTCGCGCTGCTGCGCAATGCCGCGCTTCCGGAGGTCGCCCGCACGAACGGGCTCGACCACGAGATCGTCATCGTCGACCCGTCGACCGACCCGGACGAGCCCGCGCACGACGACCTTGCGATTCGCCTGTGCGAATGCGCCAAGCGGCTCAGCCTGCGGACCGTCGTCATCGGCCACCGCGACAGCCGCGAGTTCGGGGGCGGCGGCTTCTCCACCTCGCTGACGCGCATCTCCGACCTCTCGGAGATGCAGCAGGCCGAGGCGTTCGCGGCCGTGCGGGAGCGGATCAGCTGGATCATCTCGGCGACCCGCTTCAGCCGCAAGCGGCACCTCCTGTTTCCGGTGTGCGACGCCTCGCTCTACGCCATCGTGCTGGAGCTTCTGGCGCAGCAGCCGGCCGCCTCGCGCCCGTTTGTCCACCTCGCGACATGGTGGGACGCCGACCAGCTCCCCAACCGCGAGCGATTCGCGACTCTCGACCGGATCGGCTCGGCGATCCACCAGCTCAACAGCGAGCGCGTCTCGACCTTCCTCTACGCCTGGACGCGGCCGCTGGCGCAGCGGCTCTCCAGCGCGTTCGGCGTCCCGGTCGTGCCGCTCGAGATACCACCGGAGATCAGCCTCGCCGAACCGGGCGAGACGGCGCCGGGCCGGATCACCATCGGCTACCTCAGCGCCCCGACGGCCGACAACGGGTTCCACAACCTCCCCGACGTGATCCGCGCCGCGAATGCCGCGCTGCCGAACCCGCGCCAGGTCCGCTTCGTCGTCCAGGTGCGGCCGAACAGCGACGAGTCGCCGCTGCCCGACGAGGTGATCGCGACGCACGCCGCGCTCGCGTCGATCCCCGACCGCAACGTCTCGCTGATCGACGAGATCCTCGCCCGCCCGGTGTACTTCGCGGCGCTGCAGCAGATCGACGCCCTGTTGCTCCCGATCGCGGGACGGCCGGAACACCATTCGGTCGCCGCGCTGCACGCGATGGCCGCGGGCAAGCTCGTCCTGACCCTGGACGGGACGTCGTTTGCGGGAACGGTGAAGAACCGGGTCCTGTCGGCCCCGGACGCGGATGCGCTCGGCGAGCTGATCAGCCGCACGGCGGAGGACCCGAAGGCCGTGCGCACCGCCGCCAAGCTGGCGCGGACCACCTACTGGTCCACGGTCCGGCCGTCGCGCATGTTCGCGCAGCTGCTCTATGGTCCGCTCATCATCGGCGGGGCGGAGGGCAGCAGCGCAGTCTGATCCGGCGCTGCAGTTTCGCGGGTGGCGGCCGGCAATGCGGCAGGCTGCCGGCCCGGGCGTCAGCCGGGACCGGCCGCCGACCTCAGGTGCGGCCCCACTCGTCCTGCAGGCGCACGATGTCGTCCTCGCCGAGGTACGAGCCGGTCTGCACCTCGATCACCTCGAGCATGATGCGGCCCGGGTTGGCGAGGCGGTGGACGCAGCCGAGCGGCAGGTAGGTCGACTGGTTCTCCGACAGGGTGATCACCTTGTCGTCGATCGTGACCTCGGCCGTACCGCGCACCACGACCCAATGCTCGGCCCGGTGGAAGTGCTTCTGCAGCGACAGCCGCTTTCCCGGCGACACGAACAGGTGCTTCACCTGGAAGCGGGGCCCGTTCATGATCGACGTATAGCCGCCCCACGGCCGGTTCACCGTCGGCGAGACGTCGACCAGCTCGTTGCGCGCCTTCTCCTTCAGCATCGACACGACGTCCTTGACGTCCTGCGAGCGGTCCAGCGGGCAGACCAGAATGGCGTCCTCGGCCGCGATGATGGCGATCTTCTCCAGACCGAGCGCCACCACCTCGGCGCGCTGCGAGACGATCAGCGAGTCCTTCGTCTCCAGCGTCACCGCCTTGCCGCGCACGGCGTTGCCCGAATCGTCCTTCTCCAGGCTGTCCCAGTAGGAGTGCCAGGAGCCGACATCCGACCAGCGGCAGGAGATCGGCGCGACCACCGCCTTGTCCGTCCGCTCGAAGAGGGCGTAGTCGATCGAGATGTCCGGCGCGGCTTTCCATGCGGCCGCGGCCAGCGTGACCGTGCCCGGCACCACCGTGGCGCCGTTGACGGCGGAGGCCGCGGCGTCGACGACGTCGGGAACGTAGGCCTTCAGCTCGTCCAGCAGCGCCCGCGCGCTGAACGCGAAGAACCCGGCGTTCCAGTAGTAGGAGCCGTCGGCGACCATGCGCACGGCGTCTCCCGCGGGCGGCTTCTCGACGAACATCTCCACCGGCCGGACCAGATCCTCGCTGGCGCCGGCCTTGATGTAGCCGTAGCCGGTCTCCGGATGCGTCGGAAGGACGCCGAAGGTGACCATCTTGCCGGCCCGCGCGGCGGCGATCGCCGCTTCGACCGCCTTGAAGTAGGATTCGTCCGTCCCGACGAGGTGGTCGGACGGCAGGACGAAGAGAATCGCCTCGGGGTCGTCGCGCAGCAGCATCTCGGCAGCGGCGGCGATCGCCGGGGCCGTGTTGCGGCTCGACGGCTCGACGATCACCGTCGCGTCGCTCACGCCGATTCCCACGAGGCCGTCGTCGACCTGGAAGCGGTCGTTGTCACCGCACACGATGATGGGGCGACCGATGCCGTCCATGCCCTGGTGGCGCTGGACGGTTCTCTGGAACAGGCTGTGTTCCCCGTGCATCGGGAGAAACTGCTTGGGCTTGTCGGCGCGGGACAGGGGCCAAAGCCGCGTGCCCTTTCCGCCTGCCAAGATCACGGGGTAGACCGTCATGCGATGAACCTTCCTCAGACCGCATTCCCGTAGCAAAAGTAATCGCCCTCGGCCAACCGCCGGGGAGCGTCGGGGCCGGGCTGCATGGCGGCCATTCCACCCCTTTAACTTCACAGTCGTTTCCGTGTAAGGCCATCTCCTCGTGGTGACGGGTCCCCATCCGCGCGCCGCTCTTTCCCAACCAGGTCGCGCTGACCCTTGTTCGGAGCAATTTATTCATGGCGAAGATCATCGTCCTCGGCGGTGACGGCTTTTGTGGCTGGCCCACAAGCCTTCACCTCTCCAAGCGGGGTCACGAGGTCATCATCGTCGACAATCTCTCCCGCCGGAAGATCGACGTCGAGCTCGAAGTACAGTCGCTTACGCCCATCCGGCATCTCTCCGAGCGGCTCGCCGCATGGAAAGAAGTCAGCGGCCAGACGATCCGCCACGTGAACTTCACGGTCGGCGAAAACTATCACCGCCTCCTGTCGCTCATCATCGAGGAAAAACCGGACGCGATCGTCCACTTCGCCGAACAGCGCGCGGCGCCGTACTCGATGAAGACGCCGATGCACAAGCGCTACACGGTGCGCAACAACCTTACGGCCACCCATGACGTCCTGTGCGCCATCGTCGAGTCGGGAGTCGATGTGCATCTGGTTCACCTCGGAACCATGGGTGTTTACGGCTACGGTACCGCCGGAATGAAAATTCCGGAAGGCTATCTTCGGATCAAGGTCGACACGGACCATGGCCTTAAGGATCAGGAGATCCTATATCCGGCTAATCCCGGCTCGATCTATCATATGACAAAGACTCAGGATCAGCTGTTCTTTTTCTACTACAACAAGAACGACAAGGTTAAGATCACCGACCTGCACCAGGGCATCGTCTGGGGCACGCAGACGGACGAGACGTCGTCCGACGACCGCCTCATCAACCGTTTCGACTACGACGGCGACTACGGCACGGTGCTCAACCGCTTCCTCATGCAGGCGGCGATCAACTACCCGCTGACCGTCCACGGGACCGGCGGCCAGACCCGCGCCTTCATCCACATCCGCGACACCTGCCGCTGCGTCGAGCTGGCGATCCAGAACCCGCCGCAGGCCGGCGAGCGCGTCAACATCCTCAACCAGATGACCGAGACCCACCGGGTGCGCGACCTGGCCAGGATGATCGCCGACCAGACCGGCGTCGAGGTCGCCTTCCTCGACAACCCGCGCAACGAGGCGCCGGAGAACGAGCTCCACGTCGAGCACGACCGCTTCCTGCACCTCGGCCTCGAACCCATCACCCTGGAGAACGGCCTCATGGCCGAGGTGACGGACATCGCCAAGAGGTATTCGGATCGGTGCGACCGCACCAAGATCCCCTGCGTCTCGCTCTGGCGCTGACGCGGTCACGGTGAGCGGAACGCGGGGCGATCGCCCGGGCCGTCCCGCTCGCCAGGGCCCCACGGGGCCGCAGGAGGCCGGGCCGCTGGAGCGCATCGAGGTGCGCCGGCGCTCGCGCATGGGCGTCGAGCTCGGCCTCGCCCGCACCGGCAACCCGCACCGCGACCTCACGGTCTCGAAGATCCTCGAGGCCAACCGCCGGACGGGCCGCTATCCGCGGCTCGCCGGCATCTCCGCCACCGACCTCGCGAGTGAGACGCGCGTCCTCGCCGGGCCGGCGCCGAACCGGTACCACCGGCACCCCATCGCCGCCCCGTTCGAGGGCACGGGCATCCACCAGCTCCCGTTCGACGACGAGATGACCGAGGCGCTCGTCCTGCGCCGGTTCCACGACGTGGTCCTGGTGCGCGGCGGCGGCTTCGTGACCATCCTGCGCGGCAACGAGATCGACGACGCCAGCAGCGGCATCGTGATGCGCCAGATGCGGCTGTCGCGCCTCGCCGACGCCATCACGACGATCCCCCACGCGGCGGTCTGCGACGGACCGCACAAGTCGGGCAACCCGATCCATTTCATCGCCGACCGTCTGACCCGCGGGGTCCTGCTGCACACTCTCGCCGGGGCACCCGCGAGCGTCATCGCGATCGGCACCGACGAGCAGCCGTTCGCGCGCTTCGCCGCGGCGGCGGTGCATCCGGGCCATATCCACCTCGCCGCCGGCACGCCCTACCGGGTGGAGCAGCTCGACGTGCTGAGCACCACCTTCCGGCCGACGGGGCACCCGTTCTGGTACCTTGACGAGACCGTCGTCCGGACGATCGTCCCCCGACTGCTGGCCGGCGTCCCCGAGCGGGACGGCCCGAAGGCCGTCTACCTAGCCCGCAAGGACACCTCCCGGCGCCCCATGCGCAACGAGGACAAGCTGATCGCAGCGCTCGAGGCGCATGGCGTGACGACGCTCGTCATGTCGCAACTCGCGCCGGCGGAGCAGCTCGCGGCGGTGCGCGGGGCGGGGCTGGTGATCGGCCCGCACGGCGGCGCGCTCACCCACATCCTCGCCGCGCGCCCGGGGACGCGCTTCGTGGAGCTCTTCAACCCCAGTATCGGGACCGCGTCCTTCGCCGCGCTGTCGCTGGTGTCGGACGCCGACTACACGCCGCTCTTCGGCACGCCCGAGGAGGCCGGCGACGGCTGGACGATCGACGTCGACACCGTCCTCGACGCTGCCCTCGGACGCCGGACCGCCTGAGGACGGGGCCTACGCGGCCTCGACGATCATGACGTTGGCGAGCCCGCCGCCCTCGCACATCGTCTGCAGCCCGTAGCGCTTGCCGCGCGCCCTGAGGGCGTGGACGAGCGTTGCCATCAGCTTCGTCCCCGACGCGCCGAGCGGGTGGCCGAGGGCGATCGCGCCGCCGTTGACGTTGAGCCTGTCCGGGTCCGCCCCGGTGTGGCGCAGCCACGCGAGCGGGACGGGCGCGAACGCCTCGTTGACCTCGTAGAGGTCGATCTCGTCGATGGACATGCCCGCCCGCTTCAGGGCCTTGTCGGTCGCGAACAGCGGCTCCTCCAGCATGATCACCGGGTCGCCGCCGGTCACCGTGAAGGAGTGGATGCGCGCCAGCGGCGTCAGTCCATGGTCCTTCAGTGCCGTTCCGGAGACGACGAGGACGGCCGACGCCCCGTCGCAGATCTGCGAGGCGTTGCCGGCGGTGATGACGCCGTCCTCGCGCAGCGTCTTCAGCCCCGCGAGCCCCTCGGCGGACGCGTCGAAGCGGATGCCCTCGTCGGTCAGATGCTGCGCCGTGCCGCCGTTCCCGTCTGAAATCTCCAGCGGGACGATCTCGTCCCTGAAGGCGCCGGCCTGGGTCGCGGCGGTGGCCCGCCTGTGGCTCTCCAGCGCGTAGGCGTCGAGCGTCTCGCGGTCGAAGCCGTGCTTCCCGGCGATCATCTCGGCGCCCATGAACTGGCTGAAGGCGATGCCGGGATACTTCTCGTCGAGGCGCGGGCTCTTCGGCGAGTTCGGCTCGAACGCGGGGGTGAAGCGACCGGTCGCGCCCATCGGCACGCGCGTCATCGATTCGACGCCGGAGGCGAGGACGATGTCCTGCGTGCCCGACAGGATCGCCTGCGCCGCGAACTGCAGCGCCTGCTGCGAGGAGCCGCACTGCCGGTCGATGGTCACCGCCGGCACGCTCTCGGGAAGGATCGAGGCGAGGACGGCGTTGCGCGCGACGTGAAGCCCCTGCTCCGCGGTCTGGCTGACGCACCCCATGATGACGTCGTCGAGCGCGGCCGGGTCGACGCCGGCCCGCTCGACCGCCGCGTCGATGGTGCTCGCGGCGAGATCGACGGGGTGCCAGCCGGCGAGCTTGCCGCCCCGCCGCCCCCCGGCGGTACGCACCGCGCTGACGATATAGGCCTCTGCCATGGCGCTTCCCTCTTGTCCCGGCCGCCTCGCGGCCCTCGTGCCCCGGGCCGCCTCGCGACCCCGTATGATTCCCGGCAGCTCGACAGTCTGTGTGCTCCTCAGCCGGTCGCGGCGTTCTCCTGTGCCGCACCGTCGCCCCGGCCGCGCGGCGGCCCGACGCGCAAACCGTCGCCGCCTCGCTGCGGGCGTGTCCGTTCCGCCGCCCGGGTCCGAGCGCGGCATGCGTTGAAATCCGGTCCCCGCGCCGCGGACGCTGGGGCCGAGCTAGCCGCCGAAGCGGGCCGGACGCTTCTCCTTGAAGGCGGCGACGCCTTCCACGAAGTCGGGGTGGCTGCCCGCCTCGCGCTGGAAGGCCCGCTCACGGGCGAGCGCGTCGTCAAACGACGACTCGCAGGCCGTCCAGGCCGCGTGGCGGATCAGACCGAGCGCCCGGGATGGGCCGGCGGCCAGCCTGTCGGCGATCTCCAGCGCCGTCGCCTCGACCGCGTCGTCGTCGACGACACGCGTCACCAGACCCCAGTCGTGGGCCTTCTCGGCGGGGATCTTCTCGGCCAGCAGCATCATCTCCATCGCCCGGACGCGGCCGACGGCGCGGGTGAGCATCCAGGTCGCCCCGCCGTCCGGCACCAGCCCGATCCGCGCGAACGCCTCGAGGAAGTAGGCCGAGCGGCCCGCTACGATGATGTCGCCCGACATCGCCAGCGACGCGCCGACGCCGGCCGCCGCACCCCGCACGGCGGTCACGAAGGGGATCGGCAGGTCGCGGATCGCCTGCATCAGCGGATTGTATGTGCGCTCGAGCGCCGCGCCCGTGTCGTGCCCCGGCTGGCCCATGGTCGATTCGCCGGTGAGCTTGGCGCCGGAGCAGAAGGCACGTTCGCCACCGGCGAGCACCACCGCGCGCGAGCTCTTCGCCGCTGCCTGAAACGCCTTCAGAAGCGCCCGGCCGATGTCCTCGGTCACGGCGTTCATCGTCGCCGGATCGTTGAGCCGCAGCACCGTGACGTCGCCCTGCTGCTCGACGAGCAGATGGTCCCCACTCACCGCTTCCGCCACAGACATCAACAGCCCCCTTAATTGTCCGGTTAATGCATATGTGGTTTCGCACCTATTGCCAAGGCTCGTCCGTCCACCACGGGAAATAGCCCGGCATGTCGGTGCTGACGCGGTCGCTGAACGCGGCGGGGCGCTTCTCCAGGAAGCTCGCCACACCCTCCCTGACGTCGGCGGAGGCGACGCGCGCGGCAACGCCGCGGCTGTCCACCCGATGCGCCTCCATAGGGCTCGCCGCACCCATCATGCGCCACATCATCTGCCGGGTGAGCGCGACGGAGACGGGCGCGGTGTTCTCCGCGATCTCGGCGGCGATGGCGCGCGCCGCCGGGAGCAGCCCCTCTCCCTGATGCACCGAGCGGACCAGCCCGCTCTCGCGCGCCTCCTCCGCGCCGAAGACGCGGCCGCTGTAGCACCACTCGAGCGCGCGGGAGATGCCGACGATCCGCGGCAGGAACCATGAGGAGCACGCCTCCGGCACGATCCCCCGCCGCGCGAAGACGAAGCCGTAGCGCGCCGTGTCCGACGCGAGGCGGATATCCATCGCGAGCTGCATCGTCGCGCCGATACCGACGGCCGGTCCGTTGCAGGCCGCGATCACCGGCTTCAGCGACCGGAAGATGCGCAGCGTGACGAGCCCGCCGCCGTCACGGATCGACGGATCGCTCCAGTCCTCCTTGCCATCCGGCCCGAGCGGCGCACCGGGATTGGCGAAGCCGCGCCCGTTACCGGAGAGGTCGGCGCCGGCGCAGAAGGCCCTGCCGGCGCCCGTCACGATCACCGCGCGCACCTCGTCGTCCGCGTCGGACATGTCGAAGGCGGCGATCAGCTCGTCCCGCATCGTGGCGTTGAAGGCATTCAGCTTCTCCGGCCGGCTCAGCGTCACCGTCATGATGCGGTCCGCGGCGTCCACGGCGAGCGTCTCGAAGTCGGTCATCGGGCCTCCCTAGTGGACCTGACGGTTTTGGCCGGACCAGAACGGCCGCCGCAGCTCGCGCTTCAGCACCTTGCCGGCGGCGTTGCGGGGCAGCATGTCGACGACCTCGACGGTCTTCGGGCACTTGAACGCGGCCAGCCGCTCGCGCGTCCAGGCAAGCACGTTGGCAGCGTCCACCTTGTGGCCCGGCCGCGCCGAGACGATCGCCTTCACCGCCTCCCCCCACGTCTCGTCCGGCACGCCGATCACCGCCACCTCGTTGACGTCGGGATGGCCGAAGATCGCGTTCTCCACCTCCGCCGGATAGACGTTCTCGCCGCCGGTGATGATCATGTCCTTGATGCGGTCGTGGATGTAGAGGAAGCCCTCCTCGTCGAGGTACCCCGCGTCGCCGGACCGGAACCAGCCGTCCCGGTCGAGGACGTCCGCGGTCGCCTCCGGGTTGGCATGGTAGCCGACCATGACGGCCGTGCCGCGGATCGCGATCTCGCCGATCTCCCCCACCGGCAGCGGCGCGCCGGCGGCGTCGACGATCCGGATCTCGGAGCCGGGGGCGGCGCGGCCGGCCGAGCGCATCCGCGGCGCCCCCTCCAGCGTGTGCTCCTCCGGAAGCAGCATGGCGATGGTGCCCGTGGTCTCGGTCAGGCCGTAGCACTGGAGGAACTCGCAGCCGATCAGCGCGATCGACTCGCGCAGCAGGGCCAGCGGCATCGGCGCCGCGCCGTAGCAGATGAGGTTGACGCGGCTGAAGTCGGTGCCCGCGGCGGCCGGGTGCCGGACGACGAACTGCAGCGCCGCCGGGACGAGGAAGAGCTTCGAGACGCCCTCCCGGGCGATGATCTGCAGGATCGCACCGGGGTCGAACTCGCGCGTGATGACGTTGGGGCAGGCATTGAGGAAACCCAGCATCCACCAGCCGATCCCGGCGATGTGCGCGAACGGCATCGACATGAGGCTGACGTCGTCGTCGCGCCAGTGGTCGTAGGCGAGGTTCGGCGGCGTGTGGCGGCGCTGGCCGAAGAGGTTGTCGTGGGAGATCAGCGCCCCCTTCGGCAGCCCCGTCGTGCCGGACGTGTAAAGGACCAGCACCGGGTCTTCCGGCCGGCACTGCTCGGGGTACGGCTCCCCCCGCGCAGCGTCGCGCCAGGCGGCATAGTCCGGCCATTCCGGGTGCCCGCCCTCGACGGCGATCAGCGTGAGACCCGCCGGGAGCTGGCCGCGCACGCGGGTCACCGCGTCCACCAGCTCGGGGCCGACGAAGAGGATCTGCGGGTCGAAGTTCACAACGATTGCGGCGATCTCGGGCGGCGCGAGACGCCAGTTGACGGGTGCGAACAGCGCGCCGGCGCGGGCCGACCCGACGAAGATCTCGAACGCGAGGTCGCAGTTCTTGCCGACGTATGCGACGCGCTCGGCGCCCTCGTCGGCGATCGCGTTGGCGACGCGGTCGCAGAACCCATCGAACGCGGCGAAGGTCGTCACGCGGCCCTCGAAGATGTTGCAGGCACGGGCGGGGGCGCGCCTCGCGTTCTCGCGGGCGAGCGCGCCGACGGTCGACAACGTGCCGATATCGAACATGTCCGTTCCCTCCGGGGCGTTATCGTCATATCCGGCGGGCCGGATCCTCGCCCGCGCCGTGTGGCGGATGCCCCGTCCGCCGCCGGGCGGGGGCTCCCGCGCCGGCTCGATGCGCGGCACGTCGGTCGCCGCGCCGATCCCCGGTGACCCGCGTCAGATGCTGCGCGCGACCACCTCCTTCATGATCTCCGACGTCCCGCCGTAGATCCGCTCCACCCGCGCATCGCGCCAGATCCGGGCGATGGGGTACTCGTTCATGTACCCCGCCCCGCCGTGAAGCTGGAGCGCGGCGTCGCAGATCGTCCAGAGCGTCTCGGTGTGCCACAGCTTGGCCGCGGAAGCCTCGACGGCGGTCAGCTTCCCCGCCACGTGGCGCATCAGCGCCCAGTCGAGATGCGCCCAGCCCACCTGCAGCCGCGTTTTCAGGTCGGCGAGGGTGAAGCGGGTGTTCTGGAACTCGAAAACGGTGCTGCCGAAGGCCGTGCGCCCCTTGGTGAAGGCGACCGCCTCGTCGAAGGCGCGCTGGGCGCGGGCCTGCGCCATGACGGCGATCGACAGGCGCTCCTGGGGAAGCTGGTTCATCAGCTGCGCGAAACCCTGCCCCTCCTCGCCCAGGCAGTTGGTGATCGGAACGCGCACGTTCTCGAAGAAGAGCTCGGACGTGTCGGCGGAGTGCTGGCCGATCTTGTCGAGGTTGCGGCCGCGGGCGAACCCCTCGCGGTCCGCCTCGACCAGGATCAGGCTGATCCCCTTCGCGCCCTTCTCCGGGTCGGTCTTGGCGACCACCACGACGAGGTCCGCGTTCTGCCCGTTGGTGATGTAGGTCTTGCTGCCGGAGACCTCGTAGTGGTTCCCGTCGCGCCGCGCGACGGTCTTCACCCCCTTGAGGTCGGAGCCGGCGCCCGGCTCCGTCATCGCGATGGCGGTGATGACGTCTCCCGCGACCATGCCCGGTAGCCAGCGCGCCTTCTGCTCGGCCGAGCCGTAGGCGACGAGGTAGTCGGCGACGATGTCGGACTGGAGGCCGATTCCGGCGCTCGACCCGGCGTAGGCGAGCTCCTCGCTGACGACGGCATTATACCGGAAGTCGAGTCCCGGCCCGCCGTATTCTTCCGGTACCGTGGGGCACAGGAGGCCCGCCGCGCCGGCCTCGCGCCAGAAGGTCCGGTCGACGATGCCCTCGTTCTCCCACCGCTCGAGATTGGGGGTGAGGTGGCGGTCGAACATCTTTCGGACCGTGGTGCGGAAGGCCTCGTGCTCGCCGTCGTAGGCCCCACGTTCTGCGGTGTCGAGCATGCGATCCTCCAGCGCCGGAGGCCTTAATTACTCGATTAATTTACTCGCGTAAAGTCGAGTCGTCGACCACCAGGCCGCCCATGATGAGGTCGATCACCTGCCGGGCGTAGGCGCGCCGCAGGTCGTCGTCGATCTCCTCGATTCCGTGCACGTAGCGCAGCACGTAGCGGGCGGAGAAGATCTGGTCGCATGCACCTATGATTGTGAAGTAGAGGAACTTGGCATCGACGTACTTGAACTCGCCGGTCGCGACGCCGTCCTCGATCATCCGCTGGTAGGCCTCGATGATCGGCGCGCAGTAGGACAGCGCGATCTCGCGGGCGGCGGGCTCGTTCCCGTCGCGCATGACGGCGGTCAGCAGCCGGTTCAGGTACGGCCGGTAGAAGTACATCTTGATGAGCGCCGACAGATGATACTTCATCTTCAGCGTCGGCCGCAGGTCCATGTCGACGAGGTCGCGCAGTTGGGTCACGGCGTTGGTGAGGTCGCGCTCGAGGAGCGCGAGGACGAGGCCCCGCTTGTTGCCGAAATAGTACTTGACCAGCGCGGCGTTGACCTTGGCCGTCTGCGCGATGTCGCTGAGGGACACGTCGATCGTGTCCCGCGAGCGCATCAGCGAGCTTGCCGCCTCCAGCAATTTGTCGCGCGTTGTCGCGGGCGCACCGTCCGACTCGACGGGCGCCCTGCTGCCGATCTCGTCGGGTGCAGTATGATCGTAACTCTCCACGCCTTTAACTTTGCATGCTGGCTGTTTGTCCGCAACGCATCCGGGAGGTCCGCAGGTGCAAGACAGGCAGACGGAATTGACGTGACATGCCGCGCCCCTAACCGAACATCGAAGCCGTTAATTGATGGATTGACAGATCGAACTCAACATGGTGAAGAGTCCCATCAATGGCGGCAAAAGATCGCTGGGTACGACCGGCCGGGAGGGGCCGGCGCTCTTGAAGGAAACGGCCGTGTCTAGGGTTGAGGCTGCGGTTTCGGCATCGGATCAGGGCAAAAAGCGCTGACCACGCCGCAACATACCGCATGCCCCAGGGGGTGGCACCTCATCGCGCTCCAGCGGACACGGTCCGTCAGCGCGTGCGACGGACGTCGAACGTCCCATGGCTGCGCCTCGGTCAAGAGGACCGACCGAGGCGCACCACGCATCTCGCGAAATTCCCGCATCTTCAACGCCCGTTTGGCAGACGCCGCTCAGTCGCTGCGCCTCGCGTCAGCGGACGTCACGGCACCGGCGCGCCCGGGCACTCGTTCCAGACGGCAATCCCGAATCACCCGGGCCGCAACGCACATCCGGAGCGAATCGCAGTGACCGTTCGGGCCCACCGCGCCGAAGGGCTGCGGCTGGAGGCGCACCACGGCCGCGTCGTCGCCTGCCGGGCCGAGCGGCTCGCCAACGTCAATGCCCTCTGGCAGGCCGCGCTCGACGCGAACCGGGACGGCGAGGCCGTCGTCGACGGCGGGGAACGGCTGACCTACGCCGAACTCGACGAGCGAATCGCCCGCCTCGCTGGCGGGCTCGCCGCCTGCGGCATCGGACCGGGTGACCGCGTCGCGGTGCGGCTCGGCAACTCCGCCGCCTTCGTCGCGCTCGTCTTCGCGATCGCCCGCCTCGGGGCGATCCTCGTGCCCATCAACGTGCGCGAGGAGATGGAGGGCATGCGCCATCTCCTCACCGACTGCGGCGCCGCGCTGATCGTCACCGAGGCGGAACACGCCGCGGCCGTTCCGCCGCCGGCGGAGACCCCGGCCTGCCGGAACCGGTTCTCCATCGGCGCCGCCGACGGCTTTCGCCCGTATCGCGAGCTCGAGGCCGGTGCGCCGGTCAGGACGGCCGCCCCGGTCCACGAGGACGAGACGGCCGCGATCCTCTACACCTCCGGCACGACCGGCCGCTCCAAGGGGGCGCTCCTCACCCACCTCGGCATCGTCCATCAGGCGGCGACCTACCGGGAGCTCTTCGCGCTCACGCCTGCCGACTGCACCGTCCTCGTCGTGCCGATGAGCCACGTGACCGGGCTGATGGCCGGTATCCACGCCACCGTCGCCGCCGCCGGGCGGATCGTCGCCATGCGCACCTTCGACGCGGCCGGCTTCCTCGAGACCGCGGCGCGCGAGCGGCTGACGTTCACGATCCTCGTCCCGGCGATGTACAACCTCTTCCTGATGCGCGCACGCCTCGCCGACTACGACCTCGGCGCCTGGCGAATCGGCGGCTATGGCGGCGCGCCGATGCCCGCCCCGACCATCGAGCGGCTCGCCGAGGCCCTCCCCAACCTCAACCTCGTCAACGCCTACGGCGCGACCGAGACGACCTCGCCGATGACCCTGATGGATCCCTCGGAGACGGCGCGCCGCAGGCTCAGCGTCGGGCTCGCGACGCCGGGCGCCGAGATCGTGGTGATGGACGACGCGGGGCGCGAGGTGCCCACTGGGGAGACCGGCGAGCTCTGGCACGCCGGGCCGATGATCGTCCCCGGATACTGGAACAACCCGGAGGCGACGGCGCGCGAGTTCGTCGGCCGCTTCTGGAAGTCGGGCGATATCGGATCGATCGACGCGGACGGGTTCGTCTACGTCCACGACCGCAAGAAGGACATGATCAACCGCGGCGGTTTCAAGATCTACACCGCCGAGGTGGAGGGCGTGCTGCTGGGCGTTCCGGGCGTGCGCGAAGCGGCGGTGATCGCCAAGCCCTGCATCGTCCTCGGAGAGAGGGTCCACGCCGTGGTGCATGCGGATGCGGGAGTCACGGCCGATGCGCTCGCCCTCGCCTGTTCGGTCCTGACGGACTATCAGCGGCCGGAGAGCTTCACGTTCAACGCCGGGCCGCTGCCGCGCAACGCGAACGGGAAGGTGTTGAAGCGCCACCTGCGCGAGGCGCTCGGCTTCGTGAGCCCTTAGGCCAGGACGTGCGTCGGCAGCACGCGCGTGCTGCCGCCCGCCGGACCCGCCTCCGTCGGACCGGAGGCGTCACGGCGCGTTCGCCACGAGGTCGGCAGGCCGCCTGAGCGCCTATTGAAGCGTCGCCCAAGCGGGCGGTTCCCCGTTCTCGTCGTCTACATCTCCCTCACCGGCGAATGGTCGGTGGCAGCAGGGGCAGGGCAGACCTCGGAACATGGAAAGGTCCAGCACCTTCTTCTGCGGAAGAAAGATGATCTTCCCATCGTCGTCGAGACCAGTCTGCAGAGAGCCGAAATCGGACACTGGTATCCTCCTTCAGGTGTCCTTGGCTTCGAAACCCGGCGCGTGCGGTCACCCGATGCCCGAAGCCCACACGGTCCAGCACGCTATCTAACGTTAGAGTGCCAAACCATACGATTTGCTTGTATTCGCCGACGTTTTGTCAGAGTTCGTTATACGCTTTGCCAAAAATAGCACAATCTCCTCGCGACGAGGTATTGTAAATATCCAACAGAGGCAAAAAGGCAGTCGGCAGAATTTCGCCCAAATTGTTGCAACAAGCCGACAATTTTAGCAACCCGGCGCCAAACACTGGGGCGAAAAGCCGATATCGCGCCTTTTGGACCCGCCCGAAGCCCCCAATTTCGCTGGCGACACCTGGCGTACGGCGGGTTGGTCAGACGATTTGATCATATCAAACTCCGAGTTAGGAGAGTTCATTCGTTCTCAAATGCACATAAAGGCAATAAATCCAAGGCTGCAATAGCCAATCGCGCAACCAGGGCGATCCGCCGTCAACGGGGCGGCATGCGCGACGAGACAACCGATGCAACCGATATTACGTCGCCCGATTGTAATGTTTCATCATGCACGAAATAAACATTCGGCCGGCGACATTGGACGTGACGGGTCGATGCCCGAACCGATGCCCGAACATGCCCGTTTGTCTCAAATTTGCGACAATTGTCCAACAACCCGGCTGTTCGCGAGAAAAACTGCGCGAGCCGGTTGTGCTCCAGGCCCGACGGGCCCGCCTTAGTCCTCGCCCGCCGCCAGATCGCGCAGACGGGCGCGGATGATTTTCCCGGTGGTCGTCAGAGGCATTTCACTCAGGAAATAAACCCGGCGCGGATACTCGTGCGCCGCGAGCCGGTTCTTAACGTGCTGGGCGATCTCGTCTGCGAGGCGGTCGGACGGCTCGTAACCCTCCGCCAGCGTCACGTACGCCGCCACCACCGCGCCGCGGATCGGGTCGGGCTTGCCGACCACACCAGCAAGTTGCACGGCCGGGTGCGAAATGAGACAATTTTCAACCTCCGCCGGCCCGATGCGGTAGCCGGCCGAGCTGATCACATCGTCGTTACGACCGACAAATGTGAACCGCCCCGCGTCCCGGGTGCCTCGATCGCCGGTCAGGAGCCAGCGCCCGTCTGGCCCGTCGACGAACTTCTCCGCCGTCGCCTCGGGGTTATTCCAGTAGCGCAGAAACATGACGGGATCCGGCGACAGGACCGCGATCGCCCCCTCCTCGCCATCGGCGAGGATCGCGCCGCTCACCTCGTCGATCACCTCGACCCGGTGCCCCGGAGCGGCGCGGCCCATCACACCCGGCGTCACCGCCTCCAGCGCGCTGCAGGAGGAGACCACCATGTTGCACTCGGTCTGCCCGTAGAACTCGTTGATGGTGGTGCCGAAGACCCGCTCGCCCCAGTCGATCAGCTCCGGGCTCAGCGTCTCCCCGCCGCTCGCCACCGAGCGCAGGGTCAGCGCGAACCGGTCGGCATCCGGCACCAGCCGCATCATCTTCAGCGCCGTCGGAGGCAGGAAGGCGTTGCGCACCTCCTGCGCGGCCATGAGCCGGAGCGCCGCCTCGCCGGTGAACTTCTCGAACCGGCAGGCGACCACAGGAATCCCGTGGTGAAGCGCGGGCATCAGCACGTCGAGGAGCCCGCCGATCCATGCCCAGTCCGCCGGCGTCCAGAACCTGTCGCCGTCCTCGGGCATCAGGTTGTGGCTCACCTCGACGCCGGGGAGGTGGCCGAGGAGCACCCGGTGCGCATGGAGCGCGCCCTTCGGGTCCCCCGTCGTGCCGGAGGTGTAGATGAGCACCGCCGGATCGTCCGCCAGCGTGTCCACCGGCTCGAACGTCACCCGCTCGCCCTCACAGGCCGTGGAGAAGTCCTCGGCGCCCTCGACCGCCCCGTCGATGCAAAGGACGACTTCGAGCTCGGGGAGCGCGGCGCGGATCTCGGCGATCCGGGCCGCACCGGCGCGGTTGGTGATCACCGCCCTGGCGCCGGAGTCGCGCAGGCGGTGGCCCAGCGCGTCGACCCCGAAGAGGGTGAAGAGCGGGATCGAGACGCACCCCAGCTTCGCCGATGCGATGTGGGCGAGCGCCGTCTCGACGCACTGCGGCAGCAGCACGCCGATGCGGTCGCCCACCTCGCCGTGCCGGCCGACGCCGCGCGCCGCCAGCGCGTGGGCGAGCTGGTTGGAGCGCGCCCTCAGTTCGCCGAACGTCGTCGTGGTTGCCGTTCCGTCGGGCTTCGCGTCGATGATCGCCGGCGCGTCGGGAACGCGCTCGGCCCAGCGGTCGCAGATGTCGACGCCGATATTGTACCGCTCGGGGATCTCCCAGTGGAACGCCTTCTGGAGCTCCTCGTAGGTCTTCACGCGCGGCAGCACGGGCTCAGTCCTCCGTTTCGAGGGCGAGGAGGAGCGTGCCCTCCTCGACCTGGTCTCCGGGCGAGACCATGACCTCGGCCACCACGCCGTCGCGCGGCGCGGTCATTGTGTGCTCCATCTTCATCGCCTCCAGCACGACGAGCGCCTGACCCGTCTCGACGGTGTCGCCCGCCGCGACCCGCACGGCCCGGACGAGACCCGGCATCGGCGCCGCGACGGTGTCGCCGCCCGCGCCCTCCTCCGCGTGGGCCTCGGCGCTGTAGTGGGCGAAGCGGTAGGCGAGCGTGTCCATGAAGACGGTGACCGCCTCCGCCTCGTGGGCGATCCCGACGGTCGCGATCCGCTCGCCGAAGGCGATCCGGATGCGGTCGGGGTCGGACCCGTCGACGACGCTGAGCCGGGTGGAACCGGCCGGCGTCTCGACCGTGAACCGCCCGGCGTCCTCGATGACGGGAACGTCGACGCGCCCGTCCGATCCCTCGAACCGGGCGGCCTGCCGCGCGGCGCCCCAGCTCCGGAAGCCGGCGAGCGCGGCGAACGGCTCGTCGTCCGCGACCGGCGCCAGACGGCGGAGCTGCGCCAGCGCCGCGACGGCGATCGCCTCCGCCGGCGGCGGGGCCGATGCCGTCAACGCCGCCTGATCGCGGCCGATGACGCCCGTGTCGACGTCGCCCGCCGCAAAGCCCTCGTGCGCCGCGAGGCGGGCCAGGAAGGCGACGTTGGTGACCGAGCCGGCGACGCGCGTCTCGCCCAGTGCGCGGGACAGGCGCGCGAGCGCGCTCGCCCGGTCCGGCCCCCAGACGATCAGCTTGGCGATCATCGGGTCGTAGTGGGGTGTGATACGGTCCCCCTCGGCGACGCCGGTGTCGACGCGCACCCCCTCCCCGTCCGGCAGCCTCAGCGTGGTGAGCTGGCCGGTCGCCGGCAGGAAGTCGCGCGTCGCGTCCTCGGCGTAGATGCGCGCCTCGAACGCGTGGCCGTTGAGGCCGACGCCCGACTGGTCGAACGGCAGCGGCTCGCCGCCCGCGACCCGCAGCTGCAGCTCCACGAGATCGAGGCCGGTGACGAACTCGGTGACCGGGTGCTCGACCTGGAGGCGCGTGTTCATCTCCATGAACCAGAAGCGGTCCGGCCTCAGGCCCTCCGAGCCGTCGACGATGAACTCGATGGTCCCGGCGCCGACGTAGCCGATCGCCTGCGCGGCCTTCACCGCCGCCTCGCCCATGGCGGCGCGCATCTCGGCCGGCATGCCCGGCGCGGGCGCCTCCTCGATGACCTTCTGGTGGCGCCGCTGCAGCGAGCAGTCGCGCTCGTTGAGATGGACGACGTTGCCGTGCCTGTCGCCGAACACCTGGATCTCGATGTGGCGCGGCTTCTCGATGTACTTCTCGATCAGGCAGTGCGGGTCGCCGAAGGAGGACTGGCCCTCGCGCTGGGCTCCTTCCAGCGCGGCGGCGAAGTCGGCCGGCCTCTCGACCCGGCGCATGCCCTTGCCGCCGCCGCCCGCGCGCGCCTTGATCAGCACGGGATAGCCGATCCGCTCGGCCTCCCTTTCCAGCGTCTCGGCATCCTGCGCCTCGCCGTGGTAGCCGGGGACGACCGCGACGCCGGCCTTCTCCATCAGCGCCTTGGCCGCGTCCTTCAGGCCCATGGCCCGGATCGCCGAGGACGGCGGGCCGACGAAGGTGATCCCCGCCGCCTCGACGGCGTCGACAAAGTCCGGGTTCTCCGACAGGAAGCCGTAGCCGGGGTGGATCGCATCGGCCCCGGTCAGCCGCGCCGCGGCGATGATGGTGCCGGCCTTCAGGTAGCTCTCGGCGACGGGGGGCGGGCCGATCGGCACCGCCTCGTCCGCCATCTTCACATGGAGCGCGTTGCGGTCCGCCTCGGAGAACACCGCGACGGTGGCGATCCCCATCCGGCGGGCCGTGCGGATGACACGGCAGGCGATCTCGCCGCGATTGGCGATGAGGAGCTTCTTCATCGTCTGGCGTCCTGCTCGAGGGGTTGGCCGTTGCACGTGACCAGGGTCAGCCGTTCTTCCGCGTCCTCGTCCTCGTGTCGGCCGAACCGCAGGATGGCGACCGTATTGACCGTCGGCGAACAGACGAGGGGATCGTCCTCGAGGATCGGTCGAACCATCTCGAAGAGGGCTTCCGCGTCGTGCGCGTCGAGGTAGAGCGCGCCGCCGCTTCCGTCGGCAGCGATATCGTTGCCGTCGATCTCGCCAATCCCGCTCTCCTCCACGACGGGGAAAAGGCGGTCTTCCAGGTCGTCCAGCGCGTCCAGCGTGATGCCGGCGCCGAGGAAGGTCAGGACCAGGACGTGTTCGAACATCGCCGCCTCACATCCGGAAGAGGCCGAACCGGGTGTCCGGGATCGGCGCGTTGAGGGTGGCGGCCAGAGACAGGCCGAGCGTGTCGCGCGTCTTCACCGGGTCGACGATGCCGTCGTCCCAGAGGCGCGCGGAGGCGTAGAGGGGGTTGGACTGGCGCTCGAACATGTCGATGGTGGGCTGCTTGAAGGCCGCCTCCTCCTCGTCCGACCATGTGCCGCCGCGCCGCTCGATGCCGTCGCGCCGGACGATGGCGAGAACCCGCGCGGCCTGCTCGCCGCCCATGACGGCGATGCGCGAGTTCGGCCACGTCCACAGGAAGCGCGGCTGGTAGGCGCGGCCGGCCATGCCGTAGTTGCCCGCCCCGTAGGAGCCGCCGATCAGCATGGTGATCTTCGGCACCGCCGTGGTGGAGACCGCCGTCACCAGCTTGGCGCCGTGCTTGGCGATGCCGCCCGCCTCGTAGGCCCGGCCGACCATGAAGCCGGTGATGTTCTGCAGGAAGACCAGCGGGATCTTCTGCTGCGAGCAAAGCTCCACGAAGTGGGCGCCCTTCATCGAGCTTTCCGCGAACAGCACGCCGTTGTTGGCGATGATGCCGACCGGAATGCCCCAGATGTGGGCGAAGCCGCAGACGAGCGTGGTGCCGTAACGGGCCTTGAACTCGTCGAAGCGCGAGCCGTCGACGACGCGGGCGATCACCTCGCGCACGTCGTAGGGCGTCTTCGGATCGGCGGGGACGATGCCCATGATCTCGGCGGGGTCGTAGTGCGGCGGCTCGGGCGTCGCGAGGACGACGGACCCGGGCCGCGGCTGGGCGCGGTTGGCGACCGCCCGGCGCGCGAGCTCCAGGGCGTGGACGTCGTCGGTGGCGAGGTGGTCGGCAACGCCCGAGAGGCGCGTGTGCACGTCACCGCCGCCGAGGTCCTCCGCCGTCACGATCTCTCCCGTCGCCGCACGCACCAGCGGCGGGCCGGCGAGGAAGATGGTGCCCTGCCTGGCGACGATGATGGTCTCGTCGCTCATTGCCGGCACGTAGGCGCCGCCGGCCGTGCAGGAGCCCATCACGACGGCGATCTGGGGGATCCCCTTCGCCGACATGCGCGCCTGATTGTAGAAGATGCGGCCGAAGTGGTCGCGGTCCGGGAACACCTCGTCCTGGTTGGGAAGGTTCGCCCCGCCCGAGTCCACGAGGTAGACGCACGGGAGATTGTTCTCCTCGGCGATCTCCTGCGCGCGAAGGTGCTTCTTCACGGTGACGGGGTAGTAGGTGCCGCCCTTCACCGTCGCGTCGTTGGCGAGCACCATCACCTCGCGGCCCATGACGCGGCCGATGCCGGCGATGGCCCCCGCCGCCGGCACCTCGTCGCCGTACATCCCGTTCGCCGCGAAGAGGCCGATCTCGAGGAACGGCGAGCCGGGATCGAGGAGCCCCTGCACGCGGTCGCGCGGCAGGAGCTTGCCGCGCTTGAGGTGCCGCTCGCGCGCCGCCTCGCCGCCGCCGGCGATGGCCGTCTCGGCGACGGCACGGGCCACGTCGAACTGCGCCTGCATGGCGGCGCGGTTGGTGGCGAACGCCTCGGACCGGGCGGAGATGGCTGAGGTCAGGATCGTCATGAAACCCCCTTGGCGGCGCGGCAGGCGGCCGTGCGGGCACGGCCGGGAACCGCGCGGGGACGGAGCGGAAGGTTGGACATGGCCGGCGCCTTACGCCGTCTCGGCGAAGAGCTCGCGGCCGATCAGCATGCGGCGGATCTCGGAGGTGCCGGCGCCGATCTCGTAGAGCTTGGCGTCGCGCAGCAGGCGGCCGGTCGGGTACTCGTTGATGTAGCCGTTGCCGCCCAGCGCCTGGATCGCCTCCAGCGCCATCTGCGTGGCCTTCTCGGCCGCGTAGAGGATGCATCCGGCGGCGTCCTTGCGGGACGTCTCGCCCCGGTCGCAGGCGGCGGCCACCGCGTAGACGTAGGCGCGGCAGGCGTTCATCGTGACGTACATGTCCGCGAGCTTGCCCTGCATCAGCTGGAACTCGCCGATGGGCTTTCCGAACTGCTCGCGCTCGTGGACGTAGGGCACCACCACGTCGAGGCAGGCTGCCATGATGCCGAGCGGCCCGGCGGCCAGCACCACGCGCTCGTAATCGAGCCCCGACATCAGGACGCGCACGCCGCCCCCTTCCTCGCCGAGGATGCTCTCGTAGGGGACCTCGCAGTTCTCGAACACCAGTTCGCAGGTGTTGGAGCCGCGCATGCCGAGCTTGTCGAGCTTCTGGGCGGTGGTGAAGCCGGCCATGCCCTTCTCGATCAGGAAGGCGGTGATGCCCTTAGGCCCGGCGTCCGGATCGGTCTTGGCGTAGACGACCAGCGTGGACGCGTCCGGCCCGTTGGTGATCCACATCTTGGTGCCGTTGAGGATGAAGCGGTCGTTGCGCTTCTCGGCCCGCAGCTTCATCGAGACGACGTCCGACCCCGCGCCCGGCTCCGACATCGCCAGCGAGCCGACGTGCTCGCCGGAGATGAGGCCCGGAAGATACTTCGCCTTCTGCTCGGCGGTCCCGTTGCGGCGGATCTGGTTGACGCACAGGTTGGAGTGCGCGCCGTAGGAAAGGCCGACGGAGGCCGAGGCGCGGGAGATCTCCTCGATGGCGACGCAGTGGGCGAGGTAGCCCATCCCCGAGCCGCCGAGCTCCTCCTCCACCGTGATGCCGAGGAGGCCGAGCTCGCCCATCTCGCGCCACAGCTCCATCGGGAACTCGTTGGTCGCGTCGATCTCGGCCGCGCGCGGGGCGATCCGCTCCTGCGCGAAGCGGTGCGTCATCTCGCGCAGGGCGTCGATATCCTCGCCGAGCGCGAAGTTCATGGTCTTGTCGAACACAGGCTCCTCCCGGCGCCGGTCTCGAGGCCGACGCTCCGTAGTGTCATCTCAACATAAATCTCGGCGATGGTCTCACGCGAGAGGCGGCCGCCCTCGCGGTACCACGTGGTCACGCCCGTCAGCATGGCGATGAGCGCCCGGGCGCCGACATTGACGTCGGGCACCTGGAAGACGCCGGCCTCGACGCCGTCGGCGAGGATCTGGCGGACCGCCAGCTCGTAGCGGCGGCGCATGGCGTTGACGGCGGCGAAATTGTCCTCCTCCAGGCTGCGCAGCTCCATGTACGCGATGAAGACCGCGGTCGCCTGGTCGAAGTGGTGGGCGATGTGGAAGCGGGCGAAGTTGGCGAGGCGCTCCGTCGGCGGCGCGTCCTCGAGCCGTGCCTCCTCCCAGGCGTCGAGCAGGCTCTCCATGTGGGTGACCATGAGATCGGCCAGGATCGCCTGCTTGGACGGGAAGTGGTTGTAGATCGCGCTCTGGCGGATGCCGACGGCGCCGGCGATATCGCGCATGGACACCGCGCCGTAGCTCTTCCGGGCGAACAGACGCTCGGCGGCTTGGCGGATGACCTCGCGGGTGCCTTGGCTTTTATCGAGCATGTCCGCATCCAGTGAACGATCGTTCATTCACCTCTTGAACCTCCGTGTCAAGCATGGCAGGGTTGCGGCGTTCGAATGGCTCATGCAACGCCATAGGCCAAGCCGATGACGTTCGGACACCGCGTTTCGACGGCGCGGCGGACCACCACAAGCCGCCGCTCCCGACCCTGTGACGATCTGTGTGAAAGGGCCCGCTGCACCCCGGGGGACGGGGTGCGCGGCTCTGGCGGACGGCAGACGCATCCCCGCCGCGAGGCGGACCAACAGCCGAGAGTCCCGCAAAGAGGGCCACGGCAGGGAGGACGAATTTGGAGCCTGGCGAGTCGCTGCTCGACGTGCGCGATGTGTCGCTCCGCTTCGGCGGCGTGCGGGCACTGACGAACGTCTCGTTCACCGTCAACAAGGGCGAGGTGTTCTCGATCATCGGTCCCAACGGGGCCGGCAAGACCTCGATGCTGAACTGCATTTCCGGCCGCTACAGGCCGACCGAGGGCGACGTGCAGTTCAAGGGCGCCTCGCTGCTGAAGCGGTCGATCAATGATCGCGCCCGGCTCGGCATCGGCCGCACGTTCCAGAACCTCGCCCTGTTCGGCCACATGTCGGTGCTCGACAACATCCTCGTCGGCCGCCACCACCTGCTCAAGAACAACGTCCTCACCGGGATGCTCTACTGGGTCGGCGGCGCGCGGCGGGAGGAGCTCGCCGAACGGCGGCGCGTCGAGGAGATCATCGACTTCCTCGAGATCCAGCATGTGCGCGGCGAGCCGGCGGGCACCCTCTCCTACGGCCTCAGGAAGCGCGTCGAGCTGGCGCGCGCCATGGCGATCGAGCCCGAACTCATCCTCCTCGACGAGCCGATGGCCGGCATGAACCTCGAGGAGAAGGAGGACATGGCCCGCTACATCATCGCTCTCTCCGAGGAGTTCGGCATGACCACCGTCATGATCGAGCACGACATGGGCGTCGTGATGGACCTCTCCGACCGCGTCATCGTCCTCGACTTCGGCCAGAAGATCGCCGGCGGCACGCCCGCGGAGGTGCTGGCCGACGAGCACGTGAAGAAGGCCTACCTCGGCGAGGAGGACGAGATGCTGGACGCCCTCGCCTCCTCCGAGATGGAGGGCGTTTGATGGCCCGCCTCGACATCGCCGGCGACGAGATCGCCTGGGGCCCGGCCCCCGCCAGGGTCGCCGAGTGCGACACGCTCCCCAAGCTCCTCCGCCGCAACGCGTCCGGCCACCCGGCCGACGTCGCGCAGCGCGAGAAGGAGTTCGGCATCTGGATCGAGTACGACTGGGCCGCGGTCGAGGACCACGTCTCGGCCATGGCCGCCGCGTTCGCCGCACTGGGGCTCGGCCCGGGCGACGTGGTCGCGCTGATCGGCGACAACCGGCCCGAGTGGGTCTGGGGCGAGGTCGCCGCGCACGCCTGCCGCGCCATGAGCCTCGGCGTCTACCGCGACGCCCTCGAGGATGAGATCCGCCACCTCTTCGGCCATGCCGAGCCGAAGATCGTCGTCGCCGAGGACGAGGAGCAGGTCGACAAGCTGCTGGCGCTCGGCGACGCCATCCCCTCCGTGCAGGTGATCGTCTACACCGACGACCGCGGCATGCGGAAATACGACGACCCCCGCCTGATCGACATCCGCGCGCTCGAGACGTCCGGCCGCGAGGCGCTGATCGCCCATCCGGACCGCTGGTCGCAGATGGTGGACGCGACGCGCGGCGAGGACGTCGCGGTGCTGTGCACCACCTCCGGCACGACCTCGAGCCCGAAGCTCGCGATGTGGACCTCGGCGGCGCTCCTCGGCCACGCCGAGACGTACCTGCGCGCCGACCCGCGCGGCCCGAACGACGAGTACGTCGCGGTGCTCCCGCTCTCCTGGGTGATGGAGCAGATGTACTCCGTCGCCTGGAACTTCCTCGCCCGGATGAGGGTCAACTTCGTCGAGGAGGAGGCCACCACGATGGCCGACCTGCGCGAGATCGGCCCGACCTTCGTCCTCTTCAGCCCCCGCGTCTGGGAGCAGGTCGCCGCCGACATCCGCGCGCGCATCATGGACACCACGCGCTGGAAGCGGGCGATCTACGACTGGGGCGTGAAGAAGGGCATGGCCGCCGCCGAGCTGCACCGCCGGTCGGCCGCCGCCGACGCGCTGCTCTTCCGCCACCTGCGCGACCGGCTCGGCTTCTCGCGCCTCAAGTCGGCCGCGACAGGCGGCGCGGCGATGGGGCCCGACACCTTCCGCTTCTTCGAGGCGATGGGCGTCCCGCTGAAGCAGCTCTACGGACAGACCGAGGCGCTCGGCGCCCACACGATCCACAAGGCCGGCGACGTCGACAACGAGACCGTCGGCTATCCGATGCCGGGCGTCACTCTCACGATCCGCGACCCCGACGCCGAGGGCCTCGGGGAGATCCTCGTGCGGCACCCGCACATGATGACGGCCTACTACCGCAACGAGGAGGCCTCGGCGGAGAGCTTCACCGACGACGGCTGGTTCCAGACCGGCGACGCGGGCTACCTGACCGAGGGACGCCAGCTCGTCGTCGTCGACCGCATCAAGGACCTCTCGACGACGTCGAAGGGCGTGCGCTTCTCGCCCCAGTTCATCGAGAACAAGCTCAAGTTCTCGACCTACGTCGCCGAGGCGGTGATCCTCGGCAAGGACCGGCCGTACCTCGCGGCGATGATCTGCATCCGCTTCCCGATCCTCGCCAAGTGGGCGGAGGAGCGGAAGATCTCGTTCACCACCTACTCCGACCTCGCCTCCCGCAAGGAGGTGTACGACGTCCTTCGCCAGGAGGTGGAGCGGGTGAACGCGACGCTCCCAGAGCACCAGCGGATCGCCAAGTTCCTGCTCCTCTACAAGGAGCTCGACGCGGACGACGGCGAGCTGACGCGCACCAAGAAGGTGCGCCGCGGCGTCATCGCCGAGAAATACGAAACCATCATCGAAACGATCTACTCGGGCGCCGATCACGTCGACATCGACACGGTGATCCACTTCCAGGACGGCTCGAAGCAGCGCGTGGTAACGACGCTCGCCATCGAGACGCTGAAGAGCGCGCCGGAGCCCGAGGCGCACCGTGCCCATGGGGAGGCGGCAGAGTGAACAGCGAGCTTTTGGTCCAGCTCCTCGTCAACGGGGTGATCGTGGGGATGCTCTACGGCGTCGTCGCGATGTGCTTCGTGCTCATCTACAAGTCCACGCAGGTGGTGAACTTCGCGCAGGGCGAGTTCGTGGTCCTCGGCGCCTGGGTCTGCCTGTCGCTGGTGATCCAGATGGGGCTGCCGTTCTGGCTCGCCTTCATCTTCAGCCTCGTCTTCATGATGCTCTTCGGCATCCTCGTCCAGGTGGTGCTGCTGCGCCCGCTGGTGGGCGAGCCGATCATCTCCATCATCATGGCGACCATCGGCCTCTCGATCTTCATGCAGGCGCTGATGAACTGGATCTGGGGCAACAACGCGGTGCGCTTCCCACCGGTGTTCGACCAGGGCACGGTCTCCATCGGCGGCCTCAACGTCGAGACCGCCTACCTGATGAGCCTCGTGCTGTCGCTCATCGTGATGGGCCTCTTCTTCTGGTTCTTCCGCTACTCGCGGTGGGGCCTCGCGATGCGCGCGACCGCCTACAACCAGCAGGTCGCCCAGTCACTCGGCGTCTCGGTCGGACAGGTGTTCGCGATGGCGTGGGCGATCTCGGCGGTCGTGTCCGGGATCGCCGGCGTCGTCATCGGCCTCGTCTCGGCGGTCTCCAACAGCCTCGCGATCATCGGCATCAAGGTCTTCCCGGCGGTGATCGTCGGCGGGCTCGACTCCATCGTCGGCGCGATCGTCGGCGGCCTGACCATCGGGCTCCTCGAAAACATGGCCGAGTTCGCGGACGGGCAGTACCTCCACTGGGGCAACATGTACCAGGTCGCGCCGTTCTACGTGCTGATCGTCATCCTGATGATCCGCCCCTACGGCCTCTTCGGTACGCCGGACATCGAGCGGGTCTGAGATGGCGCACGTCCCCAATCCCCGCCCGGCCGGCGACTTCCGCACCTCCTACGCGGCCGACACGTCCCTCTTCCGCACGCACCTCGAAAGCCGGCTGACGCTGCTTCTCGTCCTGGCGGCGCTCACGGTGCCGCTGTGGGGCTCGAACTACCTCCTCAGCCAGATGATCCTCATCGGGATCTACGGCATCGCCGCGCTGGGGCTGAACGTCCTCACCGGCATGACGGGGCAGATCTCGCTCGGCCACGGCGCCTTCTTCGGCTTCGGCGCGTTCGCGTCCGCCTACTTCGCCTCCAAGGGCATCCCGGTGCTGATCGCGATGCCGCTCGCGGGGCTGCTGACCACCGCGGTCGGGATGATCTTCGGCATTCCGGCGGCGCGGCTGAAGGGGCTCTACCTCGCCATCGCGACGCTCGCCTCGCAGTTCATCCTGCAGGACTTCTTCGCCCGCGCGGCCTGGTTCACCGGCGGTCCCTACGGCGCGCTCGCCGAGACGGCGTCGCTGTTCGGCCTCATGATCAACAACGACGCGCGGTATTTCTACCTCGTCCTCTTCTGGGTGGTGGTGTCGTTCCTGGCCGTCTCCAACCTGACCCGCACGCGGGACGGGCGGGCGCTGGTCGCGGTCCGGGACCACTACCTGTCGGCGGAAATGATGGGGATCAACCTCACCCGCTACCGGATCATGAGCTTCGGCATCTCGTCCTTCTTCGCCGGGATCGCGGGGGCGCTCTACGGGCACTACCTCGGCTTCGTCTCCGGCGAAGGGTTCACGATCCTGCTGTCCATCGAGTTCCTGGCGATGATCATCATCGGCGGCCTCGGCTCGGTGTCGGGATCGCTGCTCGGCGCGGCCTTCATCCTCCTGCTGCCGCAGGCGATGGAGGTGTTCGCCAACGGCATGGCCGGCGTCTTCCCCTCGATCGCGCAGGGCACCGCGTACATCAAGCAGATGTCGGTCGGCGCGGCGATCGTCCTCTTCCTCGTCCTGGAGCCGGAAGGGCTCATCCATCGCTGGCGGCTGATGCGCGCCTCCTGGAAGCTCTTCCCCTTCTCGCACTGACCCTAAAGACCGGGCGGCGCGCGGCAGCCATCCGGTCCCAACCACAAGCCGCATCGATGGGAGAACGCATGAAAGCCATTCAGACGGCGCTCGCCGCCGCCCTCCTCGTCACCACCGCGGGTGCGGCGGCGGCGCAGGACAAGGTGCTCGTGGGGCACCTCGCCGACTATACCGGCGCCACCTCGTTCGTCGGCAAGCAGTTTGGCCCGGGCGTGTCGGACGCCTTCAAGCAGATCAACGCGGACGGCGGCATCGACGGCACCATCGTCGACCTCGACACCGTCGACTACGGCTACAAGGTTCCGGAGGCGATCGCCCTCTACAAGCGCTGGGTCGGCAACGGCATGGTCGCGCTGCAGGGCTGGGGCACGGCCGACACCGAGGCGCTCATCTCGTTCGTCACGCGCGACGAGATCCCCAACATGTCCGGCTCCTACTCGGCGCACCTGACCGACCCGAAGGGCACCAACCCGAACACCAAGCTCCCGGCGCCGTACAACTTCTTCTACGGCCCCTCCTACTCCGACGCCTGCCGGGCGCTGGTCGAGTGGGCGAAGAAGGACGCGGACGCCAAGGGCATCGAGAACCCGACCTTCATCCACACCGGCGACAACCACCCCTATCCGAACGCGCCGAAGGAGGCCTGCGCCGCGCACGCCGAGGAGATCGGCCTGACGGTGGCGCCGCCGGTGGTCGTGCCGCTCGCGCCGGGCGACTTCAAGGCGCAGTGCCTGACGATCAAGAACTCGGGCGCCCAGTACGTCTACATGGGCAACCTCGGCGGCTCGGTCGTGTCGCTCATCAAGAGCTGCAACACGGTCGGCGTCGAGGCGACCTACATGGGCAACCCCTGGGCCGGCGACTACCAGACCGTTGAAGCGGCCGAGGCGCAGAACCTCGTCTTCCCGTCCTCGACGCCGTTCTACGGCGCCGACGTCCCGGGCATGGCGCTGGTGAAGAAGATCCTCGAGAACGGCGACGGGCAGGTCGGCGAGCGGCCGACGCACCACTACGTCCGCGCCGTGTGCGCCGCCTACTACATGAAGGAGGCGATGGACTGGGCCAAGGCCAACGGCGGCCTCACCGGCAAGAACATCCGCGACGGCTTCTACCAGAAGTCCGACTGGGTGCCGGAGGGCCTCGAGGGCGTGTGCGGCCCCGTGACCTGGACGCCTGAGGACCACCGCGGCCTCATGAGCGTCACCATCAACTCCGGCTCGTTCGTCGACGGCAAGGCCGAGATCACCCAGCTCGACGTCATCGAGCTGCCGCGCCGCGCGGACTGGCTCGGCCAGTAACGGCACCTCCCGCGGCGTCCGGATACCGTCCGGGCGCCGCGGATCCCTCGAACCTCAGGGTCGCACCCCTTCCGCGGAGACGCCCATGGCCCTCGCCGAACCCATCGCCGCCGCCGACGTGGCGACCGACGACATCCTCGCGCTCAACAACGTCGAGGTGATCTTCAACGACGTCATCCTGGTGTTGCGCGGGATGTCGATGGCGGCCAGGCGCGGCCAGATCACCGCGCTGCTGGGCGCCAACGGCGCCGGCAAGTCGACCACGCTGAAGGCGATCTCCGGCCTCCTGCATACCGAGGACGGCGAGGTCACCCGCGGCACGATCCACTACGACGGCGTCGACGTCACGCGCACCTCACCGGACCGCAAGGTGAAGAACGGGCTCTTCCTCGTGATGGAGGGGCGCGGCATCGTCCAGGACATGACGATCACCGAAAACCTGCGGCTCGGGGCCTTCACCCGTCCCGGCGCGGACGTGAAGCACGACATCGAGGAGGTGTACGAGTACTTCCCGCGCCTGCGCGAGCGGAAGGGCCTCGCGGGCTACCTCTCCGGCGGTGAGCAGCAGATGCTGGCGATCGGCCGGGCGATGATGGCCAAGCCCAAGCTCATCCTGATGGACGAGCCGTCGATGGGCCTCTCGCCGCTCCTGGTGAAGGAGGTGTTCGGCATCATCCGCCGGCTCAACAAGGAGCTCGGGCTGTCGATCCTGCTGGTGGAGCAGAACGCCAACATGGCGCTGAAGGCGGCGGACTACGGCTACATCATGGAAAACGGCAAGATCGTGCTGGACGGCACGGGCGAGGCGCTGTCCGAGAACGAGGACGTGAAGGAGTTCTACCTCGGCGGCGGCGAGCGGCGCTCGTTCAAGGCCGTGAAGAGCTTCCGCCGGCGCAAGCGCTGGCTCTAGCGCATCCTGCGCTCGACCGAGCGCGGATCAGATGTCCTGACGCCGTGATGGCGGGCCGCAGCATCGCGCCCCACGGCGTCCGATAACGCGGGATCCGTCCCAGGGGAAAGTCGATGAGCGAGTTCTACGACGAGCGCGAGACCCGGTCGCCCGAGGCCCGCGAACGGGCGCTGATGGACGCGCTCCGGGCCCAGGTCCGCCACGCCAAGATCCATTCGCCGCACTACCGCGAGACACTGGCGGACGTCGATCCCGACACCCTCCTGTCGCGTGAGGCGCTGTCGGCGCTCCCGGTGCTCTACAAGTCCGACCTCATCGACCTGCAGGCCAAGGCGCCGCCGCTGGGCGGCCTCGCGACCCGGCCGGCGGCGGACTTCAAGCGGCTCTACCTCTCCCCCGGCCCGATCGCCGAGCCGGAGGCCGAGCATCCGCACTGGCGCATGGAGCGCGCGCTGTGGGCGGCGGGGTTCCGGTCCGCCGACATCGTCATGAACACCTTTGCCTACCACCTCACCCCGGCGGGCTTCATGTTCGACCACGCGCTGGCGGCGCTCGGGGCGACGGTGTTCCCGTCCGGCGTCGGCAACACGCAGACCCAGGCGAGCGCGATCCCGGTGCTCGGCATCACCGGCTATGTCGGCACGCCGGACTTCCTGAAGGCCATTCTGGAGAAGGGCGACGAGCACGGCATCGAGACCGGGACGATCGCCAGGGCGATGGTGACCGGCGGCCCCCTCTTCCCGTCGCTCCGCGAGTTCTACGCGGCGCGCGGCATCGCGGTGCGCCAGTGCTACGGAACCGCCGAGCTGGGCCTCATCGGCTACGAGACCGAGCCGGGCGCGGGCCTCGTCCTCGACGAGGACGCGGTGGTGGAGATCGTCCGGCCGGGAACCGGCGACCCCGTCGCGCCGGGCGAGGTCGGCGAGGTCGTGGTGACGACGTTCAATGCCGCCTACCCGCTGATCCGCTTCGCGACCGGCGACCTGTCGGCCGAGCTCGACACGCCGAGCAGCTGCGGGCGGACCGGCAGGCGCCTCAAGGGGTGGATGGGCCGCGCCGACCAGACCACGAAGGTGCGCGGCATGTTCGTCCACCCGCGCCAGGTGGCGGCGATCGTCAACCGTTTTGCCCGCGTGCATCGCGCCCGGCTCGTCATCGACGAGGACGGCGGCGCGGACAAGGTTCTCCTCAAGGTCGAGGTGGCCGATGGCGACGAGGCGCTCGCCGCCGCGGTCGCCGAAGCGATCCGCACCGAATGCCGCGTGCGGGGCGACGTCGCGTTCGTCGATCCGGGCAGCCTTCCCAACGATGGCAAGGTGATCGACGACGTGCGCAAGCTCGAGGCCTGACCGCCCGCCCGGCGCGCCGCCACCGGTGCCGACCCCGCCGTCCCGCCGCCGGAAGGTGCCGCGAGGGTGCGCGGCATGCGTGTATTCCATCCGCGCGAGGATCGACGAGACCGCTTAAACCGAAGCATAAATACAAGGAAAATCAGCCCAAATTTCGGATGAAAACCGTGCACCCCGGGCTTGACCGATCATCGCAACCATAGGATGTTCTGCTTAAGAGTTGCGTGTACGCGACCGATGGCGAGGACATCGTCACGGATACCAGGGGTTGGGAACGGGCGTCCGCCGGTCGACGCACAGGCGCCGGAGCGAACCGGCCCCGGGGCGCGCTCCCCGGGCAGGCTTCGCGCGCTATGCGTCGTGGTGGACGTTCCGAAGGGCGACGAGTTGGAGCTGGCGACAATGAGCAAGTCCGCCGTGGGGTCGGCTCCCGAATCCGCCGCGCTTCGACGCCCGCGACCCAGACGCGGCGGTGCCGGCTCCGGCCCGCCCGCCCAGCCATCGGAGATGCGGTTGGTCACGGTCTTCAGGTCGCTCTCGCTGACCCGGCAACTCCTCATCGCCATGGTCACGCTGGTTCTGCTGACGTCGGCGTCCGTCGGCGTGGTCGTGTACTGGGCGGTCGAGCGGGCGCTGATCCCGCAGGGTGTGCTGCGCCTCGAGGGCGACGCCCGCCAGCTCGCGACCCAGCTCGTCAGCAGGACGACGGGGTATCGGTCCGACCTCGCCGCAAGGACGAAGTCGGGGGCCATCGCCGGCTTCATCGACGCGTCGACGGGCAGCGGCACCGACGCCCGCCTCGATCTCGACGCCGCCACCTGGCGGCGCATCGTCGAAAACCTCTTCTTCGCCGAGCTCGCGGCGAAGTCGGAGTACCTGCAGCTCCGCCTGCTCGACGCGGAGGGCAACGAGGTCATCCGCGTCGACCGGCAGAAGGGCGACGAGCCGCCGCGCATCGTCCCCGTCGCCGAACTGCAGGCCAAGCAGTCCCGCCCCTACGTCGCCAACACGCTGGCGCTCGACCCGGGCGAGATCTACATCTCGCCGCTCGACCTCAACCGCGAGCACGGCGAGATCGTCATGCCGTTCACGCCGGTCCTGCGCTTCGCCGCGCCGATGGACGGCCCGGACGGGCAGCGGTACGGCCTCCTCGTCCTCAACGTGGACATGCGCCAGGACTTCCGGATCCTGCGCGACGCGGTGCTGCCGGGGAGCGACCTCTTCCTCGTCAACGCCGAGGGGGACTACCTGCTCCACCCTGATCCGGCGAAGGAGTTCGCCTTCGACCGCGGCCCGCGCGTCCTTTTTCCGGAAGACCGGCCGGCCCTGTCGGCCGCCGTCGGGGCCGTGGCGGCCGGAAGCGACCTCGTTTCGGCCGACGGCGAGGCGACGCGGGCGGTCGCGTGGGCGCAGGCGCCGCTCGCGCAGGTGGGTCCGCCGCTCACGGTCGTCCTCTCGGCACCGAGCCGCATCGCCCGCGCGGCCCCCGCGATCCGCAACTCCGCCGCCGGCGTGGGAGCGATCGCCGCCCTCCTCGCCGCCATCGCCGTCGGCCTCGCCGGCCGGGCGATCATGCGGCCCATCGTGGCGATGACCCACGGGCTGGAGGACGCCAGCGCCGGCCGCCCGGTCGCGCTGCCGGTCACCCGCGGCGGCGAGATCGGCGTCCTCGCCCGCGCCCTCAACGACTACATCGAACGCGAGCGCTTCGACGGGGCGATCGTCAACGGCTCCAGCGACGCGATCCTGACGACCGACCATGACGGGCTGATCACCCGCTGGAACCCCGCGGCGGCCCACCTCTTCGAGTGCCCCGCCGAGAGCGCGATCGGCCGGGACGTCGACGCCGTGATCGCCCCGGACGGGGCCTTCACCGTGCGCACGTGGCTCAACGACACGATGGGCGAAAGCGAGGGCGGCGTCGCCGACATCACCCGGCTGCGGCGCGACGGGACGACGTGCGACATCGCCCTGCGCGCCTCCCCGGTGCACGCCCCGGACGGCACCATCATGGGCATGTCGATCATCGCGCGCGACATGACGGCGGAACGGATCGCCCAGGAGATGTTCCGCGTCTCGGTCGAGTATTCGCCCGCCGGCAAGGTCCTGTGCGGACCGGACGGCCGCATCAAGCTCGTCAACGCCCAGACCGAAGCCGCGTTCGGCTACACCAGGGACGAGCTGATCGACCAGCCGGTGGAGCTCCTCGTGCCGCAGGATGTGCGCGGCGAGCACGCGTCGCTGATGCGGGCCTTCCTCGCGAGCCCGGAACGCCGGTCGATGGGCAACGACCGCGAGGTGTTCGGCCGCCGCAAGTCAGGCGAGATCTTTCCCATCGAGGTCGGCCTCACGCCGGTGCCCTCGCGCTCCGGCACGCTCGTCCTCGCGGCGATCGTGGACGTCTCCGCCCAGCGCGCCGCGCAGCGCGACCTCATCGCCCGCACCCAGGAGCTTGAGCGCTCCAACAAGGACCTGATGCAGTTCGCCTACGTCGCCTCGCACGACCTGCAGGAGCCGCTGCGCATGGTGGCGAGCTTCACCCAGCTCCTCGCCGACCGCTACAAGGGCCAGCTCGACGAACGGGCGGACAAGTACATCCACTTCGCCGTCGACGGCGCCAAGCGGATGCAGGCGCTGATCAACGACCTGCTCGACTACTCGCGCGTCGGCGCGTCCACCAAGCCGCTGGAGCCGGTGGAGGTCGCGACGGTCTGGCAGCGCGTGCAACGCATGCTGCTGAGCACGATCCGCGAGACGGAGGCGACCGTCGAGGCCGGCCCCCTTCCCACCGTGATGGCCGACGCCGAGCAGCTGACGCGCCTCCTGCAGAACCTCCTCAGCAACTCGATCAAGTTCCGTAGCGATGTCCCGCCGCACATCACCCTCGCCGCGGAACGGCAGGGTGAGTTCTGGCAGTTCACGTTGAGCGACAACGGCATCGGCTTCGAAAGCCGCGACGCGGCCCGGATCTTCGACATGTTCCAGCGCCTGCACGAGCGCGGCAAGTACGAGGGGACCGGCCTCGGCCTCGCCATCGCCAAGCGCATCATCGACCAGCACGGCGGCCGCATCTGGGCCGAGAGCGCGCCGGGCGAAGGCACACGGTTTTCATTTACGCTGCGCGCAGCCGAGCCCGCGAGATCATGACCACCCCGATCACGATCCTCCTCCTCGAGGACAATCCCGCCGACATCGAGCTGACGCGCGAAGCCCTCTCGCACCGAAAGCTCCTTTTAAATCTGGAAGTTGTGACCGACGGCAGCGCCGCGCTCGATTTCCTGATGCAGCGCGGCGCCTTTGCCGACCGCCCGCGCCCGGACCTCATCATCCTCGACCTCAACGTCCCGCGGCTCTCGGGGAAGGATGTCCTTGCACAAATCAAATCGACGGAGGGCCTCAAGCGGGTTCCGGTCGTTGTCTTGACGTCTTCGGCCGCCGAGATCGATATTGTTGAAAGTTACGACCTGGGGGCTAACTGCTACGTGAACAAGCCTTTGGATTTCTCGTCTTTCCAGGAGATCGTGGCCGCGCTCGAGTCGTTCTGGTTTACGGTCGTCCGGCTGCCCACTGCTGCGGAGGCCAAGGAATAGTGTCGGAAAGTCCCGCCCGCAGGGTCCTGCATGTGGAGCAGAATCCCGCCGACCTGGAGCTGGTGCGGGAGTATCTGACCACCGGACCGCTGGAGCCGTTCGACGTCGTCCAGGCATCCCGGGTCGAGGACGGCCTCGCCATGCTCGACACCGAGACGTTCGACTGCCTTCTGCTCCACCTCCAGCGCTCGGGCGACAGCGTCGCCTCGATCCGCCGCGCCGCTGCCAGCGTGCCGGTGATCATCCTCACCGGGTTCGAGGACGAGGCCATCGCCCTCGAGGCGATCGCCGCCGGCGCACAGGACTACCTCTTCAAGAACGACCTCACCTCGCGCACCCTGCACCGTTCCATCGGCTACGCCATCAGCCGCAAACGGGAGGCGGAGTTGCGGACCCTCAACGAGACGCTGGAACGCTTCCGCGTCCTCGCCTCCGAAGGTTCCAGCACCTCCGTGACCGCCCGCGCCATGGGGGTCGGCCCGATGAAAACCAGCGCACCGGAGGTGTTCGACGACTGCGTCGGCAGCTACGCCCGGCTGCTGCAGCGCTACATCATGGCCTCCCTGCCCGCCCCGAGCCATCCGCGGGAGGCCATGGAGCGCCTCGTGACCCGGCTCGGCGACTTCGGGGCCGGCCCGAAGGACATCATCGACCTCCATGCCGCCGCACTGGAAGAAACTGCGATGACAAACAAACAAAAAGAGACCAGCATGATGGTGGTCGAAGGACGCCTCTTCGCGCTCGAGATGATGGGCCTTCTGGTCAATTACTACAGGATTGGTCACCGACGCCTGTCTTGGGGGATATAGTGCGGTATCGTCTTCGCCTCTACATCACCGGCCGGACGCCCTATTCCCAGCGGGCGATCGCCAACCTCCACGAGATCTGCGACCGCGAGCTGAAGGGCCGGTGCGACGTCGAGATCATCGACGTCCTCGAGGACCCGTCGGCGGCGGAGGAGGACCGCATCCTGGCCACTCCCACCTTGGTGCGCAAACTTCCGGAGCCCGTCCGCAAGATCATCGGCGACCTCAGCGACAGAGAGAAGGTCTACATCGGGCTGGACGTTTCTCCCTTGAATTCAAGCGTTTCAGGCAAATAGACCGTGGCACACGTCAAGGAACTGACCAAACTCGCGACCGGCATCGACGGTCTCGACGAAATCTCCAACGGCGGGCTGCCACGGGGCCGGTCGACGCTAATCGCCGGGACGGCCGGCAGCGGCAAGACCGTCCTCGCGCTCCAATTCCTCTACAGCGGCGTCAAATATTTCGACCAGCCGGGCGTCCTCGTGACCTTCGAGGAGACGCCGGCGGACATGATGGCCAACGTCGCCTCGTTCGGCTGGTCGCTGGAGCAGATGGTCGAGGACGAGAAGATCGCCATCGTCGACGCCGCCCCCGACCCGTCGGAGAGCGTCGTCGAGGCCGGCGGGCACGACCTGGCCGGCCTGATGGCCCGCATCGAGGGCGCGGTGCGGCGCGTCAACGCCGACCGCGTGATCCTCGACGCCGTCGGCGCCCTCTTCCCGCAGTTCAGCGACTCGCTCCTCGTCCGGCGCGAGCTGCAGCGGATCCTGTCGGGCCTGCGCGAGCTCGGCGTGACGACGATCATCAACCTGGAGCGCGTCGACGACGAGGGCGCGGTCGGCCGCTTCGGGATCGAGGAGTTCGTCGCCGACAACGTCCTCCTGATGCGCAACCGCCTCGACATGGAGAAGCGCCGCCGCACCATCGAGATCCTGAAGTTCCGCGGCGCGACGCACCAGAAGGGCGAGTACCCGTTCACCATCGACGACCGCGACGGCGTCACCGTGCTTCCGCTGTCGGCGACGAGCCTGCAGCAGTCCTCGTCGGAGACGCGCCTCTCCTCGGGCGTCAAGGAGCTCGACGAGATGTGCGGCGGCGGCATCTACCGCGACTCCATCATCCTCGTCTCCGGCGCCACCGGCACCGGCAAGACGCTGATGGTGACGGAGTACGTGAAGGCCGCCATCACCGCCGGCCAACGCGTCCTGCTCATCGGCGCGGAGGAGAGCCGCGACCAGCTCGGCCGCAACGCCAGGGCGTGGGGCGCGGACTTCGACAAGGCCGAGTCGGAGGGCCTCCTCAAGATCATCTGCCGCTACCCGGAGGTGATGGGCCTGGAGGACCACCTCCTCCAGATCAAGCGCGACATCCGCGAGTTCCAGCCGACCCGCATCGCGGTGGACTCGCTATCGGCGTTCGAGCGCGTCTCCTCGGTCAAATCCTTTCGCGAGTTCGTGATTGGCATCACCGGCTTCATCAAAGACCAGCAGATGACCGGCCTGTTTACCAACACGACTTCCATGCTGATTGGCGGCGAATCCGTAACGGAGACCCATGTCTCCACAATCACAGATTCCATTATCCTCTTGCGCTACGTTGAGTTGTTTGGCGAAATGCGCCGGGGCCTCACGGTCCTGAAGATGCGCGGCACCTGGCACGAGAAGGAGATCCGCGAGTACGTGATCGACGGCAACGGCATGTCGATCAAGGGCCCCTTCAAGGGCGTGCACGGCATCCTCTCGGGCATGCCGACGTACAGCTTCACGACGGAGGCCGAGAGAATGGAAACGATGTTCAACCCCGCTGATCGCTCGAGATAGGAACACCAGGCCCCCTGTGTACCCGAATGACGAGGCGAAGAGTCTCCTCCTTGTCGAGGACAATCCGGCCGACGCGGAGCTGACCGCCGCTGTCCTCGAAGGCGCCGACGTCACGTTCGAGATCCTCACCGCCAGCTCCCTGCAGGAGGCGTTGAGACTGCTCGGCGAGGAGGAGATCGACGCCGTCGTCCTCGACCTCAACCTGCCGGACTCGCAGGGTCTCGACACGCTGAAGCGGCTGCGCGCCAGGCATCACGACGTCGCCATCGTCGTCGTCTCCGGCGCCAATCCGCCCGGCCTGCGCGGCGGGGTGCTTGCCGAGGGCGCGCAGGATTTCATCTGGAAGAACGAGCCGGACGCCAACTTCCTCGCCCGCTGCATCCTCTACGCGGTCGAGCGGCACCGCGCCCAGGAAGCGCACCGCAGCGTGCGCCAGCTCCTCGACGCCAACCCCGACGCGATGATCGTCGTCGATGGCGGGGGGATCGTGCGCTACATCAACAAGGCCGCCGAGGAGCTCCTCTACGAAGGCTCCAACCTCATCGGCGAGTGGCTGGGCTTCTCGTCCGGGGAACGGCTGACGGAGATCCAGGTCCTCACCGGCGACAAGCCGCGCACGTGCGAGATGAAGGTCGCCGACATCGAGTGGGGCGGCCAGCGCGCCACCCTCGCCGCGATCCGCGACGTGACGGAAAACCGCCTCCTCGCCGAGCAGGTGCGGGCGGCGCAGAAGATGGAGGCCATCGGCGTCCTCGCCGGCGGCGTCGCGCACGACTTCAACAACCTCCTCGTCGTCATCATGGGCAACCTCGAGTTCCTGCGGGAGGACATCGAGGACGAGGAGCAGCAGCTCATGCTGTCGCGGATCGAGACGGCGACGGAGCGGGCGCGCACCCTCACCCGACAGCTCCTCGCGATGTCCCGCCGCCAGCCGTCGCGGCCCGTCGTCGTGCGCCCCAACGACCTCCTCATCAAGAGCTACACGATGCTTCGGCCCAGCTTCCCGAAGGACATCGAGCTCGTCTTCATCCCCGCCGAGGAGATCTGGAACATCAGGATCGACCCCAGCGAGTTCGACCAGATCCTGATGAACCTCGCCTTCAACGCCAAGCACGCGCTGCCGCACGGCGGGCGCGTGCAGGTGGACCTCGCCAACGAGACCTTCGGCGAGACGGTGAGCAGCCTCGCCCCGGGTCAGTACGTGCGCGTGCGCGTGTCGGACAACGGCACCGGCATCGCGCCGGACCACCTCGCCAAGATCTTCGAGCCGTTTTTCTCCACCAAGGTCGCCGGCACCGGCACCGGGCTCGGCCTCGCGATCTGCCAGGGCATCGCCCGGAAGGCGGGCGGCGACATCGTCGTCACCAGCGAGATCGGCGTCGGCAGCTCCTTCTCCGTCCTCATCCCGCGCAGCCTCGATGCGGTCACCACCCTCGAGTCGCATTCCGAGCTGCCGCAGATCGTCGGCGACGAGACGGTGCTGGTGGTGGAGGACGACGCCGCGGTCGCGGGCTCGATCATGCAGGCGCTGCAGATGCGCGGCTTCCGCACCATCCACGTGGACGACGGCGAGAAGGCGACACGCGTCCTCACCGACGCCAGCGAGACCATCCACCTCGTCCTCAGCGACGTGGTGATGCCGCGGATGGGCGGTGTCGAGCTCGCCCGCTGGCTGGCGCGCAACCGGCCGGACATGAAAGTCGTCCTCGCCACCGGCTACGCCGACAACGTCGACGCCCTGCGGGCCGAGAACAACCCGCTGCACGAGTTCCTGTTCAAGCCCTTCGCGCCCACCGACCTCATCGCCACCGTGCGCAGGATGCTCGACCGCTGAACGCCGGCGCCCCGGCCAGACCTGGGCGGCATTGGGCGGGGCGTGCGCCGATCGGCCCCGCCCCGCGTAGCCGGCCTGGCGCAAGCCGCACTCGGCCCCGATCGGTCCAGTCGGCCCTCCGGACCCCGCAGGGCCCGGGCCTCAGTCGGCGAACTTCGCCAAGCACTTGCCCGTCATGACGGCGGGCTGCTCGATCCCCATCAGCGCGAGGATCGTCGGCGAGAGGTCGGCGAGGCGACCGTCGTGGAGCGTCGCCTTGCGCGGGGAGACCATGACGACCGGGACCTTGTTGAGGGTGTGGGCCGTGTGCGGGCCGCCGGTCTTCGGGTCGATCATCGTCTCGCAGTTGCCGTGGTCGGCGGTGAAGATCAGCGAGCCGCCCTTCTCGGCGAGCGCGCCCGAGATCCGGCCGAGGGAGGTGTCGACCGTTTCGACCGCCTTGATGGCCGCCTCGAGGCTGCCGGTGTGGCCCACCATGTCCGGGTTGGCGAAGTTCACCACAATCAGGTCGTAGTTGTCCGACGCGATCGCCTTCAGCACCTCCTCGGTCAGCTCGGGGGCGGACATCTCCGGCTTCAGGTCGTAGGTCGCGACCTTCGGCGAGGGGACCATCACGCGCTCCTCTCCCTCGAAGGGCGCCTCGCGGCCGCCGTTCAGGAAGTAGGTCACGTGCGGGTACTTCTCCGTCTCGGCGAGGTGGATCTGCCGCTTGCCGGCCCGGGAAACGGTCTCGGCGAGGCCGTCCTTCAGGTCCTCCGGCTCGAACAGCGTCTTCAGCCGCGTGTCGAGCGCGGTGCTGTAGGAGACCATGCCGACCATCGCCGAGAAGAGCGGCGGCGTGCCGCGGTCGAACCCGTCGAAGTCCGGCTCGGTCAGGGCGATCAGGATCTCGCGCGCGCGGTCGGAACGGAAGTTGAAGAACACCAGCGCATCGCCGTCGGCGATCCCCTGATAGTCGCCGATGACCGCGGGCAGGATGAATTCGTCCGTCTTACCGTCCTTCTGCGCGGCCTCGACCGCCTCGACCGCGCTCGCGGCCTTCACGCCCTCGCCTTCGGCGATCGCGCGGTAGGCCTTCTCGACGCGTTCCCAGCGGTTGTCGCGGTCCATCGCGTAGTAGCGGCCGCTGACGGTGGCGATGACGATACCCTCAGGCAGCTCCGCCTCCACCTCGGCGAGGAAGCCGGCGGCGGAGGTCGGCGCCGTGTCACGCCCGTCGGTGAAGGCGTGCAGCACCGCCGGCACGCCCTCCGCGGCGAGCGTCTTCGCGACGGCGATCGCGTGGCGCTGGTGGCTGTGGACGCCGCCGTCGGACACCAGCCCCATGATGTGGCAGCGTCCGCCGGACGCCTTGACCGCCTCAGCAAGACCCGTCGCGGCGAGACGCTTCGCGAAATCCCCAGATTTGATCGCCTGATCGATGCGGGGAAGCTCCTGCATCACGACGCGGCCGGCGCCGATGTTGAGGTGCCCCACCTCCGAGTTGCCCATCTGGCCTTCGGGGAGCCCGACGTCGGGCCCGCAGGTGGTCAAAAAGGCGTGCGGATTGGCACTATAGAGCCGGTCGAAGTTCGGCGTATCGGCGAGACGGACGGCGTTGGCTTCGCGCGTATCGCTCCAGCCCCACCCGTCGAGAATCATCAGCATCACCGGAGTCGGCATCGTTCCTCCACGCGTTTGTCAGTGAGCGATTAGGGCAACGCGGAGCCACCGGCTACCCGTTTCGGGCGACATGGCAGTCACTCGGGTTTGGAGAATTCCGCTTTCACATCTACCTACGCATCATGCTGGCGCCGTCCGGCGCCGAACCCCCATCTCACGGAGACGCATATGTTGCGGTCTGCACCGCGGATTCTCACAATGGCAGTGGCGGTGTCGATCCTGGCCGCCGGCACCGCCGACGCGCAGCGCGGAACGCGTAACAACAACAGCGCGTCCCAGTCGTCGTCCGAGTCGTCGTCCCAGGCCTCGTCCGAGTCGGCTCCCGCCGCGGCACCGGCCGCGGAGAAGGCCGCCCCGGAGGAGAAGAAGGCCGAGGCTGCACCGGCCCCGCAGGCGCCGCCGCCGCCCGCGGTGACCTATGTCACCATGGAGGCGCAGGACATCACCATCACCTCGCTGCTGCCGGGGCGCGTTGTCGCATCCGGCGTCGCCGAGGTTCGGCCGCAGGTCGACGGGATCATCATCGAACGCGTCTACGACGAGGGCGCGGACGTGACGCTCGGCGATCCGCTGTACCGGATCGACCCGGCGACCTACGCGGCGCGTGTCGCGGCGGCGAAGGCAGCCGTCGCGCAGGCCCAGGCCACCTACAACCAGGCCCTCAACGACGCGACGCGTAACGAGCAGCTGCGCAAGCGCGGCGTCACCAGCGAGCAGACCCTCGAAGCAGCGATCGCCACCCGCGACACCGCCTCCGCGGCCCTCCAGGTCGCGCAGGCAGAGCTCCAGCAGGCGGAGATCGACCTCGACCGCACGACGATCCGGGCACAGCTCTCGGGCGTCGCCGGCCGCTCGATCACGACGCAGGGCGCTCTGGTGACGGCCGGGCAGTCCTCCCCCCTCGCCGTCATCCGCAACATCGACCCGGTCCTCGTCGACGTGACGCAGTCGGCGGCCGAGATCCTGGAGTTCCGTCGCGGGCGGCTGCAGGACCGGCTCAACGACACCGACACGTCGGTGGCGCTGATCCTGGCCGACGGGACGGAGTACTCGCAGCGCGGCGAGCTGACGGCGGCCGAGCCCTACGTCAACGAGAGCACCGGCGTGGTGACGCTGCGCCTGCAATTCGACAACCCGGACCATCTCCTGCTGCCCGGCATGTACATCCAGGTGCAGATGCCGCAGGGCACGATGGACAACGTCATCCTGGCCCCGCAGGAGGGCGTGACGCGCAACCGCCGCGGTCTGCCCATCGCCTACATCGTCAACGGCGACGACGTGATCGAGGAGCGCCAGCTCAAGACCGCGGGCACGCGCGGCAACACCTGGATCGTGACGGGCGGCCTTGAGGACGGCGACAGGATGGTTGTCGCCGGCCTGCAGCGCATCCGGCCGGGCGCGAAGGTGCGTCCGCAGGAGCGTCCGGCGGCTGCCGTCCCCGATGCCACCCCGGCGGGCGCCGCCGCGCCGGACGCGCCGGATGCGGACGTCAAGCGCGACTCGGACGGCGGGCGCTCCGCCGCCGTCACGACCGAGGGCTCCGCAAAGACCGCGTCCAACGAGCAGACCAAGTCCGCTCCGGAGCCGGAGACGTCGGCCAACTGACCGACGGCGGAATCACGCGCCCCGCTCGGTGAGACGCGAGCGGGGCGTGCCGGTTCTCGAAACCCGACAGTTTCCCGTCAGGGATCGATCGCCCGGCGTGCCCCGCCGGGCGATTTCGTTCCGGCGGCACGTTCCGCCGGACCCGCGGGACGCTAGCCGACGAAAGCGATGAGGCGGCCGAGCGCCAGGACCACCACCCAGAGCACCAGCGAGATGGCGGCATGGACGGCCGTGCGCCCCCGCCCGGCGCGCTGCATGTAGAGGCCGTAGCGCGCATGGAGGAGCAGCGCCGTGGCTGCACCCGCCACGACCAGCGTGAGCTTCGCCTGGACCACGCCAAGCGCCGCGTATTCGCCGGCGCGTGACGCGAACATCACCGCACCGGTCCCGACCGCCAGGAGGAGCCCCGCCCCGGCGAACGGCACGAGGAGCCGCCCCGCCGCCTCCGCGGGCGCGCGCACGGCACCCATCCGCACCAGATTGAGCGGCACCATCGCGCCGACCAGCAGCGCGATCCCGAGGATGTGCGCGCCGTTCAGCGCGGCGTAGCCCCAACGCGCGGTGCGTGCCCACTCGGCGACCGCGCTCGACTGGAGCGCCGCCCAGATCTCCGTCATGTCGCAACCATTACAAGCCCGGTCCGGGGGAACGCCGGTGTCAGGAGCGGTCCGGGTAAAGGTCGTAGAGCGTCCCGGCGATGATGATCCGCTCCGCCTTCATCAGCCTGTGGTCCGGCTCCGCCGAGGGCTGGCCATGGACGGTGACCTCGACCCCCTCGGCGAGATCGCCGTCCTTGAGGCCGGCCCGCGAGTTGCGCCAGGGCTGGCCGACCTCGACGGTCCAGACCTCCCCGCCGGCGTCCACGGTGAGGACGCCGTGGGGGTTGCCGAGCTTGACGGACGTGATGACGCCGGTGAGCTCGATGTTGCCGCCCGTGGTCCAGCTCCAGCCGTGATGGGCGAGAACGGCGGTCGGGGCGAGGACGATCGGCACGAGGGAAGCGGTGAAGAGACGGCGCGTCAGACAGGCCATGGCGTGTGTCTCCCTGTGGAAAGGTCCCCTCGAAAGTAGCGATTTTCGATTTTCTGCCAACGGCGGCAAATTTTCCCCTTGGCGAACGCGTCGAAACCGACTAGATCACGCCTCCACAGCACGCGCCCTTCGTCTAGTGGCCCAGGACGCCGCCCTCTCACGGCGGAAACAGGGGTTCGAGTCCCCTAGGGCGTGCCAGACGATATCCCCAAGATCTCCGGCACGCAGACTTCGCCACGACGACAGACGCGGTGATCCGCCTCTATCGCGCGACGACGCCTCGGACCCGTCTTGCGCACGGTCCGTGCTCGCAAGCCCTCCCCGCATCCGCTCGCGAATCCGGCTCCCGCGCACGTTTCGCGATGCCGTCCCGCATGCCCGGATCGACACGTCCGCCCGCACCCCGGGGTTGCGCCGCCGCTCCATCAATGCGTTAAACTCATGGATGGCATACAATATGCTTATGGGACGGGTGGTACCTCCGCACACCGGGAGGTGCCGGTCGCCGCAGGGTGAGGTCGAATCCCTCGCCTTCGGCCGATCCCGACACGACGAGTCCATCTCGCCATGACGCAAGGAGCCCCGCGGATGAGAACAACCCCCATCCATATCGCCATGCGGTCCGTCCGCTCGATCGGTGCGGCCGCCGCGCTGATGGCCTCCGCCACGCTGCTTCCCGGCGGGGCCGAGGCCACCACGCTGACGTTCGCCACCAACACAGCCCCCAACAACCTGCGCGGCATCGCCGAGACGATCTTCATCGAGGAGCTGGCCGCGCAGTCGAACGGCGAGATCGAGGTCGTCCCCTACTGGGGCTCCTCGCTGATGGACGGGCGCGAGATCCTGGGCGGCGTGCGCGACGGCGTCGCCGACATGGGCTTCGTCAACATCAACTACTACCCGAACCGCCTGCTGCTGAACTCCTCGTTCATGCTCTTCCCGCGCGGGCCGGTCTCCTACGAGGACCGCATGACGGTCTTCCGCTCCGCCTACAGCGACATCCCGGACCTCGCCGACGAGCTGTCCGAGGAGGGTGTGAAGGTCGTCTACCTCTACGGCGTGATGCCGTTCGCCGGCACCTTCACCAAGGACGTCAGCTCGCTGGAAGGCTTCGACGGCCTCAGGATCCGCGCCTCCAGCCGCTGGTACCTCAACCTCCTCGACGCGGTCGGGGCGACCCCCGTCTCGGTGCCGTGGAGCGAGTGCTACCAGGCGCTTCAGACCGGCGCGATCGACTCGGTTTTCACCAACCTCGACGGCATCCACCGCGCGAGCCTCGACGAGGTTGCGCCCAACGTCTTCATCATGAACCAGCTCTGGCTGCCCACCCCGTTCCTCATCACCATCAACGAGGCGAAGTGGGAGGGTCTTTCGGACGCGGAGAAGGACGCCTTCGCCAAGGCCTGGGACTCGGCCGAGAAGAAGTTCGCCGAGAAGTACGGCGCGATGTTCGACGAGGTCGTGAAGGCGCAGAAGGACGCCGGCTACAAGGTCACCTTCGCGACCGACGAGGAGGCCGACGCCTTCGCCAACCTGCCGCAGGTGGCCGCCAACCGCGAGACGTGGATCTCCGAGGCCAAGGACGCCGGCGCGACCGACCCCGAGGCGACCCTCGAGAAGCTCAAGGGCCTGATCAGCGCCAGCCTGGGCAACTGAGCCCGGCCCGACCGGTCGCCGGCCGCGGCGGGCCCCAGGGCCCCGGCGCGGCCATCCCCGCCGTCCCCGCGCCCCAAGAGACGACATGCTGCAACGCGTCCTCACGCCCGTCATCGGCTTCCTGGCCGAGCTGTGCGGGTGGCTCCTCATCCTCGTGATGGGGTTTCTCATCGTCGACCTCATCAGCCGAGGTCTGTCAAAGCCGGTCTACGGCGTCGCGGAGATGGCGATGTTCACGATGATCGCCATCGTCTACCTCGGCCTGCCGCAGGCCGAATCCGTGCGCAGCCATGTGCGGGTGGACTTCATCGTCGAGCATCTGCCGCCGCGGCTCCGCGCGGCATGCGAGTTCCTCGTCCAGGTCCTCTCCAGCGTCACCGTGGCGATCCTCCTCTACGCGGTCGGCAAGAACGCGCTGATCGCCTACGAGCGCAGCCAGGCGGTCGCCGGACCGGTGCCGCTGGTGGTGTGGCCGGTGAAGTTCATCATGGTCGTGGCGCTGGCGCTCTACCTCACCCAGCTCCTCCTGCACACGGTGCTCGCCGCGCAGGACCTCTTCACGACGCGCGAACGGGATTGAGCCGATGGACTTCATGATGGTCGGCGTCATCGGCGTCGTCGCGTTTCTGACGCTTCTCTTCGTGGGCCTGCCGATCGCGCTCGCGTTCATCCTCGTCGGCTTCACCGGGACCGTGGCGCTCCTCAACATGAACGCCGGTCTCTCGCTGCTCGGCGAGACGATGTACACGGCGATCGCCTCCCCCACCTTCACCGTGCTGCCGCTCTTCGTGCTGATGGGGGCGTTCGCCGCCGCGAGCGGCTTCGCCGAGCGGGCCTACCGCGCCATCAACCGCGCCGCCGCCCGGATCCCCGGCTCGCTCGCCATCGCGACATCCTTCGGCAGCGCCGCCTTCGCGACCATCTGCGGCTCCTCGCTGGCGACGGCCTCGGTCTTCGGCCGCGTCGCCTACCCGGAAATGCGCCGCTACGGGTACGACAAGAAGTTCGCGCTCGGATCGATCGCCTGCTCGGGGACCTTCGCCTCGATGATCCCGCCCTCGGGCATGTTCATCCTGTTCTCGATCTTCACCGAGGTGTCGGTGGGACGGCTCTTCATGGCGGGTGTGGTGCCGGGCGTTCTGACGGCGTGCATCTACGCCGCGTCGATGTACCTGCGCGCCAGGGCCAACCCCGCCCTCGCCCCCATCTCGGAGGAGGAGCACGCCGTCACCCCGCGCGAGCGCGTCGCCGCGCTCGGCGGACTGTGGCAGATCGCGATCCTCGGCGGGCTCGTCATCGGCGGCCTCTACGGCGGGCTCTTCACCGCGACGGAGGCCGGCGCGATCGGCGCGTTCGGCACGCTCGTCTTCGGCCTTCTCAACGGCCCGCTGCGGCGCTTCCGGATCTTCGCGGGGGCGCTGCGGGAGTCGGCGTCGATCACGGCGACGCTGTTCTTCATCATCATCGGCGCGCTCTTCTTCAGCCGCTTCCTGGGGCTGACGCGCATCCCCTTCGAGCTCTCCAACTTCCTGCAGACGTGGGACGTGGAGCCATGGGTGATCCTGGCGCTGATCCTGCTGACGTGGTTCGTGCTGGGCATGCTGGTGGTGCAGTCGGCGGTGTTCGCGCTGACCTTGCCGATCCTCTTCCCCATCGTCGTGGAACTCGGCTACGAGCCGGTCTGGTTCTGCGTGATCGCGATGAAGATGAACGAGATCGCCGGCGTCACCCCGCCGGTCGGCCTCAACGCCTTCTCGCTTGCGGGCGCAGCGGGAGACGAGGTGAAGGTGAACGAGGTGTTCGCAGGCGTGTGGCCCTTCATCGTCTGCGACATCGTCGTCCTGATCCTCCTCATCGCCTTCCCGCAGATCGTCCTCTTCCTGCCGAACACGATGCTCGGCTGATCCCGGCGCCCCCGCCTATCCCGCCGTCGCCAGCCCGTTCAACGTCGTCAGCGCGTCGTCCGGCAGGCTGAGAGCAGCGGCGGCGATGTTGTCGTGAAGGTGCGCCACGGACGACGTCCCCGGGATGACGAGGACGTTGGGGCTGCGCTGGAGGAGCCACGCGAGCGCCACCTGCTGGGCACTCACACCGAGATCCCTGGCGACACCGTCGAGACCGGCCGACTGGATCGGCGTGAAGCCGCCCAGCGGGAAGAACGGCACATAGGCGATCCCCTCGTCGGCGAGGCTGTCGATCAGCGCGTCGTCGCCGCGGAACACGACGTTGTACTGGTTCTGAACGCACACGATCGGCACCACCGACTGGCCGGCGCGGACCTGCGCGGCGGTCACATTGCTGAGGCCGATGTGGGCGATCCGGCCCTCGTCCTGGAAGCGCTTCAGCACGCCGAGAGGCTCGATCACGTCGTCCTCCGGCCCGCCCATGCGCAGGTTCACCACATCGATCCGGTCGATGCCGAGGTGGTCGAGGTTGTCGTGGACGGCGCGGGTCAGTCCCTCCGGGCTGCGGTCGAGCGGCCAGCCGCCCTTCTCGTCCCGGAACGCCCCCACCTTGGTGACCAGCGTGAGCGCCTCGGGGTACGGCCGGAGCGCCTCGTCGATGAGGCGGTTGACCACGTACGGCCCGTAGAAGTCGCTGGTGTCGATGTGGTCGACCCCGCAGGCGACCGCCTCCTTCAGCACCGCGCGGGCGGCGTCCTCGTCGGCGGGCGGGCCGAAGACGTGGGGGCCGGCAAGCTGCATCGCGCCGTACCCCATCCGGTTCACGCTGATGTCGGTTCCGGGGAAGGTGAAACGACCGGCCTGCCGGGCGTCGGGTCGGGTGTGAGTGGCGTCGGTCATGTTGGTCTCCCTTTGCGAGAGGGGATGTAGACCCGTCTCCGGGAATCGATAATCCGGCCAATTCCGAATAGTCTGTTCGGCATGGCGAACAATCACACCTCCTTCGACGATCTCGCGGTGTTCCTCGCGGTGCTGCAGGCGGGCGGGTTCCGTGACGCGGCGCGGCAGATCGGGGCGTCCCCGTCGACGGTGAGCGAGACGGTCTCGCGGCTGGAGGCGCGTCTTGCCGTGCGCCTCCTCAGCCGCACGACCCGCAGCGTCGCGCCGACCGAGGCGGGGCGGCTGCTCGCGGCCCGGATCGCGCCGCTCTTCGCCGAGACCAACGCGGCGGTGGAGGCGGCGATGAGCGCGGCGGGCGACGTTCGCGGCACCTTGCGCCTCAACGTTCCCGGCGCCGTCATGTTCGACATCCTCCCGCCCATCGCCGAGCGCTTTCTCGCGCGGTATCCGGATGTGCGGATGGAGATCACCGTCGACGACCGTTTTGTCGACGTCCTCGCGGCGGAGTGCGACGCCGGGATCCGCTACGGCGAGGCGCTCGCGCAGGACATGATCGCGGTGCCGATCGGCCCGCGCCTGCAGCGCAGCGGTACGGCCGCCTCGCCCCGCTATCTCGACGCGCGCGGCCGGCCCGGGCAGCCGGGAGACCTCTTCGGTCACGACTGCATCAGGACCCGGTTCCAGAGCGGCGCGATGACCACGTGGGAGTTCGCCCGTGGGGAGGAGGAACTGGTCCTCGACCCCGAGGCGCGGCTCGTCGTCGGCACGGGCGCGCCGCTGGCGGCGGTCCATGCGGCGTGCGCCGGCCTCGGCATCGTCTACGCGTTCGCGAACTGGCTGGAGCCGCATCTGGCGGCGGGGGAACTCGAGCCGGTCCTGCCCGACTGGTGGCCGACGTTCGACGGACCCCGGCTCTACTTCTCGAGCCGGCGCTTCATGCCGGCCCCGCTCCGCGCGTTCGTGGACCTGGTCGCCGACATGCGTTCCGACGCCCCGAAGCCGCCCTGAGGGCCAAAACACGCATTCCGGACATCAAAAACGCCCATTGGCACGATTCTTGCACCTATTCCGGAGCAAGATCGCGATGGCGCGGACGCGACCCTAGCCCGAACGGCGAAGGCCCGTCCACCCCTTCCCGGCAAAAAATGCCTACGAAATAGGCCTGCCCGCAAGATAGGCAAATCCGATCGGTCGACCGTATCCGCCTATCGAGGGGCCTCGAGGCGCCGTTACTCGGCCGCCTCGCGGGCCGGTTCCGGCGCTTCGTAGGTGAGGACGGGCTTGCGCGCGCCGCGGGTCTCGTCGAGGCGGCGGCGAGGCGCGTACTTCGGCGCCTCGGTGAAGCGCTCGGTATCGCCGCGCTTGGCCGCCATCGCGAGGTCGCGCAGGGCGGCGATGAAGATGTCCAGCGAGGCGAGCGACTCCGACTCGGTCGGCTCGATCAGCATCGCGCCGGGCACCACCAGCGGGAAGTACATCGTCATCGGGTGGAAGCCCTCGTCGATCATCGCCTTGGCGAAGTCGAGCGTGGTCACGCCCGTGCCCTTCAGGAAGCGCTCGTCGAACAGCACCTCGTGCATCGACGGACGGTCCGGGAAGGAGACGCTCATCAGGTCGCTGAGCGAGGCCTTGATGTAATTCGCGGCCAGGACCGCGTCCTCCGAGGCCTCCTTCAGGCCGTCCGCGCCGTGGCTCATCATGTAGGCCATGGCACGCACGTACATGCCCATCTGCCCGTGGAAGGCGACGAGGCGGCCGAACGGCATCTCGCCCCCCTGGGCGTCGCCGACCCGCTCCACGAGCTCGTCGCCCCGGAAGAACGGCACCGGCGCGAACGGAGCGAGGCGCTCCGACAGGACCACCGGGCCGGAGCCCGGGCCGCCGCCGCCGTGCGGCGTCGAGAACGTCTTGTGCAGGTTGATGTGCATCGCGTCGACGCCGAGCGCACCGGGCTTCGCCTTGCCGACGATGGCGTTGAAGTTCGCCCCGTCGCCGTAGAAGTAGGCGCCCGCCTCGTGGATCGCGTCGGCGATCGCCGCCACCTCCGGCTCGAAGAGGCCGCAGGTATTGGGGTTCGTCAGCATGATCGCGGCGACGTCGTCCGACAGCTTCTCGCGGACGGCGTCGACGCTGACCGTCCCGTCCTCGCGCGCCTTGATGCCCTCGACCCTGTAGCCGAGCGCGGCCGCCGTCGCGGGGTTCGTGCCGTGGGCCGATTCCGGCACCAGCACGGTCTTGCGGTCCTCGCCGCGGGCCTTCAGCGCCGCGCGGATCGCCATCATGCCGGCGAGCTCGCCCTGCGCGCCCGCCTTCGGCGACAGCGCGACCGCCTTCATGTCGGTCATCACGAGGAGCCAGTGCGACAGCGTCTTCATCAGCTCCAGCGCCCCGGGGACGGTGGAGAGCGGCTGCAGCGGATGGATGTCGGCAAAGCCGGGGAAGCGCGCCGCCTTCTCGTTGAGACGCGGGTTGTGCTTCATCGTGCACGAGCCGAGCGGGTACATGCCGAGGTCGATGGCGTAGTTCTGGCGCGACAGGCGCACGTAGTGGCGCATCGTCTCCGGCTCGGTGAGGCCCGGCAGGTCGATGGGCGCCTTGCGGGCCTGCTTGCCGAGGCGTGAGGTGTGGGGCGCCGGCTCCGGCAGGTCGACGCCGGTCGCCTCCGTGTGGCCCACCTCGAAGATCAGCGGCTCATGGATGCGAAGCGCCTGGTTTCCGGTGAAGGTCATCTTGGGGCTCCGTAGGTCACCGCGTCGGGCGCGCGGTCGTAGCGGATGAAGAATTCGTCGAGCTGCGGCGGGGCGACGGCGGTGCTGGACAGCATCGCGTGCGCCTGGCCGCGGTGATGGATCTGGTGCTGGAAGAGATGCAGGAGCAGCGCAGCGACGTTCTCCTGAATGACCCCGTCCTCGCGCCGGTCCGTGGCAATATCGCGGGCGAGGTCGTCCGCGCTCAGCCCGCCGCAGTAGGCGGTGAGCCGGGTGTCCTGCTCGGCCTGCGCCGCCTTGAGGGCGCGGGCGCTCGGATAGTCCACGTCATCGCGAACAGCGTAACCCTCGGCGCCGCCTTCCAGGACGTCGAGGTAGTAGCGGTCGACGCTCAGGATGTGGTTGAGCGTCGCGCGCAGCGAGGGGAAGAACCCCGTCCGCTCCGCCGCGAAGTCCTCGTCCGGGAGCGCCTCGCAGGCGCTCAGGAGGACGTGGTTCGCCCACGCGTTGTTGGCCGCCAGGGCGCGATATGGCGCCACGGGGTCGATCATCCGATCGCCCCTTCCAGCCCCTTGGCGAGCGCGGCGATGTCCTCGTCCGTGGAGAGCTCGGTCGCCGCGACCACGATGAGGTCGCCCGGCGCGGCGGCGTCGAGCCGCGACACGGGAAGCCCCGCGATGATCCCCTCTCCGGCGAGCGTCTCGACCACCGCCGCGGCATCACCGGGGACGCGGATCGTGAACTCGTTGAAGAAGGTGTCGTTGAGGACCGTCACGCCCGGCACGCGGGCGAGCGCGTCGGCCGTGGCGCAGGCGCGCTCGTGGTTGAGCGCGGCGAGGCGCTTCAGGCCCGTCTCGCCGAGCAGCGTCATGTGGATCGTGAACGCCAGCGCGCAGAGGCCGGAGTTGGTGCAGATGTTGGACGTCGCCTTGTCGCGGCGGATGTGCTGCTCGCGCGTCGACAGGGTGAGCGCGTAGCCCCGCTTGCCGTCCGCGTCGACGGTCTCGCCGGAGAGGCGGCCCGGCATCTGCCGCACGTGCTTCTTCTGCGTCGCGAAGAGGCCGACATAAGGTCCGCCGAAGGTGAGCGGATTGCCGATCCCCTGCCCCTCGCCGACGACGATGTCCGCGCCCTGCGCGCCCGGAGGCTCGATCGCCCCCAGCGCCACCGGCTCGGTGAAGACCGAGACCAGCAGCGCCCCGGCCTCGTGCGCCGCCTTGGCGATCGGCGCGAGGTCGACGAGGTGCCCGTAGAACGACGGCGACTGAACCACGACGCAGGCGACGTCCTTGCCGATCTTCGCAATGATGTCCTCGGCGCCGGCGGGGTCGGCCGGCATCGCCTCGATCTCGACGCCGACGGCCACCGTCTCGATCACGTCGCGGTACTGCGGGTGGACACCGCCGGACACCACCGCACGGCCGCGCTTCGTGAGGCGTGCGGCCATCATGACCGCCTCGGCGGCGGCGGTGGACCCGTCGTACATGGAGGCGTTGGCCACCTCCATGCCGGTGAGCCGTGCGACCTGGGTCTGGAACTCGAACAGGACCTGCAGCGTGCCCTGGCTGATCTCGGCCTGGTAGGGCGTGTACGAGGTCAGGAACTCGGAGCGCTGGATCAGGTGATCGACGGTCGCCGGTACGTGATGGCGATAGGCACCCGCGCCAAGGAAGAAGGGTCCGTCGCCGGCGGCGTGGTTCTTGCGCGCCATGGCCGACAGCGCCCGCTCGACCGCGATCTCGGACTGCCCCGAAGGCAGGTCCATCGGCTCGGTGAACAGCTTGCCGGCCGGCACATCGGCGAACAGGTCGTCGATGGACGCAACGCCGATCTTCTTCAGCATGAGCGCCCGGTCGTCGGCGGTCAGCGGATGATAACGCATCGTGTCTCCTTCATCAGCCCGCCGTTCAGGCGGCCGGGTGTTCCATGGCCCGCTCGATGAGGGCGGAATCGAAGATTTCGTCGACGGCCACGATCCGGCCGTCCTGCACCGTGAAGAACAGCGCCGTGTTCATCTCGATGCGCTGGCCCGTGTGCCTCTCGACACCGACGGCGTGGACCTTGACCGCCACGTCGTCGCCCTGGGCCACGACCTTCACCGGCGCGAACGTCTCGAACGACCAGTGTTCGATGATGTCGTGCACGCGGGAACGGAGGGCATCGAGCCCGTCCCACGTCCCGCAGAACCGCGAGACGGTGTTGTAGCTGTCGGCGGTGTGGTGCACCTCTGGATGGAAGAGGGCGAAGGACGCGTCGAGGTCGGCTTTGGAGTAGGCATCGAAAAAGGCGTGAACAGTCTCTGTCGGTGTCATCGACGGCTCCTCAAATGATCATGCGCTCCAATGGGTCGTATTGTGCTTCCGGCACGGTGCCGAAGGCGATCGCGGGCAGGCTGTCCGGCTTGAAGCGGACGGCCTTCAGCTCATCCGGCGCGAAAAAGCGCCGCTCGGTAACGATGGCGTCGGGATCGCGCCAGGCGGGGTCGATCCGCCCGCCGCTGACCCGCGCCCGGAAGAAGAGCTCCACCTGGTGGAAGCCCGTGTCCGGGTTGTGGAACTCGTTGACGAGGGCGAGGCCGCCCACGTCGACGCTGAGCCCCGTTTCCTCATGAACCTCGCGCCGCAAATTGCTGGCGAGGTCCGCCCCCACCTCCACCCCGCCGCCGGGCGCACACCACAGGTCGCTCCGCCCATCGGGATAGGCGTTGACGAGGAGGAGGCGCCCCTCCTCCACGATGAGCGCGCGGACGGCGAGGCGGGGCGATGTCACGAGATCGTCTTCAGGTACTCGTCGTAGCCCGCCCGGTCCATCAGGTCGGACAGGTCGACCCCGTCGGCCTTGAGCTTGGCGAACCAGCCGCCGGTCTCGGGCGCCTCGTTGACGAGCTCGGGCTTCTCGTCGAGAGCGGAATTCACCTCGACGACCTCGCCGTCGACCGGCGCGTAGACGTCCGACGCCGCCTTGACGCTCTCGACCACGGCGAACGAGTCGCCCTTGGCCACGGTCTTGCCGACCTCGGGCAGCTCCACGAACGTGATGTCGCCGAGCTGCTCCTGGGCGTGGTCCGAGATCCCGACGATGAGGAGACCATCGGCTTCCTCGATCCACTCGTGGTCCTTGGTAAAGCGTTTCATCTTACGTCTTTCGTTTGGCTCGCGATGGTACGAAGGGAAGCTCTGCGACCGTCACCGGTACCGGCTTCCCGCGCACGATCGCGGCAAGCTTCGTGCCGATCCCGGCGAACTGGGTGTCGACGTAGCCCATGGCGATGGGCGCACCGACGGTCGGCCCGACACCGCCCGAGGTGACGATGCCGACGTCGAGGTCGTCGATCTGGAGGATGGCGCCGGAGCGGGCCGGGACGCGCCCGTCGACGGCGAGGCCGACGCGCTTGCGGTTCGGCCCGTCGGCGAGCTCGGCGAGGATGCGCTCCTCGCCCAGGAACCCGCCCTCCTCGCGCCGGCGCCTGGGCATGATGAAGCCGAGGTCGGCCTCCACCGGGCTGATCTCCTCGGTGAGGTCCTGGCCGTAGAGGCACAGCCCCGCCTCCAGGCGCAGCGTGTCGCGCGCGCCGAGGCCGACGGGGGCGACACGCTCGTCGGCGGCGAGCCGGGTCCAGGCCTCGGCGGCCACCTCGTTGGGTACGGAGATCTCGAAGCCGTCCTCGCCGGTGTAGCCGCAGCGCGAGATCATCGCGTCGGCGCCGAACGCGGTCCCGTAGACGGCCTTCATGAAGGTCAGCGCGGAGAGGTCGACGTCGACAAAGGGCGCGAGCGCCGCCTCCGCCGCCGGACCCTGGATCGCGATCAGCGCGCGGTCGAGCGGGGTCACCGTCACCCTGGGGTCGGCATGCTCGGCGAAGTGGTGGGCCACCGCCTCGCGCCGCGCCCCGTTCACCACGACGCGCAGGTGGTCGCCCATGTTGGTGATGATGAGATCGTCGACGACGCCGCCCGCCTCGTTGGTGAGGACGGAGTAGCGTGCAGCGCCCTCGCCGAGGCCGGCGATGTTGGACGGGGTCAGGCGCTCCAGCCAAGCGGCGGCGGCGCCGGGCTCGCTCTCGTCGAGGCGGAGCTGGCCCATGTGCGAGACGTCGAAGAGGCCGGCCCCTTCGCGGCACGCCGCATGCTCGGCGATGATCCCGCTGTACTGCAGCGGCATGAGGTACCCGGCAAAGGGCACCATGCGGGCACCGGCCGCCTTGTGGACGTCCACAAGCGGGGTAACCTTGAGCGTCTCGGTCGAGTGTTCGGCCACGCCATTCTCCTAGCCCATGACTCAGGGTGCCCGGCGGTTGCCGGACATCTTGCCCTTCTGTCATGGCACCTGAGAGATTTCCCGCCCCGCAAGCGGGAACGGCTACTCCTTCGGTGGACGGCTGCCGCCGTCGCTTTCCAGAATGTCGTCGACGCGCGGTCCTTTTGCCTGAGAGTTTCCGGGCCGTTGCTCCTTCGGCGCCGCGACTTCGCCATTGACGAAGCCTCGGTCTCTCCCGCGTGTCGAGCAAACAATGATTGTTGCGCCGGGAAAGTCAAGCTGACCCCGGCGCCGCCCCCAACTCGACCGGCGCGCGCCTCACTCGGCGGCGACGGACCTCGCCGCGGGCTCCTCGCCCAGCAGGCGCCGGCGCGCGGCGGCATATTCGGCGGCGAGGCGGTCGATCAGCACCGCCGCCGGGACGACGCGGTCCACTGCGCCGATCCCCTGCCCCGAGCCCCAGATCTCGGACCACGACTTCGGCTTGGAGGAGCCGGAGCCGAAGTTCATCGCCGACGGGTCGCTGGTCGGGAGGTTCTCGGGGTCCATCCCCGCCGCCGAGATGGACGACTTCAGGTAATTGCCCCACACCCCGGTGAAGAGGTCCGAATAGACGATGTCGTCCGCTGCGCCGTCGACGATCATCTGCTTGTAGCCGTCGACCGCGTTCGCCTCCTCGGTGGCGATGAACGCGGAGCCGATGTAGGCCGCGTCCGCCCCCATCGCCAGCGCCGCCAGCACGGAATCGCCGCGCGCGATGGCACCCGACAGGACGAGCGGCCCGTCGAACCACTGGCGGATCTCCTGCACCAGCGCGAAGGGCGACTGCCGGCCGGCGTGCCCGCCCGCGCCCGCCGCCACCGCGACGAGCCCGTCCGCCCCCTTCTCGATCGCCTTCCTGGCGAAGGTGTTGTTGATGACGTCGTGCAGCACCGTCGCGCCGACCGAATGGGCCGCCTCGTTCACCTCGACCCGCGCGCCGAGCGAGGTGATCCATACCGGGACCTTCCACTTCACGCAGATCTCGAGGTCACGCTCGAGGCGCTTGTTGGTGCGGTGGACGATCTGGTTCACCGCATAGGGCGCGGCCGGGCGGTCCGGGTTCGCCTGGTTGTGCCGGTCGAGCTCCTCGGTGATGCGCTTGAGCCAAACCTCCAGCATGGCCGGCTCGCCGTCCTTCTCGCGCGCGTTGAGCGCCGGGAAGGAGCCGACGATCCCCGACTTGCACTGAGCGATGACGAGGTCCGGATTGGAGATGATGAAGAGCGGGGACCCGACGACGGGGATCCTCAGCGACTTGATCGTTTCGCGGAATGGCACTGCGTTTCGCTCCCGGCAATTTTTCCCGATACTCGTCACTTCGGGCCCCGAGGACAAGACCCGTGCTTAGGCACCGATCGCGCGACCGATCAGGCCGCGTACTCGAACCGCCCGTTGGTCAGGACCGTCGCGTCGCGCGCCGGCACCCGCGCCGTGTACGCCGCGACGCCGGGCTCCAGCGACCACATGTCCACCGCGATCGCCTCGCCCGGGAAGACCGGCGACGAGAACCGCCCGTCCTGCCCGCGCACGCGCGCCGGGTCGTTGCCGCAAAGGGTCAGCATCAGCGCCCGGCAGGCGATCCCGAACGTCGCGAGGCCGTGCAGGATCGGCCGGTCGAAGCCCGACCGCCGGGCGCTCGCAGGATCACTGTGCAGCGGATTGTAGTCGCCCGAAAGGCGGTAGATCAGCGCCTGCCCCGGCGATGTCGCGAGGGTCACCGACCGGTCGGGCGCGCGCTCCGGCATCTCCTGCGCGGCGAGCGGCGGCGTGGTCTGGGCGCGGCCGAACCCGCCCTGCCCGCGCGCGAAGGCCGACTGGCGCACGGTCGCGAAGGGCTCGCCCGTCGCCGCGTCGACGATGGTGCGCTCGGTGACGATGAGCCCGCCCTTCCCCTTGTCGATCACGTCGGCCACCACGGTCTTGGCCTTCAGCGTCGCCTCGGTCGGCAGCGGACGGACGATCCGCACCGACTGCTCGCCGTGGACGATGCGCGTGTAGTCGACCGTGGTGCCCGGCCGGCTCATCCAGTGCGGCGCCATGGCGAGGACGTTCGCCATGGCGGGCATCGCGTGGAGCTTCGTCTCGTCGACGAACTTCAGCTCCTCCTCGTCCATGGGGTCGGAGCCGTAGCCGAGGCCGAGACTGTAGACGATGCAGTCTTTCCAGCCGACCTCCTGGACGACCTCGGGCAGGTCGATGGCGAGCAGCGTGTCGGGATTGAGCATTGCGGGATGGTCCGGGTCGGGGATAGAGATCGAGGTTAATCGACGGATTAACTAGCGCGTCCATCGGTGGGACGCTAGGCCGGAGTGCCGGATGCATCAGGGACTTGCACCCGGCAACGCCGACGCCTTAGGTCTGAAGAAAATTGCCGGGTCCCCGAACCGGCCCTTGAGGAGAGACGCCTTGACGGACTGCGCCCACCCCCATCCGACCCGCCCGGTGCGCCGGCGCGGCGGCCCCGCCCTCGCGATGGCGAAGGGCGCATAGGATGTATCCGCTCGAAGGCATCAAGGTCCTGGACCTTTCGCGCGTCCTCGCCGGCCCCTCCTCCACGCAGACGCTCGCCGACCTCGGCGCCGAGGTCTGGAAGATCGAGGCGCCCGGCGCTGGCGACGACACGCGCGGCTGGATGCCGCCGCAGATCGGCGGCGAATCCACCTACTTCATGGCCGCCAACCGCTCGAAGAAGTCGGTGACCGTCGACCTCAAGAGCCCCGAGGGCCTCGCCTCGATCCTCGCCCTCGCCGCGCAGGCGGACGTGCTGGTCGAGAACTTCCGCCTCGGCGCGCTCGACCGGATGGGCATCGGCTACGAGGCGATCCACAAGGTCAACCCGCGGATCATCTACACGTCCATCTCCGGCTACGGCCGCACCGGGCCGCGCGCGGCCGAACCCGGCTACGACTTCGTGATCCAGGCCGAGAGCGGCCTGATGTCGATCACCGGCGAGCCGGACGGCAGCCCGATGAAGCTCGGCGTCGCGATCACCGACCTCGTCGCCGGCATGAACGCAGTGCAGGGCATCCTGGCGGCGCTGATCGCGCGGGAGCGGACCGGCCGCGGCCAGCACATCGACATCTCGCTGTTCGACTGCGCGGTGGCCGCCCTCGCCAACGTCGCGACCGGGCACCTCCAGACCGGCGGCGGCTTCCAGCGCTTCGGCAATGCGCACCCGACGGTGGTGCCCTACCAGACCTTCGACACGGCGGACGGCTCGCTGTGCCTCGCGGTGGGCAACGACGGCCAGTTCCGCAAGCTGTGCACGATGGTGATCGACCGGCCGGACATGGCCGAGGACGAGCGCTTCATCAGGAACCGCGAGCGGGTGCTGAACCGGCGCGACCTGATCCCGCCGCTGGCCGCGATCTTCACGACGAAGCCTACGGCGGAGTGGATCGCGCGGCTCAAGACGGCCGGTGTCCCCTGCGGCGAGGTCCGCTCGGTGGAGCAGGTGTTCGACGCACCGGAGATCGCCGCGCGCAACGTGGTGCTGGAGATCCCCGACGCCAAGCACGGCACGCTGCGCCTCGTCGCCTCGCCGCTGCGCCTGTCCGACACGCCGCCGCGGACCCCGGTCGCCCCGCCCCGCCTCGGCGAGCACACCGAAGAGGTCCTGTCGCGCTACGCGAAGGTCCCCGGCTGACCCGCCCGCGAGGCGGGAGCCTCGCCCCGCTTCGCGGAATCTCCTCCGGCAAGGACCGGAACCGGCGTTCGGTTCCGGATGGCGGGGTCCCGCGCGGTCGGCGGGCCTGAAACGCCCGCCGGTCCGATGCGCCTGACGCCGATCCATTGAGGTGCATGCCCTCGAACGGGCATCGATCGGCGCCGCAGGGCGGAGCGCGAGGGGCCGAGCCCCCCGCACTTTCGCGGCAGGGCGCCGCTCGTCGCAGCGGCCACTCCCGTCGCCCGCTACCGCATCAGGTCCGGCAACCAGGTGATGATCTGCGGGAACATGATGAGGAGGATCAGCGTCAGGATGTCCGCGACGAAGAACAGCGCGACGCCGCGGAAGACGTCCGACAGGGCGATATCCGGCCGGACGCCGGCGACGACGAAGCAGTTGAGGCCGATGGGCGGCGTGATGAGGCAGACCTCCGCCATCTTCACCACGATGATGCCGAACCAGATCGAGGCCTGACCGCCGGAGAGGCCGAAGGCGGAGTCCGCCGCAAGCACGTCCGGCCCGCCGTTGAGAGCCATCATCGCCGGATAGACGACCGGAAGCGTCAGGAGCAGAAGCCCGATCGCGTCCATGAACATCCCCAGCACCACGTAGCCCATGAGGATGCAGGCGAGGATCACGTAGGGATCGGTGTCGAACCCGAGGATCCAGTTGGCGAAGGCCTCCGGCAGGCCGGAGAAGCCCAGGAAGCGCCCGAAGATCAGGACGCCCCAGATCAGCGAGAAGATCATCACCACCAGCTTGGACGTCTCCATCAGGGCGTCCTTCAGGTGCTTGATGCGCATCCCGTTGATGACGGCGACCACCAGCACCACGAACGCGCCGAGCGCGCCGGCTTCCGTCGGTGTCGCCCAGCCGCCGTAGATCGCCGTGATGATGATGAGGACGACCGCGACGATGGGGATGAGACCCCAGGTGGAGCGGATCCGCTCGCCCCAGGTGAAGCCGCGCACCGGCGGGCCGATCCCCTCGTGTGTCGCCGACCACACGACGATGATGATCGCGTAGATCACCGCCGAGAAGATCCCCGGCAGGAAGCCCGCCAGCAGCAGCGCGCCGACCGATTCCTCGACGATGATCGCGTAGATCACGAGGATCGCCGACGGCGGGATCAGCGAGGCGAGCGTGCCGCCGGCGGCGACGACGCCGGCCGCGAGGCGCTTGTCGTACTTCGCCGCCAGCATCTCCGGAATGGCGACGCGGGAGAAGACCGCCGCCGTCGCCACCGACGCGCCGGAGACCGCCGCGAAGCCGGCCGCGGCGAAGACCGAGGCGACGGCGAGGCCGCCCGGCACCCAGCCGATCCACACCTTGGCGGCATGGAAGAGGCTCTTCGTCATCCCGGCGTGGAAGGCGAGATAGCCGATCAGGATGAACATCGGCAGCAGTCCCAGCACGAAGCTGACGGACTTCGAATACGGGATCTGCCCGACCATCGCCGCGGCCGGGCCCCAGCCGATCAGCTCGACGAGGCCGACGAGCCCGGCGATGCCCGCGGCGAACACCACCCGCACGCCGCAGACGACGAGAATCATCAGCAGGATCATGCAGTAGACACCGACCAGCGTCGGGTCCTGGTAGCCGATGCCGAAGATCGCGTTCGGCTGGCCCTCGATGAGCGCGGTGAAGTTCATCGGGCGTCCTCCTGGTGCTCGCGGAGGCTCTCCACCTCGTGCGCGGCCTCCTCCGCGGGCGTCATCACCTTGGGGACGGCGACGGGCTCGGCGTCGGGCCAGATGACGAGGCGCAGGAAGCCGACGACCTCCAGCGCGAGGCGCATCGCCCAGATCGTGAAGGCGATGGGCACGCAGAGCTTGGCCGGCCAGGTGGGGATGTCGGCGTCAGGGGTGGTGTCGCCGATGGTGTAGGCGTTCAGGAAGAAGTCCCAGCTATAGCGGATGAGGACGAGAACCAGCAGGAATCCCGCGAACGTCGCCAGCGCCTCCACGAGGTAGCGCGGCCGTCCGGTGAAGCGGTCGATGACGATGTCCATGCGGATATGGGCCGCGAGGCGCTGGGCGTAGGCCGCGCCGAGGAAGGCGAAGATCGCGATGGAGAGCTCCGTCACGTCGAGCGCGCCGGGGATGGGCGAGCCGGACAGGCGGGCGACGATCCCCGCCACCGTGACGATCATGACGAGGAAGATCGTGACGGCGGCGAGGATGTTGAGGAGATCCTCGAGCTTGGCGAGGGCACGGTCGAGGGGGCCGAGGGGCGAGCCTCGACCTGCGGGCATGTCGGTGGATGTCATTCACGAGCGCCGGTTGCGGGCGGATCGCCCGGGGCCAGGGGTCCGACGTGCGGCGCGCGCGTGCGCCGCACGTCGTTCGGATCCGGTGCGGGAAGCGGTCAGCTTCCCTTCTGGCCGGCGAGCTCGAGCGTCAGGTCGAGGACGGCCTGGGCGTCGAACTGATCCTTGTTGGCCTCGACCCACTCATGCCAGACGGGTTCGCCCGCGGCCTCGCGGAAGGCGGCGAGCTGCTCGTCGGTGTAGGTGATCTCCTCGAGGCGCTCCTGGAAGCGCGGCAGGAACTTGGCGTCCGCCTCGTCGTAGGCCTTGCGGTAGACCTCGAGAAGCTCCGGCTGGATTTCGGCGAGGAGGTCCTTGTACTGCTGCGGCAGCGCGTCGTAGGCGTTCTTGTTGATGACGATCGGGCAGTCGGACGTGCCGGGCGAGAGGTTGGCGGTGAACCAGTCGGCGACCTCGTCCAGCTTGTAGGACGCGTGGGCGTACGTATACGGCAGGAAGACCGCGTCGACGGTGCCGCGCTGCAGGGCGGTGTAGGTCTCGGTCGCCGGCATGGTCTGCTCGACGGCGCCGAGCTTGGCCATCGCGTCGCCGATGCCGCCGCCGGCGCGCACGCGCATTCCCTTGAAGTCCGTTGGGTCCTTCGGCGCCGGGCCACGGCCGAGGGCGTTGTACTGCGGCAGGTTGGTCGACGCGTAGTAGAGCGCGTTCCACTGCGCCATCTCGTCCTTGAGGATGTCGTTCTCGTAGAGGCCGGCGCGCACGCGGGCCATGTCGTCGTACGAGGACACCGGCAGGAACGGCATGGTGGTGACCATCAGCGCCGGGTTCTTGCCGGGGTGGTAGAAGTTGCAGAAGGTGGCGATCTCGAAGGCGTTCGCCTTCAGTCCGTCGAGGTTCTCCTTCGCCTTGGAGAGCTGCTCGCCGTAGAAGACGCGCATCTGCCACTTGCCGCCGGTCGCTTCCTTGACGCGTTCGGCCATGTGCTCGAGGCCGGCGGTGAAGGCGCGCGGGTTGCCCCAGGTGGAAACCTTCCAGAACAGGGACGGGCCGTCGACGGTCTGCGCGTTCGCGCTCGACACGCCGACCGACAGGGCAACGCCCAGCGCGAGTGCGGCCGCTCGGCTCCCGAGTCTTGCGGTCATGATATTCCTCCCAAATCCGCGGACTGTTTCGTCTCACGTGGTTCGATCGGCCGTTAGTCGGCCGTTGAACCGATCGTGCGTCGTCCGGGGGAAGGAATCAAGGGAGGCCGTCAGTCGGGCAAAACCTTTCCGGGATTGAGGATTCCTTTGGGATCGAACGCCTTCTTCAGCGTGCGCATCAGCTTAAGCTCGATGGGGGAGCGGGCGCGCAGCAGTTCGTCTCGGCGCAATCGTCCGACACCATGCTCGGCCGTGATGGAACCGCGGTACTTCATGACGATGTCGTGGACGATGCGGTTGACGGCGTCGGTCTCGGCCTTCCACGCGGCGTCGGTCCAGTCCTCGGGACGGATCGGGTTGTAGTGCAGGTTGCCGTCGCCGGCGTGGCCGAAGGTGCACTGGCGGATGCCGGGATAGACGGCCCTGAGCGCCGCGTCCGCCTCGGCCACGAACGCGTCGATCGAGGAGACGGGCACCGAGACGTCGTGCTTCACGCCGGCGCCGATGCGCTGCTGGATCTCGGCCTGCTCCTCGCGGATGCGCCAGAGCGCGGCGGCCTGGGCCTCTGACGAGGCGATGACCGCGTCGGTGATGAGCCCGTCCTCCAGAACCGCGCCGAGGGCGGCCTCGACGCGTTCGGAGAGCGGCGGCTCGCTCTCCGGCCCGTCGGCCTGCAGGAGGACGCGCCAGCCCGCGCCGGGGAGCGGGTCGGCGTGACCCATGGCCTGGTTCGCGAAGATGAACGTGTTCTCGTTCATCAGCTCGAACGCCGACAGCAGCTCGCCAAGGGAGCCGCGCAGACGCGCCAGCAGCTCCACCGCCGCCGTCGGCGAGGGGACCGCGACGAGGGCGACGGCGCGGTCCACAGGACGCGGGAAGAGGCGCAGCGTGGCGGCGGTGATGATGCCGAGCGTCCCCTCCGAGCCGATGAAGATCTGCTTCATGTCGTAGCCGGCGTTGTCCTTGCGCAGGCCGCGGATGCCGTCCCAGATCTCCCCGTCCGCGGTGACGACCTCGAGGCCGAGGCACAGGGCGCGGGCGTTGCCATAGCGCAGGACCTGCACGCCGCCCGCGTTGGTGGCGAGGTTGCCGCCGATCTGGCAGGTGCCCTCCGCCGCGAGGGACAGCGGGAACAGGCGGTTCACCTCGGCCGCCTGCTGCTGCACCTCGAGGAGCGTGACGCCGGCCTCCACGGTGATCGTGTCGTTGAGGGGATCGACCTCCCGGACCTTGCGCATGCGCGACATCGAGAGGACGACCTCGTCGCCGCTGATGCGCGGCTGGCCGCCGCCGGTGAGGCCCGTGTTGCCGCCCTGCGGGACGAGGAGCGTCCCCGTCTCGGCGCAGATCCGGACGATGTCGGCAACCTTCTGCGTGGTATCGGGGCGCAGGACCAGGGGCGTCTTGCCGACCCAGTTGTCCCGCCACGAGACGGAATAGGGCTCGGTGTCGGCGCCTTCGAGCCAGCCGCCGGGGCCCGCGGCCTCCTTGAGGCGGTTCAGGACATCGAGGGTGACGGGGGCGTGGATGTTCATATCTTGGCGAATTTCTTCAAGGCGTCGCGAAAGGACAGTCCGGCTTTCAGTTCCATCATGGCGCGCGCGTCGTCCGCCGCATAGCCGGTGGCGAGACGGGCGATCTCGGCCGCCTCCGCCGCCGGCAGGACGACGACGCCCGAGCCGTCCGCGACAATGACATCGCCGGGCGCGACATGCACCCCGCCCGCCACGACCGGCTCGCCGATCGCCTCGACCTTGAGGCGCGTCTTGCCCGGCGTCGGGACGACATGGCGGGAGAAGACGGGAAAGCCGAACTCCAGGATCTCCTCCCGGTCGCGCACGCCGCCGTCGACGATGAGCCCCTCGATCCCCCGCACCGTCGCCGCGTAGGAGGCCATGCCGCCCCAGGTGGAGACGGGTGCGCCGCCGTTGGCGACGACGATGACGTCGCCCGGACCGGCGATGTCGAGGAAGTCGCCGACACGGAAGTCGGACACGGGGAAGGAGCCGAACGGGCCAGTGGTCTCGCGCACGGTGATGGCGCGGCCGACGCACCTGAGGCCCGGCCCCACGCCCTGGATCTCCGGCGCCATGACGCCGCCGGCCCCGACGACGTCGATCGCGTTCGCGAGCGTCGGCGTCGCGAGTTCGCGCAGCGCCTCGAGGACCTCGTCGGAAACGCTCATTCCGCGGCCTCCCGCGCGCCGGACGCACCGAGGTCGAGCGCGGCGGCGAGGAGGCGCTCTTCCTCCGCGGCGTGCCAGGCGCCCCAGCCGACGGCGGGCGACGCGGCGGCGGGGCGGCAGATCCCCGGGACGCGCCGGCCTGCCGCGGCCTCCAGCCTGCGGTCCGCGTAGGCGAATGCACCGAGGTTCTCCGGCTCTTCCTGCACCCAGACGACCTCCGCCGCGGGCCAGCGGGCAAGCGCTGCGGCAAGCTCCGCGGCCGGGAATGGATAGAGCTGCTCCAGTCGCACGATCGCCACCTCCCCTTCCTGCCCCCTCGCCTTGCGCGCTTCGGCGAGCGTCAGCGCGACCTTGCCGGCGCAGACGACGACGCGGGCGGGCGCGGCGACGTCCTCGGCGATGACGGGCTCGAACTGCGTTCCGGGGCCGAATGCGTCGAGCGCGCTGACGCAGCCGGCGGCGCGCAGCATCTTCTTCGGCGTCATCAGGACCAGCGGCTTGCGCCAGGGCCATGCGAGCTGGCGGCGCAGGATGTGGAAGAGCCCCGCCGGCGTCGTCGGCGAGGCGACGACGATGTTGCCGCGGGCGCAGCGGGCGAGCACCCGCTCCAGATGGCCGGTCGAGTGGTCCGGACCGCCGCCGTCCCAGCCGTGCGGGAGCATCATGACGAGGGGCGAGCGGAAGAGCCAGCGGTCCTCGCCGCCGGTGACGTACTGGTCGAACATCGGCTGGCACACGTTGAGGAAATCGCCGAACTGCGCCTCCCAGACGGTGAGCGCATCGGGCCGCGCCACCGAGAGGCCGTACTCGAACCCGAGGGCGGCGTTCTCGATCAGCGGCGAGTTGAGCACCTCCGCCTCGCCGAAGCGCGCGAGCACGCTCTCGGTCCGCCCGTCCCTCTGGTCGGCGAGGATGAGGTGGCGCTGGGCGAAGGCACCGCGCGCGGTGTCCTGGCCGGAGAGGCGGACCGGGTGGCCGTCGGCGAGGAGCGTCGCGAAGGCGAGCGCTTCGGCCGTCGCCCAGTCGACCGGGCGCTCCCCGCTCGCCATGTCGACCCGGCGCTCGAGGAACTGGGTGACGCGCGGGTGAAGCGCGAAGCCCTCCGGCGCAGCGGTGAGACGCACGATGAGCTCGGCGAGGGTCTCGCGCGCGACCCCGGTGGTGACGGGCCCGGCCATCCGCGCCTCGATGTCGGCGGACAGACCCGATGCGTCGCGGGCGTCGTTGGGGATCGCCGGGGTCGCCTCGAAGGCGGCGTTGAGGGCGAGGCGGAAGGCGGTGAGGTCCGGGCGCGGCGCGCCGGCGGCGACGTAGCGCTCGGAGACGGGCGGCAGCGCGTCGATGGCCGCCTGCTGGAGCGGCTGGGTGAAGCGCGACTCCTCCATCTCGTTGTGGCCGCGGCGCCTGTAGGTGACGACCTCGACGACGATATCGGAGCCGAACCGGGCGCGGTAGCGCGCGGCGGCGCGGGCGGCGCGGAGGAGCGCGTCCGGGTCGTCGCCGTTGACGTGCAGGATCGGCGCCTCGACCAGCTTGGCGATGTCGGCGGACGTGCGCGCGGTCCGGGCCTCCCCGGCGCCGGTGGTGAAGCCGACCTGGTTGTTGAGGACGAGGTGGACGGTGCCGCCGACGGTGTAGCCCGGCAGGCCGGAGAGCTGCATCAGCTCCATGTTGACGCCCTGCCCCGCGAATGCGGCGTCCGTGTGGAGCATCAGCGGCAGGACGCCCGCGGCGCCGCCGGCGGCGCCGTGTCCGCGCGCGTAGCCGGTCGCGACCGGAGCGACCACGGAGAGGTGCGACGGGTGCGGGGCGACCCACACGCGCACCCCGTCGTCCCGCTCGCCCTCGTAACCGAGGTGGTAGGGCACGTCTGAGAAGGCGCCGACGGTCGGATCGAGGTCCGGCGTCCCCTTCGCCTCGGCGACGAGCCGGGCGAGCGGCTTGCCGAAGACGAGGCCGAGCTGGGTGAGACGGCCGCGGTGCATCCCGCCGGCCACCACCTCCCCGGCGCCGCCGAAGCGGATCACCGCGTCGGCCAGCGCGAGGAAGCTCTCGGCGCCCGACATGCCGAAGGTCTTCACGGTCGGGAGGCGCTTCAGCGTCGCCGCCTCGAACGCCTCCCCCGCGGCGGTGAGGAAGGCGGCGCGGGCGCGGCTCTCGGCCGGCAGCGGCTCGGCGGCCTCTGCCTCCGTCGCCAGCCAGCGGAACCGGGCCTCGTCCTGGACGTGGCCGAACTCCCAGCCGAGGGTACCGCAGTAGATTGCCGCCAGCCGGTCGGCGAGGTCCTCGAGCGTCGGCCATGCGGCCGGGTCGAGCGTCGGGGAGAGCTGCGGCGCGGGCGACAGCGGGTCGAGATGAGCCGAGAGCCATCCGCTCCGGCGATAGCGGTCGACGAGGATTTCGGCGGGACCGGGAAGCTGGGCGCGTACCATCGCCTCGATCGCGCCGGGGTCGCCGGCGGCGAGATGGCTCAGATCCCGCGACATTGTTGGTCCACCCTGTATTTTCTTTTTTGTTCTCTGGGCTATCGATGCATCCCGAAGGCAAGCCGGTCAACGCGGATTCGCCCGCGCTATAGGTTGTCGCGATAACAGAACGAGATGGATTGGAGCCGGAATGGACCTGGAACTGAGCGGCAAGCGGGCGCTCGTCCTTGGCGCGAGCAGCGGACTTGGCGCGGCGATCGCGCAGGGCTTGGCGCTGGAAGGCGCCACGGTGCTGGCAGCGGCCCGGCGCGTCGAACGCATCGAGGCGTGGCGGGACGAGTTGCCGCAGGAGGCGCGGCGCCACGTCAGCGCCCTCCACTGCGACCTCGCCGACGCGGCGTCGGTGGACCAGCTGATCGCAGACGCCGGTGACATCGACATCCTCGTCGGCAACGCCGGCGGCCCCCGGCCCGGTCCGGTCATGGACATGAGCCACGAGGATTGGGTCCATGCGTTCAACGGGATGGCGGCGAGCCTCTTTCATGTCGCGAGCCGCCTCGCGCCGCGGATGATCGAGCGCAAGTGGGGGCGGATCCTGACCATCGGCTCCTCGGCGATGGAGCAGCCGGTCCCCAATCTGGCCCTGTCGAACGGCGTGCGCGGGGCGATCGCAGGGTGGTCCAAGACGCTCGCCGGCGAGCTTGCGCCGCACGGTGTGACGGTCAACGTCATCCTGCCGGGGCGCATCCATACGGACCGGGTGGACCAGCTCGACGCGGCGAACGCGCAACGGCAGGGCAAGACCGCCGGAGAGGTCGCGAAGGCGTCGATGACCTCGATTCCGACGGGCCGCTACGGGACCCCGAAGGAGTTCGCCGATGTTGCGCTCTTCCTCGTCAGCGCGCGCGCGTCGTACATGACGGGGTCCATGGTCCGGGTCGACGGCGGCATGATCCGGTCCATCTGACGTCTGCCGATGCCGCCGCAGCACGAAGGTTGAGCCATGAGCATCGCCCCTCCCCTCGATCCGCCCGCCGTCCGCACCCCGGACGATCTCCTCGCCGAGGCCGAGGCGGGCGTTGCCGCGGCGGGGCGGGTGCTGGCGCTGCTGCGCACACGGCTCGAGGCGGCCGTGGCGCCGGAGGGGCGGGTCGACCGCCGCCTCGCCGACGAGCATCAGATCCTGATGCACGGCTACGCCTGGTTCGCGACCACCTGCGAGGCGCTGCGGCAGATGCACGGATGGGCGCTCCGCCTCGACGAGGCGGGCGCCTTCGGCGAGCTGGAGCGGATGATCCTCCTCGCCGCGATGGGCGAGAACCTGGCGCAGCTCTCCGGCGGCGTCTGGATGAGCCAGGGCGAGATCGTCCGCCCGCGCGACTTCGGCGCCGGCGACGATGAGGTCGCCGCGCTGCTGGCACCGGTCGCCGGGCTCGTCACCGCCGGCACGGCGCCCGCGCTGGCGCCGGCCATCGCGAGCCTCGCCGCCCGGAGCGGCAGCTACGGCGCGCTGGGGCTCGACGACGAGACCCTCGCGATGATGCGGGACGAATTCCATCGCTTCGCCGACGCCAGGATCGCCCCGTTCGCGCACGGCTGGCACCTCGCGGACGAGCTCATCCCGATGCCGCTGATCGAGGAGATGGCCGAGCTCGGCGTCTTCGGCCTGACCATTCCGGAGGAGTTCGGCGGCCTCGGCCTCGGCAAGATGGCGATGTGCGTCGTCACCGAGGAGCTGTCGCGCGGCTACATCGGCACCGGCTCGCTCGGCACCCGCTCCGAGATCGCCGGCGAGCTGATCGCCTCCGCCGGCACCGAGGCGCAGAAGGCCCACTACCTGCCGAAGCTCGCCTCCGGCGAAATCCTGCCGACGGCCGTCTTCACCGAGCCGAACGCCGGCTCCGACCTCGCCTCGCTGAAGACCCGCGCGGTGAAGGACGGCGACGACTACGTGATCACCGGCAGCAAGACCTGGATCACCCACGCCGCGCGCACCGACCTGATGACGATGATGGTGCGCACCGACCCGGACGAGCCCGGCTACAAGGGCCTCTCCATGCTGCTCGCCGAGAAGCCGCGCGGCTCCGACGACGACCCGTTCCCGGCGGACGGCATGACCGGCGGCGAGATCGAGGTGCTCGGCTACCGTGGGATGAAGGAGTACGAGCTGTCGTTCGACGGCTTCCGCGTGCCGGTGGACGCGGTCCTCGGTGGCCGCGAGGGCGAGGGCTTCAAGCAGCTGATGGCGACGTTCGAGTCGGCGCGCATCCAGACCGCCGCCCGCGCCGTGGGCGTTGCCCAGAACGCGATGGAGACGGCGGTGCGCTACGCGACGGAGCGCGAGCAGTTCGGCCGGCCGATCGGCGCCTTCCCCCGGGTCGGCTCGAAGATCGGCAAGATGGTCGTCGACACGATGCTCGCCCGCCAGCTCACCTACTTCGCGGCCCGGCAGAAGGACTCGGGCCGGCGCTGCGACATCGAGGCGGGGATGGCCAAGCTCCTCGGTGCCCGCACCGCGTGGGCGAACGCGGACAACGCGCTGCAGATCCACGGCGGCAACGGGTTCAGCCTCGAATACGAGATCAGCCGCATCCTGTGCGACGCGCGCATCCTCAACATCTTCGAGGGCGCCGCGGAGATCCAGGCGCAGGTCGTCGCGCGCGGCCTGATCGAGGGGCGCAACTGAGATGACGCCGATCCTGACCGACCTCTCGATCGTCGAAGTCGCCGCCTTCATCGCCGCGCCGCTCGGCGGCCTCACCCTGTCGCAGCTCGGCGCGGACGTGATCCGCATCGACCCCATCGGCGGCAACATCGACTTCACCCGGTGGCCGCTCAACGACGAAGGCCACAGCATCTACTGGGCCGGCCTCAACAAGGGGAAGCGCTCGGTGGCGCTGGACCTCAGGTCGCCCGAGGGTCAGGAGATCGCGGCGGCGATCTGCACCCGCGCCGGCGAGGGCCGCGGGATCGTCACCACCAACCTCCCCGCCCGGGGCTGGATGGCCTACGAGGCGCTCGCCGCGCGGCGCGACGACCTCGTCATGGTGACGCTGATCGGCAATCCGGACGGGTCGGGCGCGCTGGACTACACCGTCAACTGCGCCTCCGGGTTCCCGGACGTGACGGGGCCCGGCGGCGCGCCGGTCAACCACGTGCTGCCGGCCTGGGACGTCGCGGCGGGGCTGACGATCTCGACCGCGGTGCTCGCCGCGGAGCGCTACCGGTCTCGGACCGGCAAGGGCCAGAAGGTGACGCTGTCGCTGGCGGACGTGATGCACGCGACCGTCTCCAACCTCGGCTTCACGATGGAGGTCGAGGCGAACGGCACGGTACGCCAGCCCATTGGCAACGACCTCTACGGCGCATACGGCCGGGACTTCCCGACCAGGGACGGCCGGCGGGTGATGATCGTCGCGATCTCCAACCGGCAGTTCCGCGCCGTCGGCGAGGCGACCGGGCTCGCCGAAAAGCTCGCGATGATCGGCGCGCTGATGGACGTCGACCTCTCCGACGAAGGCGGGCGTTTCGCGGCCCGGCATGCGATCTCCGCCGTGCTGGAGCCGTGGGTCGCGGCCCGCACCCTCGCCGAGATCCGCGAGGCGTTCGAGGGGACGGGCGTCCTGTGGGGCCCGTACCAGGACTTCGGCCAGCTCTTCGCCGAGGACAGGTGGCACTCCGAGGCGAACCCGATGTTCGGCCGCGCCGAGCACCACGGGATCGGCTCGCTGCGGACGCCGGGAACGCCGCTCGCCTTCGGCGCGGTGCCGCGGGGCGAGCCCGGCGCCTCCCCGCGCCTCGGAAGCTCGACCGAGGAGGTGCTCGTCGAGGACCTCGGCCTGCCGTCGACCGAGATCGCGCGGCTGAAGGACAAGGGCGTCGTGTCCCTCTGACCCGTTAGCGCGACGGGCGCACGGCCGGGACTGCCCGGCCGCCACGCCCGCGCGGACGTTAACCTCGATGTCCAAAAGGGGGCGAGGCGCGCAGTGGCCGCAAGGCACCGGCGGTCCCGATTTGGTACGCCATTCCCTCCTTGGATCCATCGACGGAGGCCCCCATGGGCACACCCCGATTCAACGCCGGGACACGCTGTGTCTCCGCCGTCCTCGCCGCAGCGCTGGCGCTCGTGCCGGCGGCCGCCCAGGCCTGCACCGGGATCCGCCTCGTCGCCGACGACAAGTCTGTCGTTCGCGCCCGCACCATGGAGTTCGGGACCGAGACGCATTCCAACGTGATCCTCGTCCCCCGCGGCTACGCGCGGACTGCGACCGCGCCGGACAACGCGAAAGGCAAGTCCTGGACGGCGAAGTACGCCAGCGTCGGCATGAACATGCTCGGCCTGCCGCTCGTCATCGACGGCTTCAACGAGAAGGGCCTGTCGATCGGCCTGTTCTACTTCCCCGGTTACGCGCAATACCAGGACTACGCCGCCGCCGACCAGGACAAGGCCATCGCCCCCTGGGAGCTCGGGACCTACATCCTCGACAACTTCGCCACCCTCGACGAGGTGAAGGCGGGTCTCTCCGAGGTGGTCGTGCCGAATGTCGAGTTCGCCGCGTGGAAGTTCGTGCCGCCGGTCCACTACATCGTGATGGACCCCTCGGGCACGTCCATCGTCATCGAGTACGTGAACGGGACGCTCAACGTTCACGACAACCCGATCGGGGTCATCACCAACTCGCCGACGTTCGACTGGCACATGACCAACCTGAACAACTTCGTGAACCTGGGGCTGGAGAACGTGCCGCCGAACAAGCTCGGCAGCATGACGTTCAACGGCTTCGGCCAGGGGACCGGCCTGCTCGGAATGCCGGGCGACTTCACGCCCCCCTCCCGCTTCGTGCGGGCTGCGATCTTCTCCTACGGCGTGCTCGGCAGCGAGACGAGCGACGATGCCGTGCTGGAGGCGTTCCACATCCTCAACAACTTCGACATTCCGAAGGGCGTCGCGCGGGACGGCGAGAAGGACGAGGACGGCAACGTCATCGCCGACTACACGCAGTGGACGGGCGCGTCGGACCTCTCGAAGCTGCGCTACTTCGTGCGGACCTACGACAACAGCGCAATCCGGTTCGTCGACATGACGAAGGAGACGCTCGACGCGGCGGACATCAAGGTCTGGCCGGTGGAGGGCGACGAGTCGGTCGAGCCGCTGAAGCCCGCCCGCTAGGCGGAACCGTCCCCGGCCCGGCCGCGCCGGGGTCCCGTCAGCAGAAGCCGACGCCCCGCGCGCACCGGCGGACCGTGCGGCGGGTGGCGCGGCGCACGACGCCCGCCACGCTGAGCGGCGTCAGCGGACGGCCGATGATCGCATGGGACTCGCGGACGACACCGCCGGATGCGTGGTCCACGCGCCTGCCGATCTCGAAGTTGCCGTGGTCTCAATGCCCTCAGCATGATCGCACGAGCAGTCCACGCTTCCCCACGTGACGGCGGCGCCAAGGTAGATCCCCGGACGCGACAAGGCTGACGCGGCGGGCAGCCGATCCGCCAACTTCTGGCGCAATATGACCGGTCCACTGCAGACGGCCCGGTTTTGCGAATGTCGCGCCGGCGTCCGCTTCGCCCGGCCGAAGGCGGCATCCTTGAGCCACCGCCGTCACCGTGGGACACACGGCGCACCAAGACGGCACTCCAGGGAGGCAACCCGCATGCACTCGCGAACGACGCTGCTCCTTTCCCTCGGCTCGCTCCTCTGCGCAGGCGGCGCCAGCGCCGGCCCGGTCACGGATTCCGCGATGACCTACGAGGCGGCGAGCAGGACGGCCGAATCGATCACCGGCCCCGTCACGCTCTCGCAGTCCTCCATCGCGTTCGGGAACGGGGCGAGCGTGGCGCTGAAGCTGGTGGAGGATGGCGTCGGCGGCTCGTGGGACGGCCTCGACGGGTCCGGTCCGGGGCAGATCTTCGAGCTGGCGGGCGACCCCGGCGCGCTCCTCAACGGCAACACCCTCTGCGGCCCCGGCACGGCAAGCTACCTCGTCGCCTCGGCGGCGACGAGGTACGGGATGAAGACGCTGACGCTCGCCGTCTTCCAGGGCGATACCGTCCCGACCGGAGCCGACGGCGCGGACCTTTGCGGCACCTACGGCTACGACGCGGACGACCCCAGACCGGCCCGGTAGGTGGTACGGGACCCGCGCCGGGGGATGGTCCCCGGCGCGGTGACCCGAGTGTCAGTCGGCGGAGTCGGCCGCCTCGGCGTCGAAGCTCGCGAGTTGTGCGGCGACGCATTCGCGCAGCGCGGTCATGAACCGCTCCACGCCGTCGGTGCCGATGACGAAGGGGTGCGGATCCCCATCCTTGCGGTTCGCCAGCCGCTCGGCCTTCTCGTCCGTGCCGTCGGTGCCCGGATGGTTGGAGAGGAAGACGTCGATCCCCTCCTCCGCCGCCATCTCGCGGACCTTGTCGGCGGAGTGCATCATGTCGAGGAAGCGGCCGGCGTCGGGACCGAAGTTGAGGCCGTTGCCGCCCCAGATCACCGCCTTGTGCGCCTCGTCCCCGTCCATCACGTCGAAGACGATGCCGATGGTGCCGACGGTATGGCCGGGCATCAGCACGATCTGCGCCGTGGTGTCGCCGAGGGTCACGGTATCGCCGTCGTCGACGGCGACGTCGCGCTCCGGCGGCGCGTCCCAGAGCTCGTCGGCGTACTGCAGCTCGGGCTTTTCCAGCTCGGCCCAGTCGAGCGCGCTCATGATGACCTCGGGACCGTACGTGTCCTGAAGGTATTTCGCGCCGCCGTAGTGGTCGCCGTGGGCGTGGGCGACGATGATCTTCTTGATGTCGGCCGGATCGAGCCCGAGCTCTTCGAGGCCGGCCTCGATGTAGTCCTTCGCTTCCTTCGCGTTGTTGAGCGCGTCGAACAGGATGATCCCGTCGCTGGTCTCGATCGCCCAGGCGCTCACCCACTTGGTGCCGACATAGTGCAGGTTGTCGAACACCGTGACGGGCGGGCGCGGTCCGAGCGTGGTCAGTTTCTCCAGCATGCCGTGGAGCTTGCCCTCGGGGATCACGAAGGTCTTGCCGATGTCCTTGCAGTTGCCGAGCGCGAGCGTCAGGTCATCGCCCGCCGCCTCCTGCGCCGCCGCCACGTGACGGGCCGAGACCTCGGCGTTCCCCTCCGCCGCGGATGCGCCGGCGACGAGACCCAGGCTGATCGCCCCGACCGCGCTGACGAACGCGGCGGTGCCGCGCGCCATTCTGGCTGCCATGTCGTCCTCCCTGTTCGGCTTCTATGATTGTGAATTGCCGATAACGGGAAGGTAGCGGACACCCCGGAGCGAACAACTCACGCATCTGGGGGCAATACCGTCGGCCTATGGCAGCGGGCGGGTGGGAGTTCTTCGGCCTCTTCCAAGTGGTGCCGCACCGAGCCGCAATAAGCCCAACGTTAATTCTTCAGGCTTTTGTTTGGCGCATCGAGGGCGCGCAGGCGCCACAAAGCCACGACCACAAGAGGTATCCTCACAATGGCGCCACAACATTCGGCTCCCGTGCTGATCGCGTCTGATGGAAAGACCGAGACGCTCCGCAAGCTTGGCAACGAACACCTCGAGACCATGCTGCAGAGTCTTGTCCACGCGCATCCTGAAGCGCTCCCGATCGCCGAGATCGACCCGCAGTTTGTTGGTGCGCTCGCAATCTGCCGCGAGTTGCAGCTATCCGGCGCTGGCGCTGTCGACAATTTCCTGATCACGCCCACCGGCCTGCCGGTGATGGTCGAGTGCAAGCTCTGGCGCAACCCGGAGGCGCGGCGCGCGGTAGTCGGTCAGATTCTTGACTATGCGAGGGTGCTAAGCCGCTGGTCCGTCGCTGACCTGGAACGCGAAGTGCGCGTGCGGACGAAGCGCGGACTTTTCGAACACGTCAGGGAGCGGTTTCCCGAGACAGACGAGGCGTCCTTTTGTGACGCCGTCAGTCACAACCTCCGTGTCGGGCGGTTCCTGCTTATCATATTGGGCGACGGTATTCGGGAAGGCGTAGAGACACTTGTCGAATTCATGCACCGTCATGCCGGTCTCAACTTCGGTTTCGGCTTGGTTGAGTTTCCTATCTACGAGTTGGCGAACGGAGAGCAAATCCTCGTTCCTCGTGTCCTTGCCCGCACGACGCTCATCACTCGTCACGTCGTAGAGCTGCCCGCCGGTCAATTGATCGGGGATGATGTGCAAGCGGAGGACGGGACGGTGGTCGATCCCGACCAAGAGGCTCTCAAGGACGAGCGCCGATCCTTCTGGCAGGAATTTCTATCTCACTATCTGACCCTGGACGATCCTGAGCAAATGACCCCTGGAGCGCCGCGAATGGGCTACATTACACTGCCGTTCCCGGCGCCATCAGGCAGCAGCTGGCTTACCGTTTATCGCGTGAAGAAGAGTGGCGAACTCGGTCTGATGCTATCCTCACACCGGAATTCTCCCGGCGAGGCAGCGATGCTCGCGGTTGCTGATGACTGGGATGAGATTCGCCCGCTTCTAGCCGGCGACGCTAGCCTGGAAACGGATAGATATGGCAGGCCTCGGATCGGCGAAGCTCGCTTCTTCGGCAATTTGGAGGATCCGGCAGTACGGCGGGCCGGATTTGATTGGCTGGCCGATCGGACGAACACCTATGTCAACGTACTTCGCCCCAGGGTGCGAGACGCGGTCGCTAACGCCGCCTAGGGGGATTGCAGGCGCGCGAACGTCGTAGCAGTCCCTGCCGAAGTGATCTCTCGCCCTTCGAAGCTGCCCTACGTCGGCAGTATCGCTCCACCCGCTGGATACACTGTTCGGCTCCAGGCCTTTGGTGCAAACGCCGATGGCCGCTCTTCGAAAGCCCCCACGGCAACAAAAAAGCCTCCCAGGGGGTCCCTGGGAGGCTTCGTTGGTCGGGATGGGGCTGCGGATTATTCCGCGGCTTCCTTCGGGATCTCTTCGCCGGTGTCCTGGTTCACGACCTTCATGGACAGGCGGACCTTGCCGCGCTCGTCGAAGCCCATGAGCTTGACCCAGACCTTCTGGCCTTCCTTGACGACGTCCGAGGACTTCTCGGGACGGCCATTGGTCATCTGCGAGATGTGGACGAGACCGTCGCGCGGGCCGAAGAAGTTCACGAAGGCGCCGAAGTCGACGACCTTCACGACCGTGCCCTCGTAGATCGCGCCGACCTCCGGCTCGGCGGTGATGCCGCGGATCCAGTTCAGCGCCGCCTTGATGGCCTTGCCGTCGGACGAGGCGATCTTGACGGTGCCGTCGTCGGAGATATCGACCTTGGCGCCGGTCTTCTCGACGATCTCGCGGATGACCTTGCCGCCGGAGCCGATGACTTCGCGGATCTTGTCGACCGGGATCTGGATGACCTCGATGCGCGGGGCGTACTCGCCGAGCTCCGCGCGCGCCTCGCCGATGGCCTTGCCCATCTCGCCGAGGATGTGGACACGGCCGTGCTTGGCCTGCTCGAGGGCGACCTTCATGATCTCCTCGGTGATGCCGTCGATCTTGATGTCCATCTGGAGAGACGTGACACCGTTCATCGAGCCGGCGACCTTGAAGTCCATGTCGCCGAGGTGGTCCTCGTCGCCCAGGATGTCGGACAGGACGGCGAACTTCTCGCCTTCCTTGATGAGGCCCATCGCGATGCCGGCGACGGGCGCCTTCAGCGGCACGCCGGCGTCCATGAGGGCGAGCGAGGAGCCGCAGACGGTCGCCATCGAGGACGAGCCGTTCGACTCGGTGATCTCGGACACGACGCGCTTGGTGTACGGGAAGTCGTGCTGCGCGGGCAGCATCGGGTGGACGGCGCGCCAGGCGAGCTTGCCGTGGCCGATCTCGCGGCGGCCGGGCGAGCCCATGCGGCCCGTCTCGCCGACGGAGTACGGCGGGAAGTTGTAGTGAAGGAGGAAGGTCTCCTTCCGGGTGCCCTCGAGCAGGTCGACGAACTGCTCGTCGTCGCCGGTGCCGAGCGTGGCGACGACCAGCGCCTGCGTCTCACCGCGGGTGAAGAGGGCCGAGCCGTGGGCGCGCGGCAGGATGCCGACTTCGCAGGAGATCGGACGGACCGTCTTCAGGTCGCGGCCGTCGATGCGGGTGCCGGCGTCCAGGATCTGGCCGCGCACGATCGAGGCCTCGACCTTCTTGAAGACGTCGCCGGCCTGCTGCTTGGTCGGGGCGCCCTCGTCCTCGGTGACGAACTGGGCCATGACGCGGGCCTTGACCTCGTCGATCGCGGCGCGGCGCTCGCTCTTCTCCTTGATCGCGTAGGCCTTCTGCAGGTCGGCCTTGGCGAAGGCGGTGACCTTGTCGGTCAGCGCGCTGCGGTCTTCCGGCTGGAAGTCGCGCGGCTCCTTGGCGGCCTTCTCGGCGAGGCGGATGACCGCGTCGATCACCGGCTGGAAACCCTTGTGACCGAACATCACGGCGCCCAGCATGATCTCCTCGGAGAGCTCCTTGGCCTCCGACTCGACCATCAGCACGGCGTCGCCCGTACCCGCGACGATGAGGTCGAGGGCGGAGTCTTCCATCTGGTCGAGGGTCGGATTGAGGACGTACTCACCGTCGACGTAGCCGACGCGGGCGCCGCCGATCGGGCCCATGAAGGGAACGCCGGAGATCGTCAGCGCGGCCGAGGCGGCGACCATCGCGACGACGTCGGGCTGCGTCTCGAGGTCATGCGCCAGGGTGGTGATGATGATCTGGGTGTCGTTCTTGTAGCCTTCGACGAAGAGCGGACGGATCGGCCGGTCGATCAGGCGGGAGGTCAGCGTCTCGTGCTCGGACGGACGGCCCTCGCGCTTGAAGTAGCCGCCGGGGATCTTGCCCGCCGCGAACGCCTTCTCCTGGTAGTTCACCGTCAGCGGGAAGAAGTCGAACCCGGGCTTGGGCTCCTTCTCGGAGACGACGGTGGCGAGGACGACGGTCTCGCCGTAGGTGGCGAGGACGGCGCCGTCGGCCTGACGGGCGATCTTGCCGGTCTCGAGCGTGAGCGTGCGACCGCCCCACTCAATGGATTCTCTTTGGATATCGAACATATTTTCTTGCCTTTCATGCGGACGGCACCGGCGGGCAAGACGGCGGGACGCTGCTCCCCGGAGGGTCCCCGGCGGACGATCCGCGAGGGTCACAGCGGCCGGCAATCCTGCCCCACGACAGCGCCAGTGACCACGGACGGTGCGCCCATGGCCGGTTCGCGGCCCTTGGGCCGCGTCGTTCGGGCGGCCCCTACGGCCGCCTGGGTCGGGCACGATGCGCCAGTCGACGGGGCGCAAGGTGCTTCGCTCGGAACGGCGCGGTGTGCGCCACGGATCGGGAGCACCGTGGCCGGTCCGGCCGTCGGGTGCGCCCCTTCAGGTACGACGCGCCGGAACCGGAGGTCCGACGCGAAAGGCCGCCCGAAGGCGGCCCGAACACGTCAGCGGCGCAGGCCGAGACGCTGAATGATCGACTGGTAGCGCGCGACGTCCTTGCCCTTCACGTAGTCGAGCAGGTGGCGGCGCTGGGAGACGAGCTTCAGGAGACCACGACGCGAGTGGTTGTCCTTCGCGTGGGTCTTGAAGTGACCGGTGAGGTTGTTGATCCGCTCGGTCAGGAGCGCGATCTGGACCTCGGGCGAACCGGTGTCGTTCTCTTTGGTGGCGTACTCTTTGATGAGCTCCTGGCGGCGCTCTGCGGTAATCGACATCGGTGTCTCCTACTCTCGAGGTGATGCGCGGCGAGCCGGGATGTCGTCCAGCAAGCGCGCGGAAGCGTCGTCTTTAAGGGTACGCGCGCTCGTTGGCAACGTGACGTTTGTCCGTGCCGCCGCGCGTTCCGTCGTACGTCCCCGAACATGGGGTCGGGCAGCGCCCACTTTTAGAGGCAGCGGAGCCCGCTTGTTCGCACCCAGCCGTAGTAAATGCTGGAGCCGGGCGCCGCAAGACGGACCCACAGATCCGCGATGGGATCGTAGGGAACGTCGAGGATCTCGACCGCGATCCCGCGGGGCAGCGTGCCGATGGTCGTCGTGCGCGGCGCGCGGCTGTACTGGATCGGCATGCCGAGGATGCACGCGTAGGCGCTCGGCGCCGGCGCGGGCAGGATGACGATGGGCCGGTCGAGATCGGCGGCGACCGCCGCGACCGGCACGACGGCGACGAGAACGGACGCGACGAGAAGCGGGGCGGCGGGAAGGAGAGCGGCGAGACCGCGCATGAGCTGGCTCCGGGCTGGCGACAGGGTTGCCCGCCGCGCCGGCCCACGCCCGCCCGGGCTCGGGGCCCGTTCCGCGAGTGCCCGCAGGCGTGGGTGCCCGACGCATCGGGGCGCCGGGAGCCTACGCCCGCCGTCTTGGCCGAAGGTGCGCTCGGCACCTCCGCCCTCTCCTCGTCCGTCCCGTCATAGGGCGCGTCGCGGCCGGAAAGCGGTCGCGACGGCCCGATCCGGGATCAGTCGTCGAACTCGCTCACCGCGGCGCGGGGCTCCGGAGCCTCGGCGCGCTCGGACGGCGCCACGATCGGCACCGTGATCCGGCGGCGCGGGGCGCGGAACACGCGGACCGGGCGCAGCTCGCCCGCCTGCGCACGGCAGAGGGCGACGAGCTTGCCCCCCTCGCGGGCGCAGATCTCGCTGTCCTCCGCCAGCATCGGGTCGCCGGGGCGCAGGAGCGCGCCCTGCCCGCGGCGCAGACGGCCGGCGGCGTTCCGGTCGACGTCCATCTCCGGCAGGCCGAGGAGCGCGTCGGCGGGGTCGCGCAGCACCGCCTCGATAGCAGCCTGCGGGTCGACCGCCCGCTCACGCAGCGCGTCGAGCGTGATCATGTCCTCCTCGCGGAACGGACCGACGCGCGTGCGGCGCAATGCCGTGACGTGCGCGCAGGTGCCAAGCGCCTCGCCCAGATCGCGGGCGATCGAGCGAACGTAGGTGCCCTTGCCGCAGTCGGCGACGAGCGTCACCTCGTCCTCGGTCGGATCGCCGACGATGACGAGGCGCGTGACGGTGACGACACGCGGCTTCAGCTCGACCACGGTGCCCTCGCGGGCGAGGTCGTAGGCGCGCTGGCCGTCGACCTTCACGGCGGAGTAGCGCGGCGGCACCTGGCTGATCTCGCCGACGAATCGGGGCAGCATCGCCTCGATCTGGTCGCGCGTCGGGCGCACGTCGGAGGTGGCGATCACGTCGCCCTCGGTGTCGTCGGTGGCCGTCGCGGCGCCCCAGCGGACCGTGAACTGGTAGCTCTTCGCACCATCCACGACGTAGGGCACCGTCTTCGTCGCCTCACCGAACGCGAGCGGCAGCAGGCCGGTCGCGATGGGGTCGAGGGTGCCCGCGTGGCCGGCCTTCTCGGGATTGAAGAGCCGCTTCACCGCCGACAGCGCCTGCGTGGAGGTCAGACCCGACGGCTTGTCGAGGACGATCCATCCGTCGAGCTGATTCTTCGGCTTGCCACGGCGGCGCTGGCCCTTACCGCGCGACCTCTGCGGCGCCGGAGCTTGCTCGCGCTCCAGGTCGAATGTCCGCACGCGGTTTGTCTCCCATCTCATCTTCGGTGTCGCTCACTCGTTATTGTCGCCGCGGGGATGGTCGGCGGGTGTCCCCTCGCCCGGACCGGGGACGCGGCGCTCGGCCTCGTCGGTTCCGTCCTCGGGCTTGTCCTCGTGCTCGATGTCGGCCGCCACGGAGGGATCGTGCAGCGCCTCGCGCATGCGGTCGTCGTCGTCGAATCGGGTGTCGAGCCGGAAGCGCAGCTCGGGCATGTACTTAAGCTGACGGATCTGGCGCGAGAGCTGCCCGCGCAACGGCTTGGCCTGGCGCGCCAGCGCCTTCACGATCAGCTCCGCGTTCATCCCGCCGAGCGGCATGACGTAGACGGTCGCGATCTTGAGGTCGGCCGACATCCTCACCTCGGGCACCGTGATGGGTTGCCGGTCGAGGTCGGGATCGTAGGTGCCTCCGCGCATCAAAATGTCGGAGAGCGCGTGGCGGACGAGCTCGCCCACGCGCAATTGGCGTTGTGATTGCATTTTGGTCGTCACTTTGTCCAAGCCGGAGTCGGACCGGCAAGATTCTCACGCGCGCGGCCTGGCCGCACGGACTCATATAGTCATCCGAAAAGAACGATGCCCGCAGTAAACTACGGGCGACCGTTTCTCATTCCGACCACCGCCGCGGCGGTGTGGCCGGGGTGGGGTCGCCCCGCCGCTCGGCGAGGCGCGCCGGGTGAAGCGTTACGCCAGCGTACGCTCCACCTCCTCCACTCGGAAGCACTCGATGACATCGCCTTCGCGGATGTCCTCGTACCTCTCGAAAGCCATGCCGCATTCCTGACCGGCCTGGACTTCCTTCACTTCGTCCTTGAAGCGCTTGAGCGTCTTCAGCATGCCCTCGTGGATCACGACGTTGTCGCGCAGGAGGCGCACGCCGGCACCACGCTCGACCATGCCTTCCGTGACCCGGCAACCCGCGACCTTGCCGACCTTCGTGATGTTGAAGACCTGCAGGATCTCCGCGTAGCCGATGAAGGTCTCGCGGCGTTCCGGCGCAAGCATGCCGGACATCGCTTCCTTCACGTCGTCGATCAGGTTGTAGATGATCGAGTAGTAGCGGATCTCGACGCCAGCCCGATCGGCCGCCTCCCGCGCCTGCTTGTTGGCGCGGACGTTGAAGCCGATGATGATGCCGCCGGTGGCCGCAGCGAGGGTCACGTCCGACTCGGTGATGGCGCCGACGCCCTGGTGCAGGACACGGGCGGCCACCTCGTCGGTGTTGAGCTTCTCGAGCGCGCCGACGATGGCCTCGGCCGAGCCCTGCACGTCCGCCTTGAGGACGAGCGGGAACTCCGACAGCCCCTGCGACTGCAGGTTCGTCATCATCTGCTCGAGCGACATCGCCGTCGACGGGGCGGCGGACGCCTCCCGCTTCAGGCGGTCGCGGTACTCGGTGATCTCACGGGCGCGCTGCTCGGACTCGACGACCACGAACTGGTCGCCGGCTTCCGGCGTGCCGTTGAGGCCGAGAACCTCGACCGGCATGGACGGGCCGGCTTCCTTGACCCGCTCGCCCTGGTCGGTGACGAGCGCGCGGACCTTGCCCCACTCGGTGCCGGCGACGAGGATGTCGCCCACCTTGAGCGTGCCCTGCTGGACGAGGCAGGTCGCGACCGAGCCGCGGCCCTTGTCAAGCTGCGCCTCGACGACGACGCCCTGGGCCTCGCGGTCGGGGTTGGCCTTCAGCTCGAGGATTTCGGCCTGCAGCAGACAGGCGTTGAGGAGATCCTCGAGGCCCTGCCCGGTGTGCGCCGAAACCTCGACGTCCTGCACGTCACCCGACAGGCTCTCGACGACGACGTCGTACTGGAGCAGGTCGGTGCGCACGCGCTGCGGATCCGCGGCCGGCTTGTCCACCTTGTTGATGGCGACGATCATCGGAACGCCGGCAGCCTTCGCGTGGCTGATGGCTTCCTGCGTCTGCGGCATCACGCCGTCGTCAGCCGCCACCACGAGGATGACGATGTCCGTCGCCTTGGCGCCGCGGGCGCGCATCGCGGTGAACGCGGCGTGGCCCGGGGTGTCGAGGAACGTCACCTTGCCGGCGCCGATATCGACCTGATAGGCGCCGATGTGCTGGGTGATGCCACCGGCCTCGCCCTGCACGACGTTGGCCTTGCGGATCGCGTCCAGCAGGCTGGTCTTGCCGTGGTCGACGTGGCCCATGATGGTGACGACCGGCGGACGCGGGATCGCGTTCTCGGTGTCGATGTCGCGTTCCTCGAAGAGGCCCTCTTCGACGTCCGCTTCGGAGACGCGCTTCACGGTGTGGCCGAACTCCGTCACCACCAGCTCCGCCGTCTCGGCGTCGATGATGTCGGTGATCTTGTGCATCTGCCCCTCTTTCATGAGGAGCTTGATGACGTCCACACCACGTTCGGACATGCGGGCCGCGAGGTCCTGGATGGAGATCGCGTCGGGAATGGTCACTTCACGCATAATCTTTTCGCGGGGACCAGTACGCGATCCACCGCGCTTTTCCTTTTCCCGGCGACGGCGCAGAGCGGCCAGCGACCGTCCGCGCTCGGAGTCGTCCTCGAGCGCAGTGGTGATCGTCAGCTTCGTCTTGCGGCGATCGTCGCCCTTCGTGGCGGTCTTGGTCGGCGTGGCGCGGGCCTTCTTGGCCTTGGCCGAAGCCGCCTCGTCCTCCTCGAGCGCGTCGGTCTTGCGACGGACCGGCGTTGCGCCACGGGCGGAGCGGGCCTCGGCCGTCTCGCCCGGAGCGACGGACGCGTCGGCGGCCTTGTTCGCGGCCTCCTCGGCTTCCTTGGCGGCACGGCGCGCCGCGAGCTCGGCCTCGGCCTGACGGCGGGCCTCCTCGCGCTCCTTGCGCAGCTCTTCCTCGGCGAGCTGGCGCTTGGCGGCGACGATGGCCTCGCGCTCACGCACGGCCTCTTCCTCGGCGCGCTTCTTCTGCTCGCTCTCCTGGGAGCGGGCCATCGCCAAGGCGCGGGCGCGGGCTTCCTGCTCGGCGCGCGACAGGGTGCGGTGGACCTGTCCACCGCCGCCGGCCTGGCGCCGGTCACGATCGCCGCCGCGGTTGCGGTCGCCGCCGCGGTCGCCCCGGTCGGAGCGGCCGGCCGGAGCGCCGGCGTTGCGGTCGCGCTCGCGGCCGCGGTTGTCGCGGCCGTCGCGGTCACGTTCGCTGCGGCCGTCGCCGGTGCGGGCCTGGGCACCGCCACGCGGGCCCGGGGTCGAGGCATGGGCCGAGCGGCGACGCGGCTCGTCCGACGTGGCCGGAGCGGGCGGCGAGGTCCTCACCTCGGCCTTGCCGATGATGCGCGGGCGGCGCGGCATGTCGAGAGCGCGAGCAGCGAGTTCCTCGGCGGTCGGCATCTGCTGACCGCCGGCCTCGGCCTGAGCCTCGGGCTGGGAGGCCGCTGCGGAAGGGGTCGCGGCCGGCGCCGGAGCGGCGGCCTCGGCGTTCGGCGCGCCGGCGGCGCTCGGCGCCTGGGCCTCGCGGCGTGCGGCTTCGGGCGCGGCCGTGGGGGCCTCGCGAGCCGGAGCGTCGGCGGGCGGCGTCTGAGCGCGGCGCGGCGCCTCCGCGGCCGGCGCCGCCTGAGGGCGACGCGGCTCTGCGGCCGGAGCCGGAGCATCCTGCCCCGGCACCATCACTCGGCGCTGCTTCTTCTTCTCGACAACGACCGACTTCGTGCGGCCGTGGGAGAAGCTCTGGCGTACAGTGCCCTTCTCCACGCCGCCGCGGCGAAGCGACAGAGTCTGCTTACGGCCGCCAGCCTGTTCGCCGGTGTCGTTCGTTTCGCTCATATTGCAATTGGTCCTGCGAACCGGAGTTCGTCGGGCTGATCAGGATGCATCTCGTCGTGCGTGCCGCCAATCAGGTACACGCGCAAGCGCGCTGCATCCAGGATAAAGAGTTCGCTTAGCCGACCGGTCGTCAGTGCGGCATGAACCACACGGTCGCGACCCAGAGTGCGTTCCAGCTCAGCTGAATCGAACACGTCGACCACTGTCACGTTGTTATGGAGATCCAAGGCGTTCTTGGCAAGCGCCTCGACCTTTCGTCGCCCGTCCGGAGCCCCATCTGCCGCGAAGATCAGGCCGCATACCTGCCCACCGGACAGTGCAGCCTTCACCTTCTCGAACCCCTGGGTCACCAGACCGGCCTTCTGCGCGAACGCCAGACGCTCCAGCGCCGCCCGCCTGAGCAGGGCTTCGACCTGCTCAGGCAACTCGTCGGGCACGTCGACCTGTGCCTTGAAACCCCTTGAAAACGCCCGCTTCTTGACCGCGAGCGCCACACTTGCCGACGTGGCGTCGACCCAGACCCCACGCCCCGGCAGCTTGCGCCTGATGTCAGGCACGACGGCGCCGTCCGGCGACAGCACGAACCGGATCATCGATTCGGGCGCGCCAGTTCGCCGCGTCACCACGCAGGTGCGCGTCGGGGGTTTTGTGGGGCGCGCCGTCAGTTTGCGTTCTCCAGCGGCTCGTCGCCGTCGGCGACCACCTCGTCGACCTCGTCCCCGGCCTCGATCTCGTCCTCGTCTTCGACATCACCGTTGAGGTCTTCCTCGGTGATCCAGCCGGCGAGAACACGGGCCGTCATGATCATCTGCTCCGCGTCGGCACGCGAGACGCCGAACTCTGCGAGCGGACCGGTGTGACGAACGGTCTCGGAGCCGCGCTTCTCGACCCAGCCGACGAGATCGTCGGGGACCGAGCCGGCGAAGTCTTCCAGATTCTTCACGTCGTCCTTGCCGAGCGCGACCATCATCGCGCTCGTCATGCCGGGAACCTCGCGCAGGTCGTCCTCGACCCCGAGCTCGCGGCGCGCCTCGTCGTTGCGCCGCTCGAGCTCCTCGAGGTTCTCGCGGGCGCGGGCCTGGATCTCCTCGGCGGTCTCCTCGTCGAAGCCCTCGATCGAGGCGATTTCGTCGAGGTCCACGTAGGCGACCTCCTCCATGGAGGTGAAGCCCTCGGAGGCGAGGAGCTGGCCCACCACCTCGTCGACGTTGAGGCCGTCGACGAAGAGCTGGGTGCGCTCCTGGAATTCCTTCTGGCGGCGCTCCGATTCCTCGGCCTCGGTCAGGATGTCGATGTCCCAGCCGGTGAGCTGCGAGGCGAGGCGCACGTTCTGGCCGCGGCGGCCGATGGCGAGCGAGAGCTGCTCGTCCGGCACCACCACCTCGATGCGCTCGGAGTCCTCGTCGAGGACCACCTTGGCGACTTCCGCCGGCTGCAGCGCGTTGACGATGAACGTCGCGGCGTCCGGCGACCAGGGAATGATGTCGATCTTCTCGCCCTGCAGCTCCTGCACGACGGCCTGCACGCGCGAGCCGCGCATACCGACGCAGGCGCCGACCGGATCGATCGACGAATCACGGGAGATGACGGCGATCTTGGCGCGCGAGCCCGGGTCGCGGGCGACCGACTTCACCTCGATGACGCCGTCGTAGATCTCCGGCACTTCCTGGCGGAAGAGCATGGCGGTGAACTGCGGGTGCGTGCGCGACAGGAAGATCTGCGGCCCGCGCGGCTCGCGGCGGACGTCCATTACATAGGCGCGGATGCGGTCACCGGGGCGGAAGACCTCGCGCGGGATGAGCTGGTCGCGGCGGCAGATGGCCTCGCCGCGGCCGAGGTCGACGATGACGTTGCCGTACTCGGCCCGCTTGACGATGCCGTTGATGATGTCGCCGACGCGGTCCTTGTACTCCTCGTACTGCCGGTCGCGCTCGGCCTCGCGCACCTTCTGCACGATGACCTGCTTGGCCGACTGCGTGGCGACGCGGCCGAACTCGATCGGCGGCAGCGGGTCGGCGATGAAGTCGCCGACCTGCGCGTCCGGGTTCTTGGCGAGGGCGTCGACGAGGGCGATCTGGGTGGCGGGGTTCTCCACCTCGTCGACGACGAGGAGAAGGCGCTGCAGGCGCGTTTCGCCGGACTTCGGGTTGATCTCGGCGCGGATCTCGGTCTCCTGACCGTAGCGGGCGCGGGCGGCCTTCTGGATCGCGTCTTCCATCGCCTCGATGACGATGGCCCGGTCGATCTGCTTCTCCCGCGCCACTGCGTCGGCGATCTGCAACAACTCCAGCTTGTTCGCGCTGACTGCCATATGGTTTCCGTCCCACCTCAGGCCGCGCGCCGCGCCGACCCTCAAAACTTGCGGGGATTGCCCCCAAACTCACCGACTTGCCGCGAGCGGCAACCCGGTCACTCGCTTCTGACGCGTCGTCCGGCGCGATCGCGCGCCGGTCGTCGAACGTCAGTTCATAGCCGTCTTCTTGCCGGCCTTCAGCGACTGTTCCACCAGCGCGTCGGTCAGCACCAGGCGCGCGTCGGACAGCTCGCCGAGTGGGACATGGACCTTCTCGGCCCCCAGCTCGGCAAGACGCAGATGCACATTGTCCCCGTCGACGCCCAGGATGATGCCGCGCCAGCGGCGGCGGCCGTCGATGGGAATCGCGGTCTCGAGCTTTGCTTCGTGGCCCGACCAGCGCTCGAAGTCCTCCCGGCGGACCAGCGGACGGTCGATACCCGGAGACGAAACCTCGAGATGATACGCCTTGGAGATCGGATCGTCGACATCGAGGGCCGGCGAGACGGCGTGGCTGATGGCTTCGCAGTCTTCGACATTGAGGGTTCCGTCCGGCCGCTCGGCCATGATCTGCACCGTGCAGCCGTTCTGCGCCGTCACGCGGACACGCACGAGACGGTAGCCGAGCCCTTCCAGGGACGGTGCCACGATCCGCGCGATTCGCGCGTCGAGGCCGGTTTCGGTGATAATCCGGTCGTCGTCCAAAAAAACCTCGTTCATCCCGGCGTTGCTGGTCCGGCCGGATCCGCCTCGAGTGCCCTTGCCTTCGACCGGCCCTGCGTCCGGCCTTTCGAGCGGCGCCCTCGACCGGCCCCGTCCCGTATGGAGAGGCCTGGCGGCCCGGGTCGATGCTGCCGGCAGGTGGATCCGGAGGGACGTTACAAACGCCGAATGGGCCGGCCCCCGAAGGCGCCAACCCGGTTAAACCTGAGAACCTGAGTGTGGCGGTTAGATAGCCCGGCGCTGCGCCGAACGCAAGACCTCCGGCTCGGCGAGCGGCGCGAAGGCGTCGGCCACGTACTCGTAGACGTCGCGCTTGAAGGGCACGACGAGTCCCGGGACGTCGGCGAGCGCCTCCCACTTCCAGCGGGAGAACTCGACGCTGTGGCCCTCGGGCGGCTCGGTGACGTTGATCTCGCTGTCGTCGCCGACGAAGCGGAAGGCGAACCAGCGCTGGGCCTGGCCCTTGAAGCGCCCGCGCCAGGAGGCGACGTCCTTCGGCAGGTCGTAGTGGAGCCAGCCGTCCACCTCGCCGAGCGGCTCGATGGAGCGGACCGAGGTCTCCTCGTAGAGTTCGCGGCGGGCGGCGTCGAGCGGGTCTTCACCCGGGTCGATCCCGCCCTGCGGCATCTGCCATGAGTAGCTCGGCACGACGCCGCGCGAGGCGCGTTTGCCCATGAAGATCTGCCCGTCGGAGGCGAACAGCGCGATGCCCACGCAGAGGCGATAGCCCTTGCGGGGCGAAGCGGCGAGTAGGTCCATCAAAGCCCCGTCGTGCGCAATGCACGTTCGACCGCGCCCATCACCTGTGGCGAGCGCGGGGACATGTAAGAGGGGAAGGTCGCGGCGATGCGTCCGTCGCGGCCGATCAGGATCTTGTGAAAGTTCCAGGCCGGCACGGCCGCACGGCCGCCGTTCTGGCGTGCCCAGGTGAAGAGCGGATGCGCGTCGCGGCCGGTGACGGCGGCCTTTTCGAGCATCGGGAAGGAAACGTCGTAGCGGGCCGAGCAGAAGCTCGCGATCTCGCCGTTGGAGCCGGGTTCCTGGCTGCCGAAGTCGTTCGACGGGACGCCGAGGACGGTGAGGCCGAGGCCGGCATACTCATCGCTCAGCGCCTGGAGCCCCTCGTACTGCGGGGTGAAGGCACAGCGCGAGGCGGTGTTGACGAGAAGGACGACGCGGCCGGCAAAGAGGTCCGCGTCGAGCCGCTCGCCGTGAATGCCGGTGAGCGACACGGACGACCAGTCGATGGCGCGCGCGTTCGCCGGCAGCGTGTCGGCGGACACCATGCGTGCCGCCATGGCGAACGCGAACGTGGATGCGGCCGCGACGAGGGCGGCCACCTTGAATACGGTTCCCGGCGCTGATGCGATCGGACCCCTCATGGGTGCTCCTCGTTTCAGGGGGCGAGCCACGTCGGGCTCCGGGCGTCATCGTACCACAGTCTGGCCCGCCGATGCCCGTCGGCGGACAGAAATAGCCAATCCAGGCTCGCGATGTGAACCGTTACCAAAACGAAGTTGGCAAAACTTTGCGCCGTATCAAATCCGGCGGGTCCGGATGGCGGCTCGGGCCCGTCGACCGGGACGCCGGGACCGGTCTTCTGCGCATAGCAGATTTTCGAGTAGGCGCCCATCGCCGCCCACTCGGCAGCCGCGCCGGCGTCGCCGCGGTGCAGCACGGCACGTCCGCCGAGCCGGACCTGAATTCCCGCCGCATGATCGTAGAACACGGCCGCACAGCGTGGGTCGACCTCGAGCTCCGCCACCTTCGGCGAGCGCACGTCGGTGTAGAACCGGATCGACCTTTGCGCGCGGTCCGCGCCGCGCAGGACGACTGTGCGGGCCTCAGGCGCGCCGTCGGTCCCGACGCTCGCGAGGGTCATCCGCCGGAAGGCGGCCTGGCGCGAGGCGGCCCCCTCCTCCAGCATGGCCCACGCGGCCGCCTCGACGGCGTCGAGGTCGCCCGGACAACCCGGCACATCAACACTCACGGTGCTTATTCCCCAGACGGCCGCGCCGACCGGCGGCCTCCTTCACGGCCACGCCCCTCGGGCGCGGACACGGCACGGCCCCAGCCTGTTCCTCGGAGCCAGCCGTCGCTGAAGTCCGACCGGAGGCGAAGCGGGGGGGCGCGCAAGGCCGGAGAGCGGAGCGTGCCTTGCGCGGCGCCCCGCTTCGCCTCAGGACTTCGCAAGCGATGGCTGGCTCCGAGGGACAGGCGACCCGCCCTGTTCCCTGGTGAAGCCCGAGCGCCCTCGGCGGCTCCGGTCGCGGCGGCGCCACCCGTCAGTCGCGGTTCTGGACGCGGTCCATGACCCGGCCGGCCCGCATGACGGCATGGCTCACCATGGAGCGGGCGAGGGCCACCGGGGCGAGGGTCGCGGCGGACACCGGGCCGATCATCACCGTGGACTGGCGGCCGAGGGCGGCGAGGGTCTGCCGGGCGACCTTCTCGGGCGCCATGGCGCCGGGGATGCCGGTGCCGGTGTAGCCGGCGCGGGCGCCGAAGGCGGTGCGGACGGCGCCCGGGCAGGAGGCGAGGACGTCGATCGGTGCCCCGCTCACCTCCGCCGCGAAGGCTTCGGTGAAGGACAGGACCATCGCCTTGGCGGCGGCGTATGTCGCGAAGCTCGGCACCGGCACGAACGCGGTCGACGAGGCGACGTTGATGAGGCCGGCGCGTTCGCCGCGCGCCTCGGCCCGGCCGATCATCCCCGGGACGAGGCGATGCGTCAGGGCGAGGACGGCCTCGACGTCGATGCGCAGGGTCGCGCGGTGACGCTCGAAGTCGACGTCGAGGAAGTTGCCGACGGCGCCGACGCCGGCGTTGTTGATGAGGAGGTCGCACTCGGCCGCCTCCGCCGCCTCGGCGACGGCGGCGATCCCCTCCGGCGTCGCGAGGTCGGCGACGACGGTGCGGGCGCGGGTGCCGAACTCGGCGGCAAGCTCGGCGAGGCGGGCCTCGTCGCGGCCGGTGAGCACGAGTTCGGTCATTGCGGGGAGCTCGCGCGCGAAGGCCTCGCCGATCCCGCCGGTGGCGCCGGTGATCAGGGCGCAGCGCGGCGGGTCGCGGTGCGGGCGCAGCTTGTCTTTCAAACGTTCGTGCATCATCGGCCGATCCTGATCCCCCGGCGGGTCGCTTGTCGAGTTGTCATTCGTCGCACGGCGGGACCCTGCCGCGACGCCCGCCCCGGGCCCCGGCACCGGTCGCCGCCCAGAGCGCGGATACGAAAAGAGCGCGCCACCGGGGTGACGCGCTCGTCTCGTGGGCCATCGCTCCTGCGAGCCGAAACTCGCGCGAGCCCCCTGCCGGACGTTGGCCGGGCGCGGGGTGGGCCGGGCGCGGGGCCGGGCCTGCCCGCCGCCGGCTCAGCGCTGGGCGATCGGCATGTAGTCGCGCTTCGGGGCGCCGGTGTAGAGCTGGCGCGGACGGCCGATGCGCTGGGAGGGATCCTCCACCATTTCCTTCCACTGCGCGATCCAGCCGACGGTGCGGGCCAGGGCGAAGAGGACGGTGAACATCGTGGTCGGGAAGCCGAGCGCGCGCAGCGTGATGCCCGAGTAGAAGTCGATGTTCGGGTAGAGCTTCTTCTCGACGAAGTACTCGTCGTTGAGGGCGATCTTCTCGAGTTCCATCGCGACTTCGAGGAGCGGATCGTCCTTGATGCCCAGCTCGCCGAGGACCTCGTGGCAGGTCTTCTGCATGATGCGGGCGCGCGGGTCGTAGTTCTTGTAGACCCGGTGGCCGAAGCCCATCAGACGGAACGGATCGTCCTTGTCCTTGGCGCGCTCGATGTACTCGGGAATCTTGTCGGCGGTGCCGATCTGCTCGAGCATGTTGAGCGCGGCCTCGTTGGCGCCGCCGTGGGACGGGCCCCAGAGGCAGGCGATGCCGGCGGCGATGCAGGCGAACGGGTTGGCGCCCGAGGACCCGGCGAGCCGGACGGTCGAGGTGGACGCGTTCTGCTCGTGGTCGGCGTGCAGGATGAAGATGCGGTCCATGGCGCGGGCCAGAACCGGGTTCACCTTGTACTCCTCGCACGGCACCGCGAAGCACATGCGCAGGAAGTTCGCCGAGTAGTCGAGGTCGTTGCTCGGGTACACGAAGGGCTGGCCGATCGTGTACTTGTAGGCCATGGCCGCGATCGTCGGCATCTTGGCGACCATGCGGATCGAGGCGATCTCGCGGGCCTGCGGGTCATGGATGTCGGTCGAGTCGTGGTAGAACGCGGACAGCGCGCCGACGCAGCCGACCATGACGGCCATCGGGTGCGCGTCCCGGCGGAAGCCGGAGAAGAACCGGTTCATCTGCTCGTGGATCATCGTGTGATAGGTCACACGGTTTACGAAGTCCTGCTTCTGATCCATCGTCGGCAGTTCGCCGTAGAGAAGCAGGTAGCAGCTCTCGAGGAAGTCGCCGTGCTCGGCCAGCTGCTCGATCGGGTAGCCGCGGTAAAGAAGAACGCCCTTGTCGCCGTCGATGTATGTGATTTTCGATTCACAGGAGGCGGTGGAGGTGAAACCGGGATCGTACGTGAACATCCCGGTGTCTTTGTAGAACGATGCGATGTTGACGACGGATGGACCTTCCGTCCCGTGCATCACCTCATAGTCCACCGTTTCCGAGCCGACGGCGAATTGGGCTGCTTGTTCTGTGGTCATCGTCGGCTCCAGTGTTTGGCACAGCCAGGGGGGGCCCGCCGGGCACGCCGACGAGCGTAAAAATCGTCTGAAGCCCACTATCCGAAGCCGCCCTCCCCTTCAAGCCTGACGTCGGCCTGACATCGCGTCAGGCTGTTCGCGCCATCCCGGGTCGAGCCAGACCCCCGAGAAAATTGCCTCTTTGCGCGCCGCCCGGCGAGGCGTATGAAACCCGTGTATGAGCAACTTTTACGCGCGCAACGCTTGGTGGCTCTTCACCGGCGCGGTGTTCATGTTCGGGTCGTCGTTCGGACAGACCTACTTCATCGCGCTGTTCGCGGGCGGGATCCGCGAGGAGTTCGGGCTCAGCAACGGACAGTGGGGCGGGCTCTACACCGTCGCGACGCTCGCCTCCGCCATCTGCCTCATCAGGTACGGCCGCCTCGCCGACACGATGACGGTGACGCGCCTCGCGACGCTCGTCCTCGTTCTGTACGCCGTCGCCGCGACGACAATGGCGCTGGCGCCGAACGTCGTGGTCCTGTGCATCGCGATCTTCGGGCTGAGGTTCTGCGGCCAGGGGATGATGACGCACATCTCCATGACCGCGATGGCCCGCTGGTTCCGGGCCAACCGGGCGAAGGCGATCGCCGTCGCCGTGCTCGGCTTTCCCGTCAGCGAGGCGCTGTGGCCGCCCGTCGGCGTCGTCGTGCTCGACGATATCGGCTGGCGCGCCACCTGGCTCGTCATCGCCGCCATGCTGCTGGCGATCTTCCTGCCGGCGCTGACGCTGCTGACGCGCAAGGGCCGAACGCCCCAGGGCGAGGGCAACGACGAGGAGGCTCCCGGCATGCTGGGCCGGCAATGGACCCGCGGCGAGGTGGTCCGTCACTGGACGTTCTGGGTCGTTCTCGCCGGGCTGCTGGCGCCGCCGTTCATCGGCACGTGCGTGTTCTTCCACCAGGTCCACATCGCGGCGGTGCGGGACTACGACCTCTCCGTCATGGCGCTGGCGTTCACGATCTACGCCGGTGCCTCGGTGACGAGTTCGCTCGTCTGCGGCCCGATCGTCGACCGGGTCGGACCGACGCGCGTGCTGCCGTTCCTGCTGCTGCCGCTGTCGGTGGCGATCGCCATCCTCGCGATCCCCGGCGGGGTGGTGATCTGGTTCCTGATGGTGGCCGGGATCGGGGTGAGCCACGGGCTCGTGATCACCCTCCTCGGGGCGATCTGGCCGACGCTCTACGGCACGCGCTGGATCGGCTCGATCAAGGCGGTGGCGACGTCGGCGATGGTGATGTCGACCGCGGCGGGACCGGGGATCACCGGGGCGATCATCGACCTCGGCATCCCCTTCCCCAACCAGGCGCTGGTGCTGTCGGCCTACTGCCTGGCGGTCTCGGCGCTATACGTGACCGCCGCACCCCGGATCACGGCCATGGTGGAGGCGCCGCCGCGACCGGTCCCGGCCTGACGCCCGGCCCGCCCGCCGCGAGCGGCAGACACGCCGGACGTTCCGGGCCGAACGCGGAGCCTCGCCCGGGTGACCGCTGCCGCGGGGTCAGCCCGCGGCCTGGTCCTTGATGCGCCCGAGCGACTCGGCGCGGCCGAGCGCGACGAGGACGTCGAAGATCCCGGGCGACGTCGACGAGCCGACCAGCGCGGCGCGCAGGGGCTGCGCCACCTTGCCGAGCTTCACGCCCGCCTCGTCGGCGTAGCGCCTCACCTCGGCGTCGAGGTTGTCGGCAATCCACGGATCGACCTCGGACAGCCGCTCGTGCAGCGCGGCGAGGTGCTGCGCGGCATCGCCGGAGACGAGTTTCTGCGCCTTCTCGTCGAGGGCGAGCGGACGCGTTGCCCAGAGGAAACGGGCATTGTCCAGAAGCTCCACCAGCGTCTTGGCGCGCTCGGCGAGGCCCGGGATGAGGATCTCCAGCTTGGCTCGCGCGCCCGCGTCGAGCGCGGCTTCGATGGCCGAGGCGTCCTCCTGCGCGGCGATCACCGGATCGAGCGCGGCGAGGATGCGGTCGGGCGTCGCCTGGCGCATGTAGTGGCCGTTGGTGTTCTCCAGCTTGGCGAAGTCGAACCGTGCCGGGGAGCGGCCGACGGCCTCCAGGCTGAAGTGCTCGATCATCTCCTTGGTGGAGAAGAACTCCTGGTCGCCGTGCGCCCAGCCGAGGCGGACGAGGTAGTTGCGCAGCGCCTCCGGCAGGTAACCCATCGACCGGTAGGCATCGACCCCGAGCGCGCCGTGGCGCTTGGACAGCTTGGCCCCGTCCGGACCGTGGATCAGCGGGATGTGCGCCATCTTCGGCACGTCCCAGCCCATGGCCTTGTAGATGAGGGCCTGCCGGGCGGCGTTGGTGAGGTGGTCGTCGCCGCGGATGATGTGGGTGACGCCCATGTCGTGGTCGTCCACCACCACGGCCAGCATGTAGGTCGGCGTGCCGTCCGAGCGCAGGATGACGAGGTCGTCGAGGTTCTCGTTCGCGAACGTGACCTCGCCCTGGACCATGTCGGGGATCACCGTCTCCCCCGTCAGCGGCGCCTTGAGGCGGATGACGGGGTCCACGCCCGGAGGCGCGTCGGCGGCGTCGCGGTCGCGCCACGTGCCGTCATATTTCGGCGGCCGGCCCTCGGCGGCGGCCTTCTCGCGCATCGCCTGCAGCTCCTCGGCCGAGGTGTAGCAGCGGTAGGCCATCCCGGCGTCGAGGAGCTGGTGAGCAACCTCAGCGTGCCGCGCGGCGCGGGAGAACTGGTAGACCGGCTCGCCGTCCCCCTCCAGCCCGAGCCACGAGAGGCCGTCGATGATGGCGTCGATCGCCTCGGTCGTGGAGCGCGCGCGGTCGGTATCCTCGATACGCAGCAGCATCTTGCCGCCGTGGTGCCGGGCGAACAGCCAGTTGAACAGCGCGGTCCGCGCGCCGCCGATGTGGAGGAAGCCGGTCGGCGACGGCGCGAATCGCGTCACCACCTTGGATTGAGACGTCATCTGATGCACGTTATTCATGAAGCTGTCGGCGAGGTGTGTAGCGGGACATCCCCGCCCGCGTCGACCCTCTGAGGTCGAGGAATCCTGTGACGGAGGTCATGGTGCGACCCATGCGCGACGCTGCCCCGCCCCCGGCGCGGGGGCCCGAGGTCCGGTCGGCGGGGGACCGACGGTGAGTCTCGCCCTGCCACGCACGCGCGCAAATTTCGACCTAAGGGCGCGGCTTGCAACCTGGGTCGAGCATGAGCGGGCGTTCGGTCGGTTCCAGCTGTGGTTGCCGGTTCTGGCCGTCGCGGGGATCTTCGTTGCCGTCGAATTGCCGCTGGAAATCGCGCCCTGGTGGCCGGGCGCCGCGCTGATCGCCGCAGTTTCCGCCCGTTTCGCCGCCGGGCGAAGCATCCGCTTCGCCCCCCTTGCCGCACCTCTCCTCGCGCTCGCGGCGTTCCTGGCGGGCATGGGCGCTCTCGGGCTGGAGGAGCGGCTCGGCGGCACGCCGGTCGTCAGATCCGCACAAACCGTGGAGTTCAGCGGCAGAATCGTCGACGCCGAGGTCCGCGAGCCGGGCCGGGTCAGCGCGATCGTCGCCGTCACGGAAGGCAGCTTCCGCGGCGCCATGCCGCACCGGATTCGCCTTTCGATTCGCGGCAGTGGGCCCTTTCCGGTGGGCGCGGCCGTGCGCGGCAAGGCTCGGCTCTTCCCGCTGCAGGGGCCGGTCTACCCTGGCGGGTACGATTCCGGGCGCCGGCTCTACTTTGACGGGATCGGCGCCACCGGCTTCGCCTACGGTCCGCCGGAGGTGACCGCGCCCCCGCCGCCGCGTAGCCTCCCGGCGCTCGTCGACCGGCTGCGCTCCGGCGTCGCGGAGCGGATCGAAGCCACCCTCGGCCAGACGCCCGGCGCCGCGTTCGCGACGGCACTCCTGGTGGGGCGGCGGGGCGCCATGAACGCGGACGACGTCGAGGCGCTGCGCGTCTCCGGGCTCGGTCACATTCTCGCGATCTCGGGGCTTCACATGGCGCTGGTCGCCGGATCGGTGTTCGCCGCGGTGCGCTTTCTCCTCGCCCTGTGGCCGCGCCTCGCGGTGTCGGCACCGATTCGCAAGTGGGCGGCGGTCGCGGGGCTCGCGGCGGCAACGTTCTACCTCGCGCTTTCCGGCGGCTCGGTCTCCACCGTGCGGGCGTATGTGATGCTGGTGGTCGCGCTCGCCGCGATCCTCCTCGACCGGCCGGCATTGACGATGCGTACCGTCGCGGTGGCGGCGGTCGTGGTGATCGCGATGGATCCGGTCTGCGTCACAGAGCCGTCGTTCCAGATGTCGTTCCTCGCCGTGGTCGCGCTCGTCGGCTTCTACGAATGGTGGTCGAAGCAGCGGACCCGCCTCGTGCGCGGCCGCCCGTGGCCGGTGACGGCGTTCGTGCTCGGCCTCCTCCTGACCTCGCTGATCGCCGGCCTCGCGACGGCGCCGGCCGCGGCCTACCACTTCCACCGCCTCGCCCCGTTCGGACTGCCGGCGAACCTCGCCGCGATGCCGATCGTCACGATCCTGGTGATGCCGGCCGGCGTCCTCTCCCTCGCGCTGATGCCGTTCGGGCTCGAGGCTCTCCCGCTGGCGCTCATGCGCTGGGGCCTCGACCTGGTGCTCGGAATCGCCCGCGCGGCGGCCGACGCGACCGGCGACGCGGGCCTCACCGGCGCACTGCCGCCGGCGGCTGCGATCCTGGCGGCGTTCGGTCTCGTCTGGCTCGCGCTCTTCACCGCGCCCTGGCGGCTTGCCGGCGCGCTCTTCATCGCGGGTGGGCTCGCCGTCGCCCCCCTCGCGCCCCGATTCGACGTGATGGTGTCGGAAACGGCGGAGACCATCGCCGCGCGCGGCACCGACGGCCGCCTCGCCCTGATGGGCGACACGGACGGGTTCGTCGCCGAGCTGTGGCTCAAGGCGGACGCGGACCCGCGCACCGAGGCCGCCGGGACGGCGCGATGCGACCCGCTCGGCTGCACCTTGCCGCTCGGCGAGGGGCGCCTTGCGCGGCCGGTCTCGCCGCGCGCCCTCGCCGAAGACTGCGCGCTTGCGGAGGTGGTGGTGGCGGCGCTGACCGCGGTACGCTGTCCCGCCCCGCTCGTCATCGACCGGCGGACGCTGGTGCGGCACGGGGCGACGGTCGCCTGGCGCAATCAGGGCGTCTGGGAAGTCCGGACCGCGCGGCCCTACGGCGTCGTGCGGCGCTGGCAGGTCGAGCCGGAGGTCCCCTACGACTGAGCGGACGCCTACGACGGAGCGGACGCGGCGCGGGTGCCGATGTCCGGCGGCACCATCGACAGGACCGCATCCGCCGCCGTCTCGGCCGGCGAGGTATCGACCCGCATCGCCTCGGCGAACTCGTCGAAGACCCGCTCCTGCACCGCGCGCTCGGGGCTGCCGGGGGTCAAAAGCGGAGCGAGGCGCGCGGCGATCCCGTCCGCCGTCACCTCCTCCTCCAGGAGCGCCGGGATATCGTTGCGGCCGACCACGATGTTGGCGAGGACCATCGACGGGGCCGTCACGATCCGCACGAAGCGGTTGATCTTCTTCACGAACCGCCCGGCGATATCGAGCTTGTAGGCGACCACCATGGGAATCCGTGCCGCGGCGAGCTCCATCGTCACGGTGCCGGACGCTGCCAGCGCCGCCTTCGCGCGGGCGAACACGGCGAGCTTCTCCGAGCCGTCGCGGAACGTCACCGGGACCGGCCACGTCGAGGCGAGCTCCTCGATCCGCGCGCGAAGGTGCGGCACGGCGAGGACCTCGACGGGCTCGGACGGGGCGAGCTTGCCGAGCGCCTCGCCAAACGACGGCATCAACCGCTCGATCTCCAGGCGCCGGCTGCCCGGCAGCACCAGCAGCGTGTCGCCGCCGCCGATCGCGGAGCGCATCCGCTCGTAGAGCGGGTGGCCGACGTAGACGCAGCGCGGGCCGCCGAGCCGCTCGTGCACCGCCGGCTCGAACGGAAACAGCGCCATGACGAGGTCGGTATAGGGCACCATCGCCCTGGCGCGGCCGGGACGCCATGCCCACACCGTCGGGCTGACGTAGTTCACGATCGGGATCTCGGGCCGCGCGCGCCGCACCCGCTTGGCGACCCGGTGGTTGAACTCCGGCGCGTCGATGACGACGAGGACGTCGGGGCGGAAGGCGATCACCGCGTCCGCCGCCTCGCGGATGCGCCTCAGGAGCCGCGGCAGCTGGCGGATGATGGCGTCGATCCCCATTACCGAGATCTCGTCCTGCGGGAAGATCGGCTCGAGGCCGGCGGCCGTCATGTCCTCGGCGCCGATGCCGCACCATTCGATGCTCCGCCGCTCGTTCAGCGCCTGCATGAGGGCGCCGCCGAGCCGGTCGCCGGATTGCTCCCCGGCGATGATCGCGATCCGGAGGGGGCGGTCGCCGCTCATCGGGCCACCACGAAGACGCGCGCCCTGTCGGCCTCGGCGGCGACGACGACACGCTCGGCGATGATGGTGCGCCCGGCCTCGACGGCGATTCCGCCGAGACCCGCCTTGATCGCGCCGCGCAGCGTGTCGGCACCGATCACCGGAACGTCCGAGCGCATGTCCTGCCCCGTCTTCGCCCGCTTCACGAGGACCCCCGCGCCCTTCTCGCTGCGGAAGCGGCGGGCGCGGCGGATGTCGGCGACGCGGGCGAGCATCGCGTCGGTCCCCTCCGCGCCCTCGACGGCGATGACGCGTCCGTCGACCACGGCGACGCACTGGCCGACGTCGAACGGCGAGGAGGCGTCGAGGTAGCGCATGCCGAGCGCGATGTCGGCCTCGTGCTTTGCGTCCGGCTGCCGGGCGCCGACCGGTCCGGGGGCCGCCAGCAGTTCCGGCGCGGCCTCGGCGACGGAGACGACGCGGAACCCCTCCTGCTCGAAGAGGCCGATGACGTTGCGCACGACGGTGTCGTCCCCGCCGACCGCGGCACGGACGATCCGCGGCAGAAGCCGAAGCGTCTCGAGGTCCGGGATGATCGAGGCGAAGTCGGGCCGGGAGCGGATGGCACCGATCAGGAGGACGTCGCGGCAGCCGTGCTCGATGGCGATGCGGCGCATGCGTCCGATCTGGCCGGGACCGATCCGGTGCGTCTCGATGGACGCCGGGCCGGCGTCGGCCTCACCGTCGACCGCGAACACGACGATCTTGCGGCGGCGGGCGATGACGTCGGCCGCCTCCCATGGGAGGGCGCCGGCCCCCGCGATGATGGCGAGGGTCCCCTCGCCGTCCCCCGCAGGGCCGTTCGCCGGTTGCGCGCCGCTCATCGACAGCGCCCACCGTTCATCGCGGGCTGTCCCCGCTCATCGCCTGTTGTCGAGGAATTCCGCGGCGACGTCCTCGCGCGACTCCTGACGGGACTGCATGTAGGGGCGCTGCGGCGCGGCGTCGATGAAGGCGAGGATCGGGTCGACCACCGGGTCGCCGCCCATCTCCGCCCGCAGCTTCTCCTTGCGCTCGGCGAAGACCATGCCGGGCGTATGGAAGAGGACGTCGTACGCCGTGGTGACGGTGCGGATCGCGTCCCGATCGAAGCCGCGGCGGCGGAGGCCGACGCGGTTGACGCTCTCCACCCAGGCGACGCGGCCGGTGGAGAAGGCGTATGGCACGCAGTCGCGCATGATGCCCGACATGCCGGAGACGAACGTGTAGGAGCCGATCCGCGCGCGCTGCAGCACCGCGGTGCCACCGCCGATCAGCACGTAGTCGCCGAGCTGGACGTGGCCGGCGAGGAGGACGTTGTTGGACAGCGTCACCCCGTCGCCGAGGATGCAGTCGTGCGCGACATGGCAGCCGACCATGAAGTAGCCGTCACGTCCCACGACCGTCCGGCCGCGCCCCTTCGCGGTGCCGGCATGCATGGTGACATGCTCGCGGACGGTGCAGTTCTCGCCGATGTCGAGGAGGGTCGGCTCGTCCTTGTAGCCGAAGTCCTGCGGCGGTCCGCCGAGGACGGCGCCGGAGTAGATCTTCGACCCCGCCCCGATCGTGGTGTGGCCGGTGATCACAACGCCGGCGCCCACCATGACGCCCTCGCCGAGCGTCACATGCGGGCCGATCACCGCGTGGGGGCCGATGGAGGCGGAATCCGGGATGGACGCACCATCCTCGATCACCGCCGTCGGATGGCGCGAAGCCGTCATGCTCAAGCCCAAACGTTTACTCTTGTACGATCATGGCGGAGACGTCCGCCTCGGCAACCAGGGTATCGCCCACGATCGCCTCGCCGTGGAAGCGCCAGATGCTGCCGCGCTGGCGCTCTTTCTTCATGTGGTACTCGATCACGTCGCCCGGGCGGACGGGTTTGCGGAACTTCGCCTTGTCGACGGTCATGAGGTAGACGAGGCGCGGCCGCTCCCGGCCTTCGGCGTACATGCACAGGACGCCGGCGGTCTGGGCCATGCCCTCGATCATCAGGACGCCAGGCATCACCGGCTCGCCCGGAAAGTGCCCCTGAAAATGAGGCTCGTTGAACGTCACGTTCTTGATGCCGATGCCGGAACGGTCACCGTCGATATCGATCACCCGGTCAATCATCAGGAACGGGTAGCGGTGCGGCAGCATGTTGAGGATGTCGCCAACCTCGGCCACCGCCAACGTCTTCGTCGTTCCGTCCGGGGTCCCCCCACTATCCATCACGTCGTCCGCACTATCCACAGAAGTCCTATCCACCATAAGAGGGGCCGCTAGGAATTTGAAGTTGTCGCGTTGCGAATGAGCCGGAGCAGCGCGCGGCGCTCCTTGAGCCACTCCATCGCGTCCATCGCCGGCGTGCCACCCCAGGTCGCGTTCTCGGGCACATTCTCCGAGACTGCGGAATGGCCGGCGATCTGCGCACCAGTGCCGATGGTGACGCCGTCACGGATGCCGACGCCGCCGCCGAGCGTGACGTAGTCGCCGAGCGTCACCGACCCCGCGATACCGGACGTTCCGGCGATGACGCAGTGGCACCCGGTCACGACGTTGTGCGCAATCTGCACGAGATTGTCGACCTTGGTGCCCTTGCCGATGACGGTGTCGCGCCGCGAGCCGCGGTCGATGCAGCTGTTGGCGCCGATCTCCACGTCGTCCTGGATCACCACGGCGCCGACCTGCGGCACCTTGCGGTAGCCGTCCGGCGTGCGCGCGAGGCCGAATCCGTCCTGGCCGATGCGGCAGCCGGGATGGATGATCACGCGGTCGCCGATGTGGGCGCACTGGATCGTCGTATTGGCGCCGATCACCGAGTTGCGGCCGATGCTGCAGCCCGGGCCGATGACGACGTTGGGGCCGATCACCGAGCCGCGGCCGATCTCGACGCCGCGCGAGATCACGGCGTAGGCCTCGACGATGACGTTGGCCTCCAGCGACTCCGGGTCCTCGATGATGGCGGTCGCAGCGATCTCACCGCCGGAGCGGGAGGTCAGCGGGCGCGGCCGCATCGCCGAGGGGTGGAACATCCCTGCCGCCAGGCCGAAGGCGTTCGAGGCGTGCTTCGTGACGAGCGGCACGCAGCCTTCCGGCACGACAGGCAGGAAGCGCTCATCGATGAAGACGGCGCCGGCCTTCGTGGTCTCGAGGTCCTTTCGCCGCTTGGCGTCGCGGACGAAGGAGATGTGTTCGGGGCCTGCGCTGTCGAGCGGCATCACGTCCGACATGATGCGCTCGCGAGCGGATGCGTCGACGGTCGCACCGACGGCATCGGCGACATGGCCGAGCTGCTGCGGCTCGGCGGGCGGGAAGAATCGGTTCATTGACACGTCACTGATCGGCAGTTGGGGCGAGGTGTTAGACCGACGAGGCGCCCTTCGGCAACTCCCACAACGCAAAAGCGCCGCCGGGAGGGCCCGACGGCGCTGTTTTGCAGAGTTGAGTGTGGCCTAGAAGCGCGTGCCACCCGACAGGCGGAAGAGCTGGGTGTCGTCTCCGTCCTCCTCCAGGACCGGGACCGCGAAGTCGGCGCGGATCGGACCGAAGGGCGACTTCCAGGTGATGCCGACACCGAGCGAGGCACGCAGCGCGAAGTCGTTCGAGTCGATGGTCCCCTCGCCGCCGTTGCGGTCGACGATGTCCGGATCCACGCCCCAGAGCGAACCGGCGTCGGCGAAGGCCGAGGCGTTCAGACCGATCTCCGGCGGCAGGAACGGCACCGGGAAGGTCGCCTCGACGGTACCGGCGACGTAGTAGAGGCCGCCGAGAGCGTCGCCGCTCGCCTTGTCACGCGGGCCGATACCCTGGCTCGAGAAGCCGCGGACCTTGGAGCCGCCCAGGAAGAACTGGTCCTGGATGCGCAGGTCGTCGTTGAGCGACTGCATCGCGCCGCCCTCGAGCGAGACCATGCCCAGCAGGCCGGCGGCCGGGTAGATCTCCTGGTAGGCACGGGCCTTGGCCGTACCGCGCAGGAAGTAGGTGTCACCACCGAGACCGGCGACCTCACCCTTGATCTGGCCGTAGTAGCCCTCACGCGGGTTAAACTGGTCGTCGAGCGAGTTGTAGGTCAGCGAGGTACCGATCAGCGAGGTGATGCGGTTGCCGTCCGAGTCGCAGACCGCCTTGGACAGGGAGCCGTCGTCGCAGTCGCTCTGGTCGACCGACACGTCGCGGTTGAACAGGGTGTAGAACACCTGGACCGAGGTCTGCTCCGTCAGCGGCACGCCGAGGCGAACGGTACCGCCCGTTTCGTTCGAGTCGTAGTTCGAGTCGTCCACGTCCTCGGCGAAGCGGGTGTAGAGGTCGATGCCGCCCGACACGCGGTAGCCGAAGAGGTACGGCTCAGTGAAGGAGACGTCCGCCGACTGCTTCTCGAAGCTGCCCGACACGGAGCCCTTCAGGTACTGGCCGCGGCCGAGGAAGTTGCGCTCCTCGAGGGTGACTTCGCCGACCACGCCTTCGTCGGTGGAGTAGCCGAAGCCGACCGAGATCTTACCCGTGGCCTGCTCCTGGACGAAGACGGTGACCACCACGCGGTCCGGAGCGGAGCCGGGCGACGTCGCGATGCGCACGGTCTCGAAGAAGCCGAGGGCACGCAGGCGGCGCTCGGCGCGGTCGAGCAGGACGCGGTTGTAGGCGTCGCCCTCCGCGATGTCGAACTCGCGCCGGATGACGTAGTCGCGGGTCGTCGTGTTGCCAACGATGTCGATGCGCTCGATGTAGGCCCGGACGCCCTGGTCGACGCGGTAGACGACGTCGATGGTGCCGTTCTCGAAGTTGCGCTCGCCCACCGGGGTCACGTCCGCGAAGGGGTAGCCCTGCCGGTTGGCGGCGAGCGTCAGGTCCTCGATCGACTTCTCCACCTTCTCGGCCGAGTAGCGGCGGCCCGGACGGCTGTCGACCTTGCGCTCGAGCTCGGTCGGGTCGAGGTCGGCGAGCGTCGTGTCGACGCGAACGGCGCCGAACTCGTACTGCTCACCCTCGTCCATCGTGAAGGTGATGAAGAAGGCGTTGCGCTCTCGGTCGTAGTCCGCGACGGCCGACAGGAGGCGGAAGTCGGCGAAGCCGTGGTTGAAGTAGAAGCGCTTCAGCAGCTCCTGGTCCGTCTGCAGGCGGTCCGGGTCGTAGACGTCCGTGGTGCGCAGGAAGCCGAGGAGGCCGCTTTCCTTCGTCTTGATCACGTCGCGCAGACGCGAGTCGGAGAAGGAGTTGTTGCCGACGAAGGTGATGCGGGCGACGTTCGCCTTCGAACCCTCGTTGATCAGGAAGATCAGGTCGACACGGCCCTCGCCACGATCGATGGTCTGCGGCTCGACCGAGGCGCGGTAGTTACCACGCCGGCGGTAGACCTCGAGGATGCGCTGGGTGTCGGCCTGGACCTGGTTGCGGCTGAAGATCGAGCGCGACTTGCTTTCGACGACCGCGGCGAGCCGCTCGTCGTTGATCGCCCGGTTCCCCTCGAAGGAGACCCGGTTGATGGTGGCGTTCTCTTCGACCGTCACGACTAGGCTGGAGCCTGACTGGCGGATCGTCACGTTGGAGAAGAGCCCGGTGGCGAAGAGCGCTTCGATGCTCTCGCTCACCTGCTCGGGACCGAAGGACTGCCCCGGTGCGACGGTCACATAGGCTTTGACGGTCTCGTCGGAGACCCTCGTGTTGCCTTGAACCACGATGCTCGAGACGACGGCGGCGATCGCCGGCGCCCCAGCGGTGACCAGACCTACCGTCAAAACAACGGACAGAACGGCGGCGCGGAGGAGTTTCTGCATCATGGTGCCCGGACGAAGGAACATGGACGGGACGGAGCCTCGCGTTTCTCAAGGCCACCGAACCGCTGGTGACCCACGCCAGCTATGATCCGAGGGAAGTTTTCAAACAAGGCAAAGGACGGGTGCGAAAGAGCCTTTGCACCCGGACCGTTGCGCCGAAGCAACGGTCTTGGGGACGCCGGAGCGCCCCAAAAGCGTCACACGGCGCCCTCGCCGGGCAAGCGGGGCGCCAGGTGACGTCGTTCGTCAGGACGTGAGGAAGAGCAGGTCGTTGAAGGTCGCGAAGAACATCAGGAGGAGGACGAGGCCGAGACCGATTCGGAAGCCGACGTCCTGCGCGCGGAGCGACAGCGGCCGCCCCCGCAGCGCCTCGATCCCGTAGAAGAGCAGGTGCCCGCCGTCGAGCATCGGAATCGGCAACAGGTTGATAAGGCCGATGGAAATCGACAGCATCGCCGCCAGGCCGAAGAGCGCGGTGAAGCCGATCGAGGCCATGTCGCCGGAGATCTTGGCGACGCGCAGCGGACCGCCGAACTGCTTGGGCGACTGCTCCAGCGTGATGACGCCGGCGATCACCTCGACGGTGCGCTTGGTGATGTACGCGGTCTCCTGCGCCCCGGCGACAAGCGCGCCGATGGGCCCGAACGTCTGGCGATGGACGTCCTCAGGGCTCGTGCGATTCTCGATTCCGAGAAAACCGGCGCTGTAGGGCGTGCCGAAGTCGTCCTTCAGGTCGCGCTGCTCGGGCGTCGCGTGCAGCGTGACCTCCTGCCCTCCCCGGTCGACGGTGAAGGTCAGGTCCTGGCCGGCGGCGCTCGACACGGTGCGCAGCACGTCGATGAAGGCGTTCACCTTGCTGCCGTCGATGGCGACGATCACGTCGCCCGGCTGGAAGCCGGCGGCGGCCGCCGGGCTGTCGGGCCGCACGCCCGTGACGGCGGCGTCCACCGTCGGCCGGCCGACGATCAGGAAGGCGGAGGCGAAGATGAAGATCGCGAGCAGGAAGTTGGCCGCGGGGCCGGCCGCGACGATGGCGGCGCGCTGCCAGACGGGCTTCAGGTAGAAGCTGGTGCGCTTCTCCTCCTCGCTCATCGACTCGAGCGCGTCGTGGTCGGGCATCGACGCGGCGTTGTCGTCACCGGCGAACTTCACGTAGCCGCCGAGGGGGATCAGCGCGACGCGCCAGCGGGTGCCGCGGCTGTCGTTCCAGCCGATCAGCTCGGGACCGAAGCCGAGGGAGAAGGCGTCGATCGCGACATTGCACCACCGTGCAACCAGAAAGTGGCCCAGCTCGTGGATGAAAATGATGATCCCGAGGACGAACAGGAACGGCGGAATGTACGCCGCGATGTCCCAGAGCCAGCTTAAAATCTGCACGTTGGTTCAACTCCAAATGACACTGGCGATGTTGCCGCTGCCGACGGGAAAGCGCCCAAGTTGTGCCAGAATTCAGGCTGCGCTGCACGCGTAAGTCAGGCGTTCGGCGACATCCCGCGCTTCACGATCGGTCGATTCCACGTCATCCACGGTCGCACTCGCGCCGCCACGGTGCGCCAGGCACTCAAGCGTATCGCTTACCACGCGGGAGATGTCGAGGAAACCGATCCTATCGTTAAGGAACGCGGTTACCGCCACTTCGTTGGCCGCGTTCAGTATGTTGGTGGCGTGGCCGCCGGCCGCAAGCGCCTCGCGCGCAAGCCGCAGGGCTGGGAACCGTGTCTCGTCCGGCGCCTCGAAGGTCAGCGGGCTCGTCGCCACCAGGTCCAGCGGGGACACCGGCGCGCCGCCGCGGTCGGGATAGTGGAGGCAGTGGGCGACCGGCGTCACCATCGACGGATTGGACATGTGGGCGAGCACCGAGCCGTCGGCGTACTCGACCATGCCGTGGACGATCGACTGCGGGTGCACCACCACGCCGATCCGCTCGATGCCGACGGGGAAGAGATGATGCGCCTCGATCACCTCGAGGCCCTTGTTCATCATCGTCGCCGAATCGACGGTGATCTTCGCGCCCATCGACCAGTTGGGATGCTTCAGCGCGTCCTTCGCCCTGGCGCGGGCCATCGCCTCGTGGGTCCAGGTGCGGAACGGACCGCCGGACGCGGTGAGGACGATGCGGCGAATCGCGCCCAGCGCGTCGTTCTCGAAGACCTGGAAGATGGCGTTGTGCTCCGAATCGACCGGCAGCACCGTCGCCCCCGCCGCCCGAGCGCGCGGCATCACGACGTCGCCCGCCGCGACCAGGCACTCCTTGTTGGCGAGGCAGATGATTCGCCCGGCGTCGACCGCCGCGAGGGTCGGCCGGAGCGCGGCGAAGCCCGGGATCGCGACGACGACGCGGTCGGCCTCCATCGCCGCCAGCGCCTCCATCGCCGCCGGGCCGGCGTCGCTCGCAAGGCCCAGCGGGCCGAGGCGCGAGGCGAGCGCGGCGCCGCCGGCGGGGTCGGCCAGCACCGTCATCCCGGGGCGGAAGCGCTCGGCGATGGCGGCGAGGCCCGACACGTCGCGCCCGGCAGCGATGCCCACCAGTTCGAACCCGCCCGCCTCGATGGCGGCGAGCGCGGACTGCCCCACCGACCCGGTGGCTCCGAGGAGGACGACGCGCGTCATAAACGCCCCATCAGCGTTAGGAGACCCGCCGCCGGGGTCTCACCCGCCGCGAGGCTCCCGATGACCATGGTCACGACGCCGGCCGCGATCAAGCCGTCCACACGGTCCATGACGCCGCCGTGGCCGGGGATCAGGGTTCCGGCGTCCTTGATGGCGAAGCGGCGCTTGGCGGCCGACTCCAGCAGGTCGCCGCCGACCGAGGAGAGCGCCACGAACGCCGCCGCGACGAAACCCGCCACGGAGAGCGGCGCGTCGAGCAGCGCCAGCACCAGCGCGCCGCAGGCCGCGCCCGCGAGGAGGCCGCCGATCGCGCCGGACCACGTCTTAGACGGCGAGACACTGCGCCACAGGCGCGGCCCTCCCACCTTGCGCCCGACGAAGAAGGCCGCGGTGTCGGTGGTCCAGGCGATCAGGAAGACGAAGACGACCGCGCCGAACCCGTCCGCGCCCTTGCGCAGCTCGATCAGCGCGACGACGGCGGCGCCCGCGTAGAGGACGCCCGCCATGCACCACTTCGGCGACGCCCGGCTGCCCACGAGGGCGACGAGGCCCACCGCGAGGCAGCAGACCGCAAGGACGATCAGCGAGACCCAGACGGACTGCGTGACGGCGGCGATGGTCAGGACAGAGAGGCCCGCGAAGGCCGCATAGACCACCGTCCGCTCGGCGCGTGCGCCGATCATCCGCATCCACTCCTCGAGGACCAGGAGGCCGGTCAGCAGCACGACGCCGGCAAAGGCGATCTCGCCGATCCACAGCGCGAGCAGGACGGCAGGGATCAGCACGGCCGCCGACAGAAGCCGCAGCCGCATCTCGCGCTGGAACACGAAGCGCGCCCGAAGCCGGCGGACCCGCGCGCGGATCCCGGGGGGTGGCACGTCAGGCGTCGGGCGGCGCACCCGGCCTGGACGCCGACGCGAGATCATGGCTTGGCGATGGATACCGGCACGGCACCGAAGCGGCGTTGCCGCGTGGCATAGTCGGCCAGCGCCTCGTCGAACTGCGCGGCGTCGAAGTCCGGCCAGAGCGTCGAAGGAAACGCGTACTCCGCGTAGGCCGACTGCCAGAGCAGGAAGTTGGAGATCCGCAGTTCGCCGCTGGTGCGGATGACGAGGTCGGGATCGGGGAACTTCGCGGTGTCGAGGAAGCAGGCGAACGTCTCCTCGGTCAGCCCGTCGGGGCTGAGCTCGCCGCGGGCGACGGCTTCCGCGGCGCGGCGCGCCGCGCGCACCAGTTCGTCCCGCCCGCCGTAATTGAAGGCGAGGATGAGGTTGAGGCCGGTATTGTCCCGCGTGCGGCCCTCGGCCTGGTCGATCATCTCGATGAGGTCGTCGGACAGGTCCGCCCGGCCGCCGATGACCGAGATCCTGACGTTGTTGGCGACGAGCTCGTCGAGGTCGGCGCGGATGAAGTGGCGCAGGAGGTTCATCAGCTCGGAGACTTCCGCCTGCGGGCGGTTCCAGTTCTCGCGGCTGAAGGCGAACAGCGTGAGGTAGGCGATGCCCCTCTCGCCGGCGTGGCGGACGATGCGGCGCACCGTCTCGACACCCTTGCGATGGCCGAGCGTCCGCGGGAGGCCGCGCCGACTGGCCCACCGTCCGTTCCCATCCATGATGATTGCCACGTGACGGGGGAGGCCCCCCGCCGACTCGGGCACGCTGGGTTCGGGAACCGCCGCGTTAGCCAAGGGATCGGATCTCACGCAGGGCCTAGCCTCAGATCTGAGAAATCTCTTGTTCTTTCTGCGAAACGATTTGATCGACCTCGGCGATCTTCTCGTCCGTCAACTTCTGAACGCGATCGGACGTGACGCGCTGCTCGTCCTCGCTGAGGTCGGACTTCTTCACGCTCTCCATGCCGTCGCGGCGGACGTGGCGGACGGAGACGCGCGCCTGCTCGGCATACTTGTGCGCGACCTTGATGAGGTCCTTGCGGCGCTCGGCGTTGAGCTCGGGGATCGGAATGCGCATCAGCTGGCCTTCGACCACCGGGTTGAGGCCGAGGCTCGACTCGCGGATCGCCCGCTCCACCGCCTGGGCCATGCCGCGGTCCCAGACCTGAACGGTGATCATGCGCGCCTCGGGGACGGACACGGTGGCCACCTGGTTGAGCGGCATGTGCGTGCCGTAGGCCTCCACCTGCACCGGCTCCAGCATCGACGCGCTCGCGCGGCCGGTGCGCAGTCCGGACAGTTCCGTCTTCAGGACCCCGATCGCGCCGTCCATCCTCCGCTTGAGGTCATCAAGGTCCACGCTCATCCGTTCTTTCCTCTTACCTGCCGCGCAGGCTTGAATTATTCCCGCCGCGGCGGGACTTGAACTCTTCCGTCCGCGCGCCGGCCGATGCAACCATCCCGGCGCTCCGCCGACGGTCGGACATGCAAATACACGATCAGCCGCCTGTCGTAGCAGGCCGGCCCCCCGCGAACAACGCGTGGAGCCGGCGAGCCCGTCAGTCGGCGACGATCGTGCTCGTCCCTTCCCCGCGCACGACCTTCGGAAGTGCGCCGGTATCCTGGATCGAGAACACCACGATCGGCAGGCCGTTGTCACGCGCCAGGGCGATCGCGGCGGCGTCCATCACGCCGAGGTTCTTCGACAGCGCCTCCTGATGGCCGACGCGGTCGTAGCGCGTGGCCGTCGGATCGCGGTTCGGATCCGCGGTGTAGACGCCGTCCACCTGCGTGCCCTTCAGGAGGACGTCGCATTCCATCTCCACCGCCCGCAGCACGGCGGCCGTGTCGGTGGTGAAGAAGGGGTGGCCGGTGCCGGCCGCGAAGAGCACGACCCGGCCCTCGGCCATGTGCTGGATCGCCCCACGGTGGGTGAAGCGATCGCAGATCACCGGGACGTCGATCGCCGAGAGCACCACGGCTTCGGTCCCGAGGGCCCGAAGCTGCGCCGCCACGGCGACCGCGTTCATCACGGTCGCGAGCATGCCCATCTGGTCGCCGGCGACACGGTCCACCGCGGTGAGCGCCAGGTTGGCGCCCCGCAGGAAGTTGCCGCCGCCGATGACCAGGCCGACCTCACGGCCGGAGTTCACGACCGCGACGATCTCCGACGAGATGCGCTGCAGCGTCGGCTGCGAGATGCCGAAGGCGGAATCGCCCATCAGCGCTTCGCCCGACACCTTGAGGAGCAGCCGGCGCCACTCCGAAGGAGGCTTCAGCTCCGACAGAGCCACCGGTCAGTGACCCGCAGCAGCGGCGACCTCGGCGGCGAAGTCGCTCTCCTCCTTCTCGATGCCCTCGCCCAGCAGGAAGCGCGAGAAGCCCGTCACCGTGATCGGCGCGCCGACCTCGCCTTCGGCTTCCTTCACCGCCTGCTCGACCGTCTGGTCGGGATTGACCACGAAGGCCTGCTTCAGGAGGACGACCTCCTCGTAGAACTTGCGCATGCGGCCCTCGACCATCTTCTCGATGATGTTCTCGGGCTTGCCGGAGGCACGGGCCTGCTCGGAGTAGACCGCGCGCTCGCGCTCGGCGGCCTCGGCGGGGACCTCTTCCGGGGTCAGCGCCAGCGGGCCGACGGCGGCGATGTGCATCGCGATCTTGCGGCCGAGCTCGTCGAGCTTCGCGGCGTCGCCGGCGGACTGCATCGCCACCAGGACACCCAGCTTGCCGAGGCCCGGGGCCACGGCGTTGTGGATGTAGGTGGAGACCACGCCCTCGGTGACCTCGAGCATCGCCGTGCGGCGAAGCGAGAGGTTCTCGCCGATGGTGGCGACGGACTCGGTCACTTCCTCGCCGACGGTGCGCGACGTGCCGGGGTACGACTTCGCCTTCAGCGCGTCGATGTCGCCGCCGGCGCCGAGCGCCTCACGGGCGATCGTCGTGACGAGCTTCTGGAAGATCTCGTTGCGGCCGACGAAGTCGGTCTCGGAGTTCACCTCGACCAGCGAGGCCTTGGTGCCCTCGCCGGCAGCGCCGATGAGACCCTCGGCTGCCACGCGGTCCGCCTTCTTGGCGGCCTTCGACAGGCCCTTCTTCCGCAGCCAGTCGACGGCCGCTTCCATGTCCCCGCCGGTCTCGTTGAGCGCCGTCTTGCAATCCATCATGCCGACGCCGGTTTTCTCGCGGAGCGCCTTTACCTGCTGCGCCGTGATCGTCATTGTATTCTGGTCCTGGGTGCTCGGAGTGGTGCGAAAATCCGCACCCTCATGTTCGATCGAGCGGCCGGTGTCGACCCCTCGAGCCATTTTTTCGGAAAAGTATGCGCCGGGGGTCGCGTTGCAACCCACCCGCGCATGGTCGTTACGTAGTCATGCAACGGACAAAGTGAAAGGCTTCGCCCGTTCAGGCGTCGAAGCGCTCCACACTCTCCTCGTCCGCCCACTGCACGAGACGGCGCAGCACGCCCTTCTCCAGCGAGTAGACGACGCCGTGCACGAGCAGCCCCTGCCCCCGCGCCCAGGCGTTGCGCACGATGGTCGTGTTGGCGACGTTGCGCACCTGCTCGACGACGTTCAGCTCGCACAGACGGTCGAGCCGCAGCTCGCTGTCGTTGATCTGCGCCAGCTCTTCGGCATGGAGCCGCTTCACCAGGCGGATGTGGTTCAGCCAGTTGTCGATCAGGCCGTGGTCCTTGTCGGACTCGGACGCGCGGATGCCGCCGCAGCCGTAGTGGCCGCAGACGATGACGTGCTTCACCCGCAGAACCTCGACCGCGTACTGCAGCACGGAGAGGAAGTTGAGATCGGCCGGCGAGACCACGTTGGCGATGTTGCGATGAACGAACACCTCGCCCGGAGGGAGATCCATGAGCTGGTTGGCCGGCACGCGGCTATCCGAGCAGCCGATCCAGAACCAGTCCGGTCGCTGCTGACGCGACAGGCGCATGAAGAAATCGGGATCGTCGGCGGTGACGCGGTCGGCCCACGCCTGGTTGCGCTCGCAAAGCTTGTCGATGTCGTTCATTGATGGAAACTCGAAGACGAGATCACTTTCAGTAGCCACGGGTTGTATCCGGTGCAAGTTCAAGCGCCCGTGCAACTCCTATGCACGGCCGTCGGTTCAACGGTCGGGACCACGCAGCCCGGCACAATCGTCAGATCCGCCCATCATAGGCGCGTCGTCCGATCCGGGCGCAGAGCAGCGTGAAGGTGTCACGCTCGTACGCCGCCACGGCCTGCTTGCGCAACGTCTCGGTGTCGTCGATCCAGACGCCGTGCCCGCCCATCGCAGCGGCGAGCGCGACGAAATCGGTCGCCGGGAAGTCGACGCCGACGTTGGGGAGCTGGTTGGCGCGCTGCTTCATCTCGATCAGCGTGAGGCTCTCGTCGATCAGCACCAGGATCGGCACCGACAGGCGCTGGTCGCGGATCGTGGCGAGGTCGCCGAGGGTCATCTCGAGCCCCGCGTCGCCCACCACGGCGAGCACAGGCGCGTGCGGCGCGGCGAGCCTGTGGCCCGCCGCCAGCGGCACCGCGCACCCCATGGTGCACAGCGCCGAGGACTGGAGCAGCGTGCGCGGCTCGCGGCACCGCCAGATCTGGCTGAAGAGGATCCGGTGCGCGCCGGAATCGACCGTCGCCACCGTGTCCGCCGGCACCGCCTCGCGCATCGCGTGGAAGGCGGCGGCCGGGCCCCAGCCCGCCTCCTCCGGCGCGAACGCCCCGGCGAGCGCCCGGCGCACCTCGCGCGGCTCCCCTCCCGCCCAGGTGGGGTGGATGTGCGCGCTCGACTGCAGCATCTTCAGCGATGCCGACACCGAGCCGTAGAGCGTCACACCCGCGGCGTGCATGCCGTGCTGGCGCACCACCGGCGTCACGTCGATGACGCGGGCGTCGTCCGGCCACGGGTCGCGCCAGGGCGCGCGCATCTCGATCGGATCGTAGCCGATGAGGACGATGCAGTCCGACTTTGCGATCAGCGGCAGCAGGTGGCGGTCGGCGAGCGGCGACAGGCCGGCCCCGCCGAGCGCCTGCGGCCCCGTCTCGTCGATCAGGCCCTTGCCCTTGTAGGTGGTGACGAGCGGCGCGCCGACGGCCTTCACGAAGTCGGCCACCGCCGCCCCCGCGTCGTCGTTGACGGCGTCGACGCCGGCGATCGCGATCGGCCGCTCGGCCTCGGCGATCCATTTGCGGGCGCGCTCGATCTCCGGCCCGTCCACCGGTCGGAAGCGCGAGCCGATGGAGGCCGGGGCCAGCACCTCAGCGGTCGCCTCCGCCTCGGCGACGGCGACGGGCACGTCGATGTGGACCGGACCGGGCTGGCCGGTCATCGCCAGCGTGATGGCCTTGTCCACGACGCGGTTGAGGCTTTGCCCCGAAGCCTTGAAGGTCCCCTTCACGATGGGCGCCAGCACCGCGCCGTGGTCGAACACCTGATGGGTATAGGTGTCCGCCTCGTGCGGCGTGACGCAGCCGGTGAGGACGATCAGCGGCACCCGGTCCTGCTCCGCGTTGGCGATCACGTTGACCGCGTTGGCGACGCCCGGCCCGATGGTCGCCACCAGGATCCCCGGCGCGCCCGTCGCATGCCACGAGCCCTCCGCCATGAAGCCGGCGACGTTCTCGTGCTTGGTGAGCGTGAAGCGGATGCCGGCGGCCTCCAGCGCGTCCATCAGCGCCAGCGTCTCCCCGCCGGGGATGCCGAACGCGTGGGCGCAACCGAGGGCGGCGAGCTTCCTCGCAATGACGTCAGCGTTGCGCATGGGTTCAGGCCGGAACGCGCGACAGCTCGACGACGCCGCGCTCGGCGAGGTCGGCGATCTGGCTCTCGGAATAGCCGAGGTCGCCGAGGATCTCGTGCGTGTGCTCGCCGCGGACCGGAGGCGGGCGGCGGTAGGTCACCCTGGTGTCGGAGTACTTGATGGGGTTGCCGATGGTCTCGACGGTGCCCGAGCCGGAGTGGGCGTAGGGCTGGGAGACGCGGGCGCCGCGCGCGATCGCCTGCGGCTCGGCGAAGGCCTCGGCCACGGTGTTGATCGGCCCGGCCGGGACGCCCGCGGGGTCGAGCGCGGCGGCCCACTCGGCCTTGGTCTTCGTCCCGGCGATGCGGTTGACCACCGCCTCGCACGCCTCCCGGTTGGCGACGCGGGCGGCGTTGGTGGCGAAGCGGGGGTCCTGCGCGACCTCGGGCTCGCCGCCGATCTCGCAGAAACGCTGGAACTGCCGGTTGTTGCCGACCGCGAGCATGAACTGGCCGTCAGCCGCGTCGAACGCGTTGTAGGGCACGATGGTCGGGTGGCCGTTGCCCATGCGGTGCGGGGTCTTGCCGGTGAGCAGGTGCGCGGTGCCGAGGTTGGCGAGCCAGGCGAGCTGGCAGTCGAACAGCGACAGGTCGATCGCCTGCCCCCGGCCCGTCTTGCGGCGCCCTTCGAGCGCGGCCAGCATCGCGACGGTGGTGTACATCCCCGTCATGATGTCGGCGATGCCGACGCCCACCTTCTCCGGCGTGCCGCCCTTCTCCTCCGGCTCGCCGGTGACGCTCATGATGCCGCCGCGCGCCTGGGCCAGCACGTCGTAGCCGGCGAGGCTGGCGAGCGGCCCGGTCTGCCCGTAGCCGGTGATCGAGGCGAAGATGATCCCCGGATTGATCTTCGACAGCGCCGCGTAGTCGACGCCGTAGCGCGCGGCGTCACCGACCTTGAAGTTCTCGATCGCGATGTCCGCCTTCGCCGCGATCCTGTGGATGATCTCGACGCCTTCCGGCGCGGCGAGGTCGAGCGCGATCGAGCGCTTGTTGCGGTTGGCGGCGAGGTAGTAGGCGCTCTCGGTGGTCGGCGATCCGGTCTCGTCCGGCACGAACGGAGGGCCCCAGCGGCGCGTGTCGTCCCCCACCCCGGCGCGCTCGATCTTGATGACGTCCGCGCCCAGATCGCCGAGAAGCTGCGTGGCGGTCGGGCCGGCGAGAATGCGGCTCATGTCGAGGACGAGAAGGCCCTCGAGCGGGCCGGAGGGGGTATCCAAATCTTCTCTCCTGGGGCTGGAGGTCCGGACGGGCCGGAAGGGGTTGACGCCGTTGTTATATGTTAATCGCACCGGCGAGACGAAGGTCCTGCCTTTGGCATGCCCGCATGATGAGTGCGAGCTTCGTCGGCGCGGCACTGCGGCGCGGCCACGAATGCGCGCCGCCCGACCCCTCTTCTTGCGCCTTGCCGCGGCAGGCGCCAGATGTGCCATGACACGTTCCCGAGAACGTGACCGATCGCGAAGGCTGCCATGATCCGAACCCTGGGCCCCAATTTGAGCGCGCCTCACCTCAGCGCGAACGATCCCGGTTTCATCGCGGTGCATCGTGCCATCGGCGAGATCGCGGCCGGGCGGCCCGTCATCATCCGCGACGGGCTGCAGGCGGTGCTCGCCTCGCCGATCGACGGCGGACCGATCCTCTCCGGCCGCATGACGCTCACCGCCGCCCGCGCCGGCTACCTCGGCCTGGAACCTGCCCCCACCGTGGTGGAGGCCGAGCCCGACCGCGCCGTCCTCAGCGCCATCGCCATGGCCGACGCCGCCGACGTCGGCCGCCACATGCGCGCCGGCTCCATCGCCAACGCCGCCTCGGAGCTCGCCAAGATGGCCGAGCGCGTCCCGGCGATGACGCTCGGCTCGGCCAGCAGCGCCCCGCCGGGGACCCTCGCCGCCCACGCCGGCGACGTCCTCTCCTTCCGCCACGCGCTCGCCGCCACGCAGCGGCCGATCGCCAGCGCGCCCGTGCCGCTCGCCGCCGGGGCCACCGCCAACGTGACGGCGTTCCGCAACGCCATCGGCGGCACGGTCACCGCGGTCGTGGTCGGCGACATCGATCGCGGCGCCCTGGTGCGCGTCCACTCGGCGTGCGTCACCGGCGACATCCTCGGCTCGCTGAAGTGCGACTGCGGCGCACAGCTCCGCCTCGCCCTGGGGCGCATCTGCTCGGAAGGCGGCATCGTCCTCTACACGGCGCAGGAGGGACGCGGCATCGGGCTCGCCAACAAGTTGCGGGCCTACGCGCTGCAGGACAAGGGCCTCGACACGGTGGACGCCAACATCGCCCTCGGCTTCCACGACGACGAGCGCGACTATGCCGCCGCCGGCAACGTGCTGGCGCAGCTCGGCCTCAGCTCGATCCGGCTGATGACCAACAACCCGACCAAGGCGGCGGGTCTCGCGACCCAGGGGATCAGCGTCGAGCCGGTGCCGCTCATCGGCCCCGTCACGCCGGACAACGAGCGCTACCTCGCCACGAAGAAGACGCGCAGCGGCCACCACCTCTAGTTAAATCCTACGTTGCAGGGGGCTCCGGGCGCAGAAATGCCTTGATAACCCCCGCCCCCACCGGGCGATCCCGGTCCCGGCGCTTGCACGCGTCCGGGCCGGATGACCAAGATTTGCGCGCACGAGGCGTGGGGGAACGCTGTGAGGGCGGCGGCATTCGACTACTATGCGCCATACACCATCGACGAGGCGCTGAAGCTCCTCGCCCAGTACGGCGTCGAGAGCCGCATCCTCGCCGGCGGGCAGAGCCTTGTCCCGGCGATGACCGCACGACACGCCCGCCCCGCCCACGTCATCGACATCAACCGGATCATGCAGGCCGAGCGCCCCTCGATCTCGGCCGGCCGCCTGCGGATTCCGCCGCTGATGCGTCATGTCGACTTCGCGCCCGGCGCGGTTGACGGGCCGCTCGGCGCGCTGCTGGCGGAGCTTTCCGGGCACATCTCGTCGCTGCCGGTGCGCCTGCGCGGCACGTTCTGCGGTGCCATCGCCCAGGCCGAGCCCGCGTCCGAATGGTGCCTCGCCGCGGTCGTCCTGGGCGCGGAGATGGTCGCCCGCTCGGCCCGCCGCGGCGCCCGGACCATCGCCGCCGGGGACTTCTTCGAGACCATCATGACCACCACCCTCGCCGACGACGAGATGCTGGTCGAGGTGCAACTCCCCGTCCTGCCGCCGGAGGCGCGCCACGGCTTTTACGAGGTGACGCCGCGGGCGGGCAACTACGCCCTCGCCATGGCCCTCGCCGTGTTCGACCAGGACGAGGACGAGATGACCAACGTGCGCCTCGGCGTCGGTGCGGTGGAGGCCGTGCCGCGACGTTTCGCCGAGGCGGAGGCGATGCTGAACCGCCGGCGGCCGTCCAAACGCCTCTTCCGTGAGGTGGGCCATGTGGTCGCCGAACTCGTCGACCCGATGAGCGACCAGCTCGCCGACGCCGACTGGCGGCGCGATCTGACCCGCACGTCGGTGATGCGGGCGCTCGAGCGCACGCTCACCCGCCCCGCCGAAGCGACGGGCGCGCCATGACCCAGAAGATGCAGATGTCGCTGGAGGTCAACGGCGAGCCGCACACCCTGATCGTCGAGCCGCGGGCCACCCTGGCGGACGCCCTGCGCGAGGAGCTGGGCCTGACCGGAACGCGCACCGGATGCGAGGAAGGCGTCTGCGGCGCCTGCACTGTGCTCGTCGACGGCGAACCGGTGCGCGCTTGCCTGCAGTTCGCCGTCCAGGCGCACGGCCGCGAGGTCACCACCGTCGAGGGGCTGCGCGGCGGCGAGATGATGGCCGCCCTCAAGGATGCGCTGGCGGAGAACTTCGCCGTGCAGTGCGGCTTCTGCACCGCGGGCTTCCTGATGCTGGCCGCAGGCGCCTTCGCCCGCGACCCGGACATGGACGAGCGGGCGATGACGGAGCTCGTCTCCGCCAACCTCTGCCGCTGCACCGGCTACCAGCCGATCGTGAAGGCCATGATGGAGGCACAGGCGGCGATGCGGGTGCCCGCCGAATGAAGCATGTCGGCCGCCCCCTCAGGCGCCCCGACGATGCCGTGCACCTCGACGGGCGCGGCGGCTTCGTCGCCGACGTCGCCTTCCCGCACCAGCTCCACATGCGCGTCGTGCGCTCCCCCGTCGCCTGCGCGAAGCTCGTCGGCGTCGACACCGAGCCGGCCTACGCCCTCCCCGGCGTGGTCGCGGTGCTGACGGCGGACGACGTCGCGCATGTGCCGCCCATCGGCGTGCGCCTGTCCACCGGCGCCTCGCTGGAGCGCTTCCTGCAGCCGGTGCTGGCCGCGACGATGGTGCGCTACGTCGGCGAGCCGGTGGCGGTGGTCCTCGCCGACACCCCGGCGGTCGCCGAGGACGCGGCGGAGCTGATCGGGCTGGAGCTGACGCCGCTCGAACCGCAGCTAACGCCCACCGACAGCGATGTCAGCGCCAGCGACCCGCTGCGCGGCAACGAGGCGGCCACCGTCTTCAAGGCGTTCGGCAACCTCAACACCGCGTTCCACCGGGCCGAGCGGATCGTCGAGGTCGATCTCGCCTGGGGCCGCGACGGGGCGATGCCGCTGGAGACGCGCGGCCTCGTCGCGCGGTGGGACGGCGCCAGCGAAACGCTCGAGATCTGGGGCGCCGGGCGCGCGGCACACTGGAACCGCGACGTGATCGCGGAGGTGCTGGACCTCCCGCGCAGCGCCGTGGTCTGGCACACGACCGACGTCGGCGGCAGCTTCGGCGTGAAGGGCGAACTCTATCCGGAGGACATGCTGGTCGCCTACGCGGCGCGCCTGCTGGGGCGGCCTGTCCGCTGGATCGAGGACCGCCGCGAGCACCTCCTCGCCGCCAACCAGGCGCGCGACATCGCCGCGAGCGCGCGCGCCGCGGTCGATTCCAGCGGCCTCATCCTGGGCGTGGACCTCATCTTCACGGTCGACCAGGGCGCCTACGTGCGCACCGAAGGCACGATGGTGGCCGACCTCATCGCCGCGATGACGCCGGGTCCCTACGCCCTGGGGGCCTACCGCGCCAGGGGCCACCTCAAGCTCACCAACAAGACCCCCGCCGGCTCGTTCCGGGGGGCCGGGCGGGCCGAAGCCGCGTTCATCCGCGAGCGGCTGATGGATGCGGTCGCGCACCGGACCGGGATCGACCCGATGGAGCTGCGCCGCCGCAACCTCATCGACCCGTCGGAGATGCCGGCCGACCGCGGGATGGAGACGCTCGGCAGCGCCGTGACATACGATTCCGGCCGCTACCAGTCGCTCGTCGACGCCACGACGCGGCGCTTTTCGCTGGACGTCGTGCGGCGCCGCGCGCAGCACCGGCGGGCGCAGGGCGAGCTGGTCGGCGTCGGCGCGGCGTTCGTGGTCGATGCCGCAGCCCCAGCGGGCTACGAGCACGTGAAGCTGTCGGTGGACCGGCGCGGCACCGTCGACGTGATCACCGCCGCCGCCGAGCAGGGCCAGGGCATCCGGACGCTGCTGGCCCAGATCGTCGCGGACATCGTCGGCGTCGACTACCGGCGCGTGCGCGTCACCGCCGGCGACACGGTGCAGATCCCGTTCTCCGCCGGCACGCTCCTGTCGCGCTCCAGCGCCATGGTCGGGACCGCGGCGCAGCACGCGGCGGAGGCGCTGCGCGAGAAGATCCTCGCGGCCGCCGCCGCGATGCTCTCGGTCCCCGCCGACAAGCTGACGATCCAGGGCGGGCGGATCCGGCAGGCCGACCGGCATTTCGGCGCCATCCTCGACCTCGGGGAGCTGGCCGCCGCGCTGGAGCCCGGTCCGTCGCAGAGAGTGCCGCACGGCTTCGCGCTGGACGCGGACGGGTCCGTCACCACCGCCATGACGACCTTCCCCTACGGCCTCCACGTGGCTGTGGTCGAGATCGACAGGGACACCGGGCTCGTCAGCGTCCCGTCCGTCTATGTCGGCTACGATGTCGGCAACGCCATCAACCCGGGACTGGTCGAGGCGCAGCTCGTCGGCGGCGTCGTCCAGGGCATTGCAAGCGCGCTTCATACCGCACTCGGGGTCACCGGGACCGGCGATCCGCTGCGCGCGAACCTCGCCGACTATGCGATGCCGACGGCGCGCGAGGCGCCGGGCGTCGAGGTTCTCCTCATCGAGGAGGCGCCGAGCCCCGCCAACACGCTCGGCATCAAGGGCGCCGGCGACGCGGGCCTGACCGGGATGGCCCCGGCGATCGCCGCGGCGGTCGACGACGCGCTCGGCGTGGTGGGCTTCGCGCGGCAGCTACCGGTGACGGCCGCCGACGTGATGCGGGAGTTGAAGGCCCGCGTCCCGCTGCCCCTCGCCCTGGTCGGGGCGGCCTGAAGGCGCGGCCCGAACGCAACGACGCCCGGCGCGGCAGGGCCGACCGGGCGTCGCTGATCAGATCGTGTCCGCCGCGTCAGGCGATGCGGCGGGCGTCAACTCAGTTGAGAACCTGAATGACCTGGCGCGTGTCCGGATCCACCACGACCGTACGGTCGTTCACGACGACGTACTGGTAGGGAACGGAGGACTCCTTGATGGTGTGCAGCTCGACTTCCTGCGGCACGGTCGAGCCGAGGTTCAGCTCGATGCCCGGAAGGCTGATGGAGGCCAGCGGCTCACGCTTGACGTAGCTGCGGATCACCGTCTGCTGTTCCGGGGCGATCACCACGTCCGGCTGGGGGGCCACGACGACGTTCTGCGCCATGGCCGCGGCGGTCCCACCCATCAGAATCACGCCGGCTACGGCAGCTTTCAGCGAAGACTTCATCGTTCTTCTCCGTCAATCCAAACTCTGCGATCCAAAGATCAGTTACTGATCGTCTCGCATGGTGAAGCGATCGGAGCGAAGAACGTCGCGTTTACTGAAGCCGTTCCCAGTTATCTCTCGAATTATTTATTTATCTTGCGGCGGAACTCTCGGAGGCTCCGCGCGTATGGGCGCGCTGTTCTCAGTCGCCCAGGACTTATTCTAGACGTCACGGGTTTACTATTGCCGTCCACAGGCGCCCGGGTCCCGCCCCGGCCGAGCCGGCGGAGGCGGGATCGCTCGCGGTATCAGCGGGCCTTGCGCTCGGCGGCCTCGACGGTGTTGCGCATCAGCATGGCGATGGTCATCGGGCCGACGCCGCCCGGCACCGGGGTGATGGCGCCGGCATGGGTCGCCTCGGCGAAGGCGACGTCGCCCACAAGGCGCTGGCCGGACTTCCTCGACGCGTCCGGCACGCGGCTGGTGCCGACGTCGATCACCGTGGCGCCTGGCTTGATCCAGTCGCCCTTCACCATCTCCGGCCGGCCGACGGCGGCGACGAGGATGTCCGCGTTCTGGCAGAGCCCCGGCAGGTCTTTCGTGCGGCTGTGGGCGATGGTCACCGTGGCGTTGGCCTTCGCCAGCAGCAGCGCCATCGGCAGGCCGACGAGACGGGAGCGGCCGATCACCACAGCGTTGAGCCCGGAGAGGTCGGTGCCGTGGACGGTGCCGATGAGGGTCATCGAACCGAGCGGCGTGCACGGGACGATCGCATTGGGATCGCCCACCGCGAGGCGGCCGGCGTTGATCACCGAAAGGCCGTCGACGTCCTTGTCCGGGTCGATGGCGGCGATCACGGCGGCGGAGTCGAGGTGGGCCGGCAGCGGGAGCTGCACGAGGATGCCGTGGATCGCCGGATCGGCGTTGAGGGCGTCGACGACGGCGAGGAGCTCGTCCTGGCTCGTCTCGGCGGGCAGCGAGTGCTGCACGGAGTGAAAGCCGAGCGCCTCGGCCTTCTCCGACTTCATGCGCACGTAGACGGCGCTCGCGGGGTCCTCGCCCACCAGCACCACGGCGAGGCCGGGTTTGGCCGCAAGGGCGGCGGCGCGGCTCGCGACATCCTCGGTCACCGCGGCGGCGATGGCCTTGCCGTCGATCAGGCGGGGGGCGTTAGCGGAAGACAACGGTACGGTCTCCATTCAGTAGGATACGGCGCTCCAGGTGATAGCGGACCGCTCTGGCGAGAACGCGGCTTTCGATGTCGCGACCGGCCGCGGCCATGTCGTCGGGCGTCATGGTGTGGTCGATGCGCTCCACGTCCTGCTCGATGATCGGACCCTCGTCGAGGTCGGCGGTCACGTAGTGGGCCGTCGCGCCGATCAGCTTCACACCGCGCGCGTGGGCCTGGTGGTAGGGCTGCGCGCCCTTGAAGCTCGGCAGGAAGGAGTGGTGGATGTTGATGACACGCCCCTCGAGGCGGCGCGACAGGTCGTCCGACAGCACCTGCATGTAGCGGGCGAGGACGATGAGCTCGACCTTCTCGTCCTCGACGAGCTTGAGGAGCGCGGCCTCCTGCGCGGCCTTCGTCGCGGGCGTGACGGGCATGTAGTGATACGGCAGGCCCTCGTTCTCCACCCGCGCGCGCCACGTCTCGTGGTTGGAGACGACGCCGACGAAGTTCATCGGCAGCCGGTCCGTGCGCCAGCGATAGAGGAGATCGTTGAGGCAGTGACCGGCCATCGAGGCCATGACGAGGACGCGCGGACGCACCGACGTGTCGGTGATCTCGGCTTCCATGTCGTAGGCGAGCAGCGTCGGACGGAAGCCGGCGCGGAAGCGCTCGGGCGTCATGCCGTCGGGCGCGGCGAAGTGGACGCGCATGAAGAATGAGCCGGACGCGCGGTCGAAGTACTGCGCGCTCTCCAGGATGTTGCAGTCCTGGGCGGCGATGGACGAGCCGACCGCGCCGACGATTCCCTTGCGGTCGATACAGGAGAGGGTGAGGACGAGTTCGGTCACGGCGGGGTCTTCTGTGCGGGTCCGGAGGCGGCCCGGGCATAGGCCCATTGCCGCGATCCGGCAACCCGTTAGCGGCCCCGCTAGACCTCGCCGTGGGCCTTCTCCTCACCCACGTCCTTGGCCATGGGCTGGCAGGTCAGCCCGCCGCAGCCGGTCGGCGGGCCGACGTCGTACCAGCCGTGCACGGTGTAGAACCTGTGGGCCGTCACCGTGCTCTCCAGCCGGCCGCTGGGATAGCCGGCGGAGCGGATGTGCTCCTCCATCGCGCCCAGCAGGGCCTTGCTGTGGCCCGTGAAGCGGCGGCCCGGTGCGACGTAGTTCAGCAGGATCGTATCGCCGCGGATCATGCCGACGGCCGCAATGTCGCCATCGTCGCGCGAGACGAGGACGGCGAGCGCCGGGTCCATGATCCACTCGAGCACGTTCTCGCGCGTCTTGTTGGCGGTCCACCTGGTGACGATACCCGGGTCGTCATGATGGTCGGCTGCGCACAGGTCGCGGATCGACCTCGTCAGCACTTCGGCGATCCGGGGGGCGTCACCAGGCGTCGCCTCCTCGATCTTGTGCATCCCTGCCTCTCGCTCAGTCGGTCTGCATTATGCATCATAGCATTGGACGGCGTGCGGGTGCGCGCCGCTGCAAGTTGGGGACCTATGAAAGTCGACGTTGTTGTGCTGGGTGCCGGAATGGTCGGCATCTCCACCGCGATCCACCTCATGGACCGCGGCCGCTCCGTTGCCCTGGTGGACCGCCGGGGCCCGGCCGAGGAGACCTCGTACGGCAACGCGGGTCTGATCCAATCCGAAGCGGTGATGCCGTACGTCTTCCCGCGTGATCCGATGATACTCATTCAGGCCGCCTTCGCGCGGCGCACGGACGCGCGGGTGCGCTGGTCGGCGCTGCCGAAGATCGCGCCCTTCATCATCGCCTACGCACGCTCCGGCTCCAGCGAGATGGCCCGGCGCACGGCTGCGGCGAACGTGCCGATCCTGGCGCGCGTGCGGCAGGAGCACGAGGCGCTGATGGACCGCGCCGACGCCCGCCATCTGCTCCGCGAGGGCGGCTACATCATCGTCTTCCGCAACGGCCGCGACCTCGAGGCCCACTCGGTCGGCGACGAGGCGACCCGACGGGAGTACGGCGTCGAGTTCGAGGTGTGGGACGGCGCGCGCACGGCGGCCGAGGAGCCCAACCTGCTGATCGACGTCGCCGGCGCGATCCACTACCCCACACCGGCGCGGGTCGACGATCCGGGCGACGTCGGCAAGGCCTACGCGGCGCTGTTCGAGGCAAGCGGCGGCCGGCTGATGACGGGCGACGCCCGCAGCCTGACGCGCACGGGCACCGGCTGGCAGGTCACGACCGAGGAATCGGGCCCCCTCACCGCGAACGAGGTGGTCGTCGCACTCGGCGCGTGGTCGGGCGAGGTGCTTCGTCCGCTCGGCGTGAACGCGCCGCTCGGCGTCAAGCGCGGCTATCACATGCACTACCGCCTCAAGGGCAACGTGCAGCTCAACCGGCTGATGTTCGACGGCGACAACGGCTACGTGCTGACGCCCAACAAGCGCGGTATCCGCCTCACGTCGGGGGCGGAGTTCGCCGACCGCGACGCGAAATCGAACTTCGGCCAGATCGACAAGGCGGAAGAGTTCGCGCGCGGCCTGTTCCCGCTGGGCGAGCGGATCGAGGCGGAGCCGTGGCGCGGCGCACGGCCGTGCCTGCCGGACATGCTGCCGGCGATCGGCCCGGTGACGGGGCAATCCGGCCTCTTCGTGAACTTCGGCCACCACCACCTCGGCTTCACGATGGGTCCGGCCACCGGCCGGCTGCTCGCCGAGGTCATGACCGGCGAGACCCCGTACACCGACCCGTCCCCCTACAGCCTCGACCGCTTCTGACGGCGCCGGCCATCAGGCGACGACGCCGTCCGCCTTCAGCGACGCGCGCTCGTCCGCACCGACGCCGAAGTCGGCGAGGATCCGGTCGGTGTCCTCGCCGGTGAGCGGCGCGCGCCGGCGCACGCCGCCGGGGGTGGCCGACATCTTGACCGGCGTTCCCGCCACCGTGAGGGGGCGCGCCGCGCCGGGAACCTCGACCTCGGGGAGCATGCCGCGGGCGGCGAAATGGGGATTGGCGAAGATCTCGTCGGCGCGCAGCACCGGCCCGAACGGGATCCTGCCGCCGAAGATCTCCGTCAGCTCCGCCTTCGTGCGCGCCGAGGTGTACTCGGTGACGATCGCGTTCACCTCGTGGCGGCGGGCGACGCGGTCCGGGTTGAGGGCGTAGCGCGGATCGGCGGCGAGCTCCGGCCGGCCGATCACGGTCACGAACGGACCCCAGAACTCGTCCTTCGGAATGCCGAGGCTGACGTAGCCGTCCTTCGCCCTGAAGAGCCCGAAGGGGCACAGCAGCGGGTGGCCGTCGCCCTCAGGGCCAGGCACGTCGCCGGTCGCGGAATGCTGGTAGACGAGCCGCTCGCACACCGCGAGGACGCCGTCGACCATGGCGACGTCGACGAACTGGCCCTCCCCCGTCGCCCGCGCCCGCAGCACCGCCGAGACGATCCCGAACGCGGTGAACAGCGCCGGGATGAGGTCGCCGACGCCCGGCCCGATCTTGGTCGGCGCGCCGCCGGGGACGGGACCGGTGATGCCCATAATCCCGCCCATCGCCTGGGCGACGGGGTCGTAGGCGGGCCAGTTCGAATACGGGCTCTCCCCGCTCGCCGGATCGCCGAAGCCGCGCAGCGCCGCGACCACCAGGCGGGGGTTCTCCTCGCGCAGGGCCGCGTAGCCGGCGCCCAGCCGCTCCATCACCCCGGCACGGAAATTCTCGATGATGACGTCCGACTGCGCCGCGATGCGCTTGAAGAGCGCGATCCCCCGCGGCGACTTCAGGTCGATGACGATCGATTCCTTGTTGCGGTTGATCGAGGCGAAGTAGCCGCCGTAGCCGCCCTCCTCCATGCGGGTCTGCCCGTCCATGAACGGTCCCACGCGGCGGGTGGTCTCGCCGCCGGGCGGCTCGATCTTGATGACGCGGGCGCCCTGGTCGGCGAGGAGCATGGAGGCGAAGGGGCCGGACAGCATCTGGGTGAGGTCGATCACCGTCAGGCCTTCAAGTGCGCCGCTCATCGGGGTCCTTCTCCTGTTCCGCCGTCCATCGCATGCCGCGACACTGCCCCGGCGCCAGGGCCGGCGCCATGCCCGGGGCATGCCGGACCCGATGCGCCGCGGACCCGCCGCCCGCGGCATCAAACGACGCGGCGGCGGCGATGGCCAGCGCCGGACGCCCGATGGCCGCGAGAGGGCGAAACTATGGCCCCGGGGATCGCTGCGACCGCGCACCTGATATGCACTTTTGATGGCATACCATTTGCCTATAAAGCGTGCGTCCCGAGGGGACGAATTGACACAGTGTGCGCCTGCCGGCCGTCCGGCCGATGGGCTAGCATTGCGCGCGATCGAAGGGCGAGCCGATTGCCCGTTTTTGCGCCAGGCGCGTATTCGGGACGGCTCTAGGAGAAACAATGGCTCAGGTTCGGCTAGCAATTGATATCGGCGGTACGTTCACCGACGTCGTGCTCGACACGGGGGACGGGCGGGTCGACACCACGAAGGTGTTGACGACGCCCAAGGCACCGGAGGACGGCGCCCTCACCGGGATGATGGTGGTGCTGGACGCCGCCGGGCTGAAGCCGGGCGACGTCGACCTGATCCTGCACGGCACGACGCTCGCGACCAACGCGCTGATCGAGCGCAAGGGCGCAAGGACCGCGCTGATCGCCACGGAAGGCTTCCGCGACGTCCTCGCCATCGGCTACGAGGACCGCTACGACCAGTACGACATCGGGATCGTCAAGCCGGCCCCGCTCATTGACAAGGCGCTGCGCTTCACCGTGCCGGAGCGCGTGGCGGTCGACGGCTCGGTCCTCCTGCCGCTCGACGAGGGGGCGGTCCGCGCCCTGGTGCCGCAGATCAAGGCATCCGGCGCCGAGGCCGTCGCGGTGGCGCTGATCCACGCCTACGCGGCGCCGGCGCACGAGGAGCGCATCGGCGCGATCCTCGCCGAGGAGCTGCCGGGCGTGTCGGTCAGCCTGTCGAGCGCGGTCTCGCCTGAGGCGCGCGAGTACGAGCGCACGATGACGACCGCGGTGAACGCCTACGTTCAGCCCCTGATGGCCGGCTACCTCGGCCGGTTCGAGACACGCCTCGCCGAGGAGGGCTTCAAGGCGCCGGTGCTGCTGATGACGTCGGGCGGCGGCCTGACCACCATCGGGACCGCGCGGCAGTTCCCGGTGCGCCTCGTCGAATCCGGCCCGGCGGGCGGCGCCATCCTGGCCGCCGAAGTCGCGCGGGCCTGCGGCGAGGACAAGGTGCTGTCGTTCGACATGGGCGGCACGACGGCGAAGATCTGCCTCATCGACGCCGGCACGCCGAACACGGCGCGCGTCTTCGAGGTGGACCGGCAGTCGCGCTTCACCAAGGGCTCGGGCCTGCCGATCCGCATTCCCGTGATCGAGATGATCGAGATCGGCGCGGGCGGCGGCTCCATCGCCAAGGTGGACGCGATGAAGCGCATCGCGGTGGGTCCGCATTCCGCCGGCTCCGATCCCGGCCCGGTGGCCTACGGCCGCGGCGGCGAGCAGCCGACGGTGACGGACGGCGACCTGACGCTCGGCCGCCTCGATCCGGACGACTTCGCCGGCGGGCGCATCAAGCTCGACGCCGAGGCGAGCGCCGCGGCCATCACCAAAGCCGTCGGCGAGCCGCTCGGCCTCGCGCCGCGCCTCGCCGCCTTCGGCATCGCCGAGATCGTCGACGAGAACATGGCGAACGCCGCCCGCGTCCACGCGGTCGAGAACGGGGCGGACGTCGCGACCCGCACGCTGATCGCCTTCGGCGGCGCCGCGCCGCTCCACGCCGGCCGCCTCGCCCAGAAGCTCGGCATCGACAAGGTGATCGTGCCGGCGCACGCGGGCGTCGGCTCGGCGGTCGGCTTCCTCTACGCGCCGGTCTCCTTCGAGGTGGTACGCAGCGCCTTCGTCCCGCTCGACGGCATGGACCGCGACGCGGTCGCGCAGATGTACGCCGAGATGGACGCGGTCGTGCGCCCGGTCGTGACGGCGGCGGTCGCCGAGAGCGAGGTGAAGCCCACCCGCACGGCGTACCTGCGCTACATGGGCCAGGGTCACGAGGTCCCCGTGGAGGTGCCGGAGGACTTCGACCCGGCCAAGCTGAAGGCCGCGTTCGAGACTGCCTATACCGCCCTCTTCGGCCGCACCATCGCCAACGCCGCCATCGAGGCGATGAGCTGGTCGCTGGCGCTGGCCGCCCCGGCGAACGCCGAGCGGATGACCGAGCGGGCGAGCGGCAGGACCGAGCCGACCACCCGCACGCTGTTCGACCCGGACAGCGAGGCGACGGTGGAAGTCTCCGCCTACCCGCGCGCCGCCCTGACCGACGGCACCGAGATCACCGGCCCCGCCCTCGTCACCGAGGCCGCCACAACGACCGTGGTCCCGAAGGGCTACTCCGCCGCGCTCAACGCGGACGGCCACCTCATCCTCACCCGCCAACCCGTCGCTCAGGAGATCGCCGCGTGAGTGCTGCCGATGCCATCCGCAACCAGGTGATGTGGGATCGCCTGATCGCCGTCGTCGAGGAGCAGGCCCAGGCGCTCCTGCGCACCGCCTTCTCCACCATCGTGCGCGAGGCGGGCGACCTCTCCGCCGGCGTCTTCGACCTCGAGGGCCGCATGCTGGCTCAGGCGGTCACCGGGACGCCGGGCCACGTCAACTCCATGGCGGAGTCGGTGAAGCACTTCATCGACATCTTCCCCGTGGAGACGATGAAGGAGGGCGACCACTACATCACCAACGACCCGTGGCGCGGCACCGGCCACCTCAACGACTTCGTGGTGACGACGCCGGCCTTCCACAACGGCAGGATGGTCGGCCTCTTCTCCTGCACGAGCCACCTGATCGACATCGGCGGCATCGGTTTCGGGCCGGACGGGCACGACGTGTTCGCCGAGGGCCTCTCGATCCCGTTCCTGAAGCTCTGCGACCAGGGCACCATGAACGAGACGCTGATGGCGATGATCCGCGCCAACACGCGCCTCTCGGTGGAGACCGAGGGCGATGTCTACTCGCTGGTCGCCTGCAACGAGATCGGCGCCAAGCGGCTGTCGGAGATGATGGGCGAGTACGGGCTGACGACGCTCGACGCGCTTGCCAGCCACATCTGCGACGCCTCTCGCGCGGCGGCGCTGGAGCGGATCGCGGCGCTGCCCAAGGGCACGACGCGCAACTCGATGACCATCGACGGGCTGGACAAGCCGGTCGACCTCGTCGCCGCGCTCACGGTGGCCGAGGACGGCATCCACGTCGACTACGACGGCACGTCCGGGACGGCGAAGAAGGGCATCAACGTGCCGCTCGCCTACACCCGCGCCTACACCGCGTTCGGGCTGATGGCCGCGCTCGCCAAGGGGATCCCGAACAACGCGGGCTCGCTGTCGGTCTGGCACATCGACGCGCCGGACGGTTGCATCCTCAACGCCCCGCGCGGGCTGCCGGTCTCCTCGCGCCACATCATCGGCCAGATGCTACCGGACGTGATGTTCGGCTGCCTCGAGCCGCTCATCCCCGAGGTGGTGCCGGCCGAGGGCACCTCCTGCCTCTGGAACGTGACGCTGCGCGGTCAGGCCAGGAAGGACAACCTCGGCCGTCATGGCTTCGCGGTGACGATCACCACCAACGGCGGCACCGGCGCGCGTCCGAACAACGACGGCCTGTCGGCGACCGCGTTCCCGTCGGGCGTGAAGGGCTCGCCGGTGGAGATCATGGAGCAGGCCGCGCCCGTCGTCGTGTGGAAGAAGGAGCTGCGGGACGGCTCGGGCGGCGCGGGCAAGTACCGCGGCGGCGACGGTCAGGTGATCGAGATCGAGAACCGGTTCGGCCAGTCGATGGAGCTCCTGGCCGCGTTCGACCGGATCGACCATCCGCCGCGGGGCCGGGCCGGCGGCGGCAACGGCGCGTGCGGCACGGTGGCCCTGTCGGACGGCCGGAAGCTGAAGGGCAAGGGCACGCAGGAGATCCCGGCGGGTCAGCGCCTGTGCATCCAGACCCCGGGCGGTGGCGGCTTCGGCAAGCCGGTCGCCGGCGCGGCCGAGTAGGCCCGGCACCTTCCGCGACCCGCCTCCGCGGCGGGTCGCTCCGCCCCTTGCCCGGGTCCAGACGCGGGCGCGCTGCCCCGGCGCCGACCGTCGTTTGCATTTCGACAGATCATGCCGGACATCGTTCCGAATATCGGTGTCGTCCGCACGCGTTTACAGCGTCGCTTTCGGTGCAGCGCCGCCGCTTCTTCGGGAGATTGACGGCAGCGGCGGGGCGGCGCATCGGGCGCGGGCCACATCCGGTCGCGTCAACCGACAGTCATGATGATGATCCCGACAACCGAATTCTGAAAATTCGCCATGGAACTGCCCTCCCGGGATCGGAACGAAAGGCCAAAGGGCAATGATCGGAAAGCGGCGCCACGCTCTCAGGGTGTGGTAGCGGCAACCTAAGTTGATGATACTACAACCGCTTTTCGAACAGCGACATTGACCGCCCCACCCCCCCGATCGACGCATAGGCTGGTCGAAATTCCGTCTCACCGGCCCCTTAATTGATCCAGAACTAAAGTTCCGCTTTTCAGCGGCACCTATATTAAAATCGCCCTTTAAGGCCTGTTTTTGCGTACGAATCGATCTCGCGACCGATGGCGCGGTTTACGAAAGCAATGTTTTTGTTATTGATCGCTCCACTGCCCGTCAGCCGGCAGATTGGAGGAGACACAATGACAAAACCCAAGGTTAGCCCGCTCAGCCGCCGTTCCTTCCTGCGCACCGGCGCGGTCGCAGGTGGCGCGGCCGCCGCGACGACCCTCGCCGCCCCGGCGGTCCTCGCCCAGTCGCCTATCGTTGTCAAAATGCAAACGTCCTGGCCCGCATCCGACATCTGGATGGACATGGCGCGCCAGTACACCGACCGCGTGGAGCAGATGTCCGGCGGCCGCCTCAAGGTCGACCTCCTGCCGGCTGGCGCGGTCGTCGCCGCGTTCCAGGTGATGGACGCGGTCAACGACGGCGTGCTCGACGCCGCGCACTCGGTCTGCGCCTACTGGTACGGCAAGAACAAGGCCGCGTCCCTGTTCGGCACCGGCCCGGTGTTCGGCGGCAACCCGACGACGATGCTCTCCTGGTTCTACCAGGGCGGCGGGCGCGAGCTCTACAAGGAGCTGACGCAGGACATGATGGGCCTCAACGTCGTCGGCCTGCTCGGCTTCCCGATGCCGGCCCAGCCGTTCGGCTGGTTCACCAACCCGGTCTCCGGCGCGGACGACATCAAGGGCCTCAAGTACCGCACCGTCGGCCTCGCCGCCGACCTGATGCAGTCGATGGGCATGTCCGTGGCGCAGCTTCCGGGCGGTGAAATCGTACCGGCCATGGAGCGCGGCGTGATCGACGCGTTCGAGTTCAACAACCCCTCGTCCGACATGCGCTTCGGTGCCCAGGACGTGGCGACCAACTACTATCTCGGCTCCTACCACCAGGCGTCCGAGGCGTTCGAGTTCCTCTTCAACCGCGACTTCCTCGAGGACCTCGACGACGACCTCCGCGCAATCATGGAGTACGGCGTCGAAGCCGCGTCGACGGCCAACACCGCCTTCGCGCTCGACAACTATTCGTCCGACCTGCAGAAGCTGAAGGACGGCGGCGTCAACGTCCAGCAGACGCCGGATTCGATCCTTGCGGCGCAGCTCGACGCATGGTCGGTGATGATCGAGCAGCTCGAGACCGATCCGTTCATCAAGAAGGTCCTCGACAGCCAGCGCGCCTGGGTCGAGCGGGTCACCTACTACGAGCTTCTCAACGCCCCCGACTACCGTCTGGCCTACAACCACTTCTTCCCGGGCGTCCTCCCCTCCTGACGCCCGCTCCCATCGAGGCGGCCCGGCGCATGATGCCGGGCCGCACTGGAAGGTCCGGACCGGCCGGCCGAGCCGGTCCGGAGTTTGCCCGGTCCGGCCAATCACACGATGCGACGAGAGGGGAGCCGCGCACGCCACATGACTAGCTTCATCCGCTTCGCCGACGCGCTGTCGGCGGCATTCGGCAAGGCATTCGCCTGGCTGATCATCCTGATGACGATCGGGACGAGTTACGAAGTCTTCGTTCGATACGTCCTGAACGACCCGACCCCGTGGGCGTTCGACGTCTCGTTCATCAACTACGGCACACTGTTCATGATGGGCGGCGCCTACACCCTGTCGCGGGGCGGGCACGTGCGGGGCGACTTCCTGTACCGGCTGTGGAAGCCGCGCACGCAGGCGATCGTCGACCTCACCCTCTATCTCTTCTTCTTCTTCCCCGGCGTCACGGCGCTGATCTTCGCCGGCTGGAAGTACGCGAGCCGCTCGTGGCGCTACGGCGAGGTGAGCGTCAACTCCCCCGCGGGCATCCCGATCTTCCAATTCAAGACGGTCATCGTCGCCGCCGGCATCCTCCTCTTCATCCAGGGGATCGCCGAGATCCTGCGCGCCATCAGGTGCATCCAGACCGGTGAGTGGATGCGTGCGCACGAGGACGTGCACGAGACCGAAGACGAACTGATGAACAAGGCCGCCGAGGCCGAAGCGGGCAACCATCCATGACCGATCCCCAGCTCGCCCTCACCATGCTGGGGCTCTTCATCGTCCTGGTCTTCCTCGGCTTCCCGATCGCCTTCACGCTGATGGCGATGGGCATCGGCTTCGGCTACTACGCCTACTTCGACGCCGCGCGCCAATGGCGCCAGTACCTGCGGCTCGACGAGACGGCGACGAGCTGGGACCAGTGGTCGCTATGGTTCGACGGGTTCCTCAACAACCGCATCTTCGACCTCTTCATCAACCAGACCTACACGGTGATGAGCAACGAGGTGCTGACGGCGGTGCCGCTGTTCCTCTTCATGGGCTACATCGTCGAGCGGGCGAACATCGTCGACCGGCTGTTCTCGACGCTCAACATCGCCTCCAAGCGCATTCCGGGCTCCATGGGCGTCGCGGCACTCGTCACCTGCGCGCTCTTCGCGACCGCCACCGGCATCGTCGGCGCGGTGGTGACCCTGATGGGCCTGCTCGCGCTGCCGGCGATGCTGAAGGCGCGCTACAACCCCTCCTTCGCCTCCGGCATCATCTGCGCCGGCGGCACGCTCGGCATCCTGATCCCGCCGTCGATCATGCTGATCGTCTACGCGGCCGCATCGGGCGTCTCCATCGTGCGGCTCTATGCGGGCGCGCTGCTGCCGGGCCTCATCCTGGTGGGGCTCTACCTCCTCTACGTCGTCGGTCGCTCCATCCTGCAGCCGTCCGCCGCGCCGCGCCCCACCAAGGAGGAGGTGCCGGACATCCCGATGGCGACGATGCTGCGGATGATCGTGGTGTCGTTCGTGCCGCTCGCCTTCCTCATCCTGGCGGTGCTCGGCTCGATCCTCTTCGGCCTCGCGACGCCCACCGAGGCGGCGGCGATCGGCGCGCTGGGCGGCCTCGTGCTGGCGATCGGCTACCGGGCGCTGACGTTCCAGCGGCTGCGCGAGTCTGTCTACCTGACGGTGCGCACCACGGCGATGGTGTGCTGGCTCTTCGTCGGCTCCTACACCTTCTCCTCGGTGTTCTCGTACCTCGGCGGCGAACAGATCATCTCCGAGTTCGTGACCGGGCTCGACATCACCCCGCTGCAGTTCCTGCTGCTGGCCCAGCTCATCATCTTCCTGCTCGGCTGGCCGCTGGAGTGGTCGGAGATCATCATCATCTTCGTGCCGATCTTCCTGCCGCTTCTGGAGATCTTCGGCATCGACCCGCTGTTCTTCGGCATCCTGGTCGCGCTGAACCTGCAGACGTCGTTCCTGACCCCGCCGATGGCGATGTCGGCCTACTACCTCAAGGGCATCGCACCACCACAGGTGAAGCTGACGCACATCTTCGCGGGTATCATGCCGTTCCTGCTGATGGTGTTCATCGCGATGGCAGTGGTCTACCTGGTGCCGGGCTCGGTCTACTACCTGCCGGAGCTGTTCTATGGGCGCTGACCCGCGTCTCATGGACCTTCCGGCGCCGATCCTCGTCGAGCGGATCGCCGCCGGGGCGATGCGCGCGGAGGACCTCGCGAACGCGGCCGCCACCCGCGTGGAAGCGGCGGACGCAGCGGGGCTCGCCTGGTTCGACGGAACCTACCTGCGCCGGCAGGGCACCTCGATGGACCGCTGGCGCGGCACCGGGCGGCCCCTCGGCGCGCTGCACGGGCTCCCGGTGGTCGTCTCCGACCTGGTCGACACCGCCCGGATCGCGACGAGACTGGGATTCTCCGGGCACGCCGAGCGCGTCCCGGAGCACGATGCCGCCCTCTTCGAGCGGCTCCGCCAGGCGGGTGCCGTGCTCGTCGGCAAGGGCACCGCGCCGGCCTTCGGCATCGGCATCGCCGCGGAGGCCGCGGGGCCGGTGCGGATGCGCTTCGCCCCCGCGGCCGTCACCACCTGCAACGACGGGTCGGCGCTCGCGGTCGCCGCGGCGGACGCCGTCGTCGGCTACCGTCCGTCGGCCGGCCGGGTGCCGATGCGCGGCGCCTATGCCGCCTCGCCCACCCTCGCCGCGCCGACGATCCTCGCCACGGACCTGACGGGCGCGGCGATGGTCGCGGACACGCTGTTCGCGCCCGACGAGCACACCGCGTTCGCAATGCCCGCCCCGCCGCCCGGCCTCAGGGCCGCGACGTCGGGGACGCCGCTGGTGACGCCCACGATCGCCGTCGTCCCGCCGCTGTGGTGGGACGAGGCGGACGCCGACATCCGCGAGGCGTTCGCCGAGCTGGCCGGGGCCATCGGGAGCCGCGTCTTCGAGGCGCCCCTGCCGCCGATCTTCGGCGAGGCGGTGCCACAGGCCCGCCGGATCCTGTCCGCCGAGGCCGCCAAGACCCTCCACGGCACGGTGGAGCGTCACGGTGAAGCCCTGCCCGCGCCCGTGACCGCGCTCGTCGCGGAGGGCGAGGCCGTCACGGCGCGCGAGTACCTCACGGCGCTCGACTGGCGCACCGTGCTTGGCGCAGGGCTCGGCGCGATCCTCGACCGGTGCGACGTGATCCTGACCGCCGTGTCGCCCCGGGTGGGCGCCGTCGGACCGGCGGACGCCAACCTCGCGCTCGCCTTCCTCGGCCTGCCGGCCGTCACGCTGCCGCTGCTTGCGGCGGCGGACGGGCGCGCCATCGGCCTCCAGCTCGTCGGCCGCAGAGGCGACGACGCGCGCCTCCTGCGCACCGCAGCCTGGCTGCAAAACCTCATCCTCGGCCAAGGGGAGCCGTCCTGATGCTCGAACGCACCCTCTCCGTCGTCGCCTTCGCGGTGCTGTGCGGCTTTCTTTTCATCCTGATCTGGTTCGTGCCGCGGCTCGATCTCGGCCTCGTCCTCGCCGTGACCGTGCTCCTGTGCGGCTACGACATCCTGATCCACCGGCCGCCCGCGGGACGTTGAGCCCGCTGCGGCGGGCCATGACGGACCGGCGCGAGGCTGCCATTGACGGTTGCACTCGCCGCTTTGGTCACGTATATGGCCCGCCATCCCACACGTGAGCGAATCTCCGGTGCCCCGATGAGCGGGGCCAGCGCTCGCGGCGGTTCAACCGGATAGAGACAGATATGGCACTGCCCGATTTCACGATGCGTCAGCTCCTCGAAGCTGGCGTCCACTTCGGTCACCAGACGCACCGCTGGAACCCGAAGATGCAGGACTACATTTTCGGTTCGCGCAACAACATCCACATCATCGACCTCGCGCAGACGGTTCCGCTGCTGCACCAGGCGCTGAAGGCCGTGTCCGACACGGTGGCCAAGGGCGGCCGCCTGATGATGGTCGGCACCAAGCGTCAGGCCCAGGAAGCCGTCGCCACCTCCGCGACCGAGTGCGCCCAGTACTACGTCAACGCCCGCTGGCTCGGCGGCATGATGACGAACTGGAAGACCATCAGCCACTCGATCCGTCGCCTCAACAACCTCGAGGACATGATGCAGGGCGAGGCCCAGGGCCTCACCAAGAAGGAGCGCCTCAACCTCGACCGTGAGCGCGAGAAGCTCGAGCGGAACCTCGGCGGCATCAAGTCGATGGGCGGCGTGCCGGACATCGTGTTCGTGATCGACACGAACCGCGAGTCCATCGCCATCCAGGAAGCCCGCCGTCTGAACATCCCCATCGTCGCGATCCTCGACACCAACTGCGACCCCGAGGGCATCACCTACCCGATCCCGGGCAACGACGACGCCGCGCGCGCCATCACGCTCTACTGCGACCTGATCGCCCGCGCCGCGCTCGACGGTCTGCTCCGCTCGCAGGGTGATTCGGGCTACGATCTCGGCGAGGCCGAGGACGTGCCGATGGAGCCGGAGCTGTCCGAGAACGGCGCCGAGGAGGTTGCCGTGGAGGCCCCGGTCGAGGAACTGATGGAGCCGACCCCGGAAGACACCGGCGACGCCCCGGCCGAGTCCGAGACCCAGTCGGCCTAACCAGCCGGACCCGTCACGACATCGACGGCCTGGTCCCGACCCCGGGGCCAGGCCGTTTTCGTTTGCGCCACGCGGCCGACCGATCCGCGCCGGCCAAATGCCCCGCGCCGCCGCGAGCGGCCGAGGCGCCCGCCTGCGGCGCAAGGTCGCCATCGGCGCTCCGCACGTCCCCGCCGCACCGCTCGGCCAGGCACCGATGCCGGCGGGGCCGGACACGGGCGCGGCGACGGGAGCCGCCCGGGCCGGCCCTCCAGTTCATCCACAACCGAAATGCTGCGGATCGCGCGTCCGGATGCCGCCGGGCGGCGGCGAGCCCCCGGACGGCAGGGCGTTTCGAGGAAAAGGCGCGATCGATCGGGACCGCCGCATCGGCCGCGCAATCAACCGGTTTCGAAACTCCCGCCCTCGGATCGCCCGGACCGTGCGCCGGCTCTTGTTGGGGCGTCACGGCCTGTTCCCGCGCGATGACGGTCGTGTGATCACGGAAACGAGATCGGCGCGCACGTTGATTTGGACAAACTCCGAATTAGCCTCGGTCTGGTTCCGGCGCGCACGGCGGTGTGGCCGGGCGCACTCGCGATACGTCGACCCGGAGCAATCGATGCAAAAGTCCCTCGCCGCAGCCGGCATCGCCGCGCTTGCCCTGTCCGTCGCCCTCACCCCGGCCCGCAACGCCAACGCGCAGGGCGGCTCGCCTCAGGCCGAACGGCAGGAGATCATGAAGAGTGTCGGCGACGCCATGGGCGTCCTCGGCGGAATGGCGAAGGGCGAGCGTCCCTACGACGCCGCCGCCGCGACCCAGTCGCTCGACATCTTCATCGCCAAGGTCCCGCCGTTCCTCGAGCTCTTCCCCGAGGGGACCGAGACCGGGCACGAGACGCGCGCCCTCCCCGCCATCTGGGAGAACAAGGCCGACTTCGACGAGAAGGGCGAGAAGCTCGTCGCCGTCGCCGAGGCCTCCAAGGGACCGGCCGGCGAGAGCCTCGACGGTCTGCGTTCGGTCATGCGCGACGTCGGCGGCGCCTGCCAGGCGTGCCACGAGACCTATCGCCGTCCCAAGAACTGACACGCGGCCGGTCCTTTCCAGCCGTCCCGAAGCTGCCGGGCGCCGATCGTCGGCGCCCCGACGGAGTGATTTGCCATGCGCAAGCTGGTCGCCCTCGCGGTGGTGATCGCCGCCGGCGCCGCGGGGTTCTGGTTCCTCACCGCGCCACAGCCGCTGCCGGCGGCGGAGGTGCCGACCGGCGGCGACGCGGCGCGGGGCGAGGCCGTGTTCTGGGCCGGGGGCTGCGCGGCCTGCCATGCCGCGCCGGGCGCGACGGGCGACGACCGCCTCGTCCTCGCCGGCGGGCTCGCGCTGGAGACGCCGCTCGGCCCGATCGTCGCGCCGAACATCTCGCCGTCCGCGGCGGGGATCGGCGAATGGTCGGACGCCGAGTTCGCCAACGCGCTCCTGCGCGGCATCTCGCCGGAGGGGACGCACTATACCCCCGCCTTCCCGTGGGCCTCGTATCGCAACATGCGTCCGCAGGACGTCGCGGACCTGCGCGCGTTCATGGCGACGCTGCCGCCGTCCGACAACGCGGCGGAGGCGACCGGGCTGCCCTTCCCGTTCAGCTGGCGCCGCCCCATCGGCCTCTGGAAGCGTTTCGCGCTCACCGACCCGCCGCCCGTGCCTGACGGCGCCGACGACACGGTGCAGCGCGGCTACTACCTCACGGTCGCGCTCGGTCACTGCGGCGAATGCCATACCCCGCGCACGACGCTGTTCGCGATGGATCCGGCACGCTGGCTCGCCGGGGCGCCGAACCCCGACGGCGACGGGACCGTCCCCAACATCACGCCGTCGAGCGCCGGGATCGGCGACTGGCCGGCCTCCGACATCGCCTACCTGCTCGAGACGGGCTTCACGCCCGACTTCGATTCGGTCGGCGGATCGATGTCGCCGGTGGTCACCAACTGGGGCCACGTCCCGGCCGGGGACCGCGAGGCGGTCGCCGCCTACCTGAAGGCGATCCCGCCGGTCACCGAACCGGCGCAATAGCGCCGGTCGCGCGGGGCGCGCGCGTGAGCCGATGCGGCCCGCGCCGTCGTGCCGGTGCGCCTCCTAGGCGCGGACGGCGACGACGTCGAGAAGCTCGGCCTCGATCACGACCGCCTCGGCGGTGCCGATGTTGTGGCGCGTGAAGAGGGCCTCCAGGTCCTCGCGCAGATCCTCGCGGTCGTCCGGGTCGAGATCGGCGACGGCGACCATCGACGGGCCGAAATCGTTGAAATAGTGCTCCACCGTCTCCGGCACGGGCGTGCCATACTCGATCCGGTAAGGATGCCGTGACAGGGCGAGCGAGGCGACGCCCTTTGCGAAGCGGTCGCGGACGGTCGCCTCGTCTCCCCACAGGAGCGGCGAGGGTATGTCCGGCATCGGCGCATACTTCGCGAGCGCCGCGAAGAAGGACGCGATGAACCCGCCGTCCGCCCAGTTGCCCATGACGAGGCGCCCGCCGGGCCGCGTCACCCGCAGCATCTCCGCGGCGGCCCGCTCCGGGCGCGGCGCGAACATCGCCCCGATGAGGCTGACGGTGAGGTCGAAGGTCTCGTCCTTGTAGGGCATGTCCTCGACGTCGCCGGCGTCGAGCTTCACCTCGAGCCCGCCGGCGTGGACGAGGGCGTTCGCCTTCTCGATGTTGTTCTCGGAGAGGTCGAGGCCGGTGACCTTCGCGCCGGCCCGCGCCGCGGGCAGCGCGATCTGCCCGGTCCCGCAGGCGACGTCGAGGATCCGGTCGCCCGGACCGACCGCGAGGCGGTCGAAGAAGGCCGCGGCGCCCGGCTCCAGCGTGCGGGCCACCGTTTCGTAGTCGCCGCTGTTCCAGACGAAGTGAAGCGCGGTCTTCAGCTTGGACAGGCTTTCCTGATCCATGGCTCGACCTCCAGCGTGCCGCTGGACCCTTCCAGGGCCGCCTCGCGGAGGTTAGTGGCCAAATTTGGTCACAATGAGGTCCGACGCCGAAAGATGAGCGAAGTTCGCGGGACCGGCGGCGATGTTCACGGACCTGCGCGTTGTGCGTCTCGCGCAATGTGCCCATCTTTGGAGTGGCTTCATCGAAGGACGTCCCATGTTCGACTTGAATCTAGGGATCAATCTCTACTTGATCGCCGCGGCGATCCTGGTGTTCGTGGTCATCGTCGCCGCGGTGAAGACCGTGCCGCAGGGCATGCACTACACGGTGGAGCGGTTCGGCCGCTACACCCGCACCCTTCGCCCGGGGCTCAGCATCCTGACCCCGTTCGTGGAGCGCATCGGCGACAAGATCAACATGCGCGAGCAGGTGCTCGACGTGCCGAGCCAGGAGGTCATCACCAAGGACAACGCCACGGTGACGGCCAATGGCGTGACCTTCTTCCAGGTGCTGGACGCGGCGAAGGCCGCCTACGAGGTGACCGACCTCGAGGTCGCGATCCTGAACCTCACGATGACCAACATCCGCTCCGTCATGGGGTCGATGGACCTCGACGAGCTGCTGTCGAACCGCGACGAGATCAACTCGCGGGTCCTGCGCGTGGTGGACTCGGCGGTGGACCCGTGGGGCGTCAGGATCACCCGCATCGAGATCAAGGACATCAACCCGCCGCCCGACCTCACCGCCGCGATGGCGCGGCAGATGAAGGCCGAGCGCGAGAAGCGCGCCCTCGTGCTGGAGGCGGACGGCGCCCGCCTCGCCGCCATCGCCCGCGCCGAGGGCGAGAAGCAGTCGCTGATCCTCGCGGCCGAGGGCCGGCGGGAGGCCGCGCTGCGCGACGCCGAGGCGCGCGAGCGCGCCGCCCAGGCGGAGGCGAACGCCACCACGTCCGTGTCCGAGGCGATCGCCAAGGGCTCGGTGCAGGCGATCAACTACTTCGTGGCGGACAAGTATGTCGGCGCGCTGCGCGACCTCGCGGCGGCGCCCAACCAGCGCACGCTGATCCTGCCGGTCGATGCCGTGGCGACGCTCGGCTCCCTCGCCGGCATCGCCGAGATCGCCCGCGAGGCGTTCGGCCCGCACCCCGCAGGCGCCAGTCCCCCCACGCCGCCGCCCCCGGCCACCGACCCCTGGAGCGACATCAACGCGCGCCTCTCCGGCGTCACCCGCGCGGCGGAGACCGCGGCCGCGCCGCAGAGCGCCGTCCCGCCCGCCGGCCCGGCCCGCGAGGCAGACGCCGCCGCGACAGCAGCCCCGCAGGAGGGCGTGCGTACGGACCGGTTCCGGCGCATCAGCGAGGCGACGGAGGCGCTCGCCGAGCGGCTCGCGCGGCACGACCTGGGAGGGCGCTGAGGTGATGCTCCTCCTCGCCGTCCTGCGCGACCTCGGCCCCTACGCGTGGTTCATCGTTGGGGCGCTGTTCCTCATTGCCGAGGTGGTGCTGCCGGGGATCAACCTGATCTGGTTCGGCGCGGCCGCCTCGGCGACGGGACTTGCGGCGCTCGCCTGGCCGCCGGCGTTCGGCAGCGGCCTCGGCTGGGAGGGGCAGATGGTGGCCTTCATCGGCTTCGCGGCGGTCAGCGTGATTGGCGCCCGCTTCCTCGCCGCGCGGCGCTTCGACGACGGTGCCGACCGCGTCAACCGCGACCTGACGGCCTATGTCGGGCGCGAGCTCGTGCTCGCCGAGCCCATCGTCGCCGGGCACGGCCGCGCCCATTGGGGCGACAGCCTCTGGCGCGTGACCGGGCCGGATCTGCCGGCGGGCGAGCGCGTGCGCGTCGTCGGCGTCGACGGGGCGACCCTGCGGGTCGAGCCGGTCCACGCCGTGCTGGGCGAGGCGCGGACGGCCTGACGGGGCTCACCGGTGTTCGGCACGGCCCCCGCCGGCGCGCCTTACCCGTGCATAACCGGGACACCCCTCCGCCGGCCCCTTCCGGGCGGGGGGAGCGGGCGGCAGACTTGGGCCATGCTGGCTTATCCTTTCGGTCCTCTCGTCGAAGGCACGTGGGTCGAGCGCCGCAAGCGCTTCATGCTCGACGTCGCCCTCCCCGACGGCACCATGATCACCGCCCACTGCCCCAACACCGGGGCGATGACGGGCCTCACGAACCCGGGCGCGCGCGTCCTGCTGTCGGTGTCGGACAACCCGAAGCGGCGCTACCGGCACACGCTGGAGGCGGTCGAGGCGGACGGCGTCTGGGTCGGCGCCAACACGCAGAACCCCAACCGCGTCGCCCTCGCGCTGGCGCGCGCCCGCGTCGCCCCCTTCCCCGCGGCCGGCGAGATCCGGCCGGAGGTGAAGTACGGCAAGGCGGAGCGGATCGACATCCTCGTGACCGGCGAGGACGGGCGGCGCACCTTCATCGAGATCAAGAACGTCCACATGCTGGAGCGGCCCGGCGAGGCCTCGTTCCCCGACTGCGTCACCGCGCGCGGCGCCAAGCACCTCGGCGCGCTGGCGGACGTCGTGGCGGCGGGCGACGACGCGCTGACGGTCTTCCTCATCCAGCGCGGCGACTGCGACGTCTTCCGTCTCGCCCGGCATATCGATACGGCATACGGCGAAGGCTTCGACAGGGCGCTCGCCGCCGGGGTCCGTTTCGCTGCGCTGAGGTGCAGCATATCGCCGGAAGGCATCCACGCGGACGGCCTGATCCCGATTCTGGACGGCATGACCGACGTGCAATTGAGCCAAGCTGCCCGCGTGGCCGCCTGACACCTTGCGTTTCGCCGCCAAAACGCCGAGATAAGTCCAGCGGAAGGAGGCACGGCGGACATGGTGGAGTTTATTGATGCGGACGTCGCGCCTGCTCGCAACACGGGCCAGGTGCGGATCTACGGCAAGGACGCCTTCGCCGCGATGCACGCCGCCGGGTCGCTGACCGCGAAATGCCTCGACGAGCTGGAGGACTTCATCGTCCCCGGCACCACGACGGAGGCCATCGACGAGTTCGTCATGGCCTTCGCCGAGAAGCACGACGTCATTCCGGCGACGCTGTACTACCGTGGCTACCGCCACGCGACGTGCACCTCCATCAACCACGTGGTCTGCCACGGCATCCCGTCCCCCAAGCCGCTGAAGGAAGGCGACGTCCTCAACGTGGACGTGACCTTCATCCTAGACGGCTGGCACGGCGATTCGTCCCGTATGTACCGCGTCGGGCAGATCCGCCGCGCGGCCGACCGTCTGCTGGACGTGACGCTCAAGGCGCTCGACCTCGGCGTGAAGGCCGCCGTCCCGGGCAACACCACCGGCGACATCGGCTACGCGATCCAGACCTACGTCGAGGGCGAGCGCTGCTCCGTGGTGCGTGAGTTCTGCGGCCACGGCGTTGGCCGGCTGTTCCACGACATGCCGAACATCCTGCACTACGGCCGTCCCGGTGACGGTGTGCGGCTGCAGCCGGGGATGATCTTCACCATCGAGCCGATGGTGAACCTCGGCCGACCGCACGTGAAGGTCCTGTCGGACGGGTGGACGGCGGTGACGCGCGACCGCTCGCTGTCGGCGCAGTACGAGCACACCGTCGGCATCACCGAGGACGGGTGCGAGATCTTCACGTTCTCCCCGCACATGGTCGTCACCGACTAACCAATCAGAGATTGCATCTTCGGTGCAATCTAAAGTAATCTTCCCTCGAGAACGGGGGTGGATCCATGGCCGAGCAGGACCGCGGCACAGAGCGGGTTTCGAGCGCTGCACTGACCCTGCTTCGCGCCGCGATCTCGGCCCACGCCGCCCAGTCGGGCAGCGGGCAACCGGCGCGTAAGCGAACCTCCCCCACAACCGCCACGCCGCCGGAGACCAGGTCATCGCCGGACGAGGCGCGCCGTTCATCCGAGACTGCCCGGGACGATCCGGCCGCTTCGGCGGAGCGCCCTGCCCGGCTCCGCCATCCCGCCGGGGACGATCCCGCTCGGCATCCGGAGGCCAACCAGGCGGAGCTTTTCGGAGAAGGGCCGGACGCGCCGGCGAGAGCCAGTGGCGACGAGGGGCAGCGCCGCATCAGCGTCGACCTGTCGAGCGGGCATCGCGACCGGCTGCGGGCGCGCTTCGACCGCGGCGAGACGCTACCGGAATACGAACTCCTCGAGCTTCTCCTCTTCCGCTCCATCCCACGCCGCGACACGAAGCCGATCGCCAAGGCGCTGATCGCCGAGTTCGGCTCCTTCGCCGCGGTTCTCGCCGCCCCCGCCGCGCGGCTGATGGACGTGAGCGGCGTCGGCGAGCGTGTCGTCGGCGACTTCCGGCTGATCCGCGCGGCGGCCGAGCGGCTGACCCACGACGCCCTCGCCGACCGCGTCGTCCTCAGCTCGACCGACGCCGTGGTCGACTTCTACCGTGCCAGACTGCGCGGGCTGGAGCGGGAGGAGTTCCACGTCCTCTACCTCGACAAGAAGAACAAGATGCTGGTGTCGGAATGTGCCGGTGCGGGGACCGTCGACCACACGCCGGTCTACCCGCGCGAGGTGCTGAAGCGGGCGCTGGAGCTCGGCGCGAGCGCGATCGTCCTGATCCACAACCATCCGTCCGGTGACCCGGCCCCATCGCGGGCGGACATTGCCGTCACCGCGAAGATCATCGACGGGGCGCGGCCGCTGGGGCTTGCGGTGCACGACCACATCATCATCGGCGCCAACACGTACATCTCGCTGCGCAGCGAGGGGTACGTGTAGGCGTCCGGCGACGGTCCCTACCCCTCCGGCGTCAGCGGAGCGGGCGGGGCCACCAGGTCGGCGATGTAGGGCGGGAGCGCGAAGGCCGCACGGTGCACCGCCGGCGTCCAGTAGCGCGTGGCAAGGCCCAGCCCCTCCGCCCGCTTCTCGAGGGTCGCCTCGGAGACGGACTTCAACGACGGGTCCGTCGACAGGAAAGCGTGCGCCATCGGCCCGCCGGTGTAACTCGGCACCGTCGACAGGAAGAACGCGACGTCCTCGAAGACCCCGCGCAGCGTCTCGGCATGGCCGCCGAACCAGCCGCCGGTCAGGAACGGCATCCCGGACTGGCAGACCATGACGCCCCCCGGCCGCAGCAGCCGCCGGCAGTCGGCATAGAAGGCGGACGTGAAGAGCGCCGCGCCGGCCCCCATCGGATCAGGCGAGTCGACGATGATCGCGTCGAATTCCGCCTCCGCCTCGCGCACGAAGCGGGCCCCATCGTCGATCACGAGGTCGAGGCGCGGGTCGTCGAAGGCCCCTCTCGAGATGGACGGCATCTCGCTCACCATGAGGTCGACGACGGCGCGGTCGATCTCCACCAGCGTGACGCGCGACACCGGGTGACGCAGTACCTCCCGCGCCACGCCGCCGTCGCCCCCGCCGAGGACGAGGACGTCGCGCACCGCGCCGTGGGCGAAGAGCGCCACGTGCGACATCATCTCGTGATAGACGAACTCGTCCCCGGTGGTGACCTGGATGGCGCCGTCGAGGGTGAGGACGCGGCCGAAGCTCGGATTGTCGAACACGACGAGCGTCTGCTCGCCGTGCACCTCGCGCACCGCCCGGGTCACTTTCAGCGAGGTGCGGAACCCCGCCTCCTCATTGACGGCTTCCGTGATCCACCCTGCGCCGGCCGGCGCCGTCAAAGCCCGCGGCCGCGCAGGAACTCGCTGACGGCGATGTGGCTCGGCGAGAACGCCTTGCGCAGCACCTCGATGCAAGCCTGCGGCTCGGTCTCGCCGCACATGAAGATGTCGAGCGCGGCGTACCGGTGCTCGGGCCAGGAGTGGATCGAGATGTGACTCTCCGCCAGGACCGCGACGCCGGACACACCACCATTCTCGTCAAAGTGGTGCAGATGCACGTGAAGGAGGGTGGCACCGGCCACTTCGACGCACTCTTTCAGCGTCTCCTCGATGTGCGCCAGATCGTCCAGGCGCTCCCCACCGTAGACGTCAACGATGATGTGCGCGCCGGCGCAGCGAACGCCGTCACGCAACATCATGTGCTCATCGGCCGATGCGGTCGCTGCCGGCATTTCGGCGATGAAATCCTCGTCCACGACGTCATCGATCGTGCGGGTCAGGGGGCGGTGTTGAGCCATCCGCGTGTGCCACCTCGTTCTTCGTAGTCAAACATTCGGTTCCGGTCGCGAACGTATGCGCACACGCCCGCGCAATCAAGTCGCGAGGCGCACTCAGCGCGCATCCCGCGACACACGTCATAATCGCGTCCCCGGATTGCATCAGCGTTTCCAAAAACTATATTTCGGGGCGAGATATATCGGGCCGACATATTCCGAATCGAGGGCAACTTGGCCGCCGAAACCCTGAGCCCCGTCGCCATGCTGTGCCTCGCGATCCTGTTCGATGGCGAGCGAACCGGCTACGAGATCAAGAAGGAGTCGCTCGAGGGGCGGCACCGCTGGTTCGTCGACGCCAGCTACGGCTCGATCTACCCCGCCCTCGCCCGCCTCGCGCACCACGAGCTCGTCACCGTGCGGGAGGAGATCCAGTCCGGCCGCCCCTCCCGCAAGGTCTATTCGATCACCGACGCCGGCCGCGCCACCTTCCTTGCGACCCTGTCGCAGTCGCCGGGGCCGGACGTCTACCGCTCGCGGTTCCTCCTCCTGTCGACCTTCGCGCCGCGCCTTCCGCGCCACGTCATCCAGGCCGCGATCGAGGAGCGGATGCAGGGCCTTCGCGACGAAATCGCCGCGATCCGGGCCGCCGTCGACGAGGCGGACAAGGACGGCGCCCCCCACTGCGACGCGCTGGGCTGGGCGGCGGCGTACGGAGAGAACTGCCTCAGCGCCCACCTCGACTTTCTGGAGACCCACGGCGAGACGCTGATCGCCATGTCCCAGACCGACATTGCCGACGCGGCGGAGTGACAGTGCCATGAACGGAAAACTCTTGCTCGCCGGGCTGATGACCGCAGGGATCGCCGCGTGGATGGCGAGCGGCCACCTCATCATCGCCGGCACCGCCCAGGAGGCGACGCCCCGACCGCCGGCCGAGCGCGCCGAGGCCAACGAGGAGGCCTTCCGCGTGCGCACCCGCACCGTCCAGGCCGAGGAACGCGGCCGGCTGCTGACGATGCGCGGACGCACCCGTGCCGACGCCCTCGTCGACGTCGCTGCCGAGACCACCGCGCGCATCGCCGAGCGGCCGGTCGACCGCGGCTCGCACGTGAAGGCCGGTGACGTGCTGTGCGAGCTGGACAAGGGCGTGCGCGCCGCCCAGCTCGCCCGCGCCAGGGCCGAGGAGGAGAAGGCGCAGCTCGACTACGATGCCGCCAGCAAGCTGAGCGGGCGCGGCTTCGAGTCCCAGACGCGCGTCGCCGCCACCAAGGCCGCCCTCGACGCGGCCCAGGCCTCCGTCGCCGAGGCGCAGGAGGAGCTGAGCCGCACGACGATCCTCGCCCCGATCTCCGGCACCGTGCAGGAGCCGCTCGGCGAGGTCGGCGCCATGCTGGCGATCGGCGGCGTCTGCGCCACCATCGTCGACGCCGACCCGATCATCGTCACCGGGCAGATCTCCGAGCGGGACATCTCGGCAGTGCACATGGGCTCGGAGGCGAACATCGACCTCGTCACCGGCGAAGCGATCAGCGGCTCCGTCTCCTACATCTCGCGCACCGCCGACGCGGACACACGCACCTTCACGGTGGAGCTCACCGTCCCCAACCCCGACGGCGCGCTGCGCGACGGCGTGACGGCCGAGGCGCACATCCCGCTCACGACGGTGAAGGCGCACCGCCTGTCGCCGGGCGTCCTCACGCTCGCCGATTCCGGGCAGATCGGCGTGCGCACCGTGGACACGGACAACCGGGTCCGGTTCATGCCCGTGAAAATCGCGATGCAGGACTCGGACGGCTTCTGGGTGACCGGCCTGCCCGAAACCGTGACGATCATCACCGTCGGCCAGGAGTATGTGGTCGAGGGCCAGACCGTCGATCCCGTCGCGGAGGCCGACGCCACATGAACAGCATCCTCGACGGCCTCCTCGATCGTCCGCGGACGATCCTGACGCTGCTGGTCTTCCTCCTCGGGGCCGGCGCGTTCATCTATGCGACGATCCCGAAGGAGGCGAATCCGGACATCGACGTTCCGGTCTTCTACGTCTCGATCACCCAGCAGGGCATCTCCCCGGAGGACGCGAACCGCCTCCTGGTCAAGCCCATGGAGACGCAGCTCCGCGGCCTCGACGGGCTGAAGGAGATCAAGGCCACCGCCTCCGAGGGACACGCCGGCATCGTCCTCGAATTCAACGCCGACTTCGACAAGGACGAGGCGCTCGCGGACGTGCGCGACAAGGTGGACCGCGCCCAGGCGGACCTTCCGGCCGACGCCGACGAGCCGACGATCACCGAGACCAACTTCTCCCTCGTGCCGACGATCATCGTGGCGCTGTCGGGCGACGTGCCGGAGCGCACCCTCTACCAGCGCGCGCGGCGGCTGAAGGACGCGGTCGAGGCCGTGCCGTCGGTGCTGTCGGCGGACCTCTCCGGCTCGCGCGAGGAGCAGCTCGAGGTCCTCATCGACCGTACCGCGATGGAGTCCTACCGCGTCCAGCCGCTGGAGCTGCTGCAGGCGCTGCAGAACAACAACGCGCTCGTGCCGGCCGGCTTCCTAGACACCGGCGAGGGCCGGTTCTCGGTCAAGGTCCCCGGACTGATCGAGGACGCCGGCGACGTCTACAACATGGTGATCAAGTCGAACGCCGAAGGCGTCGTGACGGTCGGCGACATCGCCGAGGTGCGCCGCACCTTCAAGGACCCGACGACGTTCACGCGCGTGAACGGCCGGCCGGCGATCACCATCGATGTCGTGAAGCGGATCGGCGAGAACATCATCGAGAACAACCAGGCGGTCCGCGACGTCGTCGAGAACGCGACGGCGGACTGGCCGGACGCGATCAAGGTCGACTACCTGCTCGACCAGTCCTCCTTCATCTACGAGGTGCTGGGCGGGCTCGAGGCGTCGATCTCCACCGCCATCGTGCTGGTGATGATCGTCATCGTGGCCGCGCTCGGCTTCCGTTCGGCCCTCCTCGTCGGCATCGCCATCCCGACGTCGATCCTGTTCGGCTTCGCGGTGCTCTCCGGCCTCGGCATGACCGTCAACATGATGGTGATGTTCGGCCTGGTGCTCTGCGTGGGCCTCCTCGTCGACGGCGCCATCGTCGTCGTGGAGTACGCGGACCGAAGGATCGCCGAGGGCGTCGACCGCCCGCAGGCCTTCCGCGAGGCCGCGCACCTCATGGTCTGGCCGCTGATCTCGTCCACGGCGACGACGCTGATCGCCTTCCTGCCGATGCTCCTGTGGCCGGGCGTCGCGGGCGAATTCATGAGCTACCTGCCGGTGATGGTGATCATCGTCCTCACCGTGGCGCTCGTCACGGCGATGGTGTTCCTGCCGGTGGTTGGCGCCGTGCTTTCCAACGCGCTGATCATCGGCCTTTTCTCCGGGACGGTGGTCGCGGGCGGGGCGATGATCGTCCTCGGCGCCGCGCCGATGCCGCTCCAGATCCTGGCGGCCATCGTCGGGTTCATCGTGGCGACGGTCATCGCGACCTCGCTCGCGAACCGCTGGGGCCGCTCGCGCGCCAAGCCGGTGCTGACGCCGCACGAGGGACCGTTCGACGTCACCAGACTGACCGGTGTGGCGCGGCTCTACGTTGGCGGCCTGCGGCTCCTCGCCGGCAACACGTTCGGCATCATCCTCACCGTCGTGGTGGTCGTGGGCGTGGCCTTCGGGGTGCTCACCGTCTTCCAGCAGAACGCGGCGGGCGTCGAGTTCTTCGTCGACGAGGAGCCGGACGTCGCGGTGGCGATGATCTCGGCGCGCGGCAACATGAGCGCGCGCGAGGCGCTTTCGCTGGTGCGCGAGGTGGAGCGCGAGGTGCTCGCCGTGGACGGCGTCGACAACGTCGTCACCAACGCCTACCCGTCCGGCGGCAGCAGCGGCGGTGGCTCGCAGATCGGCAGCGTGCAGGACAAGCCCGCCGACATCATCGGCCAGCTCCAGATCGAGCTGGTCAAATACTGCTGCCGCCGTCCCGCCGCGGAGATCTTCGAGGACATCCGCAACCGGACCGACTTCGCCGGCATCAAGGTCGAGGTGCGCAAGATCGAGGGCGGCCCGCCGACCGGCAAGGACATCCAGCTCCAGATCACCTCCGAGTCCTATGACCAGGTCGTCGCGGCGACGGCGCGCGTGCGCGACCACGTCGAGACGGTCGAGGGGCTCCGGGACGTGGAGGACGACCGGCCCCTCCCCGGCATCGAGTGGCAGCTCGACGTCGACCGCGAGGAGGCCGGCCGGTTCGGCGCGGACGTGACCACGGTCGGTCAGATCATCCAGCTCGTCACCAACGGCGTCCTCCTCACCGAGTACCAGCCGGACGATTCGGAGGATCAGATCGACATCCGCGTGCGCTACCCCGAGGCGGAGCGCAACCTGCACCAGTTCGCGGACCTCCGGCTTCAGACGAGCCTCGGCCAGGTGCCGATCATCAACTTCATCGACGTGAACCCTCAGCAGCGCGTCTCCTCGATCGCACGCGTCGACGGGCAGTTCGCCATGACGGTGAAGGCCGACGTTCTGGAGGCGGAAGGCTTCGACCAGAACCAGAAGATCGCCGAGATCGACTCCTGGCTGAAGACCCAGGACTGGCCGCAGGGCGTGACCTTCACCTTCCGCGGCGCCAACGAGGACCAGGCCGAGGCATTCGACTTCCTCATGAAGGCGATGGTCGCCTCGCTGGTGATGATGTTCCTGGTGCTGGTGACGCAGTTCAACAGCTTCTACCAGACCGGACTGACGCTCCTGACGATCGTCCTCTCCGCGTTCGGCGTGCTGCTCGGGATGGCGATCACGGGCCAGAAGTTTTCCGTCATCATGACGGGGACGGGGATCATCGCGCTCGCGGGCATCGTCGTGAACAACGCGATCGTGCTGATCGACACGTTCAACCGCGAGCGGCTGGAGCAGCCGGACCTGCTGACGGCGACGCTCGCGACCGCCGCCCAGCGCGTCCGGCCGATCCTGCTGACGACGATCACCACCATCGCCGGCCTCATCCCGATGGCGACGCAGGTGAACCTCGACTTCTTCACCCGGACGATCTCCGTCGGCGGCATCACCTCGATCTGGTGGGTGCAGCTCTCGACCGCGATCATCGCCGGCCTCGCCTTCTCGACGATCCTCACGCTGGTGGTGATCCCGGTGATGCTGGCGATGCCGGAGACGGTGTCCCGCTCCGTCCGCCGCCTGCGCGGCCGCGAGCTGGAACCGGCGCTCGCCGGCGCACCCGGGATGATCCTGCCGGCGGCGGCGGAGACGCACGAACCGGCGGTCTACCGCCTCCCCGGCCGCACCGCCGCGACGGCGACCGGGCGGACGGACGCCGCCGAAGGCACCGCGTCGGCGCCCGTCGAGACGGCGCCCCAAGCGGCGGCGGCCGAGGACGGGCAGGAGGCACCGGACGTCTGGGCCCCGGTGATCGCCCGCCCGCGCCGGGGAACGACCGAGGACGGCGCGCGCGAGGCCGATGCCGCCCGCCCGCCGGCGATCCCGCCGATCGTGCCGGCAGAGACCCCCAAGAGCCCGGAACCGGACGGCGGACCGCCGGACGTCTACGCGCCGGTGCTGACCCGCCATCCACGGCCTTCCAAGGAGACGGCGGACCAGAAGCCGTCCTCCTCGAGCGAGGCGGCCGAGTAGCCCGCGGGCGTCCCTCGCCGGGGGCGCCCGCCCGGCCCTATTCGAAGTGGACGGTCACCGCGGGGTCGCCGGGAAGGCCCTTGTAGGTGACGGTCGCGGTGCCCTTGGCCTTGGCGGGCGGCAGCAGCGGGCCGATGGACCCGACGCTGATCACCTGCCCGGGCTCGAAGGTCAGGCCCTTCTCCATCAGCCAGAGCGCGCTGTTCAGCGGGTTGCCGAGCACCGACTCGCCCTTGGCCTCGGCGAGCACAGTTCCGTCCGCGTCGGTCACTGTGACGGTCATCGTCTTCAGCGTGTCCAGCATCGCGTCGTCGACCGGGATGTCGTCGCCGACGACGCCCATCCGCGCACCGACGTTCATCGCGGTGATGGTAGCGCCGTCGAGCGGCTCGCCCTCGGCCAGCATGAGATCCGGAAGCTCGATGAACGGCCGCACGGAGGAGAGGTGCGCGAGGACCTCCTCAGGTGTCTTCGCCTCGTTGATCCCCGCGTCGCCGACGACCAGCAGGAGGTCCGCCTCGAACAGCGGGCGGGCGCCGAAGCTTGCAGGAACGGTGGCCCCGGAGGGCAGCATCATCTTTTCGAGGAGCGTGCCGAGGACCGGCTCGTCGACGCCGAAGCGCTCCTGCGCGGCCGCGCTCGTCAGGCCGGCCTTGTAGCCGATCACCGGGCCCAGCTCGCCCGTCAGCTCGCCGACCAGAAGGTCCTGGATGCAGCGCGCGTCCTCCACGCTGCCGCCGGCGCCCATGGCCCTCGTCGGCGTCCCGGAATCGAAGTCCTTCAGATAGGCCGCGAGCGTGGCGTCATCCACGCAGGCGGCGTTCGCCCCGCCGATCCCGCAACCCAGGAGCAGTGCGCCGCCGATCACCCATCGCCGCATGGTCCGTCCCCTCCCTGACATCCGCCGCCTCTGCGTGCGGCGCCGGGGACAGTCTAGCGCTCTTCGCGCACGGGCGCATGGCTCCGTTTCCGGGGCCGGCGTGCGCCCACGGGGAAGGCGCCGGGCGGTCCCGGCGCCTTCGGCCTACTTGAAGCTCTCCTCGCGTTCGCGAACGGAGAGCTCGCGCGGCTGGGCGAGCGATTCGGGCGGCGGGACCTCGGCCTGCTGGCTCTGGCGCGCCCACATCTCGGCGTAGAGGCCGTTCATCGCCATCAGCGAGCCGTGCGTCCCCCGCTCGACGATGCGGCCGGCCTCCAGCACGATGATCTGGTCCGCCTTCACCACGGTCGACAGGCGGTGCGCGATCATCAGCGTGGTCCGTCCGGTCGAGACCTCGTCGAGCGCGGACTGGATGTCCTCCTCGGTCCGGGTGTCGAGTGCGGACGTCGCCTCGTCGAGGATGAGGACCGGCGGGGCCTTCAGGATGGTGCGGGCGATGGCGACGCGCTGCTTCTCGCCGCCCGACAGCTTCAGCCCGCGCTCGCCGACCTCGGTGTCGAACCCCTGCGGCAGGGCGCGGATGAAGTCGCCGATCTGCGCCATCTCCGCCGCGCGCTCCACCTCCTCCCGGCTCGCCGACGGGCGGCCGTAGGCGATGTTGTAGGCGATGGTGTCGTTGAAGAGCACGGTGTCCTGCGGGACGATGCCGATCTCGCGGCGCAGCGAGACCTGCGTGACGTCGCGGATGTCCTGCCCGTCGATGGTGATGGCCCCGCCGGCGACGTCGTAGAAGCGGTAGAGAAGACGCGAGATCGTCGACTTCCCGGCTCCGGAGGGGCCGACGATCGCCAGCGTGTGCCCCGCGGGCACATCGAACGAGATCCCGTGCAGGATGGGCCGCTCGGGATCGTAGTGGAAGCGGACGTCCTCGAAGCGGACGGTGCCGCCGGCGACCGCGATGGGGCTCGCGTCCGGCCGGTCGACCACTTCCTGCGGAATGTTGAGGACGGCGAACATGTCCTCGACGTCCGCCAGCGCCAGCTTGATCTCGCGGTAGACGAAGCCGATGAAGTTCAGCGGGATGGAGAGCTGCATGAGCAGCGCGTTCACCATCACGAAATCACCGATGGTCTGCTCGCCTGCCATGACCGCGCGGGCGGACATGATCATCAGTACCATCATGCCGATCGTGAAGATCACCGTCTGGCCCATGTTGAGCCAGGCGAGCGAGGTCCAGGTGCGGACCGCCGCGTCCTCGTAGCTCGCCATCGAGCGGTCGAAGCGGTCGGTCTCCATCGTCTCGTTGTTGAAGTACTTGACCGTCTCGTAGTTGATCAGACTGTCGATCGCCTTGGAGTTGGCGTCGGTGTCCGAGTCGTTCATGTCGCGGCGGATGGAGATGCGCCACTGCGAGGCGATGACGGTGAACCAGACGTAGAGGATCACCATCACGACGATCACGCCGAGGTAGGACAGCGAGAACTGGTAGGCGATGACGGCCGCCATCAGCGCGAACTCGAGGATGGTCGGGATCGCGTTGAGGATGGTGAAGCGCACCAGCGTCTCGATGCCCTTGACGCCGCGCTCGATGACGCGCGAGAGGCCGCCGGTGCGCCGCTGCAGGTGGTAGCGCAGCGACAGGGCGTGCAGGTGCATGAACGTCTGCCGGGCGAGCTGGCGCACCGCGTGCTGGCCGACCCGCGCGAACAGCGCGTCGCGGAGCTGGTTGAAGCCCATGCTGAGGATGCGCCCCACGCCGTAGGCGATCACCAGCATGATCGGCCCGACCACGAACGCGGGCAGGTTCCAGCCCGGCGTGTCCGCGATGCGCTCGCTGGCGGCGACGCCGAACTCGTTGGCGGTGAGCGCGTCCGTCGCCCACTTGTAGGTGTAGGGGATGAGGACGGTGACGATCTTGGCGACGACGAGCGCCAGGATGGCGATGCCGACGCGAAACTTCAGGTCGGGGCGGTCGCTGGGCCACATGTAGGGCCAAAGGCCCCTCAAGGCGCCCAGCATCTCGCCGCGATCGGCCGAAACGGGGTTCACAGGCTGTCTCGCTTAGCGGGAGTTGGTGGGCAGAACTTAGAATGCATCTCAATCCAGATAGGGCATTTCGACCCGATCCGTGAGCGTTCATCCGCGGCCGGCAGCCTTGCCGGCGCCGCCGGGCGGCGGTTGTCGCCTCTGGATCACTGATCCTGCGGCGATGGGGCGTGGCGGGCCGCGCGGGGCTTCGGTGCGGCGGGCACGGGCCAGCGGGCGTCCGGGCCTCCGGCAGGCATCATGGCGGCGAAGGGCGGCCCGGTCCGGCACACCGGGAGGCCGGTGCCGGCGGTGCTATGGGGGCGCCGCGACGGGCGCCCCCGGCGATCAGTGCATTTCCTTGATTTCGACGAAGCGAATGTCCGGGTTCTTCTCGCGCGTGTAGTTCAGCTCCCAGGCGTTGCGGGCGAGGTAGACGGGATCGCCGTCCACGTCGTCGGCCACCACGGACTTGTTGACGTCCACGAACGCCTTGACGAGCTTGGGGTCACCGGCGAGCCAGCGGGCGGTCGCGAACGGCGCCGGCTCGAACTCGATCTTGACCTTGTACTCGGCCTCCACGCGCGAGGCCATGACGTCGAGCTGCAGGGCGCCGACGACGCCGACGATGTGGTCGCCGCCGAGGTGCGTGCGGAACACCTGGGCGAGCCCCTCCTCCGAGAGGTCCTGCAATGCGCGGCGCATCTGCTTGGTCTTCATCGGGTCGCCGAGGCGCACGCGGCGCAGGATTTCCGGGGCGAAGCGCGGCAGGCCGGTGAAGCGCAGATCGCCCTTCTCGGCCAGCGTGTCGCCCACCCGCAGCGCGCCGTGGTTCGGGATGCCGATGATGTCGCCGGCCCACGCCTCCTCGGCGAGCTCGCGCTCCTCGGCGAGGAAGAAGATCGGCGCGGTCACGGCGAGCGACTTGCCGGTCCCGACCTGGTTGAGCTTCATCCCGCGCGAGAACCGGCCGGAGCAGATGCGCGCGAAGGCGATGCGGTCGCGGTGGTTCGGGTCCATGTTCGCCTGGACCTTGAAGATCAGCGCCGAGACCTCGTCGCGGTTGGGATCGACCGCGACGTCGCCGGCCGGCTGCGGCCGGGGCGGCGGCGCCCAGGCGCTGAGGCCGTCGAGCAGGTCGGCGACGCAGAAGTCACGCAGCGCCGAGCCGAAGAAGACCGGCGAGAGGTGGCCCTCCCGGTAGGCCTCCATGTCGACCTTCGGCATCGCCTCGGCGACGAGTTCGGCCTGGCCGCGGAACTCCGCCAGGACGTCCGGCTTCACCGCGGCGTCGAGCTTCGGGTCGTCGAGGCCGGTGAGCCGCTCGGTCGTGCCGAACTTGGTCGACCCGTCGCCGGCGAGCTTGTGCCAGTCGTGGGTGTTGAGGTTGTAGACGCCGTGGAACTGGCCGCCCATGCCGATCGGCCACGTGACCGGCGACAGCTCGAGCGCGAGCTTGTCGGCGATCTGGTCCATCAGCTCGAACGGGTCCATGCCCTCCCGGTCCACCTTGTTGATGAAGGTGATGATCGGGATGTCGCGCAGCCGGCACACCTCGAAGAGCTTGAGGGTCTGCGCCTCGATGCCCTTCGCGGCGTCGACGACCATGACGGCGGAGTCGACGGCGGTCAGCGTACGGTAGGTGTCTTCGGAGAAATCCTCGTGGCCGGGCGTGTCGAGGAGGTTGAAGACGATGCCGTTGCGCTCGAACATCATGACCGAGGACGACACCGAGATGCCGCGCTTCTTCTCGATCTCCATCCAGTCCGAGCGGGTACGGCGGCGCTCGCCGCGGGCGGCGACTTCGCCGGCGAGGTGGATCGCGCCGCCGAACAGCAGGAGCTTTTCGGTGAGCGTCGTCTTGCCGGCGTCCGGGTGCGAGATGATCGCAAACGTACGCCGGCGCGCGATCTGCGGCTTCAGCTGAGCTTCTGCGGGAAAGTCGGCGAGCGTGTTCATGGCCGGGATGTAGAGGTTTCCCCGACCGCCGGCAACGTCTCCGCGCGGGGTTCAGCGACGCGCGCGGCAGGGATATTGCGTTTTACTCGGCAGACCCCAGTCCCGGCCGGATCGGTGCCGGCGGGGGTGTGCCCCGCCTCGCGTCATGCGTGTCCCGGCCCGGACACGCCGCCCGCTCACGCATGGCGCGTGGCGTTGGCGCCGTAATAGTTGATGTAGCGGTGAGAGATGCCGGAGACCGGGAGGACGATCATCACGTCCGTGGTGCCGAACTGGTGGTCGACGACGGCGCCGTCCGCCACGTAGGCGCCGAGGCGAAGATAGCCCTTGATGAGCGGCGGCAGCGCCCGCAGCGCCGTCTTCATGTCGATCTCTTCCACCGGCAGGCGGTTCATGTCGACATGGCGCGCCTCGAGGGCGCGGACCCGCCACTCCTCCGGCGCGAGATGGTGGTGGTAGAGGTAGGAGAGCGCCACCTTCAGCTCGTCCGGGTTGGTGCCGGAGAGCGAGGCGCAGCCGAACAGGACGTCGACGTTGTGGCGCAGGGTGTAGGACCAGGCGCCGTGCCACAGGAGCTCGACGGTGCGCTTGTCCCGGTAGGGCTTCAGCACGCAGGAGCGGCCGAGCTCCAGGAAGTTGAGCCCCGGGTGACGCTCCAGCATCGGCGCGAGGTTGAACTCGGACTTGGAGTAGAAGCCGCCGTTGTGCTCGGCGATCTCCTGCCGCAGCAGGCGGTAGGTGCCGACGATGCGGGGCTTGGCCTTGCGGAAGCGTCGCGTGGCGACGTTGTGGTCGAGCACCAGAAGGTGATCGCACAGGGAGTCGAACTGGTCCCGGTCCCGCCGGGTGGCCATGGTGAAGGGATCGGCCTGCGCGGCCATCTCCTCGTAGAAGACTTCGTAGCGCACCTGCTGGGCGCGGCGGACCTCGCCCATCGTCCGCGCGAGGCGCACTTCGAGGGTGCCGAGCTGCCCGAAGGTCGGTGTCGAGCGGTCGAGGGGAGCGATGCGCATTCCGGGAAGTCGTGGTTTTCCACCCGTCGTTGCCGGATAGACGATGCGGCCCTGAGGGACGAAGCGACGGACCACGGGCGGCAGGGATTTCAGCCTGGCAACCCTGCGGCGGCGACGGTCTTGGTAAGGTTCGAGTGTCACGTCACCCGTTCCTCAGCGGACGCTGAGCGTCATTCATCGACTTAGGTTCCCTCCCCGTTCGCCGCGGTCATGACCGGCGGCGGACTGAGATGACGTTATTGGTAGCCATCAGCCGACGCAACGGCACCGGGCCGTGTGGCGGTCGCCTTGTGACAAACGTGTTGTCGCATTCACGCAGATTCAACGCGCAAATGAAATGGCACGACCGCACACGCGGCGAAAATCACCCCTGGATTGCAGAATGCCCTTGGATCATGCTATCTGAGATTGATATTTCGGATTGTCCGCAATCGTGCAGAGCCGTGTCACAACCATCGCCTTCCGCGGGATCGACGCCGTGCCGGTGGACGTGGAGGTGCAGGTCGTCTCCGGCTCCGTCGGCTTCATGATCGTCGGGCTGGGGGACAAGGCCGTGGCCGAGAGCCGGGAGCGCGTGCGGGCGGCGCTCGCCTCGTCCGGCCTGTCGCTGCCGCCCCGGCGGATCACGGTCAACCTCGCCCCGGCGGACCTGCCGAAGGCCGGCAGCCACTACGACCTGCCGATCGCCCTGGCGCTGATGGTCGCACTCGGCGTGTTGCCGCAGGAGGCGGTGGACGACTGCGTCATCCTCGGCGAACTGGGTCTCGACGGGCGGATCGTCGGCGTCGCGGGCGTCCTTCCCGCCGCCGTCAGCGCCAACGGGCTGGGAAAGAGCCTCATCTGCCCCGCCGCCGACGGGTGCGAGGCGGCTTGGGCGTCGGCCGACATGCCGATCACCGCGCCCGCCAGCCTCGCCGCCTTCCTCAACCACGTCGCGGGCCGGCAGGCCCTCTCCCGCCCCGCCCCGGAGATGCGACGCACCGACCCGTTCGTCGCCGACCTCGCCGAGGTGAAGGGCCAGGAGAGCGCAAAGCGCGCGCTGGAGATCGCCGCAGCCGGCGGGCACAACCTCCTCATGGTCGGCCCCCCCGGCTCCGGAAAGTCGATGCTGGCGGAGCGGATGCCCTCGATCCTGCCGCCCATGGCGCCGGAAACCCTCCTCGAGAGCGCGATGATCCGCTCCGTCGCGGGCGATCTCGCCGGCGGGCGGCTCGAGCTCGCCCCGCCCTATCGCGCGCCGCACCACTCGGCGTCGATGGCCGCGCTCATCGGCGGCGGCCCCAAGGGGCGGCCGGGCGAGATCTCGCTGTGCCACGGCGGCGTCCTCTTCCTGGACGAGCTGCCGGAGTTCGCGCCCAACGTCCTCGACGCCCTGCGCGAGCCGCTGGAGACGCGGCGTGCCAACATCGCCCGGGCCAACGCCCGCGTCAGCTACCCGGCACGTTTCCAGCTCCTCGCCGCGATGAACCCCTGCCGCTGCGGCCACGCGTCAGAGCCGGGGCACACCTGCAAGCGCGGTAAGGCCTGCGCGGACGACTACCAGGGGCGCATCTCCGGCCCGCTCCTCGACCGGTTCGACCTCACCATCCGCCTCTCCTCGGTGTCGCTGACGGACCTTCGCGCCCCGCCCGGCGAGCGGTCGCAGGCGGTGGCGGACCGTGTCCTCGCCGCGCGGGCCCGCCAGGCGCACCGCTTCCGGGACGAGCCGGTCGAGATCAACGCCGAGTGCAGCGGTCCGGGCATAGAGGCCGCCGCCGAGGTCGACGGCGACGCGCAGGAGCTGATCGACCGGGCGCTGTCCGAGCGCCGCCTCACCGCGCGGGCCTACCACCGCACGCTGAAGGTCGCGCGCACCATCGCCGACCTCGCCGCGAGCCCCAACGTGCGGCGCGTCCACGCCGCCGAAGCCCTCGCCTACCGTCATGCGCTGTCCTGATCCGTCTGGCCGGTTGCAGGCTCGCAACCTCCGGCGCAACCTCCGGCGCCTGGCACATGCGCGTCATGCGTGTCATGTCCCTTGTCATCCCCCCGCGCGCGGAGGCACGTTCGCCTCATGGTCCATGCGATTTTCGATCGCGCTGAAAAAGCGCAACACGCTCTGGAAGAGGCGTTCGCCGAGTCCAGCCGCGCCGTCGTCTTCACCGGTGCCGGGATCTCGACCGAGTCCGGCATTCCCGACTTCCGCTCCGCCGGCGGGATCTGGTCGCGGATGGAGCCGATCCTCTTCGACGACTTCCTCGCCTCGGAGGAGGCGCGGCTCGAGGACTGGCGGCGCCGGTTCGACATGGCCGAGCGCTTCGCCGCCGCCCGCCCCAACGGCGCGCACGAGGCGGTGGCCCACCTCGCCCGGAACGGACCCGTCTCCCTCGTCGTCACCCAGAACATCGACGGGCTGCACACCCGCTCGGGCGTTCCGCCGGAGAAGCTGGTCGAGCTCCACGGCGCCGGCGACCATGCAACATGTCTGGAATGTGGCACGCGCCACGAAATCAGCTTTGCGCAAGATCAGATTGCGAAAACGGGCATGTCGCCACGCTGCACCGCCTGCGGTGGGCTTCTCAAGGCGGCGATCATCTCGTTCGGGCAGCCGATGCCCGAGGACGAGCTTGAACGCGCGATGAAGGAGTCGGTGATGGCGGATCTGTTCGTGGCGACCGGAACGTCGCTGGTGGTCTACCCCGCGGCGGCGCTTCCGATGATGGCGAAAGAGGCCGGAGCGCGGCTGATTATCTGCTCACGCGAGCCGACGGATCAGGACGATATCGCCGATCTCGTCGTGCGAACGCCGCTGGCGGAAACGTTCGGACCACTGAAACAGATGAAATTTGCTTAAAATCGTGTGTCTTAGGCGCAACAGGAATTCATAACAATGCGAAAACCTGTCGCCTAATCGGTGAATGAATGGTAACGTCGGATTCACGGATGCGCAGAGTGCTGACGGCAGTAGGTAAGCGACGGGTATAGTGGTGAGCGACAACAAGCTGGTGCGATTTATCGATCAATACTCTGTCGAGGACCGCGGTGAGCAGCCGTTCGATGGTCTCAATGACCTGACCGAAGTCTCCGGCAGTATCAAGTGGTTCGACGTTGGCAAGGGTTACGGCTTCATCGTCCCGGATGACGGTGGGGCGGACATCCTCCTCCATGTGACCTGCTTACGCCGAGATGGTTACCAGAGTGCTTACGAAGGCGCTCGTGTTGTGTGCGAAGTGGTCTCCGGGTCCAAAGGTCTCCAGGCCTTCCGGATTCTCTCGATGGACGAGTCGCAGGCGGCTCATCCGTCACAGCTTCCGCCCTCCCGCACGAACATTCAGGTCTCCCCTGAAGGTCCGGCGGAGCTGGCGCGGGTGAAGTGGTTCAACCGCTCCAAGGGCTACGGCTTCCTGACTCGCGGCGACGGAACGCCCGACATCTTCGTCCATATGGAGACGCTGCGTCGTTTCGGCGTGACAGAGCTCCGGCCGAACCAGGTCGTCAAGGTCCGCTTCGGCAACGGGCCGAAGGGTCTGATGGCGGCGGAGATCCTGCCGGAAAGCGGTCACAACGTTCCGCAGTCGCACTAAGGTGCGCACGCCCATGCGGGCCGCGCTCCTGCTGGCCCTCGCGCTCGGCGCCGTCTCGGCGGCGCCGGTCGTGGCCGAGACGGTCACCGCGTCGCCCTCCGTCGCGGCCGATACGCTGCCGGCCAACGTGCTCGTCGCCGAAACCGCGTCGGGCCCCCACCGCTTCACCATCGAAATCGCCGACGACCCGGTCGAGCGCTCCCGCGGGCTCATGTACCGCGAGGCGATGGACCAGGACGCGGGGATGCTCTTCATCTTCGCGGACGAGAGCGAACGCGCGTTCTGGATGAAGAACACCATCCTCCCGCTCGACATCATCTACGCCGATGCCAACGGGACCGTGGTCTCCATCGCCAAGGACACGACCCCCTTCTCCACCGCCTCCATTCCCTCCGACGGTCCGACTCAGTACGTGCTGGAGGTCAACGCGGGCGTGGCGGACGAGATCGGCCTCGAGCCCGGCGACAAGCTCATCCACCGCCGCATCGCTCGGTAGAACCTGCCGCGCCGCGTTTCCGTTGCCCAAGGGCGCGATGTTCGGTAGGACGAAACAAGTCGGGGCATAGCTCAGCCTGGTAGAGCACCGGTTTTGGGAACCGGGGGTCGTAAGTTCGAATCTTGCTGCCCCGACCAATCGTTTGAGCCGGCCGTAGGGCCGACCGAGGAGCGTATGCGCGCACGTATCTTCAAACCGGCCCGGAATGCCATGCAGTCCGGCACCCGTGGCACCAAGACGTGGAGAATCGAGCTGGAGGGGCTCGGCGAGCCCGAGATCGAGCCGCTGATGGGCTGGACCTCCGGCACCGACACCCGCCGTCAGGTCCGTCTGGACTTCCCGACCCGCGAGGCCGCCATCGCCTACGCCGAGCGTCACGGTCTCGACTTCTGGGTCGAGGACGAGAAGCAGCACGAGGCCCGGAAGATGGCCTACTCGGACAACTTCCGCACCGACCGGTCCGCACCCTGGACTCACTGACCGTCACGCGCTGACGGTCACGCGCTGCTCCTCGCCGGTCGACCGTCGCGCACTCCCCGGCCCCGTAGCTCAGCTGGATAGAGCAACGGACTTCTAATCCGTAGGTCGTAGGTTCGAATCCTACCGGGGTCGCCAATGTTTTCAATGACTTAGTCGCCGAACCCCGCCGGTTTCATGTTGCATCATGTTGCAACTGAGTTCCGCAGGTTTCCTGGGGTTTCTTGATAGGCCCGGCGGCTCCATGCGACATGGATGCGACATGACAGAAAGCGAAAACCGCCCCTTTGAGGGGCAGGCACTGAAAGACATTTTGCATGAGCTAGCGCGAATCAACGCTACAGCTGGCGGTCTGAGGTACAGCCTCGATCCGATCACTGACGAAGATCGGAAGGCTGGTGCCGAGCCCTTAACACCTGAACAGATCCAGGAAGATCTGACGGACATTATGCGGGTGCTCACCGGAGTTGTGGTCAACCACCTCAGAGCGAAACCAGCTGAGTGGTACGCAGCTAACGACGAGATCCTCTGACGCACTGGCGCTAGTCGTTACCGTGAGTACCGGTCCAGAGTAGGACGGATATTCTGGCGGGTGCGGCCCGCTTCCGTGCCCGCCACTGCCGCAGATGTTCGCGCGCGCGTGCGACATGGAAGTGGGCTAGAACCACCTCCAAATGCACTCGTGGGGCGTATTCCGGCGAGAACGGAATTCCCTCTAGTTCGCCTTGGCCGCCCTGGCGCGCTCCCTTGCCAAGGCGGCGCACCGCTGGGAGCAGTATTTCCGCCTCGCGCTACCCTTGAAGGCCGCCCCGCAGTTCTCGCACCGGTGATCCATTCCGCCCGCGTTCTGACAAGCGTGCGAACAGAACCGAGCGCGTGCATCCATATGTACTGGTACCGGGGCGCCGCACCGCTCGCACGGCGGCCGGTGCGCCTTCGCCTCCAGTCGCGCGTCCTTCTCGATCTGGTGCAGGTACTCGATCTGGCACCGCCGCGAGCAATAGACTCGCTTTATCGAGTGCCGCCGGGTCCGGTCGATCTCACCACCGCACCACGGACAGAAGTCACGGAAGTCGAGCGGCTGTGTCATAGGCGCGTTGGTCGTTGAACTGGTGGAGGCGAGCCAGACGCATGTGATGGGCGTTGGCACACAACGTCCCGCAGAACTTGGTGTGCTCGCCCGGCAGCGGCTTATGGCACCTCACGCACCGGGACCGCTTGATCTGCGCACCGGCCCCTAGCTGTACATAGTCGGGTTGCCCCTCCAGCCACGTTGGACGAACTGCGCCGATCATCGCCAGGGCGCGGCTCACGACGTCCTTGGCAATGGTGTCGGCCACGTCCCAGCTCTTGCCCTGAAGGCACAGCTTGGACCGGATGGCGTAACGGATCGGCGCCTCCAGGGCGAACTTGGACGGGGCGCCCGCCCGCATCGCCTCCTTCATGATGTCGACGACGGCCTCGGCCATGATGCGCCGACCGCGGTCGTTCAAGCGCCGAGACTTCTCCTTCGGCGGTGCGGTCCATCCGGTGCGCGCGAGCATTCGATTACGCGCCAGTCTCGCTGGAGCAGATGCACCGCGCCCTGTTGAGCGGCTTGGCCCGGCTCACGGAAATAATCTCCAACCCGTTAGCCCCTTCTCTGTGGGATCGCCGCACGCGCTAATTGCAACGCCCGCTATTCTAGAGTATTAATATATCAGTTGGAACCCACGAGGTTTGCATTGCCGGCTGCTGGAAGTCTTCGCGAACAGATTCGCTTCGATCGACGCGTCGAATTTGACGACGGCTACGGCAACACCACGGCCGGATGGGGAGCGTTTGCCGAAGGCCTCCCCGCGGCCATCGAACCCGTCCGCGGCTCCGAGGAAGTTTTGGCCGGGAAGCTGACTGGCCTCACCCCTGTGACGATCACGATCCGCTGGCAGCCGGGCCTCGTCGGAGGAGCAGATCGGCTGACCACGGCCGATCGAGCCGTCAACGTCCGTTCCGGCGATACCTTCAACATCAAGTCAATTGAGGCTGATCCGCGCCGCCGCTGGATCACGCTCACCTGTGAGAACGGAGGCGCCGATGGCTGACGACGAGCGCCTCGCCGTCCTCATCGAGGCCCGCGTGGCCGAGTTCGAACGCTCGCTCAAGGGCGTCGAGAGGCGCGTCAACAAGATGGGCGGCAACGTCACTGGCAGCATGAAGGGTGTGGAACGTGCGTCCAAGCGCGCTGCCAACACCATGGAAAAGGAATTCAGCGCCGCCACGGCTGGCGTCTCCAAAAAGATCGCGGCCCTGCGCAATGGCTTCGGCGGTGCGCGGAACCTTCTCGGCTCGATCGCCCCTACGGCGGGCCTCGCAGGCCTTCTGGGCGGGGCGGGCATCGGCGGTGCTGCGGCAGCGATCACTAGCGTGACGAAGTCGATCGCGGACATGGCAGCCGAGGCGAAGCGAGCTGGCCTCTCGTTCGCGGCCTTTCAGGAATTAGACTTCGCCTTCGACCGGGAGCGCGTCAGCATCGATGCGTTGACGGATGGCATCAAGGAGCTTCAGCTTCGCGCGGACGAGTTCGCTGTCACCGGCAAGGGCTCTGCGGCGGAAGCCTTCACCCGCCTCGGGTACGGCGCGGAGGAACTGAAGCGCAAGCTGAAAGACCCGCAAGACCTTCTCCTGGAGATCATCGGGCGCCTTGAGAAGTTCGACAAAGCGGCGCAGATCCGCATCGCGGATGAGGTCTTCGGCGGGACCGGCGGCGAGCAGTTCGTCCAGCTCCTCGATGCCGGCGAGGGGAAGCTTCGGGAGAATATCCAGCGGGCTCGCGACCTTGGCGTGGTGCTCTCGGACGACGTCGCCGCCCGTGCCGCCGAGGTCAACGCGAAGTTCGAGGAACTGGTCCGGATCATCTCCGGCAAGTTGAAATCGGGCATCACCGCCCTCGGTGGGCTGATCGCAGACCTGGGTACGGAGATCGGTCAGGTTGTCGACGCTGCCAACAGGTTCGCCGAGACGGTCGGTCAGACGACCCCCGCCGGACGGCTGCGTGAGATCGAGGGCAATCTCTACCAGCGCGCCGAGGCGGAACGTGAGCTGCAACGCGGTCGGGATGCCGCCGCAGCGGCTCGGTTCGGCCGTGATATCGACCTCGGCATTCCGCAGGAATATCTCGACACGGTCGAGCGGACGACCGACGAGTTCGCCGATCAGAACGACGAGATCGCCAAGGCCGAGCAGCTTCTTGGGCGGGCTCAAGCCCAGGTACAGCACTTCGATAGCCTGGGCGACAAGCTGAAGGCGGATGAGGCGCGCGCGGACGTCGAGGCTCTGCGACAGGAACTTGAAAGGCTAAGGCAGGCGTTGGGGACGATCCGCCTCGATCCCATCGTGGTGGACCAGGGTCCGACGCTGTCAGGCAACCACCCGACCACGGGACTGCCGCAACCGGTCGCGGGGACCATGGGCGCGCATGGTCAGCGCCTCGTGAGGATCAACACGGCGAGCGGTCGATCGGCGATGGTGAACGCCGAGCATGCGACCAACTTTCAGGGCCTGATCGACGACCTTGAGGCGCAGGGTTACGTCATCACCTCGCTCGGCGGGTACAACAACCGCAACATCGCCGGCACGAACACGCTCTCCAACCACGCGTTCGGCAACGCGATCGACATCAATCCGGCTCAGAACCCGATGGGTGACAGGCTCGTCACGGACCTGCCCGTGAACGTTGCGGAGCTGGCGAGGAAGCACGGCCTTTCGTGGGGCGGAAACTGGCAGTCCCGAAAAGACGCCATGCACTTCGAGGCGCCGGGATCTGGGACCGAGCGTGAGCTGCAACGGGCCGCTCAGTCCGCGGAGACCGATCGTGCGAAGGTCGCCGAAGATGCCATGCGCCAAGCCGAAGCGCTCCAGCGGGTCAACGAGGAACTGGCCCGCGAGCTGGAGATTGAGAACCAGCGTGCGGAACTTCAGGCCGCTGGCTTCAGCCAAGAGCAGATCAACAACGCCCTCGACGAAGAGGCGCTGGTCCGAGAGAAGCTGAACCAGCTCAAAGCGGCCGGCATCGAGGTCGACGCTCAGCAGGAAGAGAAGATCCGCGCGCTCGTCTCGCAGCTCTTCGAACTTCGCGACGCGACCGATCAAGCGGCGGCGGCGCAACAGAAGCTGGAGCAGGCGCAGCAGGACGTTGGGGCGGCCGCGCAGGCCATCGGGCAACCGATCCTCGACACGCTCCTGTCGCTCGGTGACGGCGCCGAGGATGCCGGGGAGAAGTTCAAGCAGCTCGCGAAGCAGATCGCCAACATGGTGCTGCAAGGCGCCCTGTTCGGTCAGGGGCCGCTCAGCAACCTGTTCGGCGGTGGCCTTCTTGGTGGGCTGTTGGGCCGCGCGTCTGGTGGCCCCGTGCGCGCTGGTCAGCCGTACATGGTCGGCGAGCAGGGCAAGGAACTGTTCGTCCCCGGCGCCAACGGGACGATCCTCGACGCGAACCGCACCAAGTCGATGATGGACCGAATGATGACGCCGTCGATGGCCGGCGGGTCCGCCGCCTCTGGGACCCGCGAGAGGGTCATCGAAAAGGTGATCATCGCCGGCACCGTCACGAAGGACGGCGGCCTGGAGACCTTCGTGGAGTCGGTGGCGAGCCCCATCGCACGGGCTGAGAGCCGGAAGGCATCGGACCGCGTGGCCCGCAGCGTTCCCAGCATTGCCGATGCGCGCAGCCACGATAAGGAGACGCGCAAGACGCGCACGCTCCGCGGATGGGGAGTGCCCGACTGATGTTCTCCACCCTCCGTCGCCGTCTCGGCCTTGAGGCCCGTAGCCTCGCCTATCCCTCTCCAGAGCTGTTCGCTCTCTTCGGAGCGCGGCCAACGGCCTCTGGTGTCACCGTAACGGCCGAGACGGCCTTGCGCTCACCGACGACGCTCGCCGCGGTCCGTGCCATCTCCGAGACGCTCGGTGCGGTGCCGATCCACCTCTACCGGCGCGGCGCAGACGGTGCCCGCGAACGAGAGACCTCGCATCCGGCGGCGGCCCTTCTCGCTGGTGATTGGGCGCCGTGGGCTGGTGGTGTCGAGACCCGAACGGCGATGATGGTCGACGCCCTGGTACACGGTGTTGCATACGCCGCCGTCGTTCGCATCGGCGGGCGGCCTGTCGAGCTTCACCGTCTCGACCCTCGCAACGTGGTCGTGGACCTCGACGGGACCGAGCCCCGGTTCAAGGTCCGTGAGGATGGCGTCGAGCGCATCGTCGGTTGGCGCGACATCCTGCGCATCGGCACGCCCGGCTCCACGATCGACCGCCCGCTGAACCTGACGAACTTGGCGCGTGAAGCGATCGCCCTCGACATCGTCATGGCCGAGCATCAGTCGCGGCTCTTCTCCAACGGTGCGCGCCCCTCCGGAATTCTCAAGACAGCCAAGAGCCTGTCGCCGGAGACCGTGGCACGGCTCAGAGAGAGCTTCGAATCGTCTCACGCGGGCGGCGAGAACTCCGGCCGGACGATGATTCTGGAGGACGGGTTCGCCTTCGAGGCGCTCCAGTTCTCTTCGACCGACAGCCAGTTCATGGAACTCCGACGCTTCGTCATCCAGGAGATTGCGCGGGCCTTCAAGGTGCCCGGCACCCTCGTCGGCGATCTCGACCGGGCCACTTGGCGCAACGTCGAAGAGCTGATGAGGCAGTTCGTTCAGACCTCGCTGCTGCCCTGGGCCGAGGTGTGGCAGTCCAGTCTGGAGCGCGTTCTCCTCACGCCCGACGAGCGCCGCACCTTCTTCATCGAGGCGATCTTCGACGACCTCCTCCGCGGCGACCTCGCCGGCCGCTTCAACGCCTACCGTCAGGCAACCGGCGGTGCGTGGCTGACCCCGAATGAGATCCGCGCCCTCGACAACCGTCCGCCCATCGAAGGGGGCGACGAGCTGATCCGTCAGGCGGGTCAGGCCGACGCGACTGCGCCGAGGGAGGATGCCGACAATGCAACGTGAGACCCTGACCGTCCGCGCCGACGAGGTGCGATTCGCATCCGACGACGAGGGCGTCTTCACCGGATACGCCTCGATCTTCGGCGAGCCTGACAGCTACGGCGACACGATCCGCCCTGGCGCCTTCCGCAAAGCCTTGTCGACCCGCGCTGCGACCGGCGGTCCTCCTATGTTCTGGAACCATGATCCGTCGCAGCCGATCGGAGTCTGGACCGAGCTAGTCGAGGACAGCCGCGGCCTCAAGGTGACTGGCCGTCTCATCACCGAGACGCGTGCTGGTGCCGAGGCATTGGCTCTGCTCAAGGCCGGCGCGGTCAATGGGCTCTCCATCGGCTTCCGTGCCCGCAAGTCCGAGCGCGGCGCCAAGGGGGGCCGCGTCCTCACCGATATCGACCTCGTTGAGATTTCCCTCGTCAGCCTCCCGGCCGCGTCCAACGCGCGGGTGACGAGTGTCCGACATGACCGGCAGCCGGCCGGCACTGCGGCTTTTGTCCAGGCGGTTCGCCGCGCCGCCGCGTCCCTGAAAGGATAGATCATGGACTACGAGACGCGGTCGGCCGAGCCGATCGAGACCCGCAACGAGGACGACCACGACGACGGTCTGAACACCGCCGTTGCCGCCGTCGACGAACTGCGAACCGCCGTCGAAGAGCACCGCTCTGCCACCGACGAGCGCATCACCACCGAGCTGCGCGGGATCACCGAGCGCCTCGACGCGATCGACCTTCGGACCCAGCGGCCCGGCAACCGCACCGAAGAGCGCCGCGACGACAATGCGATCGAGCGCCGTGCCTTCACCGGCTTCCTCCGCCACGGTCGCGAGGGCCTCCCGGCCGACGAGGTTCGCTCCCTGCGCGTCGCCGACGATACTGCTGGCGGCTACCTCGCTCCGGCCCAGTTCGTCGCTGAGGTGATCAAGGGCATCGTCGAGGTGTCCCCGGTCCGGCAGGCCGCCCGTGTCGGCTCCACCGCCTCCGGCTCGGTGATCCTGCCGAAGCGCACCGGCCGTCCGACCGCCCGCTGGGTGGGCGAGACCGAGACCCGTACCGGCACCGAATCCACCTACGGTCAGGTCGAGATCCCGGTTCACGAGATGGCGGCCTACGTCGACGTGTCGCTTCGTCTCCTCGAGGACGCCGCGGTCAACGTCGAGAGCGAGGTGGCCATGGACCTCGCCGAGGAATTCGGCCGACTGGAAGGCGTCGCGCTGGTCAACGGCGACGGGTTCAAGAAGCCCACCGGGTTCATGACCGACACCAACGTCGAGTTCACCCCGACCGGCAACGCCTCGACGCTCGGCTCGGCTCCCGCCGACACCCTCATCGATCTCATGTACGCGGTGCCGGCCTTCTACCGGAACAGCGGCGTGTGGATGATGAACGGCAACACGCTCGCCGCGATCCGCAAGCTCAAGGACGGCCAGAACAACTTCCTCTGGCAGCCCTCCTACCAGGCGGGACAGCCCGAGACGATCCTCGGCCGCCCGGTGATCGAGGCGCCGGACATGGACGACGTCGGCAGCGCCGCTGAACCCATCGTCTTCGGCGACTTTGCCCGCGCCTATCGCATCTACGACCGCCTCCAGCTGTCGATCATGCGCGACCCCTACTCCCAGGCGACGAGCGGCCTCGTCCGCTTCCATGCGCGGCGCCGTATCGGCGGTGGCGTGGTCCTCGCCGAAGCCCTCCGCAAGCTCAAGTGCGCGACCTCGTAAGGAGCAACGAACATGCGTGACATTGCCAATAACATCGGGGTTGTGCAGGCCGTGGCGCCTGCCGTCCTCTCGGCCACCAACACCTCGGCGGCGATCGACCTTCTCGGCTTCGGCTCGGCGGCGGTCGTCATCAACACCGGCGCGATCGTCTCTGCGGGCGACTTCTCGGCGAAGATCCAGGAGTCGGACACCACCACGTCCGGCGACTTCGCCGACGTGGCTGCCGCCGACCTCGTCGGGACGCTCCCCGTCCTGATGGAGGCGTCGAGCGTCTACAAGCAGAGCTACATCGGCAACAAGCGCTACATCCGCACCGTGCTGACCAAGAATGGCGGTACGTCGATCGCGGCTGGCGCTGTCATCGTGATGGGCAACGCTCACGAGCGACCCGTTACCTAACCGGTTTGCCCCACCACCTCCTTTGAGGCTGCCGCGGTCCGGCCAACAACGAAAGCGCTGATCCCTATTGGTGGGGCAATGGAACAGGGTCAATCGGCGCAAGACCGCACTCATTCACTGGAGGCGCGTATGTCGCTCATGCTGATCACACCGCCGGCCACCCAACCGGTGACGCTCGACGAGGCAAAGGCGCACCTGCGCGTCGCCTACGACGATGACGACATCTACATCACCGACCTGATCACCACGGCCACCGCACGCCTCGATGGTGCCTATGGTCTCCTTGGTCGCTGCCTCATCACTCAGACGTGGCGCACCACGATGCCCGTCCCCTCGACCGCTGCCATCGTGCTGCCCCTCGGCCCACACCAGTCCGTCGACGCGATCACGTACCTCGACGACGCCCGCAACACGGTGACCATCGACCCCGAGAGCTATGTCGTCGACTACCTCGGCAGCACGCACCCCGCCGTCCTGACGCGCGTGGACGGTGCACCTTGGCCGCGTACCGTGAGCATCACCTTCACCGCCGGCTATGGCGACATTCCCGACAACGTCCCGTTCCCGCTCCGCTCGGCGATCCTCCTCCACGTGGCCCACCTCTTCGAGAACCGTGAGAGCACCACGACGCTCGGCTTCCTCAAAGAGTTGCCGCACGGATACGCCGACCTCGTCACCGACTATCGAGCGTGGGCCTTCTGATGCCGTACGCCGCACCGAGACACTGCCCCGCAGGCCATCCGCCCTTCACCGGCCCGTCGTGTCCCCAATGCACCGCCCGGCGCAACGCCAACGCCGAGGCCCGCCGGCCGTCCTCCCGTGCCCGCGGCTACGACAGCACGTGGGACAAGGCCCGTGCCGCGTTCCTCGCCGAGCATCCCCGCTGTGTCCGGTGCGGTGCCGCCGCCACCGTCGTCGATCACGTCGTGGCCCATCGTGGTGATCAGTCGCTCTTCTGGCGTCGATCCAACTGGCAGGCGATGTGCGGCCACTGCCATTCGTCCGCCAAGCAGTCCGAAGAGAAGCGAGGGGGTGGGTCTGAGCTTTCCCGAGAGCGGCCCAGGACCGGTGGGGGTCCCTCGCGCGCAATTCCGAGTGAAACAAGGTTTCGCAAATGAGAGGTCGTAAACCCGCCCTGAAGATCATCGAGGGCAATGCCAACGTTGGTCCCATCCCGTCGCCGCCGTCGTCTCTGGACAAGCACGGAAAGGCCGAGTGGAAGCGTGTCGCGCCGATCCTACACGGTCGCGGTCATCTTGACGAAGCGGTGATCGCGACGCTCGAAAGCTACTGCCGATCTGTCGCACTGTGCCGGATCTACAACGACATCCTCGACCAGGAGGGCCACGTCCTCACCAGCGAGAAGGGGAAGGCCAAGCACCCCGCGTTCAACATGCTGATGTCCGTGATGCGCGAACAGCGCCTTCTCGCTGCCGAGCTGTCGCTTACGCCGCATCGGAAGCGGGGCGGCGAGCCAGCCGAGGGGGGCGGCGATGGCTGGGACTCAGACCTTCTCGCCTAGATCTCACGCTGAGAGAATTTTCGTAATTGTTTGGCGCGCTCATCCACCTTTTCGCACAGTATCTTCGCCAGCTCACTGGCTCCCGCCGTAATACGAAGTATTTCATCCTCGAAAGGTTCTAGGCCCTCGACCGCGTGCATACTTTTTATGTTTCTCTGAAATTCATCCAGGAAGGCCTGAGCACGTGCCTCATCTACATGCGCAAGCTGAATTGAGAGGATCATTTCGATAGCATATTCATGCATAAGAAGCTGCGAGAGCATCTCAGCCTTATCATCATCCATTCCGGCACCTCCCGATGGATTGGGCAATCCACGTGATTTACAATTCAGATGCAACGTTCTGTCGATCTTTCGACCCCGCTCCTTCGAGTTATCCAGACACGGACGGGCGCGCCGAACGGATGTGCCGCTTCGTCCGTCGACTGAAGCTGTGGGAAGGGCGCTTCGCGGGCCAGCCGTTCACGCTGCACCCGTTCCAGGAAGCGATCATTCGGCGGATCTACGGACCGTCCGACGAGCATGGCCGCCGCCTTGTCCGCCGGGCGTGCATCTGGATTCCTCGCGGCAATGCGAAGACGACCCTCGCGTCAGCCCTCTCGCTCGCGCACTTCATGGGACCGGAGGCCGAAGCGGGTGGACAGGTGATCCAGGCGGCGGCCGACCGCGAGAACGCGGGTATCGCCTTCAAGCACTCCTGGGAGATGGTGAAGCAGGATCGGGCCTTGTCGGGCCGGGTGCAGCCAATCGAAAGCCGTAAGGAGCTGCGCCACCCGAAGTCCGCGAGCGTGCTGAAGGCCATCTCGACGGAGTCCTATTCGAAGCACGGCATGAACGTGTCCTTCTTCCTCGCCGACGAGGTGCACGCGTGGCCGCCAGCCGATGCGAAGAAGCTGTTCGGCACCATCACCGACTCGATGGTGAAGCGCGAGGAACCGCTGACCATCGTCATCAGCACCGCCGGTGAAGGCGTGGGCGGCCTCGCGCACGACCTCTGGACCTACTCGCACCGCGTGGCGTCCGGCGAGATCGAGGACCCGACGTTCGCACCGATCATCTTCGCGGCCGATCCTGACGACGACTGGACAGAAGAGGCGGCATGGCGGAAGGCGAACCCAGCGATCGAAGCGGGGTTCCTGTCCCTCGACGAGCTGCGCATCAAGGCGCGGCGCATCGAGCACTTCCCGGCCGACGTGGCGGGGTTCAAACGCTTCCATCTCAACCAGTGGCAGGAAGGCGCGGCCGATCCGTGGCTGTCGTTGGAGGTGTACGACGCCGCCGAGGATATGACGCCCGTCGAGAGCCTCATGGGGCGTCCCTGTTGGGTGGGCGTGGACCTATCCAGTGTGGAGGATCTGACAGCCGTGGTGGCCGTGTTCCCGGCCGAGGGGGATCACGAGGGCCGCCGCTACGACGTCCTCGCACAGTTCTTTCTGCCGGCCGATAACCTCACCCGGAAGGGAGAGCGTGACCGCGCCGACTATGTGCGGTGGGCTGACGACGGCATCCTCACCCTCACGCCCGGCAACGTCGTCGACCACACCGCCATCGTCGATCATGTTGTCGAGCTGGGCGAGCGGTACGGGGTCCAGGAGGTGGCTATCGATCGGTGGAACTCTACCGCGGTGCAGACGGCGCTGCAGGAGGAAGGCTTTACCGTCGCTCAGTTCGGCCAGGGCTTCGCCTCCATGGCGGCGCCCGTGAAGGAGCTGAAGCGGGCCATCCTCTCCGGTCACTTCCGGCACGCCGGCAACCCGTTGCTGAGGATGTGCTTCGCGAACGTCGTGGCGGAGAAGGACCCGGCCGAGAACGAGAAGTTCACCAAAGACCCGAAGCGGACCCGTGGCCGGATCGACGGGGCTGTGGCCGCTGCGATGGCCGTGGGTCGGATCCTGGCCAACGAGACCGGGCCGTCACCATACGAGAGGGATCGACCCGAGGGGTTCCTGTTCCTCTAGCTTACGCTTGCCCTCGTTACGTAACGGGACTAGCATCGCTCCGTTACGTAACGAGGGCTTTCATGGTACTTTCGAATGCCGAGAGGCAGAAGCGATACCGGGAACGGCTGAAGGAGCGTGCAGGAGCACTTCCGGGACCGCCGGCAGAATTTGTCGCCATAGATGATCCAATGGTCGGCGGCGAACGTGAAAAGTTCCTTGGCTTTAGTCGCATTGAGTGGTCTTGTTCCGCTCCAGAAGAGATTGTTGATTTATGCGGGATGCGCAATCCTGTCGAGCGATGGCGCGCAAACCTATTCGCTAAGCTCGGCAAGGATGCTACGCAACTCTTCAATTCAAGCAGGCACGATACTCATGAAATCGCTAAGCGCGCAGCGCGTCTAAACGAAAAGGCCTCACCGTATCGGTGAGGCCTTCCCAAATACGACAGTCCCGCAAGCTTGTTATCGCCGACGCGGGACCCGCTGCCTCACCCATGAGGCAGTCTTCAAGCCCGATGCCGAAGCAGAGCGGGAACGTGCCGAATATACGTACTCAAAAATGCTTCGTCAACGATCCGAGGCCAAGACCGTGGAGGATGCCTTTCCGGATTTCTAATAGATGGGCTTCGGTGACCCGGCCTGTCCTGTAGATCCGCCGGCCGTCAGAATTTCGCTCCCGGAAGCGATCAAGCCGCGAGAGGGCTACGGTCGCAACCATATCGCACTTCGCCCACATAACTGGGTTCTCGAACGGCCTAGGAAGCGGCTCTGCCAAGCAGATGCCACACTGATGCAGCTCAGGCGAACCTGCCGGCGGCGTCGTGCTTAAAGGCACCACGGCCACAAGATCCGCTCGGCGGCGCAGTCTCGGCGACACCACAACAACCGGTCGCTTCTTTACCATTTCTGGTGGGACAAAACCGGAATCGTAGTTGCATAAAACGATCTCGCCAGGGCTTGGGTAATATGTGAGCGGCATAAGCGATAAGGTACTTCTATATCTCCAAACTCTTTCTTGCTGTCGATCGCGAAGCGGAAGGCCTCCCCTAGGCGGCGCACAGCGCGACTGCGCCGGGGTGGTCGGCCACGGGCACCCGGCGTTCTACTGGTAAAGGTCGCTGCCCTGAATGACCCCCAGCGTTGATCCGGCCTTCTACCAGTCGATTTTGAGGCCGTTTTTGGTTTTGGAGGGCGGTTTCGCTGCCGGATGGGGCCGGGATGGGCTGGTTTCACCCTCAATCGGCACGATCCGGGCAGTGGCCAAAAGGGAGGGCTAGATGCCCTTAAGGGCCATAATATAGAAGGTACTTAGCCTGGGCGTAGTGAGGAAACCCGTGTTTCACTGAGCCTGGGCGTAGTGAAAACCGGCCGTTTCACTACGCCTGGGCGTAGTGGTTCACTGAGCCTGGGCGTAGTGGGATATTAAATTTTGTGCGGGTAGTCTGCCAACCTGCACACGACCGCCGATGTCATCCGATCCGCCGCGCCTGCGGTTCCGGCGCTACTCGCAAAGCCGCCTCGCATGGCGCCCCGGCGTCCTTCTTCTTGCGATGACGGCGTTGCGGGCCGATCTTCGCAAGCGCCTTCGTGACGGCTTCCGAGCTGCGCAGCTTATCCCAGTCATGCGTCCTGACCGGGGCAGGAACGATGTTGCCGTGATCCACCCTGTGTCGTCCCACGACGTAGGTGAGACGATAACGGTTCGGTGCCCTCTGCCCTCGTGAAGAATCATAGCCTGCTCGCTTCACGTCGACGAAGCCTAAAGCCTCCAACCGCTTGATTGCCAGACTGATCGCCTCATCGTTCGGCAAGCCATAGTCACGGAACTGCGGATAGCTGACTTGGAGATTGCCGTTCTCGGAGCCGGCGTGCGCCATGTGCTCCTCCTCAAGCCGGAACAGCACCCGCAGGTCATTGAACGTCAGGGCGCGAAACGCGAACGATCGGCGCATTGCGTCCTCATGGGCGATCCACGGCCCATCGAGTTCGCCTTTCCTCAGCTTGGAGGCGCGGCTGCCGTCACTCACCCGGCGTCGCCCCAGTGCGTCTGAAGCGCCGCTTGTTCGAGCCGCACCATGGTCTCCAGCACGCGGATCTCGGCGCGGATGCGATCGTCGTCGATGCCCCGCCGCTTCATCGTGTCGAATTGCAGCTTGAGCTGGCGCTGGATGTGCTCCTCGCCCTTGTGCGGCCTGAAGTCGGCCGCACGGCGCGCGATGCGGTAGGCAAGGTCATCCCGGCGGCGAGCATACGGGAACGGGATCACCGTGGCCCGCGCATGCTGCGCGGACCACTTGAACAGGGGCAGATGATCGGGAACGTCAGCCATGACCAAACCCCAGCGACACACCGCCATCGCGGGCGAAGGTGACAGACCTAGCGCGGGCGGCAAGCAAGGCCGCCCGGATGCGTCCTTGATCAAGCGGAACGATGCCGATCTTCTCCGCCGGTGAAATGAACTCCATGCAGCGTTTCGCCTGATATTCCTGCAGCCACGAGTTCATCGCCTCCTGGGTGCCCTCAGGGGCAAGGCCGTTCTCGATGAAGCAGTCCACGAGGATCGTCGCCTGGGACCACTCCAACGCTTCGACGGTCTGGCGACTGTAGGCATCTCGAACTTTGTAGACCCGGACGCTTACCTCGTTCCTGAGTTGGTGCGGGCGCGTATCCGCAACGATGGCCGCCCTCGCAAGCTCCTTCATGTGGACGAACGGCAGCAGTTCGAGCGGCGAGCCGACGTCGTAGATCCTGATCGCCTTGCCGTTGATCGTCATCATGTCGGCAACACCGATCGGGGCTCCGTCTCGGCGTCGCAATTCAACGTAGTTGGTCTTCATTACCCGCGGTGCTCCTCACTCAGTGGCGGCATTGCTTGCGCAGAGTGGGCGCCGGAGTTACCCTCGGCGCTGTCGATGTCATCGCTGATCTCGATTCCCGCCCGGTCGCCGTTGGCAGACGGCGCCGGGCACCCCTTCCTCGGCGCGCTCATTCGGCCGCCGCGGGCGTTGGGGGCTCCTGCCTGTGGATCTCGGCCATGTGACGCTCGGCCCCGTCGAGCTTGCGGTCGATCTCGGCGACGTCGTCCTCGGCGACACCGAGGCGCTCCAACATCAGCCTGATGCCGCGACGGTTCAGCCGAAGCATGTCGCCGTCGTCGCAGAAGTGCGTCTCACGGCACAGACCGTCAGTGCTGACGATCCAATAGGCCGCCTCCCGGCGGACGTCGGCGAGAGGGACACCAACCGCAGCGGCGATCTGATGGAAGTGCATCATCCCCTCGGCGGGACCGCAGAATGAACACTCGAAGCGGGCGTTCATTCCTCGGCCCCCTTCTGAGGGCTGTGATAGTCGTTCAGAAGAATTTTGAAATCGTCGACGAACTCCCCCAGGTCTTCCGTCGCCCGCAGCAAGGGCCCATGATCGAGTTCGTCTCGCGCGATGGCCTCTGCCGCAATGCAGTAGAGGCGGATCCGGGCTTCAAGCCGGCCGAACTCATCACAGAGACGGATCAGGGCGTGGTCGTGTTGTGCCTTGGCCATCACTTGCCCCTCCCTTCCACCGCGAGGTGGTCCTGCCAGCAATCGCCGAGCACGCCAGCCAACGCCTCGCGGAGCGGATGTTCGGCATGTGTCAGCCTGATCTCCATGTGTTCGGCGCCGGCCGCGGGAGCGTAGGGCTTCCCCTCGGCGAGGCAGTGCGTCCAGACCATTCGGCGTTCGGTATCGACAGCCTCTAGCACCCGGTGCAGGGCCTCGTAGGCGGCGATGAGGTGGCGGCCGACTTCAGCCTCGGCCGCGCGAGCAACATCAAAATATGCGGCGCTCTGTTCGTGGATCGTCGCCATCACGCGTCCCTGCTGAAGGTTCTTGTTGCTCGCGTTGGCGATCATGTCGCTCGCGCGGCGGCAGGCCTCGGCCATGTCCTTGTCCATCACGCGGCCTCCCCGCCGTCAGCACGGAGCGCAGCCCGCAGGGCCGACGGGAACGCGCAGTGGCGCTTGCCCACCCGCTTCACCGGCAGCTTGCCCTCGGCAACGAGGTAGTACGTTGCCTTCTCGCCGAGGCCGATCACCTCGGCGATCGCCTTCACGCCCCACACCGGGCGCTCGGTATTGTCAGTCAGTTCCATGGTCTTCCCTCAGCCACAATATGATGACACCAATTTGGTGCGACACCAATTTGGTGCGACACCAATACGGTGTCAAGACGTGACACTAAATTGGTGCTACTGGTCCCAACTTGTGAAGGGGAGAGGCAAGCTGGTGGATGCTGACGACGATGAGGTGAGGATCACCCTTCGGCTACCAAACAAGATTCGGAACCGTTTGAAGGCAGCCGCCGATCTCAACGGCCGATCTATGAACGCGGAGATCGTAATTCGCCTAAGCGATTCGATCGCAATGTCAGGGGCGGAGGCTTACGCAGCGGATATCGTAAATGCCGTGCGCGACATCGTGACAGCAAAGCACTTATCAGACTCGATTCCACGAAATATCTTAAATGGATTCATTGGATACATGAATGATAATGGATTCAGCAATAGAGATGCAGCACTAGCAAACATTCTGTCTGTATTCTTATTTGAAAGACACTATTTGAGCGACGCGGATTTTGAGGAAACATCGGAAAAGAATTCCGAAACATGAGCGTCCGCAAGCGCATATGGACCAGTAAAGGCGTCGAGAAGACGGCATGGGTCGTTGACTATACTGACCAGAACGGCAAGCGGCGCCTGAAGACCTTTCAGCGCAAGAAGGAAGCCGACGCTTGGGCCGCGCGCACCACGACCGAGGTTGGCGACGGTATCCACGTCGCTGACAGGGCGACCGTGACCGTCTCTGAAGCTGGGGATAAGTGGCTGGAGAGCGCCATCAACGCGGGCTTGGAGCGCAGCACGACGGACCAGTACCGCCAGCATCTGAAGCTCCACATCAAGCCGTTCCTCGGCGAGCGCCGGTTGAACGAGTTGACCGTGCCAGTGATCCGCGACTGGCAGGACCGCCTTCGTAATGAAGGTAGATCAGCGAAGATGGTGAGGATCGTCACAGCCAGCCTCGGCCGCATCCTCTCCGAGGCCCAGGACCGCGGCTTGGTCGTTCGCAACGCGGTGTCCGAGATGTCCCGCCGCCGGAAGGTCGGAGCGCGGACTGAGGACCGCCAGACGACCCGCCTCGCCTACGGTGAGGCTATCCCGACGCAAGAGGAGATCCGTGCCATCGTGACGGCCGCGTCAGGCCGATACCGCCCCGTCCTCATCACGGCCATCTTCACCGGCCTGCGGGCGTCGGAGCTACGCGGTCTACGCTGGAGTGATGTCGAGCTGGACAAGGCCAAGCTCCACGTCCGGCAGCGGGCGAGTCTCTATAAAGCGATCGGAGCGCCGAAGTCGAAGGCCGGGCAGCGGACGGTCCCCCTCCCCCCGGTGGTGGTGAACACGCTGCGGGAATGGAAGGTAGCGTGTCCGAAGGGTAAACTCGGTCTCGTATTCCCGAACGGCGCCGGCAACATCGAAGAGCACGGGAACATCGTGAAACGGGGCCTATGGCCGGCACAGATAGCCGCGGGCGTCGTCAGGGACACCGGGGAGAAGGACGACGACGGGAACCCGATCCTCGGTCCGCGCTATACCGGCCTCCACAGCCTCCGACACTGGTACGCGAGCTGGCTGATCAATCGCAGAGCCGACGGTGGTCTCGAACTATCGGCTAAGGCCGTCCAGGAGCGGCTTGGGCACGCGAGCGTCGCGCTCACGCTGAACACGTACTCGCACCTGTTTCCCTCTCAGGACGAGGCCGACGCCCTTGCTGCAGCCGAGCTTTCGCTTCTAGGCAACGCAACATTAACGTGACATGGCGTCTAAATCGCCAATGTTTTCAATGCATCTCTATGGACTTCTAATCCGTAGGTCGTAGGTTCGAATCCTACCGGGGTCGCCAGCACTTCTCCTCGCATGAAACGAGCCGGCGCCGGGCCGAGGCGGCATGGTCCGCCGGGTGGACGGCACGTTCCCGATGGCAACGGCCCGTTCGGGAACACGTCCCGGGGCGCATCACGGCCCGTCCGTCCGCGCGTCATTCGAACCACTCTCACGCCATCCGGATAAGGCGCCCTCCACCGTGGCGGCGCCGGCCGCTGCCGAAACGGCCTCGGCGCGGCGGACGGTTTCTCTCCGCTGCCCCTCGGCCGACCCGTGTCCCCGCTCTCTCCCTACTGAGTGATCCAGGCGGCCTCGTAGGGGGCGAGGGTCAGCTCGGTGGTCTCTGCGCCGATGATCGGGGCCGTGCCGCCGAGGAGGCTGACGCTCCTGCCGGGAGCGAAGCCGAGATCGGCGGTGGGGACGGAAAGGGCGACCGGCCCGGCGGTGACGTTGACGGCGACCCAGACGCGGTCCCCGCCCGTCTCGCGCATCAGGCTGAACACCCGGTCGTCCAGCGACAGGACGCGCTGGGCGGCGTTGGGGGCGAAGGCCGGGCGCGCCGCGCGCAGGGTCAGGCGCTCCCGGAAGGCGGAGAGGACGCGGGTCCGCAGGTTCGCCGGATCGGCGAGCGCCGCCTCCAGCCCGGCGAGGTCCAGCTTCTCCCGGTTGATGGAGCGGGCGCGGCCGGTCCGGGCGAGCCCCTCGAGGTCGTTGTGTGAGCCGAGGAGGCTGTGGACGTAGATCCCCGGAATGCCGACCACGGACAAGAGGATCGTCTGCGCAGCCATGAACTTGGCGAGGCGCGTGTCGTCGTCCTCCCCGGGGGCCGATATCGCGTCGAGGTAGGTGATGTTGAGCTCGTACGGCGCCTCGCCGCCGCCGGGGAGGCTGCGCATCGACACGCGGCCGCCGCGCGCGACCACCGCGTCGGCCATCGCGGCGACCTCCTCCGGCGACAGGATCCCCTCCGCGGGGCGCACGCCGATGCCGTCGTGCGAGGCGAGGAAGTTGAAGAACGTCGTCGACGGCGTCGTCGGCTCGAGCGAGCGAGCCCAGCCGGTGAGGCGCGAGGCGTCGCCGGTCAGGAAGGCATGCAGCGTGAGCGGCGGCAGGGGGAACTGGTAGACGAGCTGCGCCTCGTCGCTGCCGTCGCCGAAATAGCTGATGTTGTCCCTGTGCGGCACGTTCGTCTCGGTGACGATGAGCGTGCCGGGGACGGCGGCGTCGAGGACGACGCGCATCGCCTTGATGACGGCGTGGGTCTGCGGCAGGTGCATGCAGGTGGTGCCGACCTCCTTCCACAGGAAGCCGATCGCATCGAGGCGGATGAACCGCGCCCCCTTCTGCGCGTAGAAGATCAGGAGGTCGAGGATCTCGATGAGGACGTCGGGATTGGCGTAGTTGAGGTCGATCTGGTCGGCGCTGAAGGTGGTCCAGACGGACTTGACACCGTCAGCGGTCTCGAACGGCGTCAGCACCGGCAGCGCGCGCGGGCGCGTCACCTGCGAGAGGTCGGTCGCCGGGTCCATCACCGTGAAGTAGTCGGCGTACTTCGGGTCCCCGGCGAGGAAGGCCCTGAACCACGCGCTCTCGGCGGAGATGTGGTTGATCACCCCGTCGAACATGATGCCGACGTCTTCGGCGAGCGCGCTCACGTCGTCCCAGTCGCCGAGGACCGGGTCGATGGCGCGGTAGTCCTTGACCGAGAATCCGTCGTCCGACGTCCAGGGATAGAACGGCAGGATGTGGACGTTGGTGATGATCTCCCCGCCATGCGCGGCGAGAAAGCGGCGCAAGGTCGCAAGCGGGGCTTCCCCCTCGGTGCGGATCGAGTCGCCGTAGGTGATGAGCATCACGTCGCGCTCGTCGAGCCACCCGGCGGCGCGGTTGCCGTTCGTTGCGCGGGCGCCCTCCACGAGGGGCACGATCCGTTCCACGAGCGCGGCGACCGTTTCCGAATCGTACGCGACAGCGAGGTGGGCCGATAGCGCGGACGTATAGTTAGCGCCTTGATTTGTCACGCCGGTCTCCATCGGGCCTGGGTCAGAACGTTAGCGGCTAGGGAAAACATGTAAAAGTTTCATTGCCGTAGTCGACCGTTGGCCCTAACATTTCCGGAATGAAGAACAGAGCGGGACGTCAATATGTTGCGGGTTTGTGCCCGTTGGATATGACGGTTTCGCATAGGAGGAGACGTGCGTTCGCCGTTCTGGCAGGCCGCCGGTCCGTTCCTCGTGTCCGGGCCACGGACAGCCTTCAATGTTGCCCACACGCCGCCCCGCCCCACCCTTGTCCAGCATCTTGGCGAGGCCTTGCCGCCGCTCGTCCCTGACGGACGAACAGGCGCTTGGCCCGGAATATGGAGACCCACGTGAACGCCCTCGCGAAGATCGCCGCATTAGCGGTTCCCCTCTCGCTGGTCGCGGCCGCCGCCCAGGCGGAATCGATCAGCTTCTGGACGATGGAAGAGCAGCCGGAGCGCCTCGCCCGCCAGGAGGCGATGGCCAAGGCCTTCACCGAGAAGACCGGGATCGAGGTCGAGATCATTCCGGTCACCGAGAGCGACCTCGGCAAGCGCGCGACCGCCGCCTTCGCCGCCGATGACCTGCCGGACGTCATCTACTTCAGCCTCCAGTACATGCAGCCCTGGGCCGAGGCCGGCATCCTCGACATCGACGCCAACACCGAGGCGGTCGAGGAGCTGGGCGAGGACACCTTCGCGCCGGGCGCGCTGGCGCTCGCCGACGTCGACGGCGACTACGCGGCCGTCCCGCTCGACGGGTGGACGCAGATGCTGCTCTACCGCAAGGACCTCTTCGACGAGGCCGGGCTCGAGCCGCCGACGAGCTACGCGAACATCCTGAAGGCCGTCGACGCGCTGGGCAACCCGCCGGAGATGTACGGCTTCGTCGCCGCCACCAAGATCGACGAAGACTTCATGAGCCAGGTGCTGGAGCACGTGCTGCTGGCCAACGGCGCCACCCCCTTCGCCACCGACGATGGCTTCGACCCCAAGGCGTTGAAGGAGAGCCTCGAATTCTACAAGGCGATCGCCGACGCCTCGCCCGAGGGTGAGCTCTACTGGCCGCAGTCGCGCGAGCTCTACTTCGCCGGCAAGGCGGCGATGACGATCTGGTCGCCTTTCATCCTGGACGAGCTGGCGGGCCTGCGCGACAGCGCCCCGCCGACGATCAACGACGACCCGACGTCCACCGAGCTGGCCGAGAAGACCGGCATCGTGACCACCCTGTCCGGCCCGTCCAACCCGGACGGCGCGGCGTGGGCCAACATCAACTACCTCGGCGTCTCCACCTCGGCCGAGGATCCGGACGCGGCGATCGAGTTCATCAAGTACTCGCTGTCTGACGGCTATGCCGAGACGCTCGGCATCGCGCCGGAGGGCAAGTTCCCGGTCCGCCGCGGCACCGAGGACGAGCCGGAGAAGTTCACCGAGATGTGGACCACCCTCCCCGTCGGCGTCGACCGCAAGGCCCCGCTCTCCGACCTCTACCCGGCCGACGTGATCGACGAGATCGTCACCGGGCTCGACACCGCCCAGCGCTGGGGTGCCGAGGAGGGCAAGCTGGCGGAAGCGTCGCGCATCGTCACGAGCCAGGTCGTGAACCAGATCGTGCGCCGCTACATCGACGGAGAAATCTCCGTGGATGACGCGGTCGAGCAGATCAACGAGGAAATCGGGAGGCTCTAAGCCTCTCCGGGGGCGGGCCTTTTCCGGTCCGCCCCGCCCACCGACCCGGAGACGTTGAATGACCGACGCCACGCAGAAGCCGCCACGCGGGGCGGGCGCGCTCGAAAAGCGCGAGGCGCGGCTGGCCCTCCTCCTCCTCGCTCCCACCTTCGCCATCGTCGCGCTGGTGGTGCTCGTCCCGCTGATCATGAACTTCTGGATCAGCGCCAAGCCGGTGATGCTCGCCGACCTGCGGCCGCCGGAGGCCAACATCAACGAGCGCGTGTCGAGCGACGAAGACGACGTGGCGGCGGGCGGCACGTTCGAGATCACCTACACGCTTCGCAACACCTCGCCGAGCCTGCCGGTCGAGGGCGCGGGCTTCAGCGACGAGATCCCCACCGGCGCGACGATCGCCATCGACGACGACCGCTGCGCCATGACCGGGCAGACGCTGACGTGCGACGTGGGCGAGCTGGAGCCCCGGGCCCGCGAGCGCTTCAAGTTCGAGGCGACGGCGACCGAGCCAATCGCGGACGTCGAGGACCTTTTCGAGGGGACCGTCGCGACCTCCACCGGCAGTGGCGAGAACGCGCTCCTCAACCTCAACTTCACGTGGGACAACTTCGTGAAGGTCTTCGACGGCCGCGAGTTCTGGACGGTGCTGTGGACGTCCATCGTCTACGCCGTCTTCGGCACCGGCGGCGCGCTGCTCCTCGGCCTCTTCGCGGCGCTGCTGCTCAACAACGCCTTCAAGGGCCGGGCCTTCCTGCGCGGGCTCTTCCTGTTCCCCTACGTCGCGCCGGTCATCGCGGTCGCCTACACGTGGATCACCCTGCTCGACCCGAACTCCGGGACGCTGAACGCGATCCTGATGCAGATGGGCGCCACGAACGGACCCATCAACTTCCTCGGCCAGCGCACCGCCTTCGACTTCACGATCTTCGGCACCACCATCGAGTTCCCGATGGCGCTCACCACCGTCATCGTGTTCGAGGCGTGGCGCTACTTCCCGCTGTCGTTCCTCTTCATCCTGGCGCGCATGCAATCCATCAACACGGACATGTACGAGGCGGCCGAGATCGACGGCGCGTCACCGTTCCAGCAGTTCTGGTACCTGTCGCTGCCGCAGCTCGCGACGATCCTCGCGATCCTCTTCCTGCTGCGCTACATCTGGACCTTCAACAAATTCGACGACATCTTCCTTCTGACCGGCGGTGCCGCGGGGACGCGCACGCTGACGGTCAACGTCTACGAACAGGCGATCGGGCTCGGCAACATCGGCGCGGGCGCGGCGGTGGCGGTGGTCGTCTTCGTCGTGCTGCTGCTCTTCGCGCTCGTCTTCTTCCGCTTCTCGCCGAAGGAGAGCTGAGATGACCGCCGTCGCACAACGCCCCGCCCCGGGAGGGTTCGCGCTCCGCTCCGGCACCACCGCGGCGATCATCGCCGGCCCGCTCTTCGGCGCGCTCTACATGATCGTCTTCGGCGTGACGCTGGCGCTCTTCTCCGGCGCGCCGGCACGCCCTGCGGTCGGCGCCGCGGCACTCGCGGGCCTCGCGGGGGCGCTCGTCCTGATCTTCGTCAACGCCGGCCGCAGCGCCGCCGTCCGCCGGGCCGGCGTCGCGGCGGCGATCTTCGCGGTCCTCGTGGTGGCGAGCCTCGGCGCGCCGTTCGGGCTCGCTGCGGGCACCGCGACGCTCTGGCAGATCGTCGGGATCGTCGTGCTCGTCGCGGTGACGACGCAGACGCTGTGGATGTGCCTGTCGGACGCCCCGGCCGGCGCGGTCCGCCGCTACGACTTCGAGATCTTCGTCATCCGCATCCTGAAGGGCGTCGGCTACGTCGTCTTCACCGTCTTCGTCGTGCTGCCGTTCTACGTGATGGTGATGACGAGCTTCAAAAGCCAGGCGGAGCTCCTCGCCAACCCGCTGGACTTCTCCATCGACATCACCGGCGCCGGGCTGCTCGACTCCTACACGGAGCTCTTCAGCAAGTTCAATTTCGGGACCTATATCCTGAACTCGGCGATCGTGTCCGTCTCGACGGTGCTCATCACGCTGTTCTTCGCGGTGCCGGGGGCCTACACCATCGCGCGGCTGAGGTTCCGGGGGCGGACCGCATTCGCCAACTCCGTGCTCCTCATCTACATGGTGCCGGCGATCGTCCTGGTGCTGCCGCTCTACACGGTGTTCAGCCAGCTCGGCCTGCGCAATTCGCTGCTCGGCCTGCTCATCGTCTATCCGGCCACGACCATCCCGGTGGCCCTCTACATGCTGCAGGGCTACTTCCGCGGGCTGCCGGCGGAGATGGAGGAAGCCGGGCTGATGGACGGGCTCACCCGGCTCGGCGTGATCGCCAAGATCACGCTGCCGCTCAGCCTGCCGGCCCTGACATCGGTCGCCCTCTACGTCTTCATGATCGCGTGGAACGAGTTCCTGTTCGCGTTCATGTTCCTGGACGACCCGGCCATCTTCACGCTGCCCCGCGGCGTGGTCTCGTTGAATTCGTCGGAACTGCCGCGCGAGCTGCTGATGGCGGGCGCCGTCACGGCCACGGTTCCGATCATGGTGATCTTCCTTTGGCTCGAGCGCTTCATGGTTCGCGGCCTCGCGGCTGGCGCCGTCAAAGGGTAAGGAGAAGAATTGATGGGCGCGATTACGCTCAATGCGGTCGAGAAGTGGTTCGGCTCCGTTCAGGTCATCAAGGGCGTGGATCTAGAGATCGCCGATGGCGAGTTCGTGATCTTCGTGGGGCCGTCCGGTTGCGGCAAGTCCACCCTGCTCCGCCTGATCTCGGGGCTGGAGGACATCTCGCGCGGGTCCCTCACGATCGACGGGAAGGACGTCACGGCGGAGCCGCCCTCGGGGCGCGGCCTCGCGATGGTGTTCCAGTCCTACGCGCTCTACCCGCACATGACGGTGCGGGAGAACATGGGCTTCGGCCTCAAGACCGCCGGCGCGCCGAAGAAGGAGATCGCCGAGAAGGTCAACGAGGCCGCGCGCGTCCTGAAGCTCGAGCCGCTGCTCGACCGGCGGCCGAAGGACCTCTCCGGCGGGCAGCGCCAGCGCGTCGCCATCGGCCGGTCGATCGTGCGCCAGCCGACCGCGTTCCTGTTCGACGAGCCGCTCTCCAACCTCGACGCGGCGCTGCGGGTGGAGATGCGTTTCGAGATCGCCAAGCTGCACCAGCGCCTCGACGCGACGATGATCTACGTGACGCACGACCAGGTCGAGGCAATGACGCTGGCCGACAAGATCGTCGTGCTGCAGGCGGGGCGGATCGAGCAGGTCGGCACCCCGCGCGAGCTCTACGAGAAGCCCGCCAACCTCTTCGTCGCCCAGTTCATCGGCAGCCCGAAGATGAACGTGATGCCCTGCCGGGTCGACGGGGACCGCCTCGCCCTCTCCGGCCATCCCGGCGCGGAGGCGGAGGGGGCACCGGCCACGGCCACCCAGATCGGCGTGCGCCCGGAGCACATCGAGCTGACCGGCCCCGAGGAGGGGCACGTCTCCGGCGAGGTGGAGGTGGCCGAGTATCTCGGCGCGGACGTGATGCTGTTCGTCGACTGCGGCGACCTCGGCGTCGTCAACGTGCGCCACGTGGGCGACGTCGCGCTGCGTCCGGGCGAGCGCGTCGGGCTCCGTTTCCCGCCGGCGCTGCGCTACTACTTCGACGAAGCGGGGCTGGCGCTCGGCCGCTGAGGCCGGGCGTGCGGGCGGCCCCGCCCGCGGTCAGGGCGTCAGAAGTGGATGACGCCCTTCAGCCAGAAGAAGTTGCCCTTCATGCGGTTCTCGGTCTCGAACTCCGGGAGCCATTTGGCCTCGATCGTCCCGGACACCTTCTCGGTCTTCACCGCGTAGCTGAGGACCGGGCCGAGGCCGACCGTGCTGCCGCGGAAGCCGCCGAGGAGCGCGCCGGAGCCGCTGTCGTCGGTGATCTGCTGCAGGTAGAAGCCCTCCGCGCCGACGCCCAGGAAGCCCGGCCCCACCGGGAAGAGCTGCTGCGCGCTCGCCTCGAGGTGCAGCAGCGAGCCGCTCTGGTACTGCGTCGCGGTATTCTGCGTGTTCAGCGTGACACCGAGGAACGCGGACGCGTTGAAGCCGTTCGTCGGGTTGCTGTAGGAGATCGACAGGGTCGGATCGACGGTAAGGTAATTCTTGCCGATGTTGGCGAGGGTCAGCGGATCGTAGGCGCCGGTCGGCAGGTACACCGGCAGCGAGACGCCGAACGACACGTTGCCTGACTTCCACCCCAGCATGGCCGGGACCAGCATGATGTCGCCGATCCCGCTCGCCTTGTCGCTCAGCTTGATCTGGCCGAAGGGCGTGTCGATCTTGCCGTTCACCTTCATGTCGTAGAACGGCACCAGCACGCCGACGGAGAAGAAGGCGTTGGCGATGCGCTGGTCGAACGTATAGAAGCCGCCGATCGTCGCCACGCTGAGGTCGGCGTCCAGGCTGGACACGACGACGCCCGGATAGAGCACGCGCACCGGCTGGTTGATGTCGCCCTCGTAGCTCACGGCGTTGACGTAGCCGTAGAAGCCCGGCGTCGTCGGCGGGACATCGATGAGCGTGGCCGCGAGGCCGGGTGCGTAGTGTCCGTACCCGCTCTCTTCGGCGAGTGCGGACGTGTGCGCGGCCAATACTGCGAGAATACCAACCAATAGACGACGCACGTCGCTGCCCCTTTAGATCGATAGGGGAACGTAACAGACCCTTAGGTTACCGGTCGAGCATATTTCCATAGCGGACCACGCCGGGGCGGCGTGCGTGATCCCCGTGCAACACGATTGTTCGGTCGCGATACTATAATCAACGGTTAGGCAAGTATGCCTCACCTGCAGGGTTGCTGCAATCAGGCAAACATTGCCGCAAAAATTATCATCCGCCGGAGCTTTTCCGGGGACCGGACGCGTCCCGCGCATCGACGATGGGCGCCGAGTGCGCGATCCTCGGTCAGCAGACCCAATGAACGGACCGGCCGTGCCCTCGCCCCATCCCCGCTCGTCCGCCGTCGCCGGCGACCCGATCGACCTCATCGGCGAGCGCACGCGCGCGTACCGCGCCAGGCCGGAGGCGGCGCGATGACCGTCACGCCGGACACCATCGCCATCGGCCCGTTCGTCGCCCTCACGCTCGGGATCGTTGTCTTCTTCCTCGGCCAGCGGCTCACGAAGGTCTTCGGCGTCCTGCGCGAGTACAATATTCCCGAACCCGTGACGGGCGGGCTGCTGGTCTCCGTCGTGACGCTGGTGGTCTACCTCGCGTCGGGGCGCGAGGTGACGTTCGATCTCACCGCCCGCGACGACCTCCTCATCTACTTCTTCACCATCGTCGGCCTCAACGCGCGGCTCAGCGACCTTGTGGCCGGCGGGCGCCCCCTCGCGGTGCTGCTCGCCCTCACCATCGGCTTCATGGTGGTGCAGAACGTCGTCGGGATCGCGGCGGCGGTCGCGAGCGGGCTGCCGCCGCAGGCGGGCATCCTGCTGGGCACCGCCTCGCTCATCGGCGGCCACGGCACCGCGATCGCCTGGGGGCCGTTGATCGAGACGCGGTTCGACGTGCCCGGCGCGGCCGAGCTCGGCATCGCCGCGGCCACCTTCGGCCTGATCATGGCGAGCCTCGTCGGCGGACCGATCGCCAAGCGCCTCATCGAGCGTAACGACCTCACGGCCGAGGAGCCGGCGCCGGATGTCTTCGTCCTGCCCGAGGAAGAGTCGCAGGCGCTCTATTTCGACCACGTCGACGTGATGAGTTCCCTGCTCGCGATCCACCTCGCGATGATCGTCGGCTTCGTCCTCTACGAGGTTCTCGAGGCTCTCGGGGTGATGCTGCCGCGGTTCGTGCCGTGCCTGCTGTCGGCCATCGTCCTGTCGAACACGCTGCCCGGGCTCATCCCGCGGCTGCGCTGGCCGGCGCGCACGCCCGCGACGGCCATGCTGTCCGACTTCAGCCTGTCGATCTTCCTCGCCATGTCGCTGATGAGCATGAACCTCGCGAGCCTTGCCGAGGCGGTGGGCGTCTTGAGCCTCGCCATGGCCCTGCAGCTCGTCGCCGCCGTACTCTTCATCGTCTTCGTGTTCTTCCGCGTGATGGGGCGGGACTACTTCGCCGCGGTCCTGTCGACCGGGTTCGCCGGCTTCGCCCTAGGCGCAACGCCGACGGCGATCGCCAACATGGGCGCGGTGACGAAGCGGTACGGCGCCTGCTCGCTCGCCTTCATCGTCCTGCCGCTGGTCTCCGCCTTCTTCGTCGACATCACCAATGCGCTGATGATCCAGGCGATCCTGTCCCTCTGAGACCGCCTAGCCTTCGGAGATTGCCGGCGCGCCCCGCTCCAGCGGCTTGCCGTCGAGTTCCACGATCTCCTCCGACAGCGGCGTGTCCGGGATGTCGCCGTTGGCCGACACCAGCACCGCGATCCAGCGCAGCGAATCGATCTTCGAGCAGATGATGATCGCAACCGTCAGCACCGGCACCGCGATGAGCGCCCCCACCACGCCCCACAGCGCGCCGCCCGCGAACACCGCGACCAGCACCACGAAGGAGCTGAGGTTGAGCGAGCGGCTCATCAGCGCCGGCATCAGGACGTTGGTGCCGAGGATCTGCACGATGCCGACCGCCACCAGGACGATGACGACCGGCCAGAACTCGAGGAACTGCAGCAGGGTCATCAGGACCGGCAGCAGGATGCCGAAGATCGAGCCGATCGTCGGGATGAAGCTGAAGAAGAAGACGAGCACGGCCCAGAAGACCGCCGCGTCCACGCCGACCAGCAGCAGCACCAGGAAGGTCGGCACCGCCTGGACGAGGCCGACGAGCACCTGGACGCTGAGCACGTCGTCGATGGCGCTCTTCACGTCGATCGCCATGCGGCGCAGGCGCGCCTCCTCCTCCGGCCCGCCGGCGATCGCGGTGAGCTTGGAGTCGAACGCCTGCGACTCGACGAAGATGAAGGCGACGTAGAGGAAGACGACGAAGATCGCCGAGGTGTACGCGGCCGTCGAGCCGGCGAGGTTGATCAGCAGCGAGCGCACGTCGATCTGCTGCAGCAGGTCGAACAGGCTGAGCTGCTCCTTCGACCCCACGTACTCCTGCACCAACGCCAGCAGCTGGTCGACGTTCTGCTGGTAGAGTGGCAGGTTCGAGCGGAACTCGGCGACCGCACCGACCATCAGGATGGAGATCAGCGCCACGATGGCGGTGATGCCGAAGATGCTGACGACGCGCGCGGTGGTGCGCCTGTGCCGCCAGCGCCGCGGGACCAGCCGCACCAGCGTGGCGGACGTCGCGCTGAGGACGAGCCAGATCAGCAGGCTCGTGGCGAGCGGCCGCAGGACGCTCTCGGCGGTGTTCAGGATCCAGATCGTCGCCGCGATCAGAACAGCAATTCGCATTCGTCCTCCGCCGGCAACGCTCGCGCGTGCCACCTCGTCACTTGCCGCCCCGGTCCGGCAGCCGGCGCACCAGGAGCCACGCCGCAAAAGCTATGAACGCGAAGGTGCCCAGGTTGAGCAAGGTGTCGACGACGTCACCCACCAGCATCCGCAACCCCTCCCACCGTTTGCGGTTTCCCCCGCCGCTCCTCCCCCAGCGCCCTGACGAGACAGACGAGGAGGAGGACGGTGATGAACACGAACGGAAGCGCCCCCAGCGCGATCAGCTTCTTCACCGCGGCGATGGACCCGGTCAGGATCATCGCCGCGCCGACGAACCCCAGGAGCACACCCCATACCACTCTCAGCCGCGGTTTCGGATCGGGATCACCGCCGCTGGAGAACATCGCCAGCACGAAGGCCGCGCTCACCACGCTCGTCACGATGAAGAGAAACGCCGCGACGATGACCGCGAGGGTCGTGAGCCCGCTGAACGGAAGCCGGTCGAGCAGCGCGAACGTCACGCGCTCGACGTGGGAGGCGGTCTCGGCGAGGAGCCCGCCGGTGCCGTTCAGCGCATCATAGAGACCGATGCCGCCGAACACGCCGAACCACACGGTGGAGAACACCGTCGGCCCGACGAGGACCCCGAGGACGAACTCCCGGATCGTGCGCCCGCGCGAGATGCGGGCGATGAACACGCCCACGAACGGCCCCCAGGCGATCCACCAGACCATGTAGGTGAGCGTCCAGTCCTTGTACCACGTCGCGACGCGGCTGTCGTAGAAGGTGAAGGTCTTGAGGCCCATCGGCAGCGCCTCGGTCAGGTAGTCGGCGAACGCGGTCAGGACCGAGTTCAGGAGGTATTCGGTCGGTCCCAGCACGACGACGAAGACGACGAGCCCCGTCGAGATCAGCATCGCCGCGTTGGAGAGGCGCGACATGCCGGCGCCGAGGTCCACCATCAGCGGCGGCAGGTAGGCGACGACCATCGCGGCGAAGACGACGGCCACCAGGACCGGTCCCGCCACGTCCCCGCCCAGCATGAGGTTGACGCCGTCCGCCACCTGGAACACCCCCATGGCGATCGACCCGCCGACGCCGATGGCGATCGCGACGATGGCCATGAGGTCCGACAGGAAGCCGACCGCGGCGGCCCACCGCTCGCGCGGGAAAAGGTAGGTGATGGGCGCGCTCACCAGCATCGGCGTCTGCCGGCGGAAGCTGAAGTAGGCGATGGCGAGGGCGACGGAGCCGTAGATCGCCCAGGCGTGGATGCCCCAGTTGAAGTTCGTCGCGAGCAGCGCGCGCTCGGCCGCCGCGGGGTCGGCCATCAGCTCGCGCGAGAAGGCGAAGTGGGTCATCGGCTCGGCAACGGCCCAGAACAGGAGGCCGACGCCCATGCCCGCCGCGAACAGCATCGCGATCCAGACCGGGGTGGCGAAGTCCGGCCGGTCGTCGTCGGCGCCGAGGCGGATGCGCCCGTAGCGCGAGAAGGCGAGCCCGACACACAGGACGAGCATCCCCGTCACGGACAACATCAGGAACCAGCCGCGGCTGGTGAAGAACTGGTCGACGATCCGCGAGGCGATGCGCACCACCCCTTGCGGATCCGCCACGCCCCAGACCGCGGCGAGCGTGATCAGCGTCAGCGACAGGGCAAGGAGCCGTCTCGATCGGTGCACATGCTCCCCCGGTTCCGCGATGTCCTTTCCTGCCGGTGCCGCGCGGGGCGGCCCGGATCCGGACGATATCGGAACCCGGCCTTGAAGATAAACCCGGTTAGCACGTTGAATTCGCTGGCGCGCGGCTCCCGCGCCCCGGATCGGGGCCCCGGGGCCGGGCGGGCGAGAGGACGATCGTCCCGGCGGCCGGGGGCGACGTTGCCGGCTCCCGCGGGTCCGGGCGCCCGATCACGGCGAAGGCGCCCGGGTCGAGGGCGAGCAGCGACGGGACGGCTGGCCTCGCGCGGCGCAGGGCGAAGTACCCGACGCCGGCAAGGCCGGTCATGAGGCCGAGCGGTCCGCTCCAGCCGGGCGCCGGCCAGCGCCCGGCGGAACCGTGGCCCCGCAGCGCCGACGCGAAGGTCGCCTCGGCGAGGGCGTGGTCGTCCGGGCGGTCGGAGAGTTCGGCGAGCGTCTCCAGCGCACCGGCGAGGCCGCTGGCGTACGAGAGATCCGGCCAGCCGTCCGGGGCCTGACGATCGAGCTCGCGGCGGATCGCGGCGGCGGCCGCCGCCCGGTCGGCCCGGTTCTCCTCGGGGGAATCGACCATTGCGGCGCGCAGGCGGGAGAGACCGATCCCGACGGCCCCGCTCGCCCAGTTGCAGGCGACCGGCTCGCCCCGCTCCGCCGCCGTCGCGCCTTCCGGCGAGCGGTGGTCCGGCCAGCCCCCCCGGCGCGGGTCGAAGCGGCTCCGCTCGTAGCGCAGCGCGCCACGGGCGACTTCGAGGAAGCGGGCCGCCCCGGTCGCCTCGTACGCGGCGAGCAGCGCATGGGCCGCCCCGCTGGTCCCGTGGCCATAGCCGAGAAGGTCGTCGACCGGGCGCTCGGTGAGCCCGACCGGGCGCGCCGACCGCCACGACAGGGCGGGCCCCGGGGGCGCACCGTCACGGTGACGCGCGGCGGCGATGAGCCCGTCCGCCTCGTGCGCAGCGCGCGCGACGAGGCGCGGCTCGCGCAGGAGCGCCGCCGTTGCCAGGAGGCCGAGGACGCGGCCGGACGCTCCGGACATGACGTCGAAGCCATGGCGCGGTGCGTCGTCGGCCATGGCGACGAGATCCCTCGCCGCCTCGTGAAGCTCCGGTTCCGCCAGAAGGCTGCCGCCGAGCGCCAGCGCGAAGGCGACGCCCGCGAGACCCGTGTAGAGGCCGGCGTCCGTGGCCGTGGAGATCGCCGCCGCGTGATGGAGCGCGGCGCGAGCGGTCCGCCCGGCGTCACGGTCTCCGCTCGCCTCGGCATAGACCGCCAGGAACGCGCCGACACCGGCCTGGCCCGCGGCGAGGTTGGGGCCGAGGGTGCCGAACTCCGCCGCGCTCTGCCCTGCCCCGAAGTCGCCGCTGGCCGGGTCCGGCGCGAGCCAGGTGCAGCGGTCGCCGTGCCAGAGCGCGGTCTCGCCGAAGTGCGCGGCGATCCGACCTGCGGTCGCGAGTGGAGGCTCGACGGGTATCGGTGCCGCCGGTGCGACGGCGGCCCGTGCCGTGCGGCGCGGCAGCGGCATCGTCCAGGCGGCGAGCGGGTCGGGCGCGCCGGCGAGACGGTGCGGCAAGTCGAGGCTGATCCCCGCCATGACGAACCGGTCCTCCACAGCCGCGAGACGGGCGCGCGGGCTGGATGCGCCGGCATCGACCGCCTTCAGCAGCCCGTCGGCGATCAGGCGCACGCGATGCTCGCCAAAGCTCTCGCCACCGCGTGGGCTCTCGGCGTAGGCGAGGCCCGGGCCGATCTGCCGCGTCATCGCCGGCACGCCGGCCACGAGGTCCCCCTTCACGGTCTCGGCGACGGCGCGGACCGCGCGGGCCGCGCCCCCGACCGCGGCGTGCGGAAGGTAGAGCACCGCTCCGTCCCGCCGCCGCTCCGGCGCGGCGGCGGCGAGGACCTTGAAGTGATACGGGATCCCCGCCGCGTCGAGGCGGCACGCGAGCTCCGCGGCGAGCCGGGGCGCGCCCTCCGGCGTGACGTTCCAGTAGAGCCGCCAGACCCGCCCGGCTCCGTCGAACGGCGCCTGACCGACGACGAGATGGTGGCCCGGCGAGTAGGTCGGCCGTGCGGTGGGCATCGCGACGGCGAGCGTGTCCTGCGAGACCGGACGCACCTCGGTCTCGCCGGCACGCAGGGTCAGCCCGCCGCGGGTCACGAGCACGCAGCCCTTCCGGTCCTCGAGCCGCTGCCAGCCGCCTTCCCAGCGCGTCGCCGTCACGGCCGCGGCGAGCGCGAACTGGCTCGCCCCGTCCGTCCGCTGCCGCGCGCGGCGATACGGGCGCGGCAGGCCGCAGCAGTAGAAGTCCTCGTAGAGCCGGCGGGTGAGTGCCGTGCGGAGCGCCGCGCGCCTCTCGGCTGCCGGCATCCGGCGGACCTCGGCCCCGCCGGCGAGAGGGATCGGACGGCCGAACCAGGTGAAGCCCGCATCCGACGTCACGCTGATGGCGGCGAGCGCCGCCTCGATGGGCTGTCTCATCGGCGTCCCTTCACTGCGGCACGGTGGCGTCGGAAAGGCCCAGCCGGAAGGCGGCGGCCCGTTCGGGGTCTTCCAGGAATTCGGCGCCCATCGCGGCGAGTGTGGCGACGCGCGCGTCCGGCTCGGCGAGGCCCGCGGCGTGCTCGTATGCCCCCTGGACGAGCCGCGCGCCGGCGAAGCGCGCCGCCTCCGCCGCCCCGATCCGCGGTGCGCCCGGCGTCCGGCGGTACGCCTCCCAGGCGGTACGGATCGCGGCACGCGCGGACGCCTCGGAGAAGCGGGCCTCGTCCGGGCGCCAGTTGCCCCCGTCCGGATCGCCGAGCGGGGCCGAGACGAGCCAGGCTTCGAGGAAGGCCGCGAGCATCCCGGCCATGTCCCAGCGCGGATCGCCGACGCCCAGGTACTCGAAGTCGACGAGGGTCAGGCGGCCGTCAGCGGCAAGCACGTTGGCGAGGCGGATGTCGAAGTGGATCAGCCTTTCGGGCCGCCACGCCTCCCCGAGTCGCGCGAGCGCGTCCATCACGCCGCGCTGCGCCTGGAGGGCGGTGACGAGCTCGATCTGCGCCCGGCTGAAGCGGCAGTACTGGCCCACCGTGGGCGCGTCGAGCTGGAAGATCGTGGTGCCGAGGTGGACCGGGATGCCCTGCGCCCGGGCGGCGGCGGCGTCGACGCCGTGGAGCGTCGCCAGCGCGGTACCGAGCGCCGCCGGCAAGGCGCCGAGGGGCTCCCCGGCCTGGGCGATCCGGGCAAGGTCCGTCGCGTCCGGCACGAGGGCGAGCACCAGGAGGTCGGCGGCCGCGTCGTATGCGGCGACCTCGGGCACTCCAAGCGCCGGCCCGGGAGGAAGGAGCGCGGACAGTGCGCGGTAGGCCGAGCGCTCGTGGGCGATGGTGCCGAAGCCGGAGCCGCCATCCCCCTCCTTCAGGAACCAGCCGCGCCCGTCGCGCCGCGCGAGGCGGACGTTCCGGTGCCGGCTGTGGTGCGGTGTGAGGCGGGCGCCGTCCCGCGCGACGGACGCCGCGTCGGTCACCCCGAGGGCGATGACGCGGGCGAGCAGCGCCGCGGCCCTTTGGGGAGCCGTGCGGATCGCGCTGTCGCCGTCGCTCTCAGCCATCGTCGTGGGCCCGCCTCGTGAGAAACCGAAAGGTGTGCGCCGCGGGTGAGTGCGGCGCGCCGGAATCGCGGCCGCCGCCAGGGAGCAGCGCAGGCCGCGGCCGGTGACGTTTCGAGCCGGACAGCCCCGGCCCGGCCCCTGAGGGGTGCGCACCGGCGGAACGGGGCTGCGGAACGCGCCACGCAACCGGGGCACCGCGCGCCGAACGAGCCGGGTGCGGCGGCGTTCAGTCTCGCATGCCGTGCCCCGACAGCGGCCCCGCCACCGGGTCGGTGCGGGCCCTCGCGGCACGGCCGTAATCATTGTTCTGCATCATCTCGGTCTTCGATGAATATTCTCGCGACGACGGGCGAAGGAAACTTAGCTATTTCTTCTAAAATTGGACGTGATCGGGATCACAACCGCGTATCCAAGGCCTTGATCCCGTGTTTGTGTTCGGCGGTTATCGACCGTGTGCCCGGCAGGTCTCTCGTCGTCGCCCGCGCGGCGCCGAATTCAGTCCTGACGGCGCCGCTTCGCCGGGACACCCGTCACCGGCCCGGCGCGATACCACCGGGGGATGCGGCGAATATTCCCAGTTTTGCCACCAAAACATCCCCCGGACGACGCAAACTCTTCAGGCATGAAGGAGCAATACCAGCCTGGGAGTTGGGGATTTCGACGCGGTTCACAAATTCTTTCACGAAGTCATAAAAGTTCGCGTGGACTTAAGTGATACGAGTGTGGTTCCGATGCGGCGCAACGGGCAGCGAATTTGTTTCGATTCGTTCGCCTCAGGCCGTCTCCGACCCGTTTCCGTGGACTTCAACCCGACGAGAGAGACCCCATGAAGAGTGGAATGCGCACCATCCTCGCGGCCCTGACACTGAGTGTTCTGGCCGTCAGCGGCGCTGCCAACGCCCAGACGATGGGCTACGCAGACGCCATCGCCATGCTGTCCAAGCAGTGCGGCGGCGACATCTCGAAGTACTGCAGCAAGGCCGTGCTCGCGAACTTCGAAATCACCGACTGCCTGGTGAAGAACCAGTCGAAGCTGTCCGGCTCCTGCCAGGGTTCGCTCGTCACGGCGGTGCAGAATATCCAGGCCCGCACGGCCGCCCAGCAGGCCGCCGGCGAGGTCTGCAAGACGGACGCCGCCCGCCTCTGCAAGCTCACCGTCCCCGGCCAGGGCCACATCCTGCGCTGCCTCCTGAAGGCCGAGCCGAGCGTCAGCGCCAAGTGCAACGCCGCGATCACGAACGCCGGCTGGCGCTAAGGAATTCGAGACCATGTCAATGAAAACGATCGCACTTTCCGCTGCCGTCGCGGCCGGCCTCCTGGCGAGCCAGGGTGGCGCCTTCGCGCAGAACCAGCTCACCCGCAACCAGATCGTCAACAGCCTCTACGAGACGGAAGGCACCGTCGCGCGGCTCGACCCGATCGCCCTCGAGGCGGCTGCGCAGCGCGCCGCGGCGAGCGGCGGCGACAACGCCCCGGGCCCGCTGTCGGACAAGCTCGCCGGGCTGCCGCAGATCAGCGTCGAGATCAACTTCGACCGCGGCTCCGCCCGTATCCGGCCGGAGAGCTACTACTCGGTCGGCCTGATCGCGGACGCGCTGCACACGCCGTACCTGATGGGCCAGAAGTTCGTCGTCATCGGCCACACCGACGCGACCGGCGGTCGTGAGCTGAACTTCAAGCTCAGCCAGCAGCGCGCCATCGCGGTGATGAAGGCGCTGGTCACCACCTTCAGCGTGCCGACCGAGCAGCTCGTCGCGATCGGCCTCGGCGAGGAGCAGCTGCAGAACCCCTCGGACCCGTACGGCGCCGAGAACCGCCGCGTGCAGCTCATCAACATCGGTCAATGACCATCTGGTAAGTTGGCGAGGGTCGCCGGACGTGCCAATGAATGGGCCGTCCGGCACCGGAATTCGTCTTTCCGATCGGACCCAAAGGAGGGGCTGCGCTCGCTCATCGCCGCCCCGATAACACCAGTGGTGCGACCTCCGCCGACCCGGCGCCCGGCCGCCCCATGAGCGTTTCCGGCATATTCGAGTTTGGACTTTGCGCATCATGCGAAAGACGATCGCCACCTTCATCGCGACGGTCATGGCCGTCTCGCCAGCCCTTGCCAGTCCCGCGACCACGACCGCGAACGTCAACATGCGAGCCGGTCCGGGGACGAACTACCAGTCCCTCGGCACCATCCAGAACGGCACCGCGGTCGACCTTGGGCAGTGCGATTCGTCGGGCACGTGGTGCTCGGTGACGGTCAACGGCCAGAACGGCTACATGGCCGGCCAGTACCTCAAGGACGAGTCCGACCCGAACGGCTGGCCCCGCGCGTTCGACACCAGCGACGGCGGCAAGATCGTCCTCTACCAGCCGCAGGTCACGGCGTGGGACGACTTCAAGACCATCGAGGCGCTGATCGCCGCCGAGTATTCGAGCGGCCCCAAGACCTCGCCGGTCTTCGGCGTCATCGGCGTCAAGGGCACGACCCAGGCCGACGATTCCAACGACCAGGTGGTGATCCAGAACCTCACCATCACCCAGCTCAATTTCTCCGCCCTCGACCGGGAGAAGCTCGACGCGCTCAACGTCGCCGTCGGCCAGCTCCTGCCGACCGGCCCGATCACCGTCTCGCAGCAGCGCATCGCCGCCAGCCTCGCCGGGCAGAAGCGCCTCGCGGACGTTGAGGGGCTGAAGTCCGACGCGCCGCCGATCTTCCATTCCGACACGGCGGCGATCCTGGTGCAGACCGACGGCAAGGCGACCTTCGCCCCGGTGCAGAACACCAAGGGCCTCAGCTTCGTCGTCAACACCAACTGGGACATCCTGCAGACCGACGACGACAAGGCGCTCTACCTGCGCGACGACAAGTCGTGGCTGACGGCCAAGTCGCTCGAGGGCCCGTGGAGCGAGATCGACACCCTCCCCGACACCCTCTCCGCCCTGCCGGCCGACGACGACAACTGGAAGGACGCCCGCGCCGCGATCCCCGCGACCCCCTTCAAGGACGGCGCGCCCAAGGTCTTCTACTCGGACAAGCCGGCCGAGCTGATCATCTTCGACGGCTCGCCCAAGGCCGAGGCGGTCCCGGGCACCAACCTCGAATGGATGTCGAACACCCAGTCGGACGTCTTCTTCGACAACGCCAACACGACCTGGTACGTGCTGCTCTCCGGCCGCTGGTTCAGCGCGACCTCGCTGGACGGTCCCTGGACCTTCGCGACGCCGAACCTGCCGGACGACTTCAGCAAGCTCCCCGCCGACGCACCCTATTACAGCGTCCGCTATTCGGTCCCCGGCACGTCCGAGAGCGACGAGGCGCGGCTGAAGGCGAGCATCCCGAACACGGCGCGGGTCGAGGTCGGCTCGGTGAAGGCGGACGTCGCCTACGCCGGCGACCCGCAGTTCAAGCCCATCGAGGGCACCTCGATGCAGTTCGCGACCAACACCAACGCCAGCGTCATCGAGGTCAGCGGCAGGTACTTCGTGCTGCAGAACGGCGTCTGGTTCGTGGGCGATTCGCCGTCGGGCCCGTTCGTCGTCGCGACGTCGGTGCCGGACGTGATCTACACGATCCCGCCGTCGTCACCGGTCTACAACGTCACCTACGTGCGCGTGTACGACACCGAGCCGGGCGCCGTCTGGTTCGGTTACACGATGGGCTACCTGACCGGCTACCTCGCCTGGGGGACCTACGTCTACGGCACGGGCTGGTACTACCCGCCCTACTGGTACGGCGGCCCGGCCGGCTGGCCCGGCTACTTCCCGCGGCCCGTCACCTACGGCATGGGCGCCTACTACAACCCCGCCCGCGGCACCTACGGCCGCTACGGCTACGCCTACGGCCCCTATCGCGGCATCGCCGGCGGCGCGGCGTACAACCCGGTGACCGGCCGCTACGTCCGCGGCGGCGGGGTGTCCGGCCCCTACGGCGAGCGCGGCTTCGTCTCCGCCTACAACCCCCGCACCGACACGGGCGCCTTCGCCCGCGGCGGCCACAACGTCTACGGCTCGTGGGGTTCGGCCGGGATCCGCAGGGGCTCGTCCTGGGCGCACGTCGCCGGCGGCGAGAACGACAACGGCGCCGGCATGCGCTGGGGCACCTCCGCCGGCAACCACGGCTTCGTGGCCTCCGGCGACAACGGCAACCTCTTCGCCGGGCGTGACGGCAACGTCTACCGCCACGACGACGACGGCTGGCAGAAGCTCGACGGTCGCGACGGCTGGTCGCCGGTGAACCGTCCGGCGGGCAACGGCCCGCGCCTCGGCAACGGCGCGGACGGCGGCGCCCGGATCGGCGACGGCGGCCAGAACCGCCTCGGCGACGGTGGGCAGAACCGGGGCGGCGAGCGACTCGGCAACGGGCCGGCGAGCGTCGCCTCCCGCCCCCGCGAGGAGCGGCCCAACGTGAACCTGCCCCAGCACCTCGATGGCGACCTGCGCGGCCGCGAGATGGGCAACCTCGGCGCGATGCGCAGCCGCGATTTCGGCGGCGGTGGCGGCTTCGGCGGCGGTGGCCGCGAGTTCCGCGGCGGCGGCGGTGGTGAATTCCGCGGCGGCGGCGGGTTCCGTGGCGGCGGTGGCGGCTTCGGCGGCCGGCGCCGCTAGGGCTCCGCTGCGGGCCGCGCCGCAGCGGCCCGGCGGTCCGCCATGGGGACCGGACCGGTCCCGCCCGGGCGTCGACCCCGGGGTCCTGAAAACAGCGCGGCGCCGCCTTGTCCGAGGCGGCGCCGCTTCGCTATCCGGATATCGCCGGCGCGGCGCTGGTCAGAGCGCGGCCTTGGGCATCATCATGTGGCAGCCCTTCTCGCCGTCGACCGTCTGCGTCACGCGCAGGTCCGCCTGCAGCGAGCAGAGCATGTACGCCTCCTCCCGGCTGAGGTTGGTCCGCGCGCAGACGTGCAGGATCATCTGCCGCAGCGCGATCCGGGCCGCCTCGTCGAGGTCCTCGTTGAGGCCGATGCTGATGAGGTGCGACGCGTTCTCGGCGAAGGGGTAGGTATAGGACAGGTCCTTGCGCACCGTCAGGCGGAAGTTGCCCGTCAGCCCCGTCTCCAGCGCGGTGATGCACACCTCGCCGTCACCCTGCACCGCGTGCCCGTCCCCGGCGGAGAAGAGCGCGCCCTCGGTGAAGACGGGGAGATAGAGCGTCGTGCCGGCGCCGAGCTCCTTGTTGTCCATGTTCCCGCCGAACTTGCGCGGCTGCATGCTGGGGATGCGGCCCCAGTGCGGCGGCGGCGCGACCGCCATGATGCCGAAGAAGGGCGCCAGCGGGATCTCGGTCCCCCAGGGCAGCCGGGCCGTGCCCTTCGCCGCGTCGATGGACGGGTGGATCCGAGTCACGGCGTCGAATTCGTCCGGCAGCGTGCCCTTCAGCGGCACGATCTGCACGAACCCCCATCGGTCGTGAACGGTAACGTCGAGGATGTCGATCTGGAGCACGTCCCCCGGCTCGGCGGTCTCGACGAAGACCGGGCCGGTCAGGAGGTGGGTCGTCCCGTCGCGCACGCAGGTCTGGAGCGCGGCGAGGTGGCCGGGCTGGACGAGGCTCCGGTCCTCCGGCAGCGCGTCGGGTCCGCCGGCCGCCCAGCTCGTCAGTTCGACGGTGTCACCGGAGGCGACGGTCAGCACCGGCGACAGGGCCGCGTCGTGGTGACCCCAATGGATGTTCTCCGGCAGGGCCGGCAGCGTGTGATGGCGGGACATCGGTTCTCCCTAGCAAAGTCCATCCCATGCTAGCGCGATCGGCGGCCGCTGTTGTTTGACCCGGTTGTAAAATTTTGCCGCGCGGATCCGGCACATGGATTGCCGGCGGGCGATGTGAACGCGAGGCCGTTCAGGTCACCGCTTCGTGGGCGCGCAGGATCTGTCCGTGGATCCATCCCGCCTTCTCGGAGGCGAGGAACTTGACGAGGCCGACGATGTCGTCCGCCGGGTAGCAGTGGCGATAGGCCCGGTCGTTGGAGCCCCGCCACAGGATCCCACCGCGCCGGTCGACATGCGAATCGCATTCGGCCGAGCCGGGGGCGACGGCGACGGCGTTCACCGTGATGCCCTTCGGCCCGAGCTCCTTGGCGAGGACGCGGGTGATCGCCTCCACGGCGCCCTTTGTGGCGTTGTAGCTCGAATAGCCCGGCATGTTCAGCGACAGCTCGCTGCTGGAGACGTTGACGATGCGGCCGCCCTGCTTCATCCGCCGCGCGGCTTCGCGCATGGTGTGGAAGCTGCCGTAGAGATTGACGGCGAGCACCATCTCGAACATCTCGTCGCTCACCTCGGCGAGCGGCGCCTCCTGGAGGATTCCGGCGCAGTTGACAAGGATGTCGACCGACCCGAACCGCGCTTCCGCGAGGTCGAAGAGATCCGGCGCGGCGCGGCTGTCAGCGACGTTGGCCTCGACGGCGAAGGCCTCACCCCCGGCCGCCTCGATGTCCGACACCACGCCCGCCGCAGCCTGTTCCCCACCGCGGTAGTGAACGAGGACGCGGATACCATCGTACCCGAAGCGACGGGCTATGGCGGCTCCGATACCGCTGGAACCGCCGGTAATCAGTGCCGTGCGCCGCATGGTTGCCTCCACAATAGGTATTATAAACCACGAACGACACCAACGGTCTACAGGTCATCCACCTTTCATACGATATTATGCAACCACACTGATGAACCAAAGCAAATGGGTAGTTCTGCCAACAGAACACATTCTTTTGAAGAAGACGTTATAAAGAATCGTTATAGGCACAAAACTCCGCCACATAGTCAACATTTTGGCTTGAAAATGGCGGGTGGGATCTTCGTCTGCGTCGATTCCGAAGCCTTTCAGACCTCCGGTCCTTTTCCAATACGACCGGGCGGCCGCGAACGTCCCAGAGGATGTGTCGCTATCATGACGGGTCGGGCGATGTGAACCATCGTTTCACCATGCGATTGCCAAAGTCCCCGTTCAGGCGGCACGGTGTGGGCCACCTGCCCCGCCGTGACACGGACACCGACCATGCCGACCGACAGCGTCTCGCCGTCTTCCATCCCATCCCCGTCCCAATGCGTCCTGCGCGAGATGCTCAGCGTTGCCGCCGACACCCACCCAGACCGCGACTGCGTGCGCTTCTGGCGCAGCGAGACGTGGACCTACCGCGAGACGCGCGAGCGCGTCTCGCGGCGGGCCGCGGCGCTTGCCGCCGCAGGCGTCGCCCAGGGCGATCATGTCCTCACCTTCATGAACAACGGGCCGGAGCTGCTCGTTACCTGGTGGGCCATAAACTGGCTCGGCGCGGTCTACGTTCCCGTCAATACCGCCGCGCGCGGCCGTCCGCTGTCGCATATCCTCACCAACGCCGATGCCAGGGTGATGGTGTCCCACCCGGGCGCCGTCGCGCGGCTCGAGGGGCTCGACCTCGGCTCGCTGGAGACCGTCCTCGTCCCGCCCTCGTTCGGGGGCGACGCCGGCACCGTGCCGGGCCTCACCGTCCGCCCGCTGGTCGACCCGGGCGGCGATCCCGGCGAGGTGCCGCTCGCCCGCCCCATCGCGCCCTGGGACACGCAGGCGATCATGTACACCTCGGGCACGACCGGTAACGCGAAGGGCGTCCTCTTCTCCTACGTCCAGCACTGGACGATGGGGCCGGAGGCGATGCACGACATCACCGCGGACGACGTGTGCATGATCTGCGGCCCGATCTTCCATTGCGGCTCGACGCTCTACGTCAACACGATGCTCGCCCGCGCCGGGACGATGGCGATGGTGCCCGAATTCCGCACCGGCGACTTCTGGGACGCCGTGCGCGAGACCGGCTCGACCGTCGTCCTGCTGCTCGGCGTGATGGCGAGCTTCCTCCTGAAGGCGCCCGCGACCCCGGCCGACAGGGACCACCCGCTGAAGAAGGCCTTCATCGTCCCGTTCGGCGAGGACGCGCCGCGCTTCCGCGACCGGTTCGGCGTCGCGCTCCACACCGTCTTCAACATGACCGAGATCTCGAGCCCGCTCGTGGCCGGGCCGGGCATCGAGACGCCTGGCCTTGCCGGCCTCCCCCGCCCGCCGTTCGAGCTGCGTATCGCCGACGCGAACGACATCCCCCTTCCCGACGGCACCGTGGGCGAGCTTCTGGTGCGTTCGCACCGCCCCTGGGCGCTGTTCTCGGGGTACTACCGGAACCCCGAGGCGACGGCCGCCGCGCTGCGGAACGGGTGGTTCCACACCGGCGACGCCTTCCGCCGCGAGGCCGACGGCCGCTTCTACTTCGTCGACCGGCTGAAGGACGTGATCCGCCGGCGCGGCGAGAACATTTCCTCGTTCGAGCTGGAGAGCGAGATCCTGACGCATCCGGACGTGCAGGAGGCGGTCGCCGTCGCGGTGCCCAGCGAAGTCACCGAGGACGAGGTGCTCGCCATCGTCGTCGCGGTGCCGGGCGCGAGCGTCGACCCGGCCGGGCTGATCGCCCACCTCGCCGAGCGGCTTCCGCACCACATGGTGCCGCGCTATGTGCGGGTGGTGGACGCGCTGCCGAAGACCGCGTCCGGCAAGCTGCAGAAGCACGAGCTACGGAGCGACGGCGTCACCCCGGACACCTTCGACCGCGAAGCTGCGGGCATCCGGATCCGCCGCGCCAGGCTCTGAGTGCGCGCATCGCAGGGGCCGGACGGTGGCAAGGCCTGCCGTCCGCCCCGCACTGGCGTCAGACAGCAAGGTGCCGCGGTATCGGGTTCGACCGATCGCGGATGGGCGGGGGCCCGCCGCCGGCGCCGGTGGAACGCACCAATACTGCGACCATACCATGGTATATTTATCCTACACGGACATACATTGTTTTGAACGCACGTAGAATGGGATCGGCGCCCTGTTCGGTGAACCTTAAGGGGGCCTGATCCCGCGTGTCGCGGCGACGCCGGACGGACCCCAGGTCCGCCGACCGTCGCCAGGCGACGAGCGCGGTGGACGGCCCAGTTGGCACAACCCATGAGGGCCCGACGATGTCATTCCACTTCTCGCACGCGTTCGACCCCATCGCCCCCCAACCCCACGCCGCAGAGATCCTCTCCGGCGCGTCGCTGGACGACGCCGAACCCGTGGCGCACGCAAGTGGCGCGGGCGACCCGGGCGACGACCGGGGCAGCACGCTCTCGGTCCACCTCGCCGAGCTGAGCCTCGACCTCGCGATCTCCGCCGACGCTCCGCCGGCCGGTCCCGCCGCGGCCCCGGAGAGCGGCCGGGAGGCCGTCCTGATCCAGCTCTGCCGTGCCACGCCGGCGCTGAGCGAGATGCTCGGCGGCGCCGATTTCGACGGCGGGTTCGACCGGCAGGCGCTCGCCGACGACCCCATCGTCCGCCGCCTCACCGGCGCGCTCGACGAGGCTGCCGGCAGCGAGGATCCGTCCGCCGGCCTCTACGCCGACGCGCTGCGGCTGGCGACGCTGGTGCGCATCCTCAGCGTCCAGAAGGCGGCGGCGCGGATCTGGGCCCCGGCTGCCGAGCCGGCACCCCGGCCCGCCCCGGAGGCGACGCCGGGCGGCCTGCCGAAATGGCGCCTGAAGCGCGTGAAGGCCTACCTCGACGAGCACCTCGCCGAGGCCGTCACCCTCGCCGACATGGCCGCGGCGGCGGGTCTCAGCCGCATGTACTTCGCCGCGCAGTTCCGCCTCGCGACCGGACACCGGCCGCACGAATACCTCCTGAAGTGCCGGGTCGAACGGGCGATGGACCTCCTGAAGGACACCGACGAGCCCGTCGCCCAGGTCGCCTTCGCCGTCGGCTTCCAGACGCAGTCGCACTTCACGACCGTCTTCCGCCGCTTCGCCGGGGAGACGCCCTACCGCTGGCGCTGCGCGCAGAGCAGCTAGCGCACCGCCCGCTCGATCCGGCACGGACCGCGCCGCGGGCCCCGGCCCCGGTACGAGTGCCCTCCGAGTTGCCCGGCCCCCGAGCCGGGCGGCTCGCAAAGAGGCGAAACGCCCCGTCCCATTGGTCACCCAATCGGACGGGGCGTTTCGCCTGTTTGCGGTTGGACCGGCCGACGGTGAACGAGCGCTGTCGAGGTCTCGGCCGCGAAGCACAAAAAAAGGCGCCCGCCGGGTCACGGCGGGCGCCTTCTTGCCATCGGATCGGAACGGGACGCTCAGGTCTCGTTGCTGCGGCGGGAGGCTTCGAACAGGAACCAGACGCGGCCCTCGGCCTCGTCGATGTAGTTTTCGAGGAGGCTGGCGGTGGCGACGTCGCTGTGCTCGTCGCAGAGGTCATGCACCGCGCGCATCCGGGCGATCAGCTCGGAGTTGTCCTCCTTCAGCTCGGCCAGCATGTCGAGCGGCGTGACGTAGTCCGCATCGTTGTCCTGGATCCGCTGGAGACGGCCGATATGACCGATCGAGCGAAGCGTCGTGCCGCCCAGCTTGCGCACCCGCTCGGCGATCGCGTCGGTCGTGGCGAAGAGCTGACCGGCCTGATCGTCGAACAGGAGGTGATAGTCGCGGAAATGCGGACCGGAGACGTGCCAGTGAAAGTTCTTCGTCTTGAGGGCGAGCGCGAAGATGTCGGCAAGAAGCGCATTGAGCGCGCCCTGGAGGTCTCGCGTCGCGTCGGCGGAGAAGCTGGACGGCGTCGTCAGCGGGGCGGTACGCCGCTGCTGCGGGGTGCTCATGGAACTGTCCTCATTGTTGGGCGCCGCAGCTCACGGCGCCGTGGGAGATCAGTGGCCGACCGCGACGGGGTCGCTCGCGGGAAAAGTCTCGTCGAGCGCTTCATCGAGGAGGTCGCTGCTATGCTGGTCTTCGGCTGACGGTGCGGCCGGAGCACGGGCGGGCGGTTCCGGGTTCGAAGACGGACGCGGCACTGCGTGTGGGACCTTGTCGTCCATGGGAGCCACTCCCCTTTCCGGGCATGAAGTGTCGGTTCCCTGCACCACCGGTTCCACCCGACTGAGATACGGACGAGGCAGCACTGGTCCGAGAACCCGCAAGACGCTCCATCGGGCCGCCCGCATCCGCGAACGCGGCGCCCGATGTTTCATCTACGGGTTATAAATGTTGTCTCCGAGGGGCCGGGACAATCCATACCTGCGTATGTTCCTCGTCCCGCCTTGGCCGCAGTCAGCCTTGGCCGCAGTCAGCCTTTGCCGCAGTCAGCCTTTGCCGGTCGTCGGCGTCGGCGTCGGCGCCCAGGGCAGGATGTAGCGCTCGTCGCCGACCGCGCCGCGCACGACGCTGACGCCATAGGCGGCGGCGATCCGCGCGTCGGTCAGCACCGTCTCCGGCGGGCCGTCGGCGGCGACGCCGCCGTCCGACAGCAGGACGACGCGGTCGCAGAAGCGGGTGGCGAGGGCGAGGTCGTGCAGGACGACGGTGACGGCGGCGCCGCCGCGCGCCGTCCGGCGCAGCAGTTCCATGGCGTGAAGCTGGTGGAACGGGTCGAGCGCGGTGAGCGGCTCGTCGGCGAAGAGGAACGGCGCCTCCACCGCCAGCGCCCGCGCCAGCAGCACCCGCATGCGTTCGCCGCCCGATAGCGCGTCGGCCCGCCGCCCGGCGAGGGCGAGGACGTCCGCCGCCGCCATCGCCCGATCGACGGCAGCGCTCACCGCCCCGGCCCGTTCGCCATGCGGCAGGCGGCCGAGGGCGACCACCTCGGCCACACGGATCGGCCAGTCGATCGTCGCGCCCTGGGCAAGGTAGGCGACGGTGCGCGCCAGCATGCGCGGCCGCAGCGCACACAGCGGGCGCCCGTCGATCGCGACCACGCCCCGGGCCGGCCGGGCGAGACCGGCCAGCACCTCCACGAGGGAGGACTTGCCGGCGCCATTCGGGCCGATCAGCCCGACGAATTCGCCCGGCCGGAGGGTGAGGTTCACGCCGGAGAGGACCGCGCGTCCACCCCTGACGACGTCGACGTCCCGCGCTTCGAGCGTCATGCCGGTCTCCGGAGGCGCAGGATGAGGGCCAGCAGGAACGGCGCGCCGATGAGCGCCGTCACCACGCCGAGCTTCAGCTCCGGACGCATCGGGAGGAGGCGCACGGCGATGTCGGCCCCCACGGTGAGCGCGGCGCCTGCGAGGCCGCTGACGAGGAGGAGCCGGCCCGGACGATGCCCCACCAGCGGCCGCATCACGTGCGGCGCCACCAGCCCGACGAAGCCGATGGCGCCGGAGACCGCCACCGCGCTCCCCACGGCCAGCGCCGCGCCGGCGATGACCTTGAGCCGCAGCGACCGCATCCGAAAGCCGAGGCTCTCGGCCGTCGCCTCACCGAGGGTGAGCGCGTCGAGCCCGGAGGCGGCGCGCATCGTCACGAACCAGCCGGCCGCCATCAGCGGAGCCGCTAGCGCGACATGCTGCCAGCTCCGGTCCGCGAGCGAACCCATCAGCCAGTAGATGATTTCGAGCGCTGCGTAGGGATTGGGCGACAGGTTGAGCGCCAGCGAGGTCAGCGCGCCGCAGAGGCTGGACAGCGCGACGCCGGCCAGGATCAGCCCGGTGGTCCCGGTCCGCCGCCCGGCGAGGGCGTAGATGGCGAGCGTGCCGAGAAAGGCGCCGCCGATGCCGCCCAGCGGGAGCGCCAGCGCGAAGGTGGCCGCGAGTCCGGAGTAGAACGTCGCCACGGCCCCGAGTGCCGCGGCGGCCGAGACGCCGATGATACCGGGATCGGCGAGCGGGTTGCGCAGCAGCCCCTGCATCGCCGCACCGACGATGCCGAGGCTGAAGCCGACCAGAACGCCCATCACCGCGCGCGGCAGGCGCAGCTCGACGAGGACGATCCGGCCGAGGCTCTCCCGCCCGGCGAACCAGTCGCCGAACGCCGCCCCGATATCGAGCGAGGCATAGCCCACCGCCGTGGAGAGCGCGGCGAGCGCCAGCGTCAGGCCGGCCAGCCCGGCGAGGAGGCCCCTCCCCGTCATCGGACCGCCCTCATGGCCCGCGCGCGGCGGGCCGCCTCGGCGAGGATCGTCACCACGTCCCCCATCTGCGGGCCGGCGCAGGTCCAGAGGCGCGCGGGGACCCTCGCCGTCACGATCCGCCGCTGCATGTCGCGCAGCGCCGGATGGCGCAGGATGTCGGTCGCGAGGGACGGCAGCGCCTCGGGCTCGGCGTCCACGATGAGGACGTCGACGTCGCCGAGGATGACCGTCTCCAGCGGCACCGCGCCGTAACCGGAGACGCCGAGGTCCTGCGCGGAGTTGTCGAGGCCGGCGCGGGCGATGAGCTCTCCGGCGATGGAGTGCGCGCCGGCGGTGAAGCCGTTCGGGTTGAGGACCAGGGCGCGGGGGCGCCCGATATCCGCCTGGAGCGGCGCCATGGCCTCGTCCATCTCGCCGACCAGCGCCGCCCCGCGCTCCGGCACGCCGAGGCGGTCGGCGAGGTCGAGGATCGACCGGCGCGCCTCGTCGAGCGTCGCCGGCACGTCCATGACGAAGACGTCGACGCCGATGCGCTCCAGGAACGACACCGCCGCCTGCGCGGTGTAGCGCCCGGCGACGACGAGGTCCGGGTCGAAGGCGACCGCCTCCTCCGCGAGGCCGTGGTTGGCGGGGATCGCGGCCGCCTTCGCGGCGACAGTGGAAGCGGCGTGGTCCTTCCCGAACCATGTGACCGAGGCGACCTCGTCCGGCACCAGTCGCATCAGCAGCTCGTCGGCGCAAAGGTTCAGCGACACGATCCGGCGCCCGCCCTCCGCCGCGTCCACCGCCTCGTCGGACCGCGCCCCGTGGGGCAGCGCCAGGGCGCAGAGGACGGCGATGGCGAGCGGGCGGCGCATCAGAACGAGAGCCTCAGGCCGGCGACGGCGCTGAAGCCGGGGCTGCCGTAGCCGTATGCCTGCTCGTAGCGGGTGTTGAAGAGGTTCTCGACACGGCCATAGACCTGCGCGTTCTCGTTGATGTCCCACGACGCGGCCGCGTTGACGACGACATAGGGGTCGAGGTCGACGACCCGCGTCGAGTAATCGGCATTGTAGAACAGGTCCGTCTGCTCACCGGTGTAGAGAAGCTCGATGTTCACGTTCGCCCGCTCCTGCCAGAAGCGGTAGTTCGCGTCGAGGCTCGCCTGATGCATCGGCCGGCGCGTCAGGCGCACACCGCGCGCGTCCTCGCCGTCGGTGTAGGTGTAGCTCCCCCGGAGCGTGAGTCCCTCGACGGGCGTCGCGGCGACCGCGAGCTCCACGCCGTGGATCTCGGAGGTGCCGGCGACGTTCACCGACGTCTCGCCGCTCCCCTGGATGAGGTCGGTGATGCGCTGGTTGAAGTAGGTCGCCTGGACCATCAGCCGCTCGCGCCAGAGCCACTGGTCGATGCCGACGTCCCAGCCGGCCGCCTCCTCCGGCTTCAGGTCGGGGTTGCCGTGGTAGGTATCGGTGTAGCCGTAGAGCTCGAAGAGCGTCGGGTTCTTGACGCCGGTGCCGTAGCTCGCCCGCAGTTTCGTGCCGGTCTCGTCTATGTTGTAGGCGGCGGTGAGGCGGTAGGTGGTGGCGTCGTCGAACAGCTCGTTGACGTCGTGGCGCAGGCTCCCGGTCAGGAACAGCCGGTCCCAGACGCCGAGGCGGTACTGGCCTACCACGCTCGTCTCGCCGACGGACCGGTCGAACGTGGAGTAGCCGTCCACCTCCGCCGCGTCGATCTGGTGCTCCAGGCGGAACGTGAGATCGTGCGTGGCCGACGCGGCCGGCGTCTCGAGCGAGAGGTCCGACTGGTAGTCGAACTTGGTGCGGGTGCCGAGGTAGGAACTCGTGACGATGCCGCCGTCCAGATAGTCGTTGTCGAACCGGGAGCGGGCGACGCCCGCGGTGTGGCGCCAGCGTCCGTCCCAGAGGTCGAGCCGGGCCTGGGCGCGGCCGAAGAGCTGCAGGCCCTCCGAGCTTCCGTCCCCGTCCACCGGGCCGATCCCGCCGATGAAGTCGTCGCTCTCGGCGCTGTAGGAGGTGAGCCTGCCGACGGCGTCGAACCGCAGCGCCTCGATGGGCTGGAAGCCGATCTTGCCGAAGGCGGTGACGTTCTCGTAGCCGTCCTTCTCGTGGTTGCCTTTCCACTCGGCGGCGCTGGAGAAGCCCTCCGTGCGGAGCCCGCCGAACGAGGCGAAGTAGTCGAACTTGCCGACGCTGCCGCCGGCCGAGAGCCCGCCGGAGGCGGTTGCGCGCGTCCCCCCCTCGAAGAAGCCGGATGCCGTCGGGGTCCCGTCGGCGCGCCGGGTGACGATGTTGACGACGCCGCCGATGGCGTCCGACCCGTAGAGCGCGCTTTGCGGACCGCGCAGGACCTCGATGCGGGCGACGCCCTGCGTGAGGAGGTGCGCGAAATCGAACTCCGACCCGCCCGACGGATCGTTGACCTCGATGCCGTCGATCATGACGAGGGTCTGGTTGCTCTCCGCGCCGCGGATCCTGAGCTGCGTCTGGTTGCCGACGACGCCGGTGCGGTTGACGGTAACGCCCGGGACCGTGCGCAGGACGTCGGCGACGACGCGGACCTTGCGGTCCTCCAGCTCCGTCTCGTCGATGATGGTGACGGCGCTGCCGACGGCGCGCTCGGCGGTCGGGGTGAGGTTCGACGTCACGACGATCTCCTCGAGGGAGATCACGCCGGACGTTCCGTCCTGAGCATAAGCGGGGGCATGGGCCGGGATGGCGGCGAGCGCGGCGGCGCAGGCAAGCGGGAGAGCGAATCGGCTGGAACAACCGAAGACGGGTTGGCGCATCGGGACCTCGTGCGGCACGTACCAAAACGTCACCGCGATCGAAGGCCGTCCGGACCCCGCCGCCTGGCGAACGTCCGCACCGATCATCTCCCGTCGACACACCCCGTCCGACGATCCCGCGCGTGACCGCTATGCGACGGCAGGTCTCCTGGCTCGCGGGTCGTCCGTCTCGCGTCGCCTTCCCAGACCTGACCGGCCCAGTGGCATGTCGACGGAGACGTCACCGCTCACAGTTGCGGGGGCAGCCGCAGAGTCCGGCCAAAGCCATCACTGCGTTCCCTTTTGATCCTCGGAAGGAACCGTCGCGCGGAAGGTCACATACTTGATCCGGGGGCGCAACGATCTGAACGCGTTGCGCAACGGACGTGACACTTCGGCCACGTCCGCCATGGAGGACCGGGCGCCGCCCGGCCATTGCCGCTATTTGGCGGTGTGGTTCATCCCCTCATGATCCATTCCGCCGTGCTTCATTTCACCGTGCTTCATTTCACCGTGGTTCATGCCGCCGTGACCGCCGCCGGCCGGCTTGGTGGCGCCGATGGGTGCGACCTCCATCATGAGCTCCACGGGGCCGGCATGCTCGAACCGGAGCGTGATCGGCACCGTTTCGCCGGCCTTGGGCGCACCGGAGAGGCCCAGCATCATGAGGTGGTAGCCGCCCGGCGCCAGCGTCACGGTCTCGCCTGCCGGTATGACGAGGCCGCCTTCGACCTCCTGCATCGTCATCACCCCGTTGGTGACCGCCATCTCGTGCACCTCGACGGTCCTGGCGAAGCCGATGGTTCCGCCGAGGAGCGTGTCGTCGGTGTCGCCGGTGTTGGTCACGGTGAGGTAGCCGCCGGCGACCGACGCCCCCGGAGGCGGCTGGCGCATCCATACGGTCTCGATGTCGAGCGTCGCGGGCACGGCCGCCGCCTGCTCGCCGTGAGCATGACCCTGACCATGGCCGTGCGCGGGCGCGGGCGCGTCGGACGCCGCGATGGTGACCGTCGGCGCGGGGTGGTCGATGTCGTGCGCGTCCTCGCCCGGCGCGGCGACGTTGACCCAGGCGACCTGCCCGTCGGGGCACTCCTGCACGACCTTGAAGGGCAGCACGGTACCGGCCTCGAAGCCCGTGATGCGGCCGCGGAAGACGAACTCGTCGTAGTACTCGTCCGGCAGATCGCCGCCGCTCCACACCACTTCGGTGACGCCCGACGAGACGTCGCTGCCCCACAGATCGTAGGTTCTGGCGTAGTCGGACGTCTTCGTCGACAGCGTCCAGCCGGCCTTCGGCATCGGCTTCACGTCGATGAAGCCCTCCGGGATGCGGACGGAGACGGTGTTGGTGGGCTGGCCGTCGCAGCCGTGCGGAACACGCAGGACCGCCTTGTAGGTCGAGTTGGCCGGCGCTTCGCCGATCTCGAACGTGGCGTGGGAGAGCGCAGGCAGTGTCGTGGCGAGGAGCGCGGCGAGCGCCGTCGCCCCGCCCAGAATGCGGGTGTTGGACATGGTTTTCTCCTGAGGAAACGAGCAATTTGCCGGACGCCGCGGTGCGGTCCGGACGACGTGCAGTCGTGTCTCAGGAGATCGGTGGAGCCCGGATGCGGAAGGCATGCGGCGCGGCCGGTCCCGTGACCGCGGCGACGAGGCGTGACGGCTGCTGCGTGCCGGGAGCGGCGCGGACGGTCAGCGTCGGCACCGCCTCCGGCATCAAGGCGACGACGGCGGAGAAGCAGCAGCTCTGGAACCGGGGACCGGTGGTCTTGCCGCCGGCATCCGGCGTGACGGGGCCGGCGCCGTGACAGATCAGCCCCGGCGACAGCACCCCGACGCTGAAGGCCGGGATCCACACGTTCGCGAACAGCAGGACGGCGCAGAGCGTGACGAGCGGCCGCCGAAGCGCCCGAAACGCCGCCGGGACCGACATCCGGTCCGCCGCTATGTCATGCCGCTGCCCCATCGCGCGGAACCCCTAACAGCTTTGCTCCGCACTGTCTCCGCTGCGTTCCGACACGCCCTGCCGCCCGTTCACGTTTTTCCCGCACCGGCCCGGAAGCCCCCTATGGGAGTGGGTCGGCGGACGAAGCGGTGCGAGAGATAGTATGGCCCATCATCGACCCGGCTCACGGGCGCGGAATGGGTCACGAAGCGCAACCGTCGGCACGAAAAATCACGTCGAAGTTCTAAAATCGATCGAAAATGCTGATTCTGACGCAATAATTTTAAATCGTATGCGCGTGATTCACGGTTGTGTCACGCTGCATTGCGCCACCCGGGCCTAACGTTCCCTGGCATTCAGATTGTCCAGATGGAGCGCTGACGATGCGTGTGCCGCCCTCGGGAGACACCGACTGTCGTCCGACCTCCGACTTGGGAGGACAGGCTATGAACGTGATCCCCTTTCCCCAGAAGGCAGACTTCGTCGCCGTCGCAGTCCCCGGATATGATGGTCTCGACGACGGGACCGGCGCGCGCGGCGCCACCGGGCTCGCCCCGGGCACACCGGGCCGATGCGGGTCCATCGTGGCCCGTCTGATGCGCGGCCTGCTGCAGTGCGACGCGGCGTCGGCACGGCGCCTGATCGCCACCGGCCTCTTCGCCTACGGCGGTCCGGACGGCGTGCGGCCGGTCGGCGCGGCCGTCGAGCGGCGCCTCGCGGATCTGGCCGAGTCGCAGGCGCGGGGCGTGCGCTGCAACGTCGTGATCGGCGACGTGCAGGCGATGCTGGTGGTCGAGACCTTTCCCGACCCGGACGGAGCGGAACGGCACGGCCTCATCGTCCGCCCGCTCGTCCCGGCGCCGTGGACCACGGCGGCGCTGATGGACACCTTCTCGGTCACGCAGCGGGAGGCGGACATCGCCCTCGGCCTCCTCGCCGGCCTGTCGATCAACGCCATCGCGAAACGGTTCGCGCTGCGCTCGACCACGGTACGCCAGTACCTGAAGTCGATCTACCTGAAGACCGGAACATCGAGCCAGGCGCAGCTCGTCGCCCTCCTGAACGGCGCGTTCGCGGACGCGCGGACCGGCGAATGGCCGGTGCGCGAGGACGATCTCTCGGAGACCGGCCGGTGAGCGGGGACCGCGACGAACAGCCGTGGCTCGACGAGACCGGCGGGCTGACGGGGCACGACGACTGCGGGCGGCTCGTCTTCCTGTGCGAGCTGCCGCGTCCGCCCCGGCCCGGCGGTGAGCCGGCCGGCCCCGCCCCCTTGGGCTGGAGCACAAGTGCCGCGCTCCCTCCGGAGGTGCCGGCCATTGCGCCGTGTGCCGTGCCGTCGCCGTGGCTCGTCGTGCAATCCTCGGCGGAACAGCGTGGGATGCGCGACGCCATGGACCTGCTGCGGCGGGTCATCGAGACCGGGCGAGGCGCGCAGGCCGCGGAGCTCCTGACGAAGCGGCCGTCCGATGTGCCGTAAGTGCGGTGGCCACGAGCCGGTGTGGGATGCGACGCTGGTCTCCTCCCGCCTGACCGGACCGTCCCGGATCGGGCGGCGCGACCTTGCCCTGCCGATCGTCTGCCGGCCGCAGCGCCGGACGGACAGCTGCCCCTCCATTCATCCGCCCGGCCCCGTGGCCCGGTGCTCCGACCGCCGCCGCCAGCCCCTCGCCGCGGTCTAGGACGCGTTGCCCGGCTCCTGCCCGCGCCCCGTCCGGCGTGGCAGGACGCGTCCGTCCCGGGCCATCCCCGCCGCGCCGTACTCGCGCGCGATCTCGATGAACGCGGCGACCTCCGGCCGCGCCCGGATGCGCTTGCGGAACACGAGGTGCTCGTGGAGGACGAGGCTCATCTCCGCCTGATGGATCGGCAGGTAGTGCAGCCGCGGGTCCGGCGGACACTCCGACATGGCAAATGCCGTCACGCCGATCTTGGCCGCCACCGCCTCGCGCAGCGCCTCGCGGTCGCCGATCTCGACGGTCTCGCGCGGACTGATGCCGAGCTGCGCCAGCGCCTGCTCCACGAGGCCGCGGGTGCGCGAGCTCGCCTCACGCATGAGCAGCACCTCGTCTTCCAGCACGCCGACGCCGACGTGGCGCATCCGCGTCAGCGGGTGGTCGCGCCAGACGCAGAGGGCAAGACCCTCGCTCTGAAGCGGCAGGCCGATGAAGTCGACGCCGAGGGTCGGCTCGACGGTGATGCCGACATCCGCCTCGCCATCCTCGAGGCGGGCCATGATGGTCGCCTTCGACGCGACGGTGATCGACACGGCGACATTTCGATGACGATCCCGGAAGCGCTTGAGGAGCCGGACCGAGAGCGGCGGCGAGTCGGAGACGACGCGCAGATGCCCGCCGTCGAGGCTCCCTTCGTTCGCGAGCGCGTCCTCCACGTCGGCGGCCGCGCGCATCATCCGCTCCACCGCGGCGAAGACCTGCGCGCCATCGGCAGTCAACACCAGACCGCGCCCGCGCCGCTCGAAGAGGCGCACGTCGGCTTCCGCCTCCAGCGCCTTCAGATGCTGCGAAATCGTGGGCTGCGAAACGTTCAGCATGTGCGCCGCGCGACCGACCCCGCCTTCCCGAAAGACGTAATAGAAGGCGCGGATCTGCGCGAAATTCATAGTCTCAGCCTATATGATGACGAAAGATAATCGATTTGTCCTAACAGCCAAAATGTCAATTGTCGCCTCCGTTAAGCACCGCTCGGAAGAGCAGAAGGAGGCGTTTCATGGCGCGCGTGTACAATGGCGTCGTGCTGGGCACGACGAGCGAGCTCTCCGTCCCCGGCATCAACGGCGACGTCGCCGACATCCTGAAGGCCGACGCCCTGCCGGCCGACCAGTCGCTGCGCATCCGCCCGTCAGAAGCGACGGTCAGCACCTGGGTCCTCGGCATCGACCTTTATGTCCCGGTGACGAGCGCGAGCTACATCGGCCTCGCCCAGGCGGGCGCGGACAGCGCGGACGGCGACCTCTTCCTGCACGACAACGGCGCCGGCGCGCTGGGTGTCGGGATCTCCGGCCAGTATGACGGCGCGGTCGAGTTCGATACGTGGACGCGCATCGTCGTCGCCGTCACCGAGGTGGACGGCGAGACGGTGCTGGAGAAGTACGTCGACGGCGAGCACGTCGGCACGCAGTCGATCGGCACCAGCGACCGCTTCGACATCTCCCCGGCTCTGGGGCTCACCCTCTTCACCGACAACGACGGCGAGACCGCGCCGCTATCGGTCTCCGGCGTCTTCTTCTCCTCGGACCTGTCCGACCTCGACGCGCTGCTGGCGGCGGGTGCGACGGCGGACGCGGAAGGCTTCCTGACCGGGGCCCCATCCGAAAGCGCCGTCGAGATCGACTTTGCCGGCGCCGACGTCGCGCCGCGCTACGGCGACGCGGCCGTCGACCTCGAAGGGCTGACGGCCGAAGGCGAGCCGGTCGCGATCGGTGACAGCGTCATCGGCCTCGCCTCGGAGCTGGGCCTGCCGATGCCGGGCGGCGAGGACACCGCGGTCCTCGCCTTCGACAGCTACACGCGCGGCGAGGGCCTGAAGGTCTCGGTGCCGGCCGACGCGGGCGATCTGACGAGCTACACGGCCGTCTGGGACATCTACCTCGACGCCTCCTCGGACGAGGCGACGACGCTGCTGCGCGGCGGCAGCATCGGCCGCGCCAACGTCCTGGCCGACCTTGGCCAGGGGATCGGCGTCGACGGCCAGTACGACGGCACGATCGCCGCCGACACCTGGACGCGCATCGCGGTCTCGGTCGAGGACCGGGGCGACGGAACGTCGGTCCTGTCGAAGTACATCGACGGCGTCCTCGTCGGGACGCAGACGGTCGACACCGGCGACTTCACGCTCGATACCGACGACGCGATCGTCCTCCTGGGCGACGAGCTGGGCCAGTCCGGCACCGGCGCCCTCGCCCACTTCGGCCTCTCCCCGCTGGTCCTGCCGGCGGCGGAGATCGCGACGCTCGGCACCGTGGACGCCGACGGGCCGTTCGAGGCCAGGCTCGACGGCGACGGCGAGCTGCCCACCAACGTCGTGCGCCTCGTGCCCGAGGTGTCCAGCAAGTCGGGCGCCTTCCACACCAGCGAGGCGGCCCAGACCGACGGTCTCACCTTCGACGCCTCGTTCCAGTTCCGCGCCACCAACGCGTCGGGCTACAGCGGCGACGGCTTCGCGTTCCGCATCGACGGCGCGGACAGCGTGGACGGCTACCTCGAGGGAAGCGGCGGCTCCATCGGCATCCCAAGCTCCAGCGACGCCCCGATCCCGACCGTTTCGGTGATCTTCGACTTCTACGCCAACGGCGGCGAGAGCGGCTCCAACGTCGTGCGCATCGCGGTCGGAACCGACTCCATCGACGACACGGTCGTCACCAGCGCGCGCCTGCCCTACGGCATGGACAACGGAGCCATCCACAGCGCGTGGGTCGAGTATGACGGCACCACGCTGTCGGTCTACCTCGCCGAGGCCGCGGACGCCGAAAAGCCGGTCGAGCCGATCATCAGCCAGGAGGTGGACCTCGCGGCGGTCGTCGGCGAGGAGGCCGTGTTCGGCTTCTCGGGTGCCACCGGCGCCAATTCGACCGCGATGGACATCGTCAATCTCGACATCGAGACCAGCGATCCGAACGGCCCATCCGGAGAGCTCCTCGAGACCGGCGCGGACAACATCGAGCTGATCGGCGATGCGGCACAGATCGGCCCGGTCGAATTCGACGACGAAGCGCCGATGCAGGTCGGCTTCGACCGCGGCGACGCCACCGTCGAGTTCGGCTTCGCCGACGCCGACGTCGTCGACCGCGAGACGGTGCGCAACCCGATCGCCGACCTCCTGGTGACGCCGGACGCCGAGACCGTCGCCTACGACCTCACCGACGTCTTCGGCGAGGGCGCCCACGACTTCGCGGTGACCAACAGCAACGGCGACGTCGTCACGGCGACCATCGAGGACGGCGTCCTGTCGCTCGATTTCGGCGAGACGCTCGACCACTCCGACCTCGTCGTCACCGCGATCACCGAGAACGGCACGGCGCTCACCGACAACGTGCGCGTGCGCGTCGCCGGCGAGAACGCCTACACCTTCGCGATCATCCCCGACACGCAGGACTATCCGACCACCGGCAAGGGCCAGCCGGAGACGATGGGCCACATGATGCAGTGGCTCGCGCAGAACGCGGACGGCAAGTCGATCGAGTTCGTCTCGAGCGTCGGCGACATCGTCAACAACAACACGGAGGCGGAGTGGCAGATCGCGCGCGACGCCTACGACATCCTGCGTGACGCCGGCATCTCCTTCTCCGTCGTCTCCGGCAACCACGACATCGGCAACAACGGCTCGTCGGACGTCCGCGACACGGACTACATGCGCGAGTACTTCTCCGTCGAGTACATGTCCGCCGACCCGACCTACGGCGGCAACTACGACCAGGACGCGACGTCGGCCGACAACAACTACCACCTCTACACCGCGCCCGACGGCACCGACTGGATCATCCTGAACCTCGAGTTCGGACCGCGCGACGACGTGCTGCGGTGGGCGGACGACGTCCTGACCGAGCACGCGGACCGCAACGCCATCGTCATCGAGCACGCCTCGAACAACTTCGACGGCCGCCTCGACGCGATCGGCGACGAAGTGGAGGCCGAGCCCGCCGGCTACGACTACGGTCTGCAGAACAGCGACGAGGGCGCCTGGGACGGCGAGACGCTGTGGCGCGACGTCGTCTCCCGTCACTCGAACGTGGTGTTCACCTTCGGCGGCCACGTCTTCGGCGACGGCGGTGAGACCACGATCGACCGGAACGCCTTCGGCTACGACGTCTACCAGATGCTGGTGAACTACCAGAACGGCGTCTCGACGGAGATCACCGGCGACGGCAGCGCGGAGGACGGGGCCAACGGCGGCAACGGCGCCATCCGCCTGGTGACGATCGATCCCGAGAACGACGCGATCTACACCGAGACCTACCTCACCGAGCTCGACACCTACCTCACCGGCTCGCGCGAGACCGAGGAGATGAACCGCGACGGCCTCACCGGGTCGTACGTGGGCCACGAGGAGACCATCGAGGACGCGGGGATCGGCCAGCGCGACGCGGAGACCGTCGCGAAGGCCGGCGACGACCAGATCGTGCGCGCCGCGGCGGGCGAGACGACCGCCGAGGTGACCCTTTCGGCCGCCTTCACCGTCGACCAGCAGGACGACATCAGCGCCTACGTCTGGACCGACGCGGACGGCAACGTCGTCGCCGAGGGTCCGGAGGCGACGGTCGCGCTCCGGGGCGGCGTCCACGACATCACGCTGACGGTGGAGACCGCGCACGGTGTCTCCTCCACCGACACGACGCGCGTCATCGTCGAGACCGACGCGACGTACTTCAGCGACAACTTCAACGACGGCGATGCCGAGGGCTGGTACGACCCGTCGGTCGGCGACCCGGGCAACCTCGCCACCTTCGGCACCGAGGCCGAACTCGGCCTGCCGGCGATCGAGGACGGCACGGACGGCAGCATCGTCAGCATCGAGGCGCTCGCCTCCTCCCAGGCGATCAGGGTGTCGGCCGAGGGCGTCATCGGCGCCATCAACGAGTACACGCTCGTCTACGACCTCTACGTCGCCGACGGCCAGGGCTCCTACACCTCGCTGTTCCAGACCGACCTCGCGAACAGCAGCGACGCCGAACTGTTCATCAGGAACAACGGCAACGGGACCGGCGGCGTCGGCATCTCCGCCGTCTACGAGGGCGCGTTCGAGTACGACGCCTGGAACCGCGTCGCGGTCACGCTGAGCGTCGTGAACGGCGAGCACGTGATGTCGAAGTACATCAACGGCGAGCTGGTCGGCACGCAGGTGGTCGACGGCGACGTCGCCGACGGATCGCGCTGGCAGTTCGACGCCGAAGACGGCTTCTACATCCTCGCCGACAACGACGGCGAGACCTCCGACCTGTCGCTGAGCGCGTTCACCTTCATCGACGGCGCGGCGACGGCCGACCAGATCGCCGCCCTCGGCGGCGTGGACGCGGACGGACCGGTCGACACGCTGGCCGGCTACAGCACGCAGTGGAGCTTCGACGGCTCGTTCGACAGCAGGGACTTCGGCCCGGCAGAGCTGGAACTCGCCGACATCACGGCGCTCAGCACACCGTTCGACGTGAAGGGCTCGGCCAACTCCCGCAGGGACACGCCGGGGCTGGAAGGCGTCGAGGGCACGCTCTACGACCTCTCCGACACGCCGGACAACACGTTCATCCGCCAGGGCGAGATGATCGGCGACATGGTCCTCGAGGCGACACTGCTGTCGCTGTCGGACGGGACCATGGGCGTCGTCTTCCGCTACGACGAGGCGAGCGGCGACCATTACCGCTTCGAGATGGACAGCGGCGAGAACGTCCGCCGCCTGGTCCGCGTCGAGGGCAGCGAGGAGACCGTCATCGCCGAGGAGACCGGCGGCTACGGGTTCTACGACGACATCGAGCTCAAGGTCGTCGCGGTCGACGGCGAGATCGGTGTGTCCCTCGACGGCGTGCAGCTCTTCGGCGGCCGCGTGACGGACGCCGCTCCGCTGGGTGCCGGAACGGTCGGCGTCTACTCCTCGGACAACGACGGCTCGCTGTTCGACGACATCACCGTGCGTGCCCCGACGGACGAGGCCGACACGGGCGCCGACATTCGCGTCGTCGACTTCGACGGCGACGGGTTCGAGGCCGTCACGGTCGACGCGTCCATGTCGACCGGCGCCACACCGGTGATCGGCGCGGGAGCCGGGAGCGTCACCGGCGACCGCCTCGAAACGCGGTTCGCCGCCGGCGAGACCACGGTCGAGGTGACGGTCGGCGAGACCGTCGACACGATGACGGTGGACGTCGTCACAGGGGACCGGATCATCGTCGCCGAGACCTTCGACGACGGCACGATGGACGGCTGGACGATCGTCGACACCACCGAGTTCGACGGCGAGGGCAACGCGGCGACGGGTTCGGCGGACTGGGCGGTCGTCGACGGCGCTCTCGTGGAGCAGGAGGGCTCCTACAGCCGGGAGCTGACCTGGAACGGCACGGCGAACGCCTCCGACGTCTGGGAGCGGGGCTGGTCGCCGCAGGGTGACGGCGTCTTCGCCCTCCACAAGGGCACCTACGCCCTCTACGACGGCGACACCCAGCTCGAGGACTACGCGATCGAGGCGGACATCACCGTCCCCACCGCCGAGGGCGGCGTCGGCTTCATGCTGAACTACGTGGACGCGGACAACTACTACAAGCTCGAGATCGACGCCCACGCCAACCTCACGACGCTGGTCGAGGTGGTCGACGGCTACGAGAGCTTCGTCGGCCGCGTGCGCACCACCTACACGCCGGGGGAGACCTTCCACCTCTCCGCCGAGAGCGTCGACGGGGCGATGCAGGTCACCGTCGACGGTCACGAGATCTTCGCCTACGACCTCGAGGCGCGGTACGCCGAAGCGGGCTCGGCGGGCGTCTACGCCTGGGGGGCGGCGGGCGCGACGTTCGACAACGTGGCGATCATCGACCTCTCGGAGCAGGAGGCGGACGCGATCGTCGTCGACACCCTGCGCGACCGCGTGGCCGACGACGGGCTCACCTCGCTGCGCGAGGCGATCCTGCTCGCCAACGAGAGCGACGGCGCCGACACGATCGTCTTCGACGAGGCGCTGGCCGGCGGCACCATGTCGCTGCGCGGCGGCGTCCTCGGCATCACCGACGACGTGACAATCGACGGCGCGGACGTCACCATCGACGCCAACCGCACCGGCCGCATTTTCGAGATCGGCGACGGGACCAGCGTGGAACTCTCAGACCTCACCCTCGAGGACGGGCGGATCGTCATGCGGCCGGTCTCGGACGCTGACGGGGGCTCCATCCTCGCCGGCGACGACGTCGCGCTGACGCTCGAGGGCGTCGAGATGACGGGCAGCACCGCCTACTCGGACGGCGGCGCGATCGCGATGGGCGACAACGCGGTGATCACGATCGTCGGCGGCGAGTACACCGACAATCGCGGCATCGGCCATGGCGGCGTCATCGTGGCTGGAGACGGCGCGACCCTCTCGGTGGAGGGCGCGGTGTTCGACGGCAACACGTCGAGCGGCGACGGCGGTGTCTTCGCGCTCGGCGACGATGCGGTGGTGAGGTTCGTCGACATCGAGGCGACGGCCAACATCGCCTGGGGCGAAGGGGGCGTGGTGTCGGCGGGCGACGGCGCCAGCCTCACCGTCGAAGGGGGCGAGTTCGCGCGCAACAAGGCGATCTCCAACGGCGGCGTGTTCGCCTTCGGCGACGGCCTCGACGCGAGCCTCTCCGACGCGGACTTCACCTGGAACCGGGCGATCGCCGGCCAGCGTGACGGCGGTGTCCTCTACGTCGCGGGCGGCGAGGCGGACATCGACGCCTCCGGCCTCTACGCGGTGCGCAACAGCGCGGGCGACAACGGCGGCGTCTTCGCCATCGGCGAGACGGAAGGCGCGGTGCTCGACCTCTCGGTCACCGGCAGCACGCTCCAGCGCAATTCCGCCGGCGACAGCGGTGGCGTCGTGTTCGGCGGCGACGACCCCATGATCGTTCTGGCGGAGAGCGACGTGCGCCGCAACGTGGCCGAAAACGACGGCGGCGTGATCGCGATCGGCGACGACGGGACGGTGACGCTGGAGGACGACGTCCTGCGCCTCAACGATGCGGGCGACGAGGGACCGGTGCTCTTCCACGGCGACGATGTCACCCTCATCGGCAGCATCTCCCAGTGGGGCGACTTCGCGATCCTCTGACACTACGGCCGGCCGGGCCCCCTGCCCGGCCCTTCCCCTGAAACGAAGACGCCGAGCCGACACGCTGTCGGCTCGGCGTCTTGCGTTGGACCCGCCACCGCTGCCGGAGACGGGTCGGCGCCGGCGTCAGATCGCCGGGAGGCGGTCCAGCATCTTGTCGAGCGTGACGGGATAGTCCCGAACGCGGATGCCGGTGGCGTTGTAGGCGGCGTTGGCGATCGCCGCGGCGACGCCGCACAGGCCGAGCTCGCCGATGCCCTTCGCCTTCAGCGGCGTCGACACGGGGTCGAGCGTGTCGAGGAAGATCACCTCCTGCGCGCCGACGTCGGCGTGGACGGCGACCTCGTAGCCGGCGAGGTCGTGGTTGACGAAGAAGGCCCGGCCCGTGTCCACCGCCAGCTCCTCCGACAGTGCCCCGCCGAGGCCCATCACCATGGCGCCGATCACCTGGCTGCGGGCGGTGACGGGGTTCAGGATGCGGCCCGAGTCGCACACCGCCAGCATCCGCCGCACGCGGATCTCGCCGGTGCCGACGTGGACGCCCACCTCGACGAAGTGCGCGCCGAAGGTGGCGAGCACGTAGTCGCCCTTGAAGTCGCCGAACGTCATCGTGTCCTCGGCGACGAGCTCCTCGTTGGAGATCTCGGACAGCGGCCGGTCGATCTCCTCGGCGAGCACGCGGCCGTCCTCGAACCGGGCCTCGTCGACGCCGAGCCGTTCGCAGATCATCCGCTGCAACGCCACGCACGCGGCGTAGGTGCCGGCGGTGGAACTCGACGCGCCGAACTGGCCGCCCGAGCCGGAGGACACCGGGTAGGCGCTGTTGCCGAGCTTCACCTCCACCGCCTCCAGCGGCAGGCCCATCGTCTCGGCCGCCGTCTGGGCGATGATCGTGTACGCGCCGGTGCCGATGTCGGTCATGTCGGTCTCGACCGTGAGGCGGCCGCCGGAGAGCCTTACCCGCGCGCCGGAGTCGAGCGTCGGACTGCCCCGGTAGGCACCGGCCATGCCGTGCCCGATCAGCCACATCCCGTCGCGCGTGGCGCCCGGAGCGGTGTTGCGCCCGGCCCAGCCGAACGCCTCGGCTCCCGTGTCGAGGCACTCGACGAAGTGACGGTCGGAGAACGGCACGTCGGGGTCGGACGGATCGACCTGGGTGTCGTTGACCTTGCGGAACTCGACCGGGTCCATCCCGAGCTTCTCGGCCATCTCGTCCATGGCGATCTCGAGCGCCATGAGGCCAGACGTCTCGCCCGGGGCGCGCATGTCCGACGCTTCGGGGAGGTTCATGTCCACGAGGTGGTGGATCACGCGGCGGTTCGGGGCGGCGTAGAAGTACGGCGTCTGCGCCGTCGCGTCCTCGCCGCGGCCGCCCGGAAGCGTGTGCGAGGCGGCCTCGTGGTCGATCGCCGTCAGACGCCCGTCCGCGTCCGCCGCGAGGCGGATGCGCTGGACGGTGCCGGAACGGTGGGTCGTGTTGTTGATCATGAACGGGCGCGGCAGCGCGATCTTCACCGGCCGCCCCGCCGCGCGCGAGCCGAGCGCGCCGAGCACCTCGTCCGCCCGCAGCCACAGCTTGCCGCCGAAGCCACCGCCGATATAGGGGCTCTCGACGCGGATCCTGTCGATGTCGATCCCGAACGTCGTCGCCAGCGCCTGACGGTTCCAGTTGATCATCTGGTTCGAGGTCCAGATCGTCATCTGCCCGCCGTCCGACCAGTCCACGATGGAGGCGTGCGGCTCCATCATCGCGTGGGTCTGCGACGGGGTGCGGTACATCTCGTCGAGCGTCACCGCCGCCTCGGCGAAGGCCGTCTCGACGTCGCCCACCATGGTGGAGGGCTCGCCGGTGCCGAGGAGCCGGTCGAAGGCGGCGTCGAGGTCGACGTCGGCCTCCTCCGCCTCGTAGGTGGCGCTCACGAGCGCCGCCGCGGCGCGCGCCTGCTCGAACGTGTCGGCGACCACGACGGCGATCGCCTGGTGGTAGTGCTCGACCACGTCGCCGCCGAACAGGCGGGCGACGTTGTAGTCCCAGATGCCGAGCGGCTCGATCTCGAGCGTCGTCACCACCGCGTGGACACCGGGAGCAGCGCGCGCGGCCTCCGCGTCGATCGCCGTGACGCGTCCTTTCGGGATCGCCGCGCCGACGGGGTAGCCGTAGAGCTGCCCGTCGACGACGTCGTGCCGCTCGTAGGCGTAGGGCGCGGTTCCGGAGACCTTCAGCGGGCCGTCGATCCGGGGATGCGCCTTGCCGACGATCCGCGCGTTGTCGAAGATGTTGTTGCCTGCGGGCTCTCTGAATTCCATCGTCTCACCCCTCGGCCAGCATCGCCGCGAGCGTGCGCTCGGCGAGCGTGATCTTGAATGCGTTCTCCTCGGTCGGGCGGGCGCCCTCCAGGAGGCGGGCCATGACGGCACGGGCCCCGTTGGGGAGTTCGGCGTCCGCCTCCGCCCGGCGCCACGGCTTGGGCGCGACGCCGCCGAGGGCGACGCGGCCGGACCCGTCCGGCAGGCGGATCAGGGCGACCGAGACCAGCGCGAAGGCATAGGACGCGCGGTCGCGGGCCTTGTGGTAGGCGTGGCGCCCGCCCACCGGCGCGGGCAGCGTCACCGCGGTGACGAGTTCGCCCGGCTCCAGCACCGTTTCCGTTTGCGGCGTGTCGCCCGGGAGGCGGTGGAAGTCCTCCAGCGGGATCGCCCGCGTGTCGCCGGCAGGCGTCACCGTCTCGACCACGGCGTCGAGGGCGCGGAGCGCGACGGCCATGTCGGACGGATGCGTCGCGATGCAGGCCTCCGATGTGCCGATGATGCCGAGCTGGCGAGAGAACGCCCCCTCCGAGAGCGCCGCGCAGCCCGCGCCGGGGGTGCGTTTGTTGCACGGCATCGCGGTGTCGTAGAAGTACGGGCAGCGGGTGCGCTGCAACAGGTTGCCCGCGGTCGTCGCCTTGTTGCGAAGCTGGCCGGAGGCGCCGGCCACCAGCGCACGCGTCAGGACGGCGTAGTCGCGCCGGACGCGCTGGTCGGCGGCGAGCGCGGTGTTCTTCACCAGCGCCCCGATCCTGAGGCCGCCGTCTTCGGTCTCGGTGATCTCGTCGAGACCCGTGCCGGAGACGTCGATGAGGTGGACCGGCGTCTCGATCTCGAGTTTCATGAGGTCGAGGAGGTTGGTGCCGCCGGCGATGTACCTGGCGCCCTCGACCTCAGCCGCACGGCGCGCCGCCGCGGCCGGGTCGCTCGCCCGCTCGTAGGAAAACGCCCTCACGCCTCGTCCTCCGCAACCTGTGTGATGGCCGCCAGGATGTTGGCGTACGCGCCGCAGCGGCAGATGTTGCCGGACATCCGCTCGCGGATCTCGGCGTCCGTCATGGCGATGGCGGCCGTCAGGTCACCGGTGACGTGGCTCGGGATACCGGCCTTGATCTCCTCGATCACGGCGCGCGCAGAGGTGACCTGACCGGGCGTGCAGTAGCCGCACTGGTAACCGTCGTGCTCGACGAAGGCTGCCTGCATCGGGTCGAGGTTCTCCGGCGTGCCGATGCCTTCGATCGTGGTCACCTCGTCGCCCTCGTGCATGACGGCGAGGCTGAGGCAGGCGTTCACGCGCTCGCCGTTGACCATCACGGTGCAGGCGCCGCACTGGCCGTGGTCGCAGCCCTTCTTCGCACCGGTGAGGTGCATGTGCTCGCGCAGCGCGTCGAGGAGCGTGGTGCGGTTGTCGAGGGTCAGCGCCCGCGCCTCGCCGTTGACCGTGACGTTGACGGTCGACTGCACCGGGCCGGCGGGAACGGCGGCCGCGGCAGCACCGGCCGCGCCGGTCCGGGCGCGCGCGGACCGGGCCATCCCGGCGGTGACGGCGGTCGCCACGGTGCCGACGAGCAACGTCCGGCGCCGCATTTCGAATTCGAGAGGTGGGCTCATGGCAGGCCTTCCTGTCACTGACGCATCAATCCGGAACTGGAATTGTATGAAGTCGAACTAGGGCGTACCGCGGCGGCCGATTAGGGCCGTCCCGTTCAACACGGCCATGAGCCCGCTTCATGGATCGATGACCGGGTCCGGCCATCCGGCACCCTGATCGCCGCCGGACCGCAAGCGATCGTGCCGATCGACCAGGTCGACGAACGGCGGGGAGCTCCCGATGCCGCGGGGGATCGCGTAAGTTGGTCGCAGCGCCCGCGGGACCGCGTCCGGGTCCGCGATCCCGCGTGCGGCGACACGCGTCCCCTTTCCGCAAGACCCCGGCGACCTTCCGCAGGATCCCGTCCTGTGGCATCATCGCGCCGTGACGCGTACTCAAGACATTTCATGACCGGCGCCTCGGGGCAGGCACCGGCGATAGTGGACTCGGACCCCGCAAGGTCCTGATTTTCTTTTTTGGTTTTGCAGTCTGGCCTGGAGGGGCGGACGGTCTGCGGTTGTCGGACACGGCGCGGCGGGCGATAGTCCCCGACACGGCAACGCGGCCGGGCCAGTGGGCGGAGGCTGAGGTGCAACCGATCGATATCTTCTCGCTCGTCGTTCTGTCGGTCGTCGGCCTCTCGGTGCTGATCATCTTCATCGTGCTGGCACGGATGCCGGGCGTGATCGCCCGGCGGCGCGGCCACCCGCAGGCGGACGCGATCGCCGTCGGCGGCTGGCTCGGCCTGCTCTTCGGCGGCATCCTGTGGCCGATCATGATGATCTGGGCGCACACCCGCACCGACGCCACGCCCCGATCCGGGCACGACTGACGCGGCCCAGGGAGCGCGGCGATGATCATCTTTCTCACCATCATCTGGCTCGGGCTGATCGCCCTCCTCGTCGGCATCAAGGTGCTGCCGAACAAGCCGGCGAGCTGGCTGTCGACCGTCGTCGTCTTCATCGCGCTGAACATCTTCCTGCTGATCCCGCTGCAATGGTCCGCGCCGACGGGCGACGCGGCGGTCATCGTCAACACCGTGCCGATCGTGCCCAACGTCGCCGGTCAGGTGACGGAGGTCGTCGCCGAGCGGAACGTGCCCGTGAAAGCCGGCGACGAGCTCTTCCGGATCGACCCGGTCCCGTACCAGGCGCGGCTCGACGCGCTGGACGCCCAGCTCGAGCTCGCACGGCTGCGCGTCGAGCAGTTCAAGGAGCTTGGACAGGGCCCCGCCGGCCGTCGCTTCGACCTCGAGGAGGCGCAGACCGCCATGCGCCAGCTGGAGGCGCAGCACACGGCCGCCGCCTACGACCTCGAGCAGACGACGGTCGTGGCGCCCGCGGACGGGTTCGTCACGACGCTCGCCCTCCGCCCCGGCCAGCGGGTCACCACCGCCCCCATCGCACCGGTCATGACCTTCATCGAGACTGAAGGCATCGTCGTCGCCGCGCAGATCGCGCAGAACGCGATACGGTTCGTGGAGCCGGGACAGCCGGTGGAACTCGCCTTCAAGACGCGCCCCGGCCAGATCTTCACAGGCACCGTGGACTCGGTGGTCGAGGTCAACGCTCAGGGCCAGGTCATGACGAGCGGGACGGTGATCGCCACGCGCAACCTGCAGTCGGTCCCCTACTTCGTCCGGATCCAGATGGACGATCCGAACATCCTGAAGGCCCTGCGCGGGGGTGCGGCCGGGACGGCCGTTATCTTCACGCCGAAGCTGCAGGTCGCGCACATCATCCGCCGTGTCATGCTGCGGATGGAGAGCTACCTCAACTTCGTCGTCCCGTAATCGCGACGCGCCCGCCCGTCAGCCGAGCCGTGCGAGGACCCTTGCCGTGGCGCCGGTCGCCTCGCCGAGCCTGGCGCCCTGCCGCACCGCCTCCTCGCGCGCCTTGCCGACCTCCTGGCGCTTCAGTGCCGCCTCGGCCTCCCCGCGCACCTCCCCGGGGCGCAGGACGACGACGCCGGACTCGTCCGCCAGCACCGCATCGCCCGGCATCACGACGGTGTTGCCGCACGAGACGGGCACGTTGATCGCCCCGCCGAGGTCGTAGAGCCGTGTGGTGATCGGCGAGAGGCCCCGGCACCACATGGGAAAGTCCGACGCACGGATCTCCTCGAGGTCCGTGCAGGGCCCGTCGACCGCCGCACCCACCGCGCCCGCCGCCTTCGCCGCGACCGTCACGCCGCCGCCCCAGCAGGCGTAGCGGTCGTCGTGGAGACGGTCGACGACGACGAAGTCGCCCGGCCGCAGCAGCCCCATGAGGTGATGGAGCAGCGTCGAGTCCGGCCCGGGGATGGCGATCGTCACTGCCGTGCCGACGACCCGGCGGCCGGGGATCAGCGGCTGGATCGCCGTGTGCAGGAAGCCGAAGTGGCGCCAGTGGCCGAGCGTCGCCGTCTCCACGCCGCTCAGGAGGTCGAGGTCATCCTTGGGAACCTGCGCGGGCATGTCACGAATGATATAGGTCATGGTCCGATCCAAGCTGAGCGGCCGGCGCCGCGGCACCCCGTGCCCAGCAAGGCCCGTTCCGCGCCCCCGGACCGGCCCGCGCGGCGACCCGATCAGACCAGGACGTCGAGCTCCGGCACCGGTTCGCCGGCGGCGACCCGCGCGAGATTGTCCAGCATGCGGTTGACGGTCTTGCCGAAATTGTCGGCGGCGAGTGCCGCGATATGCGGCGTGGTGACGACGCCCTTCAACCCGACCAGACGATTCTCCGGCGGCACGGGCTCGGTCTCGTAGACGTCGATGCCCGCGCCCCGGATGTGCCCGCTCTCGATCGCGTCGGCGAGGGCGTTCTCGTCGAGAATCCCGCCACGGGCCGTGTTGACGATGATCGCGCCCTGCTTCATCGCCGCCAGCGCCTCCCGGCCGATCAGCCCCATGGTCTCGGGCGTCAGGGCGCAGTGGAGCGAGACCACGTCGCTCTCCGCCAGGAGCGTCGCGAGGGGGACGTGGGCCGCGTTGAGCCCGGCTTCCTCCGCCGGCGAGAGCGGCGTCGGCTTGGTGTAAAGCGTGCGGCAGCCGAACCCGGTCAGCAGCCGCGCCAGCGCCTTGCCGATATAGCCGAGGCCGACGAGGCCGACGGTCTTGCCGGAGAGGGTGTAGATCCGCGGCCCCAGCTCCCCCTTCAGCCACTTGCCGTCGAGGACGCCGATGTGGCCGGCGACCGTCTGCCGGTTGACCGCCAGCATCAGCGCGAGGGCGGACTCGGCCACCGCGACGGAATTGCCGCCGGTCGTGCGGAAGACCCGCACGCCTGCCGCCCGAGCCGCGTCGAGGTCGATGTTGTCGTACCCGACGCCCCACTTGTGGACCGCCTCGAGGCCGCCGGCCGCGCCCTCGCGCATCATCCGCGCGGTGACCGGGACGTCACCGGTGATCGCGAAACGGGCCCCCTGCAGCGCGTGGAGCTGGTCGTCCGCCGCGCGGCTCGCCGCCGTCGTCACGGCGAAGCGCGGCGAGGCGAACTGCTCGAGCCGCGCAAGGCGCTCGGGGGACATGGGGTCGAGAAAGACGATGGTGTCCATCATGGTGATCGCTCAGGGCCTTCGTGTTCGTGGTGGCGCGTCCCGGCTTCCGGTCGGGGGCAGGCGGTTGGGCAATGGCGTCCGACCGGGGCCCGCACGGTCTGGGACCGGCGGGGTCGGGACATGCGCCTTCCGGGACGGCGGGTCGTGCCGAGTCTCTCCTCTGGCAACCACTGTGCCATCGCGCTGGCAAGTCCCGCCGGCGGCATCAGCCAAGCGAGCCGGCCGTTCCCAGCGCCCGCGCCACCGCCCTCACCTCGGCCGCGAGGGCGATGGCGGCGGAGGACGGCGCGCCGGCGGTCGAGACCAGGAGCTTCGACACGTTCTCGATCCGCGGCGTCAGCGGACGTCCGGAGAGGTCTGGATAGGCCGTGGCGAAGGGCACGAAGGTGTCGACGAGGCCGACGCCCTGCCCGTTGCGGATCATGTCGAGCACCAGCGGCGTGCTCGACAGGATGATCGCGGGGACGAGCTCATGCTGCTCGGCGTGGAACTGGCGCCGCAGCGCGGCGCCCGTCGGCGATGATTCCGAATAGGTCAGCAGCGTCTCGCCGGCGAGGTCGCGCGGCGAGACCGTCGGCAGTCCCTCCAGCCGATGCCCCGACGGAAAGACGCAGGCGCACGCCCAGGCGCCGACATCCTCGATGACGAGCTGGGAGTGGTGCAGCGGGCCGTAGGAGAGGCCGATGTCGACGTGCCCGCTGACGACGCTCGTCACGGTCTCGTTCGGCGGGAGCACGATCAGCGAGACGCTGATCTCCGGCCGGACGCTGCGCAGCCGGGTCGCGGCGCGGGCGGCGAGCGCGGAGATCAGCGTGTGGTTGCCGGCGATGCTGACCTGGCCGCCCGATCCGCGGCCGACCGCCTCCGCCCCGCGGTTCAGCCGGTCGAGCTCGCCCAGGACGCGCTCGGCGAGCGGCATCAGCGCCAGCGCCTCGGGAGTCGGGGCGAGGCGCCGGCCGCTGCGGCGGAACAGGCGGTAGCCGAGCTCGTCCTCCATGCCGGCGATGATCTTGCTCACCGCGGGCTGGCTGATCGCCAGGGTCTCCGCGGCGGCGGATGCGCTGCCGCCCCGCACGATCGCCGCGAGCGCCCTGATTTGCCGGAGATCCAGACGCACGGCCATCGCGGCCCTCCCAACACTTCACCTGCGGTTATACGGGAGTGAGGATTTGCCATTTGATTACAGCGCCGACGATTGCAACGCTCGCGAACCAGAACAGACCTTAGCGTAAAGGACACGCTCAATGGGACTTCTGGTGAGCGTCGATACCGGCGGCACGCATACCGATATCGTCGTGCTCGACGGCGCCAACCGTTCCCTTGTGACACATAAGGTTCCGACCCGGCCGGGTGCGCTCGCCGCTGCCGTGCTCGAGGGCGTCGAGACCACGCTCGCCCGCGCCGACAAGACGCTCGCCGAGGTGGACCGCCTCGTCTACGGGACCACGCTCGTCACCAACATCATCCTGGAGCGCGACGCCGTTCCCGTGGGCCTTATAACCACGAGGAATTTCCGCGACGTCCTCGCCATCGGCCGCGCCTACCGCAACGAGAACATCTACGACATCCGCTGGCGCCCGCCCGAGCCGCTGGTCCCGCGGCGGCTCCGCTTCGGCGTCACCGAGCGCATCGACGCGCGCGGCCACGTCGTCGAGCCGCTCGACGAGGACGACGTGCGCGAGGCGCTCGCCGCGATCGTCGCCGCCGGGGTCGACACCGTCGCGGTCTGCCTCATCAACGGCTACGTCAACCCGGTGCACGAGCAGCGCATCGCCGCCGTCGCCCGGGCGGAGTTCCCGGCGCTGCGCCTCTCCGTCTCGTCCGACATCCTGCGCGAGTTCCGCGAGTTCGAGCGCACCTCCACGACCGTCGCCAACGCCTTCGTCATGAAGCCCATCGACGAGCACTTCGCCGAGCTCGAGGCGGGGCTGCGCGGCGCCGGACTTGCCAACGCGCCGTGCATCATGCGCGCGAACGGCGGCATCATGAGCTTCGCCGCCGGCCGCCGGCAGCCCGTCGCCCTCACCCATTCCGGGCCGATGGGCGGGATCGTCGGCTCGGCCGTCATCGCCCGCGAGGCGGACCTTCCCGGCATCATCACCTTCGACATGGGCGGCACCTCGTCCGACGTCTCGCTCGTCTCCAACGCGACCCCGACCATGACGACGAAGAGCACCGTGGCGGGGCTGCCGGTGAAGCTGCCGAGCCTCGACCTCGTGACGGTCGGCGCGGGCGGCGGCTCGATTGCCTGGATCGACGCGGCGGGCGCCCTCAAGGTCGGCCCGAAGAGCGCCGGCGCGCGGCCGGGCCCGGCGTGCTACGGCAACGGCGGCACACAGCCGACCGTGACCGACGCCAACCTGCTCCTCGGCCGGCTCAATCCCGATTGGTTCCTCGCCGGTGCCGGCACGCTCGACATCGACCTCGCCCGGAAGGCTGTCGGCGACCTCGCGGACCGCCTCGGCCTCGGGCTGATGGAGGCCGCGCTCGGCATCGTGCGCATCTCCGAATCGCACATGGTCAACGCGATCAAGCTTTCGTCGGTGAAGCGGGGCGTCGATCCGCGCGGCATGACGCTCGTCGGCTTCGGCGGCGCGGGGCCACTGCACGCCATCGGCCTCGCCCGGGAGCTCGGCATCCGCCGCGCCGTCGTGCCGTGCGCGCCGGGCAACATGTCCGCCCTCGGCATGCTGTCGGCGGACCTGACGCAGGACTTCGTCCTCAGCCTCGTGCGGCCGCTCGCGGCGCTCGACGCCGACACCCTGCCGCGCGAGCTCGCTGCGCTGCTCGAGACCGGCGCGGCCTGGCTCGAGGAGGAGACGCGCGACCGGATGGAGCCCCTCCTCCTCGCGAGCGTCGACCTGCGCTACCGGGGCCAGACGCATGAGCTCAACCTGCCGCTGACCGACGCCGCCGACCTCGACGCGCTCGCCGCCGCCTTCCACGACCGGCACCTTGAGCGCTACGGCTACAACATGCCCGCGATCGGCGTGGAGCTGACCAACATCCGCGTCAGCGCCGTCGGCCGCCTGCCCCGCGAGAGCTTCATGCGCACCCCGGACGCCGCGCTCGCCGCGCCGCAGGGCGCCCGGGAGGTGTGGTTCGACGCCTCAGGCCCCGTCACCGCCACCGTCTGGCGGCACGAGGGACTGGCGCCGGGCGTGCGCATCGCCGGACCCGCCGTGGTCGAGTTCACCGGGTCCACCTTCATCGCCCCGCCCGGCTGGTCGTTCGAAGCCGACGCCGCCGGCCATCTCCATATCGAGGCGCAGACTGCACAATGAGCGTCGACCCGATCACCCTCGAGATCCTGCAGAACAAGCTGCTGACCGTCGCGGCCGGAATGAGCGAGCGCCTCGTGCGCGCCGGCCAGTCCTTCATGATCAAGGAGATGGAGGACTGCTCGGCCTCCCTCTTCGACGTGGACTGCCGCCTCCTCGCCGAGTCGGCCAACATCCCGATCCACCTCAACTGCGTCGGCATCGTCCTGAGGTCGATCCTCGACCACCACATCCCGCGCGAGGCGTGGAGACCCGGCGACATCGTCGTCACCAACGACCCGTACCTCGGCGGCGGCTCCCTCGGCAGCGCACACACGAACGACATCGTCACCTACGCGCCGGTGTTCGTGGACGGCGCGCTGGTCGGCTTCACCGGGCTGATGGCGCACCACCTCGACGTCGGCGCGATGACGATGGGCACGCGCGGCTGGAACACCGAGATCCAGCAGGAGGGCCTTCTCATTCCGCCGCTGAAGATGGTGGAGGAAGGCCGCCCGGTGCCGCAGGTGATGGACCTCATCCTGCGCAACACCCGCGTGCCGGCGGCGCTCGAGAACGACCTCTACGCCCAGAACGGCAGCCTCGTCGCCGCCGCGGAGGAGCTGGCCGCGATCTTCGTCGAGCACGGCGACGCGATGGGCGAGATCGTCGACCTCCTGATCCGCCACGGCGCCACGCGGTCACGCCAGGAAATCGCGGCGATCCCCGACGGCGTCTACCGCGGCGAGGTGCCGATCCTCGACGACGGCTATGCCGGCGGGCCTCACATGATCCGCGTCGCGATCCACAAGACCGGAGCCGAGATCACGTTCGACTTCACCGGCACCGACCCGCAGATCTCCGGCCCCGTGAACGCGCCGCTCTCGACCACGATGTCGGCGATCTACTACGTGATGCGCTGCCTCACGGACCCGTCGCTGCCAAACTCGGAGGGGTGCCGCGAGCCGATCACGGTGATCGCGCCGGAGGGCTCGCTCGTGAATGCCCGCCAGCCCGCCGCCGTCTACCAGCGCATGGTGTGCTGCCACGCGATCGTGGACCTCGTGATGGGCGCCCTCGCCGACGCCGTGCCGGACCGGGTGATGGCCGACTCCTGCGGCTGCCAGTACAACTACACTTCCGTCCACGACCCGGCGACGAACCGATGGTACGGCTTCGGCGAAGTGACGCCCGGCGGCCTCGGCGCCACCGCCGACCTCGACGGCATCGACGTCATGGCCTGCCACGTCACCAACTGCTCGCTTCCGCCGGTGGAGGCGACCGAGATCGAATCCCCCGTCCTCTTCCTGAAGCGCGAGTACCAGACCGACACCGGCGGCGCCGGCTACCGACGCGGCGGCGTCGGCCAGACGATCGCCTACCAGGTCCTGCAGGGCGGCGGGATCTTCACCCACACGTCGCAGAAGTCGGTGATCCGCCCGCGCGGCTTCGGCGGCGGTCTCGCCGGGGCGGGCGGAACCTGGGTCATCAACGAGGGCCGCGAGGGCGAGCGGCGCCTGCCGCACGCGATGGGTGACGTCGAGCACCTGCGGGCGGGCGACACCGTGACGTTCCACACCACGGCGGGCGGCGGCTACGGCGACCCGCGCGAGCGCGAACGCGAGCGGGTCAGGGCGGACCTCGCCGACGGCTTCATCTCCGAGGACGCGGCGCGGGAGGTCTACGGTCTCGAGCCCGCCGCGGCGGAGCGCGAGGACGCGTGAGCGACGCTCCTGCAGACGTCCTGGTGGTGGGCGCCGGCATCGTCGGCGTGATGACGGCGCTCACGCTGCAACAGCGCGGCCACGCCACGATCCTGGTGGACCGCGAGGGGCCGGCCACGGGCTGCTCCTTCGGCAACGGCGGCGCCATCGGCCCCAACACCGCGACCCCGTTCGCGATGCCCGGTATCCTGCGCAAGGTGCCCAAATGGTACGTCGACCCCGACGGGCCGGTGACCGTCCGGCCGAACTGGGCGGTCCGCTCGGCGCCCTTCGTGCTGCGCTGGATCCGCGCCTCGCGTCTCGACCAGGCGCGCCGTTCGGCCGGGGGCATGCGCTTCCTGCATGCGGGTTGCCTCGACGCCTACCGCGCCGCGCTGGGCCCCACGGCGGCGGCCGACCTCCTGCGGGAGGACGGCTACCTCTACGTCTACGAGAGCGAGGCGCCGGGCGAGAACGAGCTCACCGTCGCCGCCCTTCGCGAGGATCTCGGCATCCCGGCGCAGGACCTCACCGCCGACGAGGTGCGGGAGGCCGAACCCTCGCTCGGACCGGCGATCCGCCGGGCGACGTACCTGCCGGGAAATGGTCATACCGTGAACCCGAAGCGCCTCGTCGAGACGCTGTTCGAGGTGTTCCGCGGCCTCGGCGGCGCCTTCCGGCGCGCCACCGTCGAGGAGATCCGTCCTGGCGAGACCATCGCGGTGCGCACCCGCGAAGGGGGCGAACTGCTCGCGAGGCGGCTCGTCCTGTGCACCGGTGTCTGGTCGCGGCCGTTCGCGGCCGCCCTCGGGGTGCGGCTGCCGCTCGTCGCCGAGCGCGGCTACCACGTCACGTTCACCGAGTGCCACGTGCCGCTGAACCACAAGATCATGAACGGCACCCGCGGCTTCGGCGCCACCGCGATGGAGACCGGGCTTCAGGTGACGGGCACCGTCGAGCTCGACGACCCGGACGCACCGCCGAACTGGAATCGCGCGGACGCGCTCGCCCGCAACGCGCAGCGCCTCTTCAGGACACCGCCCGGCGGCGCGACGACCCGCTGGATGGGCCCGCGCCCGTCCCTGCCGGACAGCCTGCCGGTCGTCGACCGCGCGCCGGCGGCGGCCAACATCGTCTTCAACTTCGGCCATGCGCACTGGGGCCTGTCGGGCGCGCCGCGCTCGGCGGCGATTGCGGCGGACATCATCGACGGCCGGGACCTGCCGCCCGAGACGAACCTGCTGCGCGCGGGCCGATTCGGGTGAGCGCCGGGCGGGTTGCCGCGCCCGGCACGGCATATGCCTCTCTTAACGTCACGCACGAGTCAGGAAAGGGGATACGACATGAGGCCTATCGCTAGGGGCTTTGCATTCGGGATCGCCGCGGCGCTCTCGGTTCTGTCGGCACTCGCGCCGGCCAGCGCCCAGGAGGTGACGCTGCGCATGGCGACGCAGATGCCCTCCGACTCGGTCGAAGGCCGGGTGCACGAGCGCTTCGCCGAGCTCGTCAAGGAGTACTCGAACGGCGAGGTCGAGATCGCGCTCTACCCCAACGACCAGCTCGGCAAGCTCGACTCCGTGCTCGAGCAGCTGCAGATGGGCACGGTCCACATCTTCGCGGAAGGCGCCGGCTTCATGAAGAAGTGGTCGCCGGACATGAACTGGCTCGCCGCTCCGTTCCTGTTCAAGAGCCGGGAGGACTGGGTCGCGTTCATGAAGTCGGACACCGTGCGCGGCTGGTTCGCGGAGGCCGAGAAGGCCGCCGGAGTGATCACGCTCGGCACCTCGACGGAGATCCTGCGCGGCCCCTACCGCGTCCTCGTCACGACACGCCCGGTCGACACGCTGGACGACCTCTCGGGCCTTCGCCTGCGGCTCTTCTCCAACAAGACCCAGGTGGACGCCTGGACCTATCTCGGCGCCTCCGTGAAGGTGATCCCGTGGACCGAGGTCTACTCCTCGATGCAGTCCGGCCTCGTCGAGGGCACGACGAGCCCGATCTCCCTCGTGCGCTCCATGCGCTTCAACGAGGTGGCGCCCTACGTGCGTCGGACCGACGAATACTTCCAGTCGGTCGCCTACATGGTGAACGCGCGCGCCTGGAACGGGATGACGGAGGCGCAGCAGCAGGCGGTCACCAAGGCCTACATGGACGTCGCGTCCTACGCCGACGAGCTGATCAACACCGAGGGTGACGAGATGGTCGCGGCGCTGGAGGCCGAGGGCGCGCACTTCGCCGTCCTCGACACCGCGCCCTTCGTGGAGCGGATGGCGTCCTTCTACGAGAACCTGCAGGACGCCGGCGAGCTGCCCGAGGGCTTCCTTGCCGCCGTCAACGCGAGCCGCACGAATTGATCGGGGGACCCGCGGGGCGCGCGCTGACGCGCCTCGACGCCGTGCTCGGCGTTCTGGGCGTCGTCTTCCGCCAGCTCGCCATCATCTGCCTGCTGCTGATGCTGACCGTCACGGCGGTCACCATCCTCCTGCGCCCCTTCGACATCGCGTACTACTGGATGTGGCCGTGGACGATGATCCTGTTCGTCTGGATGACGTTCTTCGGCCTCTTCGCCGTCTACCGCTTCCGCAAGGACATCGTGATCGACATCGTCGTGCGCCGGCTCACATCGGGCCCAGCCGCGGCGATGCTGCGCACGCTGCCGCCGCTGGTGCTGCTCGCCGTCTCGCTGACGGTGCTGTCGCAGATCCCGGCGCTGATCGCGGTGCAGGGCGGGCCGATCGACGGGGCGCTGCTGCCGGGCGGTGGTGAGCTGAGCCGCCTGTTCCTCACGGTGCCGATGGCGCTGTCCATGTCGCTGGTTGCGCTTCAGTCGGTGGTCGACCTGCTCCTTGCCCGGCCGACCGGGGCCCGCGCGGCGGACGCGGCACAGGTCGGGGAGCCCTAGGGCATGGCCGTCGTCCTCTTCCCGGCGTTCCTCGCCCTCCTGCTCCTCGGCGTTCCGGTCGCGATGGCGGTGGGCGCGGCGACGATCCTCGCCTTCCTGACGTCCGACTTCTCGGACAGCCTCTACGTCGTGCCGCTGCAGATCCTCGACGGCGTGGACAATCCCTCCCTCCTGTCGGTGCCGTTCTTCATCCTCGCCGGCAACCTGATGAACGCCGGCGGCGTGACGGACCGGATCTTCAACTTCGCCAACGCGCTGGTCGGCCACTTCCGTGCCGGTCTCGCGCAGGTGAACGTCCTCTCCTCGATGATCTTCGCGGGCGTCTCGGGCGCTGCGGTCGCCGACTGCGCGGGCCTCGGCACCATCGAGATCAAGGCGATGCGCGAGCGCGGCTACCGGCCGGAGTTCGCCGCGGCGGTGACGGTCGCCTCCTCCGTCGTGGGGCCGCTGATCCCGCCGTCGGTCGGCCTCGTGATCTACGCCTTCCTGGCCGAGCAGTCGGTGCAGAGGATGTTCCTCGCCGGCGTGGTGCCGGGGCTGCTGGTGGGGCTGTCGCTGATGGTCTTCAACCGCGTCCTGGCGTCGGTGCACGACTTCCCAACCCAGCCCCGCGCACCGACGCGGGAGGTGCTTCGGCTCGGCGTCGATGGCGTCCTCGCGCTGATGGCGCCGGGGATCATCATCGTCGCGATATTCACCGGCTGGGTGACCGCGACCGAGGCCGGGGTGCTCGCCTGCCTCTACTCGATCGTGCTCGGCGTCCTCGTCTACCGGAGCCTCGACTGGCGCGGCTTCTGGAAGGCGCTCGACGAGACGATGATGATGACGGCGGTGATCATGATCATCATCGGGTTCTCGATCGCGATGGGCTGGCTCCTCGCCATCGAGCAGGCCCCGCAGGCGCTCGCCAGGGAACTCTTCTCGCTGACCGAGGACCGCTGGGTGTTCCTGGCGCTGATGCTGGGCTTCATCCTGGTGGTGGGCTGCGTCGTCGAAGGCGTCCCGGCCAAGCTGATGCTGGTGCCGACGCTGCTGCCGATCGCGGACGCCTACGGGGTCGACCGGGTGCACCTCGGTCTCATCCTGCAGCTCGGCCTCCTGATCGGCATCGCGACACCGCCGATGGGCGTCGGCCTCTACATCATGGTCGAGGTCGGCAAGGTGCCGTTCGAGAAGGTGGCGATCGCCGTGCTCCCCTTCCTGGTCCCGCTCATCGCGGTCCTCCTGGCGATCACCTACCTGCCGGAGCTCGTCCTGTGGCTCCCGGACCTCGTGATGGGGCCGCAGGCACCGCACTGAGCAACCGTGCCGTCGGAGGGGCGCGTCCGTCCCCTCCGTCCGATAGCGGGGGCATCGGGCTCGCCCCGGACGGCCGGGCCGCCTTGCGCCGCGCGGGCATCCTCTTCCTGCCACACGCTCGATGTTTGGTGCTCGACCGGGGGTGGTTCCTGGGGCAGAGTTGCGCCTCGGGGCTGCCCCGCAACGGGCCGACCCGCCGGCGTGCGCCGGCCGCCGCCAGAGCGCCGGTGTCGTCCGGTCCTCCGACGGACGGCCGGTCTGTGCGCGGACCGAGGCACGGCGGGCGAACCCGCACGGCCACCACAACGACCGACCGGCCAGAAACGGACCGGCGGCACTGGAGGAAACGATGCGAAACACTCTTGCCTGCCTGGCGATTCTCGCCGGCGCGCTCCCGCTCATGACCGCGCCCGGCCAGGCGCAGGACTACCCGGCGAAGGACGTCAGGGTGGTCGTGCCCTGGGGTGCCGGCGGCGGCACGGACGCCATCACGCGCAAGATCACGACCATCGCCGAGAGTGAGCTCGGCGGGACGATGTACGTCGAGAACGTCGAAGGCGGCGCCAGCGCGACCGGCGTCATGGAGGTCATGAACTCCACGGCGGACGGCTACACCGTCGGCGCCCTCACCTACGACAGCGTCGTCACCGTACCGCGGCAGGGGCTCCTCTCCAGCTACTCGCTGGACAAGCTGGTCCCGATCGCCCGGATCACCTCCGAGCCCGACGCGCTCATGGTCGGCAAGAACGCCCCGTTCCAGACGTACGACGAGATGATCGCCGCCGCGAAGGACGCCCCGGGTGAGGTGCGCGTCGGCATCCAGAACATCGGCTCGCGCACGCACCTCGCGATGCTGCGCCTGCAGGAGCTGACCGGGACCGAGTTCGACCTCATCGCCTACCCCGGCGGCGCCGCGCCGCAGAAGGAGGCGCTGCTGTCCGGCGAGGTGGACGCGGTCGTCACCAGCCTCGGCGACTTCGCCCCGCTGATCCAGTCGGGCGACGCGAAGGGCGTCATCGAGTTCTCCGAGTCGCGCAACCCGACCTACTCCGACGTGCCGACCACGAAGGAGAAGGACCTCGACCTGCAGATCGGCAGCTTCATCCTCCTCGCCGTCCCCGCCGACACGCCGGAGGCCGCCCGCACCGCGCTGACGAACGCCTACAAGACGGCCTACGACAGCGACGCGTTCCAGAGCTGGGTGTCCGACATCGGCGTCACGCCGAGCTGGATCGCCGGGGACGACGCCGGGAAATGGGTCGAGTCCACCCAGACGGAGCTGTTCCAGCTGATGGACGAGATCGAGGGCAAGTAGGCCCCTCCGTCCCCGCTCCGGCGCCACGCGCCGTTCGGTCCGGAGCCGGCACGCGGCACGGATCGCGATCGCTCGTCCCCTCGCGATGCGGATCGGCCGTCGCCGGCCTTCGCCGCAGCCGCTCGCCCGTTCCGCCCGGTCCCGCGGGCAGCGGCCAACCACGCCGGTCCGGCCACCGCCGGGCCGCAGCGCCCGCCGGTCGGCTGGCGACACCATCCATGATCGCAATCACCCGGCAGTGACCATGCAATTCCTTGCGTCCCTCCTCGCGCGCGCCCTCGTCCCGCTGGGGCTCGCGGTGTTTGCCGTGATCTACTTCGATCAGGCCGGCAAGATCCGCTCGCTCTACAATATCGGCCCGGTCGGCCCGAGCGACTATCCCAAGCTCCTCGCCGTCGCCCTCGGCCTCGCGCTCGTCGCCGTCGTCGTGACGGACGCGTCGAGCCGCCGCCGCAAGGACGAGGTCCGGACCGCGCCGGTCGACTGGGGCGGCCTCGCGGCGGCCGGACTCGTCATCGTGGCCTCCGCGCTCTACGTCGCGCTCTTCCGGACCACGGGCTTCCTGATCTCCACCGGCCTTTACGCGCTGGCGCTCCTCGCCATCTTCTCCCGGCTCACCCTGAGGCCCGTGAGGGCGATCGTTCAGGCCGCCGTGCTGGTCGGGCTCGTCTATTTCCTCTTCGGCGTCCTCTTCGACGTGCGGCTCCCCGAGAGCCCGTCGGTCGACGCCCTCCTCTCGCGCATCGAGGCGCTGGTCTCCGGTCCCGACGCCGCGCCCCCTGCCGCCGGGACGGGCGCGGCCTCCGGCACCCCTGCCAAGGGGGACGCGCGATGACCTACCTCGTCGACGTCCTCTCCGGCGGCGCGGCGCTGTTCCAGCCGGCGGTGCTCGGCTTCATGGTGCTGGGCTTCCTGATCGGCACCTTCTTCGGCGCCGTGCCCGGGCTGACGGCGGTGCTCGCCATCGCGCTGCTGCTCCCCTTCACGTACAGCCTCGACCCGGTCAGCGCGCTCGTCATGTGCGCGTCGATCTTCATGGCGGGAATGTACGCCGGGTCCATCACCGCGACGACGGTCAACATCCCCGGCGCGCCCTCCTCGGTAATGACCGCGATCGAGGGCTACCGCCTGATGCAGCGCGGCGAAGGGGCGAACGCGCTGGGGCACGCCGCGTTCGCCTCCATGCTCGGCGGGGCGGTCGGGGCGGTGCTCCTCCTCGTCTCGATGCCGATCACGGCCGAGCTCGCCCTTCTCATCAAGACGCCGGGCAAGTTCTCGCTGATCCTCTTCGCGCTCGTCGTCATCGTCGTGGCGCAGCGCGGCGAGGTGGCGAAGGCGTCGGTCGCGGCGATCCTCGGCGCGATGATCGCCACCATCGGCGTCGACGTGATGCAGCCGGTGCCGCGGTTCGCGTTCGGGACCGAGACGCTGGTGGAGGGCATCGACCTCATGCCGCTCATCATCGGAACGTTCGCGATCAGCGAGATCATGATCCAGGCGCAGACGCGCGACGACCCCGCCCTCATCGCCGCCGCGGGACGGGCGGCGCGCGCGCTCCGCCGCCGCGACTTCGTGCCGAAATGGCGCGAGATCCGCGAGATCGGCCTCTTCACCTACGCCAAGAGCGCGCTGATCGGCTACTTCGTCGGCGTGCTGCCGGGGGCCGGCGGGTCGATGGCCGCGTTCGTCTCCTACGCCGAGGCGATGCGGGTCTCGAAGTCGAGCGGCCAGTTCGGCAAGGGGAGCCGGGAAGGGATCGCCGCCGCCGAGTGCGCCAACAACTCGATGTGCGGCGGCGCCTTCGTGCCGATGCTGATGTTCGGCATTCCCGGCGATCCGACCACGGCCGTGGTGCTCGGCGTCCTCGTCATCAACGGGCTGCAGCCGGGACCGCAGCTCCTGACGAACCAGACGGAGCTCATCGGGCCGATGATCGGCTCGCTGTTCTTCAGCGCGCTGGTCCTGATCCCGCTGTCGCTGTTCCTGTTCGGCCCGTTCTTCGTGCGGATCGTGTCGATCAGCCGGCCGCCGCTCTATACGGCGATCGCGCTGGTGGCGCTGGTCGGCGCCTATGTGGCGACCACGTCGATCGTGCAGATGGCGCTGACGCTGGTGTTCGGCGTGCTGGCGTTCATCTTGCGCCGCGCGGGCTACCCGACCGTAACGCTGCTGCTCGGCTTCATCCTCGGGCCGAGCCTCGAGGAATATCTCCGACGGTCGCTATCGCTCAGCAAGGGCGACCCGACGATCTTCCTGACGAGCCCGGACAGCCTCGCCTTCCTGGCGCTGACGGTGGTGTTCGTCGTCATGCTGACCCGGCCGCGCCGCCCTGCCCCGCTCGAGCCGGCCTGAGGCGGCCGGCCAGGCGCCGCCGCGACGGGAGACGGTCGCCGCGCTCCGCCAGGCGGCGAGACGGGCCGGGGCCGGCGTTTCGCACCCGTCCGGCGTGACCACGATCATGGCGTCGATGCGGGTGGCGCCGACTTCGGGCGGGATGATCATCGGCTCCATGCGGACGCCCATGCCGGCCCCGACCACGGCCGCGCATAGCCGCGACGATCGGGCAAGTTATTGCCCAATCGAGCGGCAGATCCGGCAGGTGACCAATTCGTTGACAGGTCCGGCGCGGTGTGGTCGTGTCGCGTCACATTCGCGCCGAAATCCCTGGGAGTTGGGTCCGCACATGCGTCAGAATTTCATCCGCACCTTGGCCGTTGCCGCCACCGCCAGCATGGGTCTGACCGCTACGGCCTCAGCCGCCGACGTGGCCATCGGCATGAGCGGGTGGACCGGGTTCGGCCCCCTCACGCTGGCCAAGGAAGCCGGCCTCTTCGAGAAGGCGGGCGTCGACGTCGACATCAAGAAGATCCCGCAGAAGGACCGCCACCTCGCCATCGCCTCGGGCGACATCCAGTGCGCGGCGACCACGGTGGAGACCTTCATGATCTGGAACGCCAACGGCGTGCCGATCAAGCAGCTCTTCCAGCTCGACATGTCGCACGGCGCCGACGGCATGGCGACGCGGAGCGACATCGCCTCGATCGCCGACCTCAAGGGCAAGACCATCGCCGCCTCCGCCCCCGGCACCTCGCCCTACTTCGTGCTCGCGTGGATGCTGAACGAGAACGGCCTCACCCTCGACGACGTGACGGTCGTGAACCTCGAGCCGTCGGCCGCGGCGCAGGCCTTCATCGCCGGCCAGAACGACGCCGCGATGACCTACGAGCCGTACCTCTCCGCCGTGCGTGACGCGCCGGACTCCGGCAAGATCATGGCAACCACCCTCGACTACCCGGTCGTGATGGACACCTTCGGCTGCACGCCCGACTTCATCGAGGAGCATCCCGACCTCGTCCGCGCGCTCGCCGACGGCTACTACGCCGCGCTCGACATGATCGAGAGCGACCCGGAGAAGGCCTACGAGATCATGGGCGCGGACGTGAACCAGTCCGGCGAGGCGTTCGGCAAGTCGGCCGGCTACCTGGAGTGGCAGGGCCGCGAGGCGAGCGACGCCTTCATGTCCGGCGGCATCCAGGAGTTCTACTCCAAGGCCGGCCCGCTCCTGATGGAGATCGGCACCATCCGCGAGATCCCGGACACCGACTCGCTGATCGACACGAGCTGGAAGAACTGAACCTGACCCGCTGAAGGCCGGCCCGGACCTCGTGAACCAATCTCCTGTCGGCGCCGACGACGGCGCCAGTGAAGTCGCCGGGCCCGAGGCTCCGGCGCCGAGGCGGTCGTGGCGCATGCGCCCGCTGACGCCGGTATCCTCCTCGGCGCGGGTCGTCCTCGGCCTCGCCTTCTTCGTTCTTTTCGTCGTGGGCTGGTCGATCGCGACCTTCGGCGGCTTCGTCTCCACCATCTTCCTGGCGAGCCCGGTGAAGATGGTGAACGAGGGCTGGCTGCTCCTCACCAAGTACGGCTTCTCCTACGACATCGCGATCACCGTCTGGCGCGTGTTCGGCGGCTTCGTCATGGCGACGGTGATCGCCGTGCCGCTCGGCATCCTGATGGGCGCATACAAGCCGATCGAGGCGTTCTTCGAGCCGTTCGTCTCGTTCGCGCGCTATCTGCCCGCGTCGGCCTTCATTCCGCTCCTCATCCTGTGGGCGGGCATCGGCGAGATGCAGAAGCTCCTCGTCATCTTCATCGGCGCGGTGTTCCAGATCATCCTGATGGTCGCGGTCGCGGTCGGCTCGACGCGGCGCGACCTCGTCGAGGCGGCCTACACGCTCGGCACCGGCGACACGGGCGTGGTGCGCCACGTGATGCTTCCCTACGCGGCGCCGCAGATCGCGGAGATCCTGCGCCTCGTCCTCGGTTGGGCGTGGACCTACGTCATCGTCGCCGAGCTGATCGGCTCCTCCGCCGGCATCGGCCACATGATCGTCGACAGTCAGGCGCTCCTGAACACTGGGCAGATCATCTTCGGCATCATCGTCATCGGCCTCATCGGCCTCGTTTCCGACTTCGCGTTCAAGGCGCTGAACCGCCGGCTCTTCCCGTGGAGCCTCGCGTGAACGGGCCCGCCGCGACGCACGTCTCCATCGAGGGCGTGCGGCGGACCTTCCCGGCCAAGCGGGGCGGCACGCCGACCGAGGCGCTCTCCCCCATCGACCTCACCGTCCGGCGCAACGACTTCGTGACGATCCTCGGCCCGTCGGGATGCGGCAAGTCCACGTTGCTGCGCATCGTCGCCGGGCTCGACACCCCGACCGCCGGGCGCGTCAGTGTCGCGGGGCGCGTGGTGACGGGGCCGGGCCCCGACCGCGGGATGGTGTTCCAGTCCTACACGCTGTTCCCCTGGCTGACGGTGGCGGACAACATCGCCTTCGGACTGCGCCGCAAGGGCGTGCCGAAACGGCGGCAGCAGGAGACCGTCGACTTCTACCTCGACAAGACGGGCCTCTCCGGTTTCGCCAATCACCTCCCCCGCGAGCTGTCGGGCGGCATGCAGCAGCGCGTCGCCATCGCCCGCGCCCTCGCCAACGATCCGGACATCCTGCTTCTGGACGAGCCGTTCGGCGCGCTCGACAACCAGACCCGCGGCCTGATGCAGGAGCTGCTCCTCAAGATCTGGGAGGAGGACCAGAAGACCGTCCTCTTCGTCACCCATGACATCGAGGAGGCGATCTTCCTCGCCAGCCGCTGCATCGTCATGACGGCGCGCCCGGGCCGCATCAAGGCCGACGTCACGATCGACCTCGGCCGCCCGCGCGACTACCACATGAAGACCGCGCCGGAGCTCCTCGCCTACAAGGAGCAGCTCACGGAGGAGATCCGCGCCGAGGCGATCAAGGCCCTCTGACGCGCGCCCCGCAGGGCCGGACCCGGGTGCTCCCCGCCGGGCGGGCCGCGCGCCGGCCGCCGAGATGCCGGCGTGTACGACCGCGCAGCGATTGCTCTATGGAAGGTGGCGTGACACACCGCCGCCGGGGTCGCACCCGGCCGTGCGTCCCGTCCATCCCGCACCCGGTCCTTGTGCCGGGCGCATCAGACATCGAGCGCAAACCATGACTGTCCTGAAGTGTATCTCGCCTATCGACGGAGCGGTGGTCGCGACCCGTGAGACGCTGGGCACCGACGAGGCCCGGGCGCGCGTCGCGGCGGCGCGTAAGGCCCAGGCGGAGTGGGCCGCGCGGCCGCTTCGGGAGCGCGTTGAGCTCGTCCAGGCCGGTGTCGCCGCCGTCGGCGCGATGAACGACGAGATCGTCCCGGAGCTCGCCCGGATGATGGGCCGGCCGGTGCGCTACGGCGGCGAGTTCCGCGGCGTCGAGGAACGCGCGAGCTACATGGCCGGCATCGCGCAGGAGGCGCTGGCCGACATCGAGGTCGGCGACGACGCGAACTTCCGGCGCCTGATCAAGCGCGTGCCGCACGGGCTCGTCCTCGTCATCGCGCCGTGGAACTACCCCTACATGACGGCCATCAACAGCGTCGCCCCGGCGCTGATCGCCGGCAATGCGGTGATGCTGAAGCACGCGACGCAGACGCTCCTCGTCGGCGAGCGGATGGCCCGCGCCTTCGCCTCGGCGGGCGTTCCCGAGGCGGTGTTCCAGAACGTCTTCCTCACCCACGAGACCGCCGCGGAGCTCATCGCCGGGGGCGCGTTCGACTTCATCAACTTCACCGGTTCGGTCGCGGGCGGCAAGGCGATCGAGACGGCGGCGGCCGGCACCTTCACCGGCCTCGGCCTCGAGCTCGGCGGCAAGGATCCGGGCTACGTCATGGAGGACGCCGACCTCGACGCGGCGGCGGACACGCTGATCGACGGCGCGATGTTCAACTCGGGCCAGTGCTGCTGCGGGATCGAGCGCATCTACGTCCACGAGAGCCGCTTCGACGCCTTCCTGGAGAAGGCCGTCGCCATCGTTCGCGGCTACCGCCTCGGCGATCCCCTCGACCCGGAGACGACGATCGGCCCGATGGCGCACGTGCGCTTCGCCAGGACCGTGCGCGATCAGGTCGGCGAGGCGCTGGCCGCCGGCGCGGCAGCCCACATCCCGACGCTGCCGGGTGACGACGGCGGCGCGTACCTCTCGCCGCAGATCCTGAGGAACGTCACGCACGACATGCGGGTGATGCGGGAGGAGACCTTCGGCCCGGTGGTCGGCATCATGCCGGTGCGCGACGACGACGAGGCCGTCCGCCTGATGAACGACAGCGACTACGGCCTGACCGCCTCGCTCTGGACCCGCGACATCGACCGCGCGATGCGGGTGGGCGACAGGGTCGAGACCGGGACGGTCTTCATGAACCGCGCCGACTACCTGGACCCGAGCCTGTGCTGGACCGGGTGCAAGGACACCGGCCGCGGCGGATCGCTGTCGATCATCGGCTACCACAACCTCACGCGGCCGAAGTCCTTCCACCTGAAGAAGCCGGCGCAGTAACCGGACGATCCGGTTCAGCCGTCCCGGCCCACGGCGCCGACCATTCAAGGCTCGGCCGGCGTCCGCCCCCGCGGGCGCGCGGCAGCGCCGGCACAGATCCCCGCCCCACGTCCCAAGGAACCGATGACGAGGCCGGCCTCCCCCGGTGGACATTGACCCGAATTCTTTTCAAGATGCCGGTTCGATAATAATATAGGGAGGCTAATGCCATGAAAAGACGTACATTTCTGAAGACCGCGGGTGGCGTCGCCGCCGTCGCTAGCAGCGCTAGTCTTGCCACACCCGCGATTTCTCAGAATCGCGTCGAATGGCGAATGGTGACGACCTGGCCGAAGAACTTCCCGGGCCAGGGCACGAGCGCGGAACGCCTGGCCAAGACGATCGGCGAGGCGACGGATGGCCGGCTGACCATCAAGGTCTACGGCGCCGGCGAGCTCGTCCCGGCGTTCGAGAGCTTCGACGCGGTGGTCAGCGGCGCGGCCGACTGCATGCACGCCACGCCCTACTACTGGAAGAACAAGTCCGCCGCGCTGAACTTCTTCTCCACCGTCCCCTACGGCCTCACCACCATCGAATTGAACTCGTGGCTGAAGTTCGGCGGCGGCCAGGAGCTGTGGGACCGGGTGTACGACCAGTTCGGCCTCAAGGCGTGGTCCGCCGGGTCGACGGGCGTGCAGATGGGAGGCTGGTACAACAAGGAGATCAACTCCGTCGCCGACCTCCAGGGCCTCAAGATGCGCATCCCCGGCCTCGGCGGCGAGGCGCTGCAGAAGCTGGGCGTGACCACGATCAGCCTCCCCGTCGGCGAGATCTTCTCCTCGCTGCAGTCCGGCGCGATCGACGCGACAGAGTGGGTCGGCCCGTTCAACGACCTCGCCCCCGGCTTCTACAAGGTGGCGAAGTACTACTACTGGCCCGGCATGCACGAGCCCGGCACCGGTGCGGAGTTCACCGTCTCGAAGGAGAAGTTCGCCGCGCTTCCGAAGGACGTGCAGGTCATCGTCGCCGCCTGCGCCGGTGACGAGAGCGAGCGCTTCTCGGCCGAGTTCCACTATCGCAACGGTGGCGCCCTCGACACGCTGGTGCGCGAGCACGGCGTGCAGCTGAAGCGCTTCCCCAAGGACGTCCTCGAGGCGTGGGGCCAGGCCTCGGGAGAGGTGATCGCGGCGCTGCGCGAGTCCGACGACGAGCTGACCCGCGAGACGGTCGAGTCCTTCCTGAAGGCGCGGCGCGAGCTGATGGCCTGGAGCCGCATCGGCGACCAGGCGTTCATGAACGCGCGTCTCCTCGACTACCAGTACGGCTGAGCCGAACTCGCCGGGCCGCCCACGGCGGCCCGGCGTCCCTGATCAGTCGGGGACCATCAGCTCCTCATTCTTGAGGAGATCGTCGAGGACCGAGCCGCTCGACTGCTTCTGCCGCCGCTCGCCCGCCGGCGCGCCGCTCCCGCCACCGGAACCGCCTTCCTCCTCGTCCGGCAGCATCAGGTCCTGTCCGCCGAGGAGATCGTCGAGCACCGAGCCGCCACCGCTCTCCGACCCTGCGGCCGGAGACTCCAGCGTCGGATCGGAGTCGAGGCCGCCGTCGTCGGGGGTGACCGGCGCATCGCGCACCACGTTCCGCCCCTCGCCGAAGATCACCTCCGGCAGCCAGGTGGCCGACTGCGGGACGGTCCAGATGAAGACCATCGCCAGCATCTGCAGTCCCACGAAGGGGACGATGCCGCGGTAGATGTGCCCGGTCGTCACCTGCGGCGGTGCGACACCGCGCAGGTAGAAGAGCGCGAACCCGACCGGCGGCGTCAGGAAGCTCGTCTGCAGGTTCACGCCGATCATCACGCCCAGCCAGATCGGATCGACGTCCAGCCCCAGAAGCACGGGCGCGGTGATCGGCACGACGATCAGGATGATCTCGAACGTGTCGAGGAAGAAGCCAAGCACGAACATCAGCGCCATCACGGCGAGGACGGCCCCGCCCGCCCCGCCGGGCATCGCGCTCAGCACGTCGTCGACCAGCAGCTCGCCGCCGAGGCCGCGGAAGACGAGGGAAAAGACCGATGCGCCCAGCACGATGACAAAGACGAGCGAGCTGATCATCATCGTCGAGCGCATGACGTCGCGAAGGTTCACCCAGGTGAGCTGCCGCTTGGTGGCGGCGAGCAGCATCGCGCCCAGCGCGCCGATGGACGCCGACTCGGTGGGCGTCGCGATCCCGGAGAGGATGGAACCGAGGACCGCGATGATGAGGAGCAGCGGCGGTATGAGGGCCGACAGCACCCTCAGCGGCAGCGTGCGCCGCTCCTCCGCGGTCATGACCAGCGGCGGGCAGCTCTTCGGATTCACGATCGCCTGGAAGATGACGTAGCCGATGTAGATGCAGACCAGCATCATGCCGGGGATCATCGCCCCGGCGAAGAGGTCGCCCACCGAGACCGGATCGGGCGAGAAGTTGCCCTTGGCGAGCTGGGCCATGGTGTTGGCACTGGCGAGGATGTCGCCGAGGAAGATCAGCACCACCGACGGCGGCACGATTTGACCCAACGTCCCCGACGCGCAGACGACGCCCGTCGCAAGGCGCGGGTCGTAGCCTGCCCGCAGCATCGCCGGGAGGCTGAGGAGGCCCATCGTGACCACCGTCGCGCCGACGATGCCGGTCGATGCCGCGAGAAGCGCGCCCACCAAGACCACCGAGATGCCGAGGCCGCCGCGCAGCGGCCCGAAGAGCTGGCCCATCGTCTCCAGGAGCGCCGTCGCGATCTTCGAGCGCTCCAGCATCACGCCCATGAAGACGAAGAGCGGCACGGCGACGAGCACCTCGTTCACCATCGTGCCGTAGTAGCGCGAGGGAAGGCCGAAGAAGAGCGTGAAGTCGAAGGTCCCGAACAGGTGCCCGATGACCGCGAAGATCAGCGACATGCCCGCCAGCGTGAAGGCGACGGGGAAGCCGATCATCACGCCGCCGATGGTGGCGGCGAACAGGAGAACCGCGAGGACCTCCCCGACATGCGAGCCCATCATCAGATGGCACCCGTGGGAGTCGACTCGTCCTCGCCGGCCGCCTCGCTCAGGACCACGTCGGGCTCGTCCCGGCCGGTCAGCGTCAGGATGCTGCGGCCGGCGAGGGCGAGGCCCTGAAGCCCCAGAAGCAGGCAGAAGACGAGGAGGACCGACTTCAGGAGATAGACCGCCGGCATCCCGAAGGACTGCGCCGACCCCTCCCCCAGCCGCCATGACGCGCGCACGTAGGGGATCGACGTCCAGGCCGTCAGCGCCAGCCACGGCAGCAGGAAGACGAAGGCCCCGAACAGGTTGACGATGGCGCGGGTGCGGGCGGACGCCTCGGCATAGAAGATGTCGACGCGCACGTGGCCCTCGTGCAGCAGGGTGTACCCGGCACCCAGCATGAAGACGCAGGCATAGGCCCAGACGTAGAGCTCCTGCATCCACACGAAGCCGATGCTGAACGCGTAGCGGAGGACGACGACGACGGCGCAGACGATGACGGTGACCAGCGTCAGCCACGCGGCGGCGCGCCCCACCGCCTCGTTCAACCGATCGACGGCGTGCACGAATCCCACGATTGCTCTCATCGCGTCCCAGTCCTCCCCATGAGTGTCCGGTCTGTTGCCGGTTTCCCCGAAGGTTACAGGTACGCGGACGATTGCCAATGGCCCCCGTGGTGTCGCTTTGGTCGCGACGGCGGCGCGCGGTCCCGGGACGGATCGCGTCAACGACTATGACGTTGCATCGCGCCTGCGGGGACAGCGCCGGTTTACGACCCCGGCAAGACATCGCGCGGGGGATCACTATTGCGGGGATACGCGCGGATATTTTTGGGGTGCGGCGGGTGCAGCGCCTCCGGGCCGGCAACGCGCAGCGCCATCGCGGCGCGGGCAGTCCGAACCGTGTGCAGGCCGGGCCGTGGCCGTCGTGCCACGGTCCCGGGACGCGCGGCGCGGGGTGCAGGCTGGCGGGGGAGCCAGCCCGCGTTCTCGTCAGCGGCCGGTGATCCCCGGGAAGAAGAGGAGCACCGCGACGGCGAGGATCTGCAGCCCGATGAACGGCAGCAGAGAGCGGAAGATCGTCCCGAGGGGGATGTCCGTCACGCTCTTCAGGTAGAAGGCGGCGGGGCCGAACGGCGGCGACAGGAAGGACACCTGCATGTTCATGCAGAAGAGCACGCCGAACCACACCGGGTCATAGCCGAGGTCCTTGATGATCGGCACGAAGATCGGCATCGTCAGCAGCGCGATGCCGACCCAGTCGAGGAACGCGCCGAGGAAGAACAGGATCCCCATCATGACGAGCACGACGACGATCGGCTCGTCGGAGATGCCGGTCAGCAGGCCGGAGACGAACGTCACGCCGCCCATCAGGTTGTAGACGCCGACGATGGCGGTCGCGCCGATGCCGATCCAGACGATCATGCCCACCGTGGCGAGCGTCTGCAGCGCCGAGTCGCGGATCAGGCGGTAGGTGAACTCACCGCGCAGGATGGTCGACAGGATCACGCCACCGACGCCGATGGCCGAGGCCTCCGTCACCGAGGCGATGCCGCCGTAGATCGACCCCAGCACGAACACCACCACGAGGATGGGAAGCACCAGCCCCTTGAGGAGCTTGATCTTCTCGGCGGCCGGTATCGGCTGCGGATCCGGGTCCGGCACGATGCCCTTGCGGAAGTAGGCCGTGAACAGGATGTAGGCGACGTAGAACATCGCCAGCATGAAGCCGGGGATGAACGACGCCGAGAACAGCTCGCCGATCGAGACGTTGGCGGTAAGGCCGTAGACGATGAGGACGATCGAGGGCGGAATCATCGTGCCGAGCGAACCGCCGGCGCAGACGACGCCGATCGCGAGCGAGCGGTCGTAGCCGAGGCGCAGCATCTGCGGCAGCGCGATGAGGCCGAGAAGCACGATCTCGCCGCCGATGATGCCGCTCATCGCCGCCAGGATGATCGAGACGAAGATCGTCTGGACGGCGACGCCGCCGCGCAGGCGGCCGGCGAAGAGCTTCATGGCGTCGAACAGGTCGCGGGCGATTCCCGACCGGTCGAGGATCGCCGCCATCAGCACGAACATCGGCACCGAGACGAACACGAAGTTCGACACGAACGAGTAGACGCGGCTCGTGATCAGCGGGATCGACATCGGCCCGAACCAGCCGAGCGCGAAGATCAGCGCCACGAGCAGCGTCACGAACGCCAGCGGCATGCCGGTGATGAGGAGCGCCACCAGCATGCCGAACATCAGCAGGGTGCCGTACTCGATCCCGAGCTGGGAGAGATCGATCCCGAGCGAGAGGAAGCTGTTCATCGGGTCGTCCGGCGGATGGTGTTGATGGCGAGGATCACGAACTGGATCGCGAGCAGCAGCATCGTGATGAAGATGAAGGACTTGATGAGCGCCGGCGTCGGGGGCGACCAGGCCGAGCCCGTGGTCTCGAGGCGGATGCCGCCGGTCGGCGCGAACACCGCGCGCGAGGCCATCTGATACGCCGCGTAGGCGAAGAAGAGGCTGGCGACGGCCGACACGAGGAAGATCACCACGTCCGCCGCGCGGCGCGCCGTCGGCCCGAGCTGATCGTAGATCAAGACCACGCGGATGTGGCTGTTGCGGGCGGTGCAGTAGAGCCCGCCGTAGATGAAGGCGAGGCCGGAGAGGAAGATCGTGGTTTCGTGCGCCCAGATCGTCGGGCTGTTGAACACGTAGCGAAGGAACACTTCGATCAGCAGGATCACGGCACCGGCGACGATTCCGGCCGCGAACACGTAGCCGAGGCGGTCGATGACGCGCCCCATCACTCCCGCTTCGGGGAGCACCGCGCGCCCCGTCCCCTCACTCGTCGCCGCGAGGTCGATGTCCTCGCGTTCGGTCTCTGACATGGTCGCCACCTCTGTCCATCTCGTCTCGATGGCCGTCTCGCGCCGGGTTCAGTCGAAGGCCGGAAGCGACGCGAGGCGGCTCGCTCAAAAGGTGAGGCCGGACACGAAAGCGTGCCCGGCGTCAACGTCAGATGTTATTGGGCGAGGAGGCCCTTTTCGGAGAGGTAGGCGCTCAGCGCGTCGTAGACCTTCTGCGACATGGGCGAATTGGCGGCGACCTTCTCCCACTCACCCTGCGCGATCGTGCGGAACTTCGCGCGGTCCTCGGCGGACCAGTCGTGGACGGTGATGTCCGGGTTGGCCTCGGCCTCCTTGAGGGCGGCGAGGTCACGCTCCTTCAGACCGTTGACCTGGGTCTGCTGGAACTCCTTCACCGTCTCCTCGAGCATCGCCTTGATGTCGTCCGGGAGCGCGTCCCACTTCGCCTTGTTCATCGAGACCTCGACGAGCGGCAGGGAGTGGAAGCCGGGATAGACCGGGTTCGGGGCGACATCGTTGAGGCCCTGCGCCTGGTTCACGGAGAACACCGAGTAGTCGGCGGCGTCCACCACACCCTTGTCGAGGGAGGTGTACACCTCGGAGGCCGGCAGGTTCACCGGCGCCGCGCCGGCGGCCGCGAACACCGCACCGATGAGGCCTTCCGGCGCACGCACCTTCACGCCCTTCAGGTCGTCGACGCCGTCGAGCGGCACGCGCGAGACGAACGCCTCGAGGCCCGGCGTCGAAACGCCGATGAAGTGCAGGCCGTAGGGCTCGAGAAGCTCGCCCATCAGCTCCTTGCCGCCACCGTTCTCGACGAAGTCGATCATCTGCGACGGGTCGGACCACGCGCCGACCGGGTTGGCGATGAGACCGAACGCCGGGTCGCGGCCGGCCCAGTAGGACGTGTCGCAGATCTGGCCGTCGAGGATGCCGGCGCCGACCGCCTCGAGCGTCTCGTTGTACTCGACGACGGAGCCGACCGGCAGCAGCTCGATCTTCACCTTGCCGCCCGACTTCTCGGCGACGAGATCGGTCCAGCCCTTCTGGTACTCGAAGTTCGGGTTGCCCGCCGGATCCGAGGACTGGAAGCGGAAGGTGTATTCCTGCGCGCTGGCGCCCGTCGTCAGGGCGAGGCCGATCGCCAGACCGGCGAGGCCGGACCATTTGAAGGTCATGGGGTGTCCTCCTTAGTTTGTCTGGGAGAGAGATTCGGATGCCCCTCGTCGGAGGAGAATCCGGAGGCTGGCTGCGCCGCCGTGCGTTTGTCGGCGGGCCGGCCGAGACCGACGTCGAGGAGCATCGGATCGACGCCGTCCGATAGATCATCGACATAGGACTGCGACAGATCGATGAGGGCGTCCGACGCTTTTGTCGCACGCGCCACGTCGCCGGAGACGACCGCATCGAGAATCGCGAGGTGCCGCTCGTAGGTGTCGGCGATGCCCGCGTCGCGACCGAGGCTTTCGATGCAGATGTAGCCGATGCGGCGCGCGAAGGCGTGCAACGGGCGGACGGTTCGCTGCAGGAAAGGCTCGCCCGCGGCTGCGATCAGCAGCGTGTCGAACGCACGATCGAAGCGGTTGAAGGTGTGGATGTCGATCCCCTCGCCGATCGCCACCAGAGCCCGGCGCAGGTGCATGAAGCCGGCGCGGTGGTTGAAGGAGAGGCGCTTGGCCGCCTCCTCCACCACGAAGCGGTCCATGCTGCGCCTGAGGTCGGCGAGGCGCCGTTCGCGCGTGAGGTCGACGGGGGCAATGGTGAGTCCGTCGCGCGGGCGGATTCGGATCAGGGTCTCAGACCCGGCGCGCCGCACCGCCTGATGCACCGGGGTCCGGCCGAGGTCGACGAGGGTCTGCAGGTCCTGCATGCGCACGAAGGCGCCGGGCGGCAGAGACGTGTCGACGAACAGCGCTTCGATCCGGTCGTAGGCGCGCTCGGCGAGGCTTTGCTTTGCCGCACCAAGGTTCCAGTCGAGATCGAAGACGTCCGCCTCGCCCACGTCCACCCGGTCCACTCCTGCCGCGTTCATCCCGTCGGTGCACGCTGGTTTTCATCCGGCAACACAATCCAAATTCGGCGTTGCGTTGCCAGAGATACGTCGTGTACTCGTCTTGTTACATCGTGATATTTCACGAGTGGGATGCGCTGGCAAGCGCCGATCCGCTCGCGTCGCAAAATAGGCTCTGTTGGCAGGACGACATGAGGATCACCGCAATCGAGACGCTGCGAACCGAAGAGTTCGCGAACGTCATCTGGGTCCGGATCCATACCGACGCCGGCATCATCGGCCTCGGTGAAACCTTCTACGGCGCCGGCGCCGTCGAGGCTCACATCCACGACACCCTCGCCGGCCGCCTCCTCGGCAAGAGCGCGCTCACCATCGAGGCGCACAGCCGCGAGATGGTGAACCTGCCGATGGCGCAGGCCTCCACCGGCGTCGAATACCGCGCCGCCTCCGCCATCGACCTCGCCCTCTGGGACGCCTTCGGCAAGCTCGTCGACCAGCCGGTGCACCAGCTCCTCGGCGGCCTCTGCCGCGACAAGCTGAAGGTCTACAACACCTGCGCCGGCACGCGGTACGTCAGCTCCAAGAACATCAAGCCGGTGGAGAACTGGGACCCGCAGGCCCGTGGGCGCTACGAGGACCTCGACGGCTTCATGAACCGAGCCGGCGAGCTCGCCGAGGACCTCCTCTCCGAGGGCATCACGGCGATGAAGATCTGGCCGTTCGACCCGATCGCGCACGAGACGCAGGGCCTCTCCATCGATGCCGCGCAGATGCGCCGGGCGTGCGAGCCGTTCGAGAAGATCCGCAAGGCCGTCGGCGACAAGATGGACATCATGGTGGAGTTCCACTCCCTGTGGAACCTGCCGACCGCGAAGGTGATCGCCCGGGAACTCGAGCAGTACAAGCCGTACTGGTACGAGGACCCGATCCGCATGAACTCGCCGCAGGCGCTCGCCGAGCTGGCGCGCCACACGGACGTGTGGATCACCGCCTCCGAGACGCTCGGCAGCCGCTGGCCCTTCAAGGACATGCTCGACGTCGACGCGCTGTCCGTGGCGATGGTCGACATCGTCTGGTCCGGCGGGCTGACCGAGGCGCGCAAGATCGCCTCGCTCGCCGAGACCTGGCACCGCCCCTTCGCGCCGCACGACTGCACCGGACCGGTCGCCTTCGCCGCCGCCGTCCACGCGTCCTTCTCCCAGCCCAACACGCTGATCCAGGAGTCGGTCCGCGCCTTCTACCGCGGCTGGTACACCGAGCTCGTCGACACCGTGCCGCGGATCGAGAACGGCTATGTCTACCCGATGGAGGGGGCCGGCCTCGGCATCGACCTGCTGCCGGCAGTGTTCGAGCGTTCAGACCTCATCGTCCGCCGATCGGAGCTCTAGAAAATGTCCGCTCTCTTCGACCTCACCGGCAAGACCGCCCTCGTCACCGGCTCCTCGCGCGGCCTCGGCTTCGCGATCGCACAGGGACTCGCGGAGGCGGGCGCGGCGCTGATCCTGAACGGCGTCAACGAAGAGCGGCTGAAGGCGGCCGCCGAGAGCCTCTCGGCGAAGGGCTTCAGCGTCCGCGCCCTCGCGTTCGACGTCAACGACGAGGCCGCCGTGGTCGCCGCGTTCGAGAGCCTCGACGCCGAGGGCGTCGCGGTCGACATCCTCGTCAACAACGCCGGAATCCAGTACCGCAAGCCGATGGTCGAGCTCTCGACCGCCGACTGGCAGCGGGTCATCGACACCAACCTGACGAGCGCGTTCGTCGTCGGCCGCGAGGCGGCCAAGCGGATGATCGCGCGCAAGGCCGGCAAGGTCATCAACATCGGCTCGCTGACGTCCGACCTCGCCCGCGCCACGGTGACCCCGTACACGGTGGCCAAAGGCGGCATCAAGATGCTCACCAAGGGCATGGCCGCCGAGTGGGGCGAGCACGGCATCAACGCCAACGCCATCGGTCCCGGCTACATGCTGACCGACATGAACGAGGCGCTGATCAGCAATCCCCAGTTCGACGCATGGGTGAAGGGCCGCACGCCGCAGCGCCGCTGGGGCAAGCCGGAGGAGCTCGTCGGCGCCGCCGTCTTCCTCGCCGCCCCCGCCTCGAACTACGTGAACGGCCAGATCATCTACGTCGACGGCGGGATGATCTCCGTCCTCTGACGGGATCGGCCGCCGGCACGCTGCGGGCAGGACCCCCGTGCGAGATGGTCGCCCGCGCCGCCGGCCGCGGCGCGGCGCCCACGCTCCGCGTCGCCGCCCGCCCGGGGCGGAGCGTCGGCGACCAGGCTGTCGGGGACCGAGATCGCCGAGGCCGTCGACAACGTGCCGATCAACGTGTTCCCTGCCACCATGCAGTCGAACACACTTCCGATCGTCACCTGCCATCCCATGCGAAGCTTCGATGACCCTCCGGTCGCGCTCGCGGCGGCCCTCCCGCCGCGCCTCACCCTGAGCCTCGCCATGCTCCCGGGCCGCCTCGTCGGGCCCGACCGGGCGCAGGCCCGGGAGGGCGGGCGATGACCGGGCATCCCGCCATGCACCGCGCCTACGCCGCCATCGAGGCCGGCTTCGACACCTTTCTCGACGACCTCGTGATGCTGACGGAAGTCCCCGCTCCGCCGTTCGGAGAGGCGGCCCGCGGCGAGGCGTTCAAAACGAGGATCGCGGCCTGCGGGATGGACACCGTCACCGTGGACGCCGTCGGCAACGTCGTCGCGCTCAGGCGCGGGACGGGGCGCGGGAAGGTCGCCATCGCGGCGCATCTCGATACGGTGTTTCCCGCCGGGACCGACGTCACCGTCCGCCGCGAGGGAACGCGCCTCTATGCCCCCGGCGTCGGCGACGATACGCGCGGCCTCGCCGCCATCCTCGCCGTCGCCCGGGCGCTGGACGCGGCGGACGTGCGCACGGAGGCGGACCTTCTCGTCGTCGCGGACGTCGGTGAGGAGGGTCTCGGCGACCTCCGCGGGGTGCGCCACCTGTTCGAGGCGGGCGAGCACGCCGGCACCATCGACGCCTTCTTCAGCTTCGACGGCTCGGACATGGAAAAGCTCGTCACCGGAGGCATCGGTTCGCTGCGCTACCGGATCGTCTTCCGGGGGCCCGGCGGGCACAGCTTCATCGACTTCGGGCGCGTGAACCCGTCCAATGCGCTGGGCGCCGTGGTTGCGGAGCTTGCCCGTACGCCGGTCCCGGACGAGCCGCGCACGACGTTCTCGTCGAGCGTCCTCGGCGGCGGCTCCTCGATCAACGCCATCCCCGAGGAGGTGTTCGTCGAGGTGGACCTCCGCTCCGCCGATCCCGGCCCCCTCGCCGACCTCGACGCGCGGCTGCGCCGCCTCGTCGCACAGGCGGTCGAGGAGGAAAACGGCCGCGCCAGACTTTCGGCGGGAATGCTGACGGCCGAGATCGTCCCGATCGGCAACCGCCCGGCGGCACCGCTCCGCGAGAATGGCCGGGTCATCGACGAGACGCGGGCCGCGCACCTCGAGTTCGGCTTCTCCCCGCGCGTCACCGCCTCGTCGACCGACGCGAACGTGCCCCTCGCCCTCGACATCCCGTCGGTGACGCTCGGGTCCGGCCCCGGGGCGGGCGGCGTCCACACCCTCGGCGAATGGGTGGACGTGGAGCGCGACGGCTCGGTTCGGGCGCTCAAGGCGGGCCTCTCCGCCGTGCTCCGGGTGGCGGGGATCGCGGCGGGATAGCCGCGCACCGCCGGGATTCGAGCGCGAAACGGGGCACCGTGCCTCCGACGGGCCGGCCATCCGCCCGGACGTGTCGAAGAAGGGGCCGAACGCCATCCGGGTCCGCACGTCGCTCACGGTGCTCGCCATCGTGTCGCGCTCCACCGACGACCGCTGCGGCAGACCGGCATGATCCGGCAGGCGAGCGCAATCCAGGACGTCGCCGGATGCGGACGCACCTCATCCATGGGTTCGATGCCGGCATATCGCGCCGCTCCGTGGCCGTCAGCGCGCCGCTCGCAACCCCTCACAACGCATAACACGCGCTGCGGCACGGCCCTCCCTACGTAGCGGGGAGCGGACCGGACCGCCTCGCCTCGCATCGGCTCGTCCGCACGCCCATCCGCTCCAAAGGAGGTCGGCGATGACCGACAGCACGCCCGAGACCATCGACATCCGCCGCCGCCGGATCGTCGGCGCCGCCGCTCTCACCTTCGCCGCCGCGGCGTTCGGCGCCGTCCGGCCGGCCGCCGCCGAAACGACGGCCCGCCCGGCCCGTGCGAGAGTAGACGCCGGCCTCCCTGCGGTGCGGCAGATCCACGCCGGCGACCTTGACGTCGGCTATGTCGACGCGGGACCGGCGGACGGCCAGGCGGTCCTCCTGCTGCACGGCTGGCCCTACGACATCCACAGCTACGAGGTCGTCGCGCCGGAGCTCGCCGCGGCAGGGTACCGGGTGATCGTGCCCTACCTGCGCGGCTACGGGTCGACGCGCTTCCTGTCCACCGAGACGCCCCGCAACGCGCAGCAGACCGTGATGGCGGTCGACGCGATCGCGCTGATGGACGCCCTCGGCATCCGGTCGGCGATTGTCGCCGGGTTCGACTGGGGCGCGCGCACCGCCAACATCATGGCGACGCTCTGGCCGGACCGCTGCACGGCAATGGTGTCGGTCAGCGGCTATCTCGTCGGCAACCAGGCGGCTGGCGCCGAGCCGCTGCCGCCGACGGCCGAGCACGAGTGGTGGTACCAGTACTACTTCGCGACCGACCGCGGCCGCGCCGGCTATGCCCGCTACACCGACGAGTTCGCCAGGCTGATCTGGCGCCTCGCCTCGCCGGACTGGCGCTTCGACGAATCGACCTTCGACCGGTCCGCGGCCGCGCTCGCCAATCCCGACCATGTGGACATCGTCATCGACAACTACCGCTGGCGGCTCGGGCTCGCCACGGGCGAGCGCCGGTTCGATGCGCTGGAGAAGCGCCTCGCGCTGACGCCGACCATCGCCGTGCCGACGGTGACGCTCGAGGGCGACGCGAACGGCGCGCCGCATCCCGATCCGGCCAGCTACGCCAGTCGCTTCACCGGCAAGTACGCGCACCACCTGATCGCCGGCGGCGTCGGCCACAACCTGCCGCAGGAGGCGCCGGAGGCCTTCGTGTCCGCGGTCGTCGAAGCCGCCGGCTTCGCCGCGTGACCGGGCTCGCGAGGGCGGCCACCGCCGTCTGCGCGGCCACTGCCATGGCGGGGCTCGCGGCGGTCGCCGTCCGGGCGGACGATGGCGCGTCGCCGATCTTCGGCGTCACCCTTCCCGCCGGCTATCGCGACTGGCGCCTCGTGGCGCCGGCGCTGGAGGCGCCTCCGCTCGACGAGATCCGGGCCGTGGTCGGCAACGACACCGCCATCGACGCCTACCGCGGGGGAACGGTGCCGTTCCCGGACGGCACGGTCCTCGTCAAGCTCGCCTGGAAGCGCGTGCCCTCGCCCGCGTTTCCGCCGGCCGCCATCCCGGGCGCACCGACCACGGTGCAGGTCATGGTGAAGGACAGCGCCCGCTGGCCCGAGACCGGCGGCTGGGGCTTCGGCCGCTTCGTCGGCGGACGTCCGGTCGACGAAGCGCAGCACGAGACCTGCTTCGCCTGCCACGAGGCGCGGGCGAAGGACCACGACTTCGTCTTCACCCGGTACGCGCCATGAGCGGCGCCGGCGATCGCGTGGAGGGCGATGGCCCCTCGACGGAGCGCTCGGTGGCCCGGACCAGCCTTTCATCTCATTCCAGGTGACTCTCATGGATCGACTCGATCAGGTGTACATCGCCGGCCGGTTTCGCGCCGCGCACGGGCGCGAGGAACTGGAGCGCATCGACCCCACGACCGAAGAGCCGACGGGCATCCTCGTCATGGCCGACGCCCACGACGCGGGCCTTGCCGTCGACAGCGCACGCGATGCCTTCGCCGGCTTTTCCCGGACGAGCAGGCGCGAGCGGATCGACCTCCTCCATGCGCTCGCAGACGCGGTCGCCGCGCGCGCCGGGGCCCTGACGGAGGCCACCGTCGCCGAGTATGGCGCGCCGATGGAACAGGCCCGCTGGCGGGCCGGCCTCGCCGCCGGGAACTTCCGGCTCGCGGCCCGACTGCTCGAGGACTTCGCGTTCGAACGACGGGTCGGCGGCAGCACCGTGATCGCACAGCCGGTCGGCGTCGCCGTCCACATCGTGCCGTGGAACAGCGTCTACAACGCCATCAGCGTGAAGCTCGCCGGCGCACTGGCGGCGGGTTGCACCGTCGTCGTGAAGGCCAGCGAATTCAGCGGTCTGCAGAACCAGCTGTTCGCCGAGTGCCTTGATGCGGCCGGCATGCCGCCCGGTGTCGTCAACATCGTCTCGGGGCGGGGCGACGTCGTCGGCGAGGCGCTGACGGGTCATCCGGATGTCCGCAAGATCTCGTTCACCGGCTCCAATGCGGTCGGCAAGTCCATCCTTCGCAAGTCGGCGGATCGCCTGCCGCGGGTGACGCTCGAGCTCGGCGGCAAGGCGCCGACGGTCGTGCTCGATGACGCCGACCTCGCGGATGCCGCCGTGAAGGCCCTCGCCATCGCCTTTGCCAACAACGGACAGGCCTGCATCGCCGGAACGCGGGCGCTGGTCCAGCGGCGACAACTGGCATCGTTCTGCACCGCGATCGAGGCGGCGTCGTCGACGATCGTGACCGGCGATCCCCGTGAGCCGGGGACGACGATGGGCCCGCTCGTCAATCGCCGGCAGTTCGAACGGGTGCAGGGCTACATTCGCATGGGACTTGCCGACGGCGCGCGGCCGGTGATCGGCGGCGAAGGGCGGCCACGCGGGCTGGATCGCGGCTACTTCGTCCGGCCGACGGTGTTCACCGACGTCACCAGCGACATGACGATCGCGCGTGAGGAGATCTTCGGGCCGGTCCTGTGCGTGATCGGCTACGAGGACGAGGATCATGCCGCGCAAATCGCCAACGACACGCCGTTCGGGTTGCACGCCTACGTGATCGGGGAGGACGATCGCGCGCGGGCGTTCGCGCGCCGCATCGACGCGGGGCGGGTGGCGATCAACGGCGTCGCCCACGACCCGGAGGCTCCCTTCGGGGGCTTCAGGGAATCGGGCATCGGGCGGGAGTACGGCGTCTTCGGCATCGAGGATCACCTGGAGCTGAAGGCGATCCTCGGTCGCTGAACGCCCGCCTCCGAACGATCAGCCGCCCCAACGGCGGACGACGCGAGACCGTTCCCTGGTACCCGGCCAGAGAACCTCCCCTATTCGAAGTCGCGCGCGCATCACATCTCCTCGCCCCGCCGGAGCGCAACACGACTTCCGAAGCGGACAAGGTTCGAGGGGCTTGAGTAGCGACGCTGGCGTTCGCCTGTTCAGAGCGCGGAGTGGGCAAACCGCTCCAGCAGAAGTTCGGTGAGTGCGCGCACCTTGGCGGGAGCGGGGCCCGCGGACGGAGGGCGGACGACGTAGAGCCCGATCTCGGGCGACCCGTACTGCGGCAGCAGCACCTCGAGCGCGCCCGACTCGATCGCCGGCGCGCACAGGAAGAGCGGCAGCCGGGCGATCCCGACGCCCGCCAGGACCGCCGCCAGCAGGACATGCCCGCTGTCGGCGACGAACCGCGCGCGAGGCGACACCGTGACCTCGCGCCCTCCGTCGAGAAGGCGCCAGACTTCGTGCTCCTGCGCCACGATCGCATGGTCGCGGAGGTCGGCGAGCGTGTGCGGACCGGGACGCCCCGCAAGGTAGGCCGGGCTCGCGACGACGACGGCCCGGATCGACGCGATCCGCCGCGCGACGAGGCTGGAGTCGCGCAGGGCGCCCAGACGGATCGCAGCGTCGAGCCGCTCGCCGGCGAGGTCCACGAGGCGATCGCTGAAGGTCGCCTGGATCTCGAGCTGCGGGTGCCGCAGCGCAAACTCCGCCAGCACCGGCGCGAGGTGGGTGGCCCCGAACGACGTCGACGCGGAGATCCTGAGGCGTCCGACGATCGCAGACCCGTCGTCCCTGACGGCATCGCGGCCGGCCTCGAACTGGGCGAGCATCTGCTCCGCGTGCGGCTTGAACGCCTCTCCGGCCGGCGTCAGGGTCGCGCCTCTCGTCGTGCGATTGACGAGCCGGGCGCCCAGTTCGGCCTCCAGCCGCGCCAGCCGCCGGCTGACGACCGACTTGGACGCGCCGATCCGGCGCGCAGCCGGCGTGACCCCACCAGCCTCGCAGATCTCCACGAAGCTCCGAACGTCGTCGACATCCATCGTTGCAAAATCCGAAACACGGCGGTGCGGATTATGAGGCTACCGTCGCCAGCCCCGCAACGCCAGATCCAGCGTCGCCAATGAGGAGGTTCAAATGCGTGTTCTTGTCATCAACAGCAGTGCCGACCTGACGAACGCGGTGTCCCGCCGGATCGTCAAGGCAGCCGTCGAACGGCTTGCGGATCGCGATCCGCAGCTCGAGATCGATGTGCGGGACGTCGCGGTCGATCCGGTCCCGCACCTCGTCCCCGGAACCATTTCGGGCGTTCGGGGCGGTGCCGAGTCCACTGCGGAGGAAGCCGCCGCGCGGGCGCTCTCCGACACGCTGATCGACGAGCTGCGCGCCGCCGACCTCGTCGTGATCGGCGTTCCGATGTACAATTTCGGCGTCCCCACGGTCCTGCGCTCCTGGTTCGACCATGTTCTGCGCGCCGGCGAGACCTTCCGCTACAGCGAGGCGGGTCCGGAGGGGCTCCTGCGCGGGAAGCGGGTGCTCGTGGTCGAAAGCCGCGGCGGCCTCTACAGCGAGGGCCCCGCGAAGGTTGCGGACTTCCAGGAACCCTACCTGCGCCAGCTCCTCGGTTTCATCGGCCTCACAGACGTGACGTTCGTCCGTGCCGAAAGGATCGGCTTCGGCGACGAGGCGCGCGACGCGGCCATCGCCAGCGCGCTGTCGGACGTCGACGGCTGGGTCGCCGGCCTCGCGCTGACCGACGTGGCGGCCTGACTGCAGCGGAGTTCCAACCGCTGGCCACGCCGGACCGGCGCTGCCATGTCCTCGGGTCGCTGGCCGATCAGGACCGGACAGGCGCCCTGTTCGTGAGGGACGCCGGTTCCGCGCTGTGTTGTCGACCCGGGTGCAGAGCCCGGCCGTAACCTGAAGACAGGTCGAGGTTTGTGATGATGTCCGGCCGTCTCGGCCGGGCGCGGTCCGTGGAGACCGGAGGCAAGCCCGGCTCCTCCGCCGACGACTGGTGCCTTACCCGGCAGCCGCGCAACTCCACCCGCAGCGCCGCACGGCCATCCAACAGCCTCAGGAAGCCGCACCGCGTCCCAAGCTCGCGAAGCTGCCCAAGGCGTCACAGTTGCTGAATGAGCGGAGCGCATGACGCGAGCGCACGACAGAAAAGCCACGAAACCGCCGGCTACCGTCGTCTCGATGCAGACTGGAAATTCTGGATGGCGGAGAGAGAGGGATTCGAACCCTCGGTACGGTTACCCGTACAACGGTTTTCGAGACCGCCCCGTTCAACCACTCCGGCACCTCTCCCGCGCCGCGCAACCTAATCATCCCGGACGGCTTCGGCAAGTGATTGTCGCGCCTTCCATCGCGATCGCTGTGCATGACTTCCCCGCGCCTGCGCATGGCAGGCCGTCCGGCCATGAATCGCGGGGGGATCGGCACTTTCCTCGCGTCCGGACGGGGCCTCCGTCTGTCCAAGCCTCCCCTTTCCGTGCAGTTTGCCGCAAAAGCACAAGACGGAAACGACCACGGAGATCCCCATGTCATTCGCGCCCGAAGACCAGCGCGCCACCCTGCTCGGCCGGGCCTTCCGCCCCGGCATCGGCCCGTCGGTCGTCACCGTCCGCGACGGCGCCGTCATCGACATCACCAGCAAGGCCTACCCCACCGTGCGCGACGTCACCGAGGCGGACGACCCGGTCGCCGTCGTCCGCGGCGCGAAGGGCGAGGCCATCGGTGACGTCGGCACGCTGACGGCCCAGACCGCGGCGACGCGCACGGCCGACGCTCCCTACCTCCTCGCCCCGGTCGACCTCCACGCCGTCAAGGCGTCGGGCGTCACGTTCGTCGCGAGCCTCATGGAGCGCGTCATCGAGGAGCAGGCGCGGGGCGACCTCTCCAAGGCGGCGGCGCTCCGGTCGGAGATCACCGGGCTCATCGGCACGGACCTCTCCCGGCTGAAGCCCGGCTCCGAGCAGGCGATGGCCCTCAAGGAGGCGCTGATCGCCAAGAAGGCCTGGTCGCAGTACCTCGAGGTCGGCATCGGGCCGGACGCGGAGATCTTCACCAAGGCGCAGCCGATGAGCGCGGTCGGACCGGGCGCCTATGTCGGCCTCCACCCGGTCTCCTCGTGGAACAATCCGGAGCCGGAGATCGTCATCGTCATCGCCTCCACCGGGCGGATCGTCGGCGCCACGCTCGGCAACGACGTCAACCTTCGGGACGTCGAGGGACGCTCGGCGCTCCTTCTCGGCAAGGCGAAGGACAACAACGCGTCCGCCGCGCTCGGCCCCTTCATCCGCCTCTACGACGAGAGCTTCGGCGCGGCCGACGTCGCGGCGGCGGAGGTGAGCCTGACCGTCACCGGCGAGGACGGGTTCGAGCTCTCCGGCCGCTCCTCGATGCGGCAGATCAGCCGGTCGCCGGAGGAGCTCGCCGGCGCCACCATCGGCAGCCACCATCAGTACCCGGACGGGCTCGTCCTCTATCTCGGCACCATGTTCGCCCCGGTGGAGGACCGCGACGCGCCGGGCCAGGGGTTCACGCACCACCCCGGCGACGTCGTCACCATCGCGACCGAGACGCTGGGCGCCCTCAGCAACACGGTCACCTATTCGACCGAGGCTCCGCCGTGGACGTTCGGCATGCGCGAGCTGATGGCGAACCTCGCCGGCCGCGGCCTCCTCTAGGGCCCCGGGCCGCCGCCCTGCGGAGCGGCGGCGGCTTCCCCCGTCCGGCACCACGCCGGCGGCCTGTCGATCCTGGTGACGCCCGGACCGCCGCGACGGCGACGGCTTGACGAGCGCCCTCCCCCGGGAGCAGGCTTGAGGCCTTCACCCGGGGGGTCCCGACAAGGGGCTGAGATTCTGATCGCCGGTCCGAGCGGGACCGGCAGCGCAGTGACCCGAAGAACCTGATCCAGTTCATACTGGCGTAGGGATGGTGTTCGGGTCTCGCGCGGGACCGTTGGGCGACAGGTCCGATCCTCCGGCGCAACCTCTCCCATTCAACGCGGAACTGGGTCTCCACGCGCTGGAGCTGGGAGGCTCACTCATGACCGACGTTTCACCGACCGTTACCACCGGCCCGCTGCCCGCCTCGCGCCGGATCTACCGGCCCGGGACGATGCACCCGGACATCCGCGTGCCGCTGCGGCAGATCGACGTGCATCCCTCGGCCGGCGAGCCGCCCGTCACGGTCTACGACAGCTCCGGCCCCTACACCGACCCCGCCGCCGAGATCGCCATCGACCGCGGCCTCCCCCGGCTCCGCTCCGACTGGATCGCCGCGCGGGGCGACACCGAGGCCTACGACGGTCGCACCGTGAAGGCCGAGGACAACGGCTTCGCGCAGGGCGAGCGCCTGACGCCGGAGTTCCCGGTCCGGCACCGGCCCCTGCGCGCGCTTTCCGGACGGGCCGTCACGCAGATCGCCTACGCCCGCGCCGGGATCGTCACGCCAGAGATGGAGTTCGTGGCGATCCGCGAGAACCTCGGCCGTGCCGCCCTCAAGGAGACGCTCGTGCGCGACGGCGAGGACTTCGGCGCGGAGATCCCGGACTACGTCACCCCCGAGTTCGTGCGCGACGAGATCGCGAGGGGGCGCGCGATCATCCCGGCCAACATCAACCACCCCGAGCTCGAGCCGACGGCGATCGGGCGCAACTTCCTCGTGAAGATCAACGCCAACATCGGCAACTCGGCCGTCACCTCGTCCATGGCCGAGGAGGTGGAGAAGATGGTGTGGGCCACGCGCTGGGGGGCGGACACGGTCATGGACCTCTCCACCGGCCGCAACATCCACAACATCCGCGACTGGATCGTCCGCAACGCCGCCGTCCCCATCGGCACGGTGCCGATCTACCAGGCGCTGGAGAAGGTCGGCGGCATCGCCGAGGCGCTCAACTGGGAGGTGTTCCGCGACACCCTCGTCGAGCAGGCCGAGCAGGGCGTCGACTACTTCACCATCCACGCCGGCGTCAGGCTCCACATGATCCCGCTGACGGTGGACCGGGTGACCGGCATCGTCTCGCGCGGCGGGTCGATCATGGCCAAGTGGTGCCTCCACCACCACCGCGAGAGCTTCCTCTACGAGCACTTCGAGGAGATCTGCGACATCGCGCGGGCCTATGACGTGTCGTTCTCGCTCGGCGACGGCCTGCGCCCCGGCTCCATCGCCGACGCCAACGACGCGGCGCAGTTCGCCGAGCTTGAGACGCTCGGCGAGCTCACAAAAATCGCCTGGGCGAAGGACTGCCAGGTGATGATCGAGGGGCCCGGACACGTCCCCATGCATAAGATCAAGGCCAACATGGACAAGCAGCTCGCCGTCTGCGGCGAGGCGCCGTTCTACACCCTCGGTCCGCTCACGACCGACATCGCGCCGGGCTACGACCACATCACCTCCGGCATCGGCGCGGCGATGATCGGCTGGTTCGGCACCGCGATGCTCTGCTACGTCACCCCCAAGGAGCACCTCGGCCTGCCCGACCGGGACGACGTGAAGACCGGCGTCATCACCTACAAGATCGCGGCCCACGCGGCGGACCTCGCCAAGGGCCACCCGGCCGCGAAGATCCGCGACGACGCGCTGTCGCGCGCCCGGTTCGAGTTCCGCTGGGAGGACCAGTTCAACCTTTCGCTGGACCCCGACACCGCCCGCGCCTTCCACGACGAGACGCTGCCGAAGGAGGCGCACAAGGTCGCGCACTTCTGCTCCATGTGCGGGCCGAAGTTCTGCTCGATGCGCATCTCACACGACATCCGCGAGGAGGCGAAGGCCGCCGCCGGCATGGCCGACATGGCCGAGCGCTACCGCGACGGCGGCAACCTCTACATGCCGGTCGAAGAGGTGCAGTCGTGACCCAGTCTCCGGGCGCCCTCCTCGGCGCCCTGCGGACGAGCCCGCCGCTCGTCCAGTGCCTGACGAACTACGTGGCGATGAACATCGCCGCGAACGTCCTCCTGGCGGCCGGCGCCTCGCCGGCGATGGTGTCGGACGCCGAGGAGGCGGGCGAGTTCGCCGGGATCGCCGGGGCGGTGACGGTGAACATCGGCACCCTCTCCGCCCCCTTCATCGCCGGCTGCCACGCGGCGATCGCGGGAGCGAAGGCGGCCGGGCGGCCCTGGGTCCTCGACCCGGTCGCCTGCCAGGCGACGGCGCTCCGGCGCCGCGTCTCGGCCGAGATGGTGGCGGCCGGGCCGACGATCGTCCGCGGCAACGCCTCCGAGGTCCTGTCGCTCGCCGGCGAGGAGAGCCAGGGCCAGGGCGTCGACGGGCGCGACGAGGTGGACGCCGCGGCCCCCGGAGCCCGCCGCCTCGCCGAAAAGACCGGCGCGATCGTCGCCGTGACCGGCGCGGTCGACCTCGTAACCGACGGGACACGGGTTGCAAGGATCGCCGGAGGATCGATCTATATGCCCATGAACACCGCCATCGGCTGCTCCCTCACCGCCCTCTGCGGCGCCTACGCCACCGTGGCGGACGATCCGTTCGACGCGACCGTCGGCGCCCTCGCCCACTTCGCCGAGGCCGGCCGTGCGGCACATCCGCTCGCCGACGGTCCCGGCACGTTCGGGCCGCGCTTCGTCGACGCCCTCCGCGCCCTGACCCCCGAGGCGCTCGACCGCACCGCCGAAGTGAGATTTCAATGAAGACCTTCGACCTGTCCCTCTATCTCGTCCTCGATCCAGGCCTGTGCGCCGGGACCGGCATGATCGAGACCGCACGCGCGGCCGTCGCCGGCGGCGCGACCATGGTGCAGCTGCGTGACAAGACCGGCGGCACCGACCGGCTGGTCGAGACCGGCCGCGATCTGATGGACGCTCTCGCCGGCACGCCCGCCAGGGTGATCGTCAACGACGACGTGACCGCAGCCATCACCATCGGCGCCCACGGCCTTCACATCGGTCAGGGGGATGGTGCCGCCGACGAGGCGCGGGCGCGGATCGGTCCGGCCATGATCCTCGGCCTCAGTGTGGAGCGGCCGGACCTCGCAGCCGGCGTCGATCCGGCGGTCGTCGACTACATCGGCGCCGGCCCGGTGTTCGCGACGCCGACCAAGCCCGGCCACCACGCGCCGATCGGGTTCGACGGCCTCGCCGGGATCGTCCGGGCGAGTCCCGTCCCGGCGGTTGCCATCGGCGGCCTCAAGGCGCCGCACGTCGGTGACGTTCTCGCCGCCGGCGCGGACGGCCTCGCCGTCGTCTCGGCGATCTGCGGCGAGAGCGACCCGCGCTCCGCCGCCCACGCCATCGCCGTCCGGATCGCGGCCTCGCGCCGGTCGATCCCCCGGCTGGCCGGCGCCACCGTCTGACGGCGCCGCACCCGCATGCGGCTCAGCCGTACGAGAGCACGGTCACGGGGTGCATGCGGCCCTTCAGCGTCGCCCTGCCGCGGTAGGCGAAACCGTCGAGGAGGCGGTCGGCCGTTTCCGGGTCGGCCAGCTTCAGCGCATCGGCGACGTCCATACTGATCACCGCGGACGCGTGGAGCTGGCGCGTCAGGGTCTCCAGCCGCGCCGCGACGTTCACGGTGTCGCCGAGCACCGCGAACTCCAGCCGCCGCTCCGTGCCGATGTTGCCGAGCACCACGGGGCCGTAGTGGAGCCCCACCGAGATCGACACCGGCGGCGCGCCGCGCTGCGCCCGCTCCCGGTTCCAGGCGGCGAAGTCGTCGACGATCGAGCGGACGCAGGCCACCGCGTTGGCGATGTCGTCGGGCTCCGGGTCGAGCGTGCCGAACGTCGCCATCATCCCGTCGCCGGTGAACTTGTCGAGCATGCCGTGGTGGCGGAACACCTCGTCCTCGAGCCGGGCGTGCACCGCGCGCAGCATGACGATGACGTCGTGCGGCGGGTGAGGCTCGGCCCACTTCGTGAAGCCGACAAGGTCGGCGAACATGATCGCGGCCCTCTGCTCGCGCGTGTCGGCCAGGGTCGTGCGGTCCTGCGCGGCGAGGCGGTCGACGATCGCCGGCGGGAAGTGCCGCGCGAGGTTCACCCGCTCGCGCTCCAGCGTGCTCTGCCGCAGCACCAGGTGGCGCGAGCGCGCGACGACCGCCGCCATCAGCATCGACACCGTCAGGAACACCATGACGTTCACGAACGGCGCGCGCAGGTCCACGAAGGTCGGCGAGGCGATCTGCGGTATCGTCGGATCGTAGACAAGGCGCGCGACGTCGGCGATGTCCGTGTCGGCGAGCGAGGCGATCAGCGCGACCGTCGCCCCCCAGACCAGCGAGCAGGCGACCCCGCCCCACACCACCAGCTTCGGCTGGTAGCTGAACGCGAGCTCCACCAGCAGGATGTAGAAGTAGGTGAAATTGCTGAAGCGCAGTTCGAGCTGGAGCGGCTGCTCCATCCCGCCCAGCGGATTCGGCAGGACGAGCACCGCCGCCAGCAGGACCGCATCGATGACGACCTGGGCGTAGGGGAACCACCAGCGGAAGAACCCGAGCCGCTCCAGCCCGTACCGCGCCAGGCCCGACACCAGGAAGAGCAGCAGCATCGCCTCGTAGTAGAGCGACTGCGGGAACGGCAGCGTCAAGAAGTTGACGAACGCGATCGCCACCAGCGCCACGATCCGCCCCTTGAGGGCGAGCCGCCGGCCGGCGGCCTCCTCCGCCGCGAGGCTGCGCTCCGAGCGCTGCTCCATGCGCACGCGAAGTGCGCCTTCGGGTGCGCCGATTGCGGCGGCCGCCCCGATGGCGGCGCCGGGCGGCTCCAGGCCGGTCCCCGGCGATGCATTTCCGATCGTGCTCATTGCCGGTGCTCGTCCCCGCCGTCCCGCCGCCAGGCGCCGCTCGTCAGTCGATGGTCCGCAGGACCGTCTCGAGCGTCGAGAACAGCGTCTCGATCTCGGCCTCGGAGATGATGAGCGGCGGCGACAGCGCGATCGTATCGCCGGTGACGCGGATCATCAGGCCCGCCTCGAACGCGCGCTCCATCGCCTCGATGCCGCGTGCGCCCGGCGCCCCTTCGCGGGGGGCGAGCTCGACGGCGCCGATCAGGCCGAGATTGCGGATGTCGACGACGTGCGGGCGGTCGGCGAGCTTGTGCAGCCGCTCCTCCCAGATCGGCGCCAGCATGCCGGCATTCTCGAACAGCTCGTCCTCGCGGTAGACGTCGAGGGTCGCGAGGGCGGCGGCGCAGGCGAGCGGGTGACCCGAATAGGTGTAGCCGTGGAAGAGCTCGATCCCGGCCGGCGACGATTCGACGACGGTGTCGTAGATCCGCCCGGAGGTCATCACCGCGCCCATCGGGACGGCGGCGTTGGTCATCCCCTTGGCGAGGGTCATGATGTCGGGAATGATGCCGTAGTAGTCCGCGGCCGAGCTTGCCCCGAGGCGGCCGAACGCGGTGATCACCTCGTCGAAGATGAGAAGGATGCCGTGCTTGTCGCAGATCGTGCGCAGACGGTGCAGGTAGCCCTTGGGGGGAACCAGGACACCGGTCGACCCGGCGATCGGCTCGACGATCACCGCCGCGATGGACGACGCGCCGTGGAGTTCCACCAGCCGTTCCAGGTCGTCGGCGAGTTCCGGCCCGCCATGGTCGGGCGCCCCCTTGCTGAAGGCGTTCTCCGGCAGGTGCGTGTGGCGCAGATGGTCGACCGGATGGACCGCCGCGCCGAACTGGGCCTTGTTGCGCTCGATCCCGCCGACCGCCGTGCCACCGAAACCGGACCCGTGGTAGCCGCGCTGGCGGCCGACCAGGAGGGTGCGCTCCTCCTCGCCGTTGGCGACGTGGTAGGCGAGCGCGATCTTGAGGGCCGAGTCGACCGCCTCCGACCCGGAGTTGGTGAAGAACGCGTGCTTGAGCGCCGAGGGGAAAAGCTCGGTCAGCCGGTTCGCCAGCGAGAAGGCGAGCGGGTGGCCGAACTGGAAGTTCGGTGCATAGTCCAGCGCGGCCGCCTGCTTCTGGATCGCACCGACGATCCGGGGGTCGCCATGCCCGGCATTGACGCACCAGAGGCCCGCCGTCCCGTCGAGGATCAGTCGGCCATCGCCGGCGGTGTAGTACATCCCCTTCGCCGAAACGCACAGCCGCGGGTGAGCCTTGAAGCTCCGGTTGGCGGTGTAGGGCATCCAGAAGCTGGCCAGATCGTTCGGCCGGTTGGCGAAAGCGTCCATGACGGTCCCCTTGCGACGGTCGCACACGGCGCGGCGCAGTCGGCCCCGCACGGTCCACATCCTGCCGCGGTCCCGGCCGATGCCCCTTTCCCATAACACCCGCTCGGGCCGGTGGCACCCTGCCGTCCGCCTCGTCCCCGGCGGGCCGTCAGGCCCTGGAGCCGAAGACCTCGCGCAGCCGCTCCGGCTCGATGACGCCGCGCTCGGTGACGAGCCCGGTCACCAGCCGCGCCGGCGTCACGTCGAACGCGGGGTTCGCGGCGGCGGTCGATGGCGTCGTCACGCAGACCGATTCGATGCGCCCGTCCGCCGTTCGGCCGGTGATCTCGGTGACCTCGGTGCCGGCCCGCTCCTCGATCGGAACGTCCCGCCCGCTCTGCAGCGAGAGGTCGAGCGTCGGCGAGGGCAGCGCGACGTAGAACGGGACGCCGTTGTCGTGCGCGGCGAGTGCCTTCAGGTAGGTGCCGATCTTGTTGCAGACGTCGCCGTTGGCGGCGGTGCGGTCGGTGCCGACGATGCACAGATCCACCCGGCCGTGCTGCATCAGGTGCCCGCCCGCGTTGTCGGCGATGAGGGTGTGGGGCACGCCCGCCTCGGCGAGTTCCCACGCCGTCAGCGAGGCACCCTGGTTGCGCGGGCGCGTCTCGTCGACCCAGACATGGATCGGGATGCCGGCGGCGTGGGCCTTGTAGATGGGCGCGGTCGCCGTCCCCCACCCGACCGTCGCGAGCCAGCCGGCGTTGCAGTGGGTGAGGACGTTGACGGTCTCCCCCGGCCGCGCCTTCTGCGCCGCCTTGATGAGCGCCAGCCCGTGGTCGCCGATCGCCCCGTTGAGAGCGATGTCCTCGGCGGCGATCGCTTCCGCCTCCGTCCACGCGGCCTCCGCCCGCCGCTCCAGCGGCAGCGACGCCAGGACGTCGGCGACGCGCGCCAGGGCCCAGCCGAGGTTCACCGCCGTCGGGCGCGTCGCGAACAGGATCTGCCGCGCCAGCGCGAGGGCGGCGTCGGACGGGTCGACATCCGCGGCGATCGCCATGCCGTAGGCGGCGGTCGCGCCGATCAGCGGCGCCCCGCGGACCCGCATGACGGCGATCGCCTCGGCGACGTCCTCCACCGAGGCCAGCCGCTTCGTCGCATACTCGTGCGGCAGCCGGGTCTGGTCGATGATCTCGACCGCGCCGTCGCCGGTCGCCCAGATGGTCCGCCGTGCCGATCCGTCCGCACTGGTCTTCATCGTCCCGGCTCCTGTCGCACCATGACCGCCACCAGCCGCCGCACCATCGGCGCGACAAGCAGCACCACCGGGAACGCGATCACCCAGGAGGTCAGCCAGCACTCCAGCCAGATCGACGGCAGGTTCGTCACCAGTCCCGCCGCCCGGACCGTCGCGATCCCCGACACGATGAACGACATGAACCCGGAGAGAAGGAGGCCGAACAGGTAAGGGGCGAATCGAGGGTGCATGTCGCAGGGCTCAGTCGTTCACGAATGTGAGGGTCATAGCATCGATCGGCCGTCGCCATGCAACACGCCGGTCGATGCAGCAGGCGCGGCACCGGCGAGTCGAGCCCCGCGCGGTCAGGCCGCCGCCGCCAGCGCCTCGTGCACCGCGGAGGCCGTCGGGATCGGCGCGACGGCCCCGTAGCCGCGGACCGAAAGCGCCGCCGCGCAGGCCGCGTACGTGGCGGCCGCCCCGGCGTCGCCGGTCTCCAGCCACCGCACGAGGAAGGAGCCGTCGAAGCAGTCGCCCGCGCCGGACGCGTCGACCGCCTCGGTCGGGAAGGTCGGAACGTCGATGACGCGCTCGCCGTCGCGCACGATCGCGCCGTCCGCGCCCAGGGTCAGCGCGACGACGCCGGGGCCGAAGGCGGCGTAGAAGTCCAGGATCGCCCGGGGGTCCTGGAGGCCGGAGAGCACCGAGGCGTCGTCGAAGCCCGGCAGCGCCACCGTCGCGTAGCGCAGCGCCTCATGGATGACGGCCCGCGCACGCCCCAGCGGCCACAGCCGCGCCCGGTAGTTAAGGTCGTAGGAGACGGTGACGTCCGCCCGCTTCGCCTGACGCATCGCCTCGAAGCAGGTGTCGCACGCGGTGTCGGAGATCGCCTGGCTGATGCCGGAGAGGTGCAGGAGCCTTGCGCCCGCGATCGCCCCGTCGGGGAGGTCCGCCGGCTTCATCAGTGCGGCGGCCGAACCCGCCCGACGGTAGGAGAAGCTGTGGCCCTTCTCGCCATGGTCGACGAAGTAGATGCCCGTCGGCGCGTCGGCGTGGCGCGTGACGTAGCGCGTATCGACGCCCTCGGTGTGCCACAGGTCCATGATCGCGTCGCCGAACTGGTCGCGGCCGAGCGCGGAGAGCATGCCGACCTTCGCCCCCTGCCGCGCCGCCGCGATCGCGACGTTGGACACGTCCCCGCCGAATCCCTCGAGCCACCTCCCGTCCGACTGGCGGTTGAACTCGATCATCGGCTCTCCGAGGCAGAGGATGTCCATCAACGCCCCATCGCCGCGCGGGTCGCAGCCGCGAAGGACTTCGCGTCGGCGGCGACATCCGCCAGCGACTTGCCGGGCTTGTAGAGCGCCGAGCCGATGCCGACGCCGTCCGCCCCGCCGGCGAGCCACTCGCCGATGTTGTTGGCGTCGACGCCGCCGGTCACGACGAGGCGCGTGCCCTTCGGCAGCACCGCGCGCATCGCCTTCACCACCTTCGGCGAGAGGCCGTCGCCGGGGAAGAGCTTCAGCGCGTCAGCGCCCGCCGCCAGTGCCCTGAACGCCTCGGACGGTGTGAAGACGCCCGGCACCGAGAGGAGCCCGCAGCGCTTGGTCGCCTTCACGACCTCCTCGTCGAAGTTCGGCGACACGATGATGGTCCCGCCCGCGTCGGCGACGCGCGAGACGTCCTCCGGGACCAGAACCGTGCCGGCGCCGACGATGGACGACCCGCCGAACCGGTCCGCCTGGATGCGGATCGACCTGAACGGGTCCGGCGAGTTGAGGGGGACCTCCATCACCGGGATCGCGGCGTCGAGCAGCGCCTGGCCGACGCCCTCGGCCTCGTCCGGCGAGAGGCCACGCAAGACCGCGACGACCGGCATGGATTTCAGCGCATCATCGAGGGTCATGGGAGGTGCCTTTCGTAAGCTTGTCATCTCTACCTGCATCGGCGTCCAGCGCCCGTCAACGCGCGGGCGCGCGCGGTCACCGGACGTTGCCGCCCGAGCCAGCGTCGCCGGGATTTCGGTGCGGGAGGTCGGCGAGGACGGCGGCACGATCCGCCGCGCTCATCGTCGCCCAGCCGGCGATCTCGTCGATGGTACGCGCGCAGCCGAGGCAGAGCCCCGTCGCCGGCGCGATCCGGCACACCTTGGTGCACGGGCTGTCGCCGGCCGCGCTCACGGGCACCGCCGGCCAAGCCGCGGCACCGTCGCGGCGCGTGGTCCGTTGTCGGCGGCCCAGGACGGGTCGACGGTCATCCGGTGCGCTTCAGGGCAGCGACGAAGAAGCCGTCGGTGCCGGTGGCGGCCGGGGTCATCGTCATCATCAGCCCCTCGGCGCTCCAGGGCATCGGCGCATCTTCGCCGGCGATATCGACCCAGGCGTCGGCCATCGAGGTCAGCGTGAAGTCCGCAGCGCGGTCCAGGAAGTCGGCGATCTGCGCCTCGTTCTCCTGCGGCAGCACGGAACAGGTGACGTAGATGAGCGTGCCGCCCGGCCGCACGAAGGCGCGCGCCTGGTCGAGCACGGCCGCCTGCTGGTCGGTGCGGCGCTCCAGCGCCTCCGGGGTGAGGCGCCACTTCGTCTCCGGCCGCCGCCGCCAGGTGCCGGAACCCGAGCACGGCGCGTCGACCAGCACCTTGTCCATCCGGCCCTCCAGCGCCGACAGGTCGGAGCCGGCGCGGTGCACCTGCGCGTTGCGCACGCCCGCCCGCTTCAGCCGCTCGAAGATCGGGGCGAGCTGGTTCTGGTCGGCGTCCGTCGCATGAAGCTGGCCGCGATTGTCCATCTGCGCCGCGAGCGCCAGCGTCTTGCCCCCTGCCCCAGCGCACAGGTCGAGGATCTGCTCGCCGGGGTGGGCGAGCACCATCAGCGCGGCCGCCTGGCTGCCAATGTCCTGCACCTCGACGTGGCCGCGCTGGTAGACGTCCTCGCGCACGATGTTGGGCGAGCGCTCCCACCCGGCGCGGGCCGGAAGGCGTACCCCGACGGGGCTGATCGGGCTCGCCGTCGCGCCGAAGCGCTTCAGCGCGGAAAGCACCTTCGCCCGGTCCGACTTCAGCGTGTTGACGCGAAGGTCCACCGGCGCGCGTGCGGCCAGCGAGGCCGCCTCGTTCACCCAGTCGTCGCCGAAATTGTCCTCGAACGCCGGGGCGAGCCAGTCGGGCACATCGGCCGCCACGTCCGGCGGCGCGTCGCCGAGGCGGTCGGCCGACAGCGCCGCGCGCTCCTCCTCGGTGAGGGCGCCCGGGCCGTGCTCCTCGGTGGCGAGCGTCTCGAGGTCGGCCGGGCCGACGCCCCAGTGGAACCGCAATGTGGCAAGCGTCGCCGCGCGCGGCGTGTCCGCCCCTGCCCGCCAGGCGGACGAGCGGCGCCAGCGCAGGACGTCGTAGACGAGGTTGCCGATCGCGGCGCGATCGCCGGAACCGGCGAAGCGGTGCGACAGGCCCCAGTCCTTCAACGCGTCCGCGACGGGTCGGTGACGCGTCTCGACGTCGGCGAGCACTTCGATGGCGGCTGCGATGCGGCCTGCAGGTCTCAACCCATGACTCCCAACAGTTGGTGCGGCGCGGCGGCGGCCGTCACTCGGCCCCCGGCCCGATGAGCTGGGGCAGGCGTTTCAGGACGTCCGCGCGAAGGCGGATCGGCGGACGCGGCGTCCCGCCGGCCGCGCCCTCGGCGAACCGCGCGAAGGCGAATGTGCGCCCGTCGTCCGTCTCGGCCCAGCCGACGAACCACGCGAGCGCGTCGCTCGGCTGCGCGACCCCTCGCGCATCGCGGTGCCAGGCCGCGCCCGTCTTGCCGCGAACGACCATTCCCGGAGCGTCGAAGCTCGGCATGATCGCCCGCGTCCCGGAAATCGCCGCGTCCGACACCGGCAGCTCGTGGCGCAGCATCGCCGCGATGAAGGCCACCTGCTCAGCCGGGCTGATCCGCAGCGAGGAATCGATCCAGGCACGCTCCATCCCGTTGCCCGTGCCGGGATCGCCCGACACGTCCACGTTCCCGTATCCCAGCCGCGCGACGTCCTCGGCATACCGGGCCGCGCCGAGCTCGCGCACCAGATGCTGTGAGTACCATACGACGGAGAGATCGAGCCACGACGTCGGGTCGGTCGGCGTTTTGACCCGGCCGGGATCGGCGGGCGGGTTCCAGACCGGAGCATGGGGCCCCGTCAGGATGCCGCGATCGAAGCCGATGAGAGAGAGCGCGACCTTGAAGGTCGAGGCCGGGCTATGGCGCTCGGCACAGGCACCTTTGCGCGCGATGAGCGCGCCCGTCGCCACGTCGGCGACGATCATGCAGCCCGGCGCACCCTCCGCGGCCGCGGCTCCGGCGGACCCGGCGCCAAGCGCAAGGACGAGGAACGCGCCGGCCACCGCGCGCCGGGACAACCCGGCGCGGCGAGCACGCGCGTTCACCGTCCGAGCCGCCATGGCCGTTACCGCGCGGACGGGTAGTTCGGGCTCTCGCGCACGATGGCGACGTCGTGGACGTGGCTCTCGGCGAGGCCGGCGTTGGTGATGCGCACGAAGCGCGCCTTGTCGCGCAGCTCCGTGAGGTCGTGCGCGCCGACATAGCCCATCGCCGAGCGGAGACCGCCGATCAATTGGTGGATGACGTTGCCGGCCGGACCCTTGTACGGCACCTGACCTTCGATGCCCTCCGGCACCATCTTCATGGTGTCGCGCACTTCGGCCTGGAAGTAGCGGTCGGCCGAGCCGCGGGCCATGGCGCCGAGGGAGCCCATGCCGCGGTAGGATTTGAAGCTGCGGCCCTGGTGCAGGTAGACCTCGCCCGGCGCCTCCTCGGTGCCGGCGAGGAGCGAGCCCACCATCGCGCAGGAGGCGCCCGCCGCCAGCGCCTTGGCGAGGTCGCCCGAGAACTTGATGCCGCCGTCCGCGATCACCGGCGTGTCGGAACCGGAGGCGGCCTTGCAGGCCTCCATCACGGCGGTGAGCTGCGGCATGCCCACGCCCGCAACGACACGGGTGGTGCAGATCGAGCCCGGACCGATGCCGACCTTCACGGCGTCCGCACCCGCGTCGATCAGCGCCTTGGTGCCTTCCGGCGTCGCGACGTTGCCAGCGAGGACCTGCACCTGATTGGAGAGGCGCTTCACCTGGGCGACGGTGTCGAGCACCTTCTGGGAGTGGCCGTGCGCGGTGTCGACGACGATGAGGTCGACCTCGGCGTCCACCAGAGCCTCGACACGCTCCATGCCGGCATCGCCGACGTTGGTGGCGGCGGCGACGCGAAGGCGCCCCTTGCCGTCCTTCACCGCGTTCGGGTAGGCGCGGGCCTTCTCCATGTCCTTCACGGTGATCAGGCCGGTGCAGTTGCCGGCTTCGTCCACCACCAGCAGCTTCTCGATCCGGTGCTGGTGGAGGAGCCGCTTGGCCTCGTCCTGGCCGACCTCGTCGCGCACGGTAATGAGGTTCCTGGCCGTCATCAGCTCGCGGACCGGCTGCTTCGGGTCATTGGCGAAGCGCACGTCGCGATTGGTGAGGACGCCGACGAGGCGGCCGCGGATGTGACCGCCGAGGCCGCCGTTCTCGACGACGGGAATGCCCGAGATCTTGTGGCTGTCCATCAGGGCCAGCGCGTCACCGAGGGTCGCGTCGGGGCCGATCACCAGCGGATCGACGATCATCCCGCTCTCGAACTTCTTCACCCGGCGGACCGCGGCGGCCTGTTCGGCCGGGGTCATGTTGCGATGGATGGTGCCCATGCCGCCGGCCTGCGCCAACGCGATGGCGAGCTCGGCTTCGGTCACCGTATCCATGGCGGCTGACAGGATCGGAATATTGAGTGGCAGCTCGCGCGTGACGTGCGTCGCCACATTCGTCTCATTCGGCAGGACTTCCGACAGTCCCGGCATGAGAAGAACATCATCGAACGTGAGCGCCTCGATCGTTGCGAGGCTCACAAACTCGGCCATCTGGGTCCCCCTTCCCGCGCCACCGTCGCGCGGGGCCGGCGGTTGGGGCCGCCGTCCGGCCTCATAGCGGGACACGGCGGGAACTTCAACGGACCTGACCGTTCATGCACGGTTAGGTGCTATGCAGCTTCCTTGGCGTCGGCGACGGCGGGGGTGCCGAGATCGTCCACCGGCAGCGTCCCGGTCGGCCGCGAGAGCCGCGCGAGGACCACCCAGTGGAGCCGCTCCTGCGCCCGGGTCAGCGCCACGTAAGTCAGCCGCTTCCAGAGCGGGATGCCGCCGTCGATCATTCCGGCACGGGCCGCGGCCTTCAGGTCCGGCGCGAACACCTGGACGTCCGGCCACTGCGAGCCCTGCGCCTTGTGGATCGTCAGCGCCGCGCCGTGGAGGAAGGTCGCGCCCATCCGGGCGACGAAGGGGAACCAGGGCTCCTCCTCCCCGGTGCGCTCGATCTTCACGATGGAGGCGCAGATGATGTTGGGCTCCTCCGCGCCGACGACGTGCATGCGCGACAGGCCCGGCTTCTTGCCCGGCCCGCGGAAGATCACCTGCGCGCCGCGGATCAGCCCCCTCGCCTCCAGCTCGATTCGCCGGTTCTGCTGCTTGGCCGGTAGCTCGATCCCGTCGCACAGCAGCGGCTCGCCCGGCAGCAGCTCGTCGTCGCCCGCCCCGTAGGCCGCGCGGAAGGCGGTGATCAGGCGGATGCGCGTCTGGTTGCGCCAGACGAGGACGGGCGAGCGCGCCATCAGGTCGGAGTTGACGCGCGGCGAGACGATGACGCGGTCGTCACGCCGCGCCGCGTCCTCCACCATCGCCTCGAACGCGGGAAAGGTGAGGTTCGGGTCGGAGAGCGCGTGCGCGAGATCGAGGATCGGGCTGTCCGCCTCCTGCCGGTGAACGCGCTCGAGGCGGACGACCTCGGCCGCCGGCATCTTGTCGAACACCATGTCGCCGCCCTTCACCGGGGCGAGCTGGGCCGGATCGCCGAAGAGGATCAGCGTCGGGAACAGCTCCTTCAGATCGGCGAGCTGGTTCTCCGACAGCATCGACGCCTCGTCGACGAAGCCGATGTCGAGCGTCTCGTCGCGCCGGCTCCAGCCGCTGATGAAGTCGCTGCCCCGGAGGCCCGCCATCGCCAGCGCGCCCACGACGGACTTGTTGGTCTCGTAGAACTTCGCCGCACGCTGCAGCATCTCGTCGGTGTAGCCCTCGGGCTTCTCGTCGCGCTCGCCCTGGATCCAGTCGACGACGGCCTGATAGGCCTCGTCGAACACCGGGCGGTAGAGCAGACGGTGCAGCGTGACCGCCGGCACGCCGCGCTGGCGCAGGACGCTGGCGGCCTTGTTGGTGGGCGTCACGATGGCGAGGCTGCGCTGGCTCGCCTTGCGCTTCTTGTTGTCGTCGGGCGCGGCGATCTCGACGCCGGCGCCTTCCAGGTCCTTGACGAGCTGGGCGAGGACGTGGGTTTTGCCCGACCCGGCCTTGCCGACGACGGCGACGGTGCCGGAATCATGGTCCGGCTCGTCCGTGGAGCGGGACAGGATGTCGACGCCGCGCTCGGAGAGGAGCTTTGCGACGCGCGACCACGCGGTGGCCTGGTCCGTTGCGAAATCGCTGTGAGGGCACGGGAAATCGCTCGTCTCGTCGCCCGCCATCACCCCTCCCCACACAGCCCGATTCGGCACAACACGGAACAAGAGTAGCACACCGGCACGCCGAGGCCGACTGCCCGCAGTCCTTCCCGCAAGGTCTCTCGGTCCGGTTCGGATGGAACGGACCGCGTCTCACGAGGGGCTACGCCGCCGCGTCCGCCCCGGCAAGGTTGACCGCTGCCTTTCAACGACAACGGGCCGCCCGCACCCAAGGCGGACGACCGGCGCAACGAGAAAGGGCGGCCGCGTGGGCCGCCCCTCGGGGTTTGCAGGGTCGTCGCGGTCAGTCGTTGCGCAGGGTCACCGCGTCGACGACGATCTCGCGCTCGCCGAGGGTCCGCGGGTCGACGAAGACGCCCATCGCCTCGAACATCAGGCGGATGTTGCGCATGATCCGTGCCCGGTCGGCCTTGGTCTTGTAGCGGTAGGTCACGCGGGTCAGCGACTCGTCCTCCAGCTCGAGGTTCGAGTAGCAGGACCAGGAGGACATGAACTCCTCGATGGCGTTCTTCTGCCGCGCGTCGATCCCCGTGAAGGTCAGCAGGTAGGTCACGGGGAGGTTGTCGCAGCCATAGCCACCCGAGGACGGGCCGCTCAGCACGGCGCCGTGCGTGGTGCCGCCGTCGATCGCGACGTTCGCGCCCGGCGCGCCGCCGGCGCCGCCGCCGGACGTGTGCAGCGAGCCGTACTGCTGGCCGATGATCGAGGCGATCTGGATCGCGATGCGGTTGGCCGCATCCGAGGCCATGCGGCCGAGGTTCTCGGTCACGGCGTCACGCACGCACTGGTCGTCCGGCGCGATGTCGGCGATCTGGGTGGCGCAGCCCGTCAGCGGGATGCCCTCGGTGTCGAGCTGCACGTTGTCGCCGGCGAGGACGCGGCCGTCACGGTTGAGGACGCGGTACTGCATCGAGGCGCGCAGCAGCGAGATCTTGGTGTAGGGGTGCGGCACGGCCTTGGCGTAGACGGTGTAGAGGACCACCGCGTCGATCGACTGGCCCGGGAAACTGAAGGCCAGCGACAGAAGCTCGGCGTCCTGGCGGCGCTCGCGGTTCGGGTCGTAGCCGAGGCCGCTGTCCACGATGACGGCCGTCTCGTCGTAAACGTCGAGGCCGTCGAGACCGTATTGCTTCAGGTAGGACCCGATGGCCGGGCCGTTGAGCGCCCCGTTCCACACGTTCAGCATGCCGCGCTGAACCTGGATGCCGCGGCGCAGGGAGTTCGGATCGGCATCCGACTGCATCACGATGACATCCACCGTCTGAGCAGCAGCGGCCGAGGCGGTGCCGGCGAGGGCACCCACCGCCATCACGGCGGCAGCAAAGGATTTCAACATTCTAAAACTTCCCCCGTAGACCGATCGGCTCAGTTGCCGATGGCGTTGTTCACGTCGTCGATGGCGGAGTTCGTGCCGCCCAGTCCGATGGCCTCGTTCCGCTGCGGTGGCACCGGAGCCTGGCCGTATTGGGGCTGGGCGTCGAGGCATTCGGCCGGCGTCCGACCGGCGCGGAAGTCATCGAGACCCTGCTGGTTGGGACGTGGGTCCGAAAGCTGACCCGTCCGAGTGTCGCAGACCACATTCGTGCTGTTCTGCTGCGGCACATATTGCGGCGCGACGGGCTGCACGGGCGCGTACTGCTGCGCCGGCGCCGGCTGAACCGGAACCGCCGCCGTCTGCGCGGAAGGCGTCGCGTCGTAGGACGCTCCGCCGCTCGCCACCGGCGCCGAGCTTTCCGGCTCGATCACGGTGAATTCGACGCGCCGGTTGATCTTGTTGGCGCCGGCGCGCGGGTCCTTGAGCTCGGTCTCGCCGAACCCGACCGGCTGGAGCCGGTCCGGCGAGATCTTCCAAACGTCAATGAGATAGGCCGTCACCTCGTAGGCCCGGCGTTCGGACAGCCACTGATTGTAGTCGTCCTTGCCGACGGTGTCGGTGTGCCCGCCGACGAGGAAGAGGTCGTCCCGAAGCTGCTCGGACGAGAGGGCCTCGCCGAGGATGTCGAGGGTATCGCGGGCCTGACGGGTGAGCTGGAAGGAATCAAATCGGAAATTGATCGTGAAATCCTTGGTGTGGTTGTAGTTCAGAACCACGGGAATTTCTTTGATCGCGGCGTTGGTCAGGTAGATGTCCTGATGCGCGATGTCCGGACGGACGTGCAGCGTGCGCGACTTCACGTTCTGACGGTAGGCCGGCGTGTCCGCAGGGCGACGGTCGAGTTCGTTGATCAGGCTGTTGATCTCGTCTGCCGTTCGCTGTCCCTGCGCCCAGGTCGGCGACACCGACAGGACGAGGGCGACAACGCCGGCGCCGATGAAAAGTCTTTTCGATGTCACGGGGTGTCCCCTCAATCGTTGGCAAAAGCGTCGGTGATCCGGTTCGATACGTTCGGGCTCGTGTGTTGTTCGAACGCGCCCGATCCGGCCGGCTGGGCCTGCGTGGCCGTCACCCCCGCTGACGGTTGCGGTGTCGTCAGTTCCTGAAACGCGCTGTCCTGCGGCGAGCCAGCGGCCGGTGCGGCCGCCCCCACGTTCGGACGGGGCGTCGTCTCGTAAGATGAACTGGAAGGACGAGACGCGACCTGGCTCGCCGTGCCCGGACGCAAGGTGTCGAGGGCGGCGCGGATGACGCTGGCGCGGGTCGCGAGATTGTAGCTGCCGGCGTCGCTCTTGCTCAGGCCGCCGGTGTGGTGGAGGCCGACGGGCTGGCGATCGACGTTGACGATCAGCCCTCCGGACGAGCCCGGCAGCGTATCGCAGACGTGGCGCAGCTCGGTCGGCCGCGGCGACGGGTCCTTGTAGGCGAAGCACTCGTGCACGGTCATCATCTTCGGGCGGCCGGCCGGGTGGTGCAGGATGGTCAGGCGCTCACCGGGCTGGGCGTCGGCGGGCTCGAAGTCGAGCGGCGTGAGGCCGGCGGGCAGCGGCGCGGTCAGGCGGACCAGCGCGAAGTCCAGCTTGTCGTCGGCCATCACCGGCCGGGTCTCGATGGGGATCCGCACCGCGTCGGGGTCGTCCTCGTCCTCGTAGCCGAGGAGGATGGAGGCCTGACGGATGTCCTCCCCGAAGCCCGGGATGCAGTGATAGTTGGTCAGGACGAGGTCGGTCGCGACGATCGTCCCGGTGCAGGTCGACGTCAGCTCGCGCCCGTTGACGCTGATCAGCCGGTCGAGACGGACGACGCGGTCGGACACCTCGCGCAGCTTGTCGTCCGTCCGCAGCCGGCCGACGCGCTGGAAGATGTCCCCGCGCTCGATCACCTGTGAGACGGCCGAGCCCTGGCTTTCACGCAGACGGAGCGTGACCTGGCCGTAGTCGGACCCTGGAAACGTGCTCGGCTGGGCGAGGGCCGAGGCCGTCCCGATCGCTGCGAAAAATAGCCCAGCAAGACCCAAGCGCATGGCAAGCTCGCATCCAAAAATTGTCTGGTCCAGGCCTTAAAGTTGTAGACGAAACGTCGCGGCGCTGGCTAGAGCCCTCAGATCAGGACGCTTCGACGCGGATCCAAGCGTAGATCTCTGAAATGTTTGTGATCTGCCGAAACTCTTTAGCCAGCGATTCCACCTCGTTCCAGTCCAGGTAGCGCTGCGCTTTGTGGGCCTCCAGCCAGCGATTCAGCAGCGCATTCGGCGCACGGTTCTTGATGACAAAACAGTGAAACAGAATTGTGCCGGGCGCGAGAAGCTTTTGGTCCGGCTTGTTGAGGTCATGAGGGATACGGTAAGTCTTGGCGTCGAGGGGCCGGTTCGCCGAACGCTCGGAAAACGGATAGAACACCAGCCCGTTCGCCTCGTCCTCATCCTGCAGCAGCGCCCAGCAATACGGGAAGACCGGCTGATCGATGGTCAAGTCGATCTCCAAGAGGTCGCCGACCTGGAACGGTGATGCCAGCGGCGCCATCGTCGACTGGTGGGCCTCGCTCTTGCGCGCGTTGGCGAGGAAGATCTCGAGCCGGTTGTCCCTGCCGGAGGAGGAGGCCGATCCGTCGACGCACCGCTTCAGCGCCCCCGGCTGCAGCGCCACGATCCGCGATTCACCCGGCCGGCGCCGCGCCCCGTCCCGCCAGGTGAAGGTGATCACCGCAACGTCGTCGGCATGCTCCTCGGCGATGCGCACCGAGGTCGTGGCGAGGACCTGCAGGTGCGGCACCGTCTCCGCCTCGTCCGGCGACAGCGGCACGAACGCCCGGCCCGCCCCGTCCGAGACGGCGATCCCCGTGTTGTCCTGGATCTCGCGCGCGGCGTCGAACAGCTGGCGCGTGAGCTGCTCCGACGAGACGGCGCAGCGCTGTCCCTCCAGCTTGGAGGTGACCATGAACGGCACGTCCTCCTCCGCCCCCAGGTTGCGCGGGATCGTCGTGCGCAGGCCGTCCCTCAGGGTGGCGTTGATGTCGTAGATGTCGACCGCCGTCGCCGAGAAGGGCGGCGCCGGGACGCGGTCCAGCGTGTTGGTGTTGAAGTGCCACTGCCGCGTGGCGCTGTCACAGATGCGGCCGTCCTTCTGGGTGAGCACGATCTCGATCTTCAGCCGCGCGATGTCGAGGTGGTTGCGCACCACCGAGGCGCGCAGCACCGTCTGCGACTCCTCGAAGTCGGCCACGACGTCGGACGCCGAGGCGCGGTCACGGGCGAAGACGCTGCCCTCGTTGACCGTGCTCGCCACCGCCTCCCCCGACATCAGCACCCAGGTCTTCGGGATCGCCTGCTTGATGATCTCGTTGAGCTTCTCGCGCACCGGGGCGGACAGGTACGGGTCGCGCTCGGTGATCTCGGAGAAGCGGACGCGCCGATCCTCCAGCCGCTGCGAGCAGAAATAGAGTGTCGCGTCGTCCTCGTAGAGGCGCAGCAGCCAGTCGGCGATGTCCTCGCGCAGGTCGGCGGTTTCGGCGCGGGCGGACGACGCGCCGCCGATTGCCCCGCCGACAGCCATCAGGGCTGCCAGTCCGACTGCAGCCACATGCATGACGACGTTGGGCATCGGCACCTCCCACAGGGCGACCAAGGGTCTCCCTCTAGTTAGTAGCGCCTGATGGCCCTCTGTTCACGCACCGTGTCGCTCACGGGTTTCAAGATGCCGAGAGCATCGAGTGCGCCGAGCGTCACGCCGGGGGGCAGGTGATGGTCCTGCGTGAAGGTGTTCAGCGCCTCGGACCAGCTCTCGCGGAAGTGACCGTCCGCCGGGCCGGGGTGAAGGTCGGCCCGGATCATCGCCTTCTGCAGCATCGTCCAGTGCCGGGGCGAGAAGAGGTAGGAGATGTCCATCGCGAGCACCGCTTCGCCGTCGCCGGTGCCGGCGATGGACGCATCCCTGGCGAGGTCGAGCGCGCCCGGCAGGTCCCAGCCGACCCCGAACCCTTCGACCTTGAGGTAGGCGGCGAGCGCCTCGGCGGCGGGCAGACGGTAGGCGGCGCCGCGCATGGCGATGTCGTAGGCCGCCTCCAGATTGGTGAGGCGGTACTCCATCAGCGCGAGATCGCCGAGCGCGGGGTAGTAGCCGGCGTCGACGAGCCGGGAGAAGGACTGCCGCGCGGCGATCAGCGTCGAGTAGGTCTCCGGGTCGAGGCGCACCTTGGCGACGGCGGCGAGGTAGCGCGCGCTCATCCGCTGCGCGGCCGGACCCTTGAGGAGCGACAGGCAGTCGAGCTCGCGCTTGGGATCGGACGGCGCCTTGCACCGGGCGACCTCGCACAGGTCGCCCGCGCCGTCGCACAGGCCCAGCTCGCTGGCGAGCTTCAGCGCCCGGTCCGGGCTCGGTGCATGCTGCAGCAGCACCCGGACGGCGCCGCGGTGCGCATCCGGATCCCACAGCGCGGCGATGCAGTTCGCGGCCGTCCCCAGCGGAAGCTCGGCGACCTGCCGGTCTGACGTGCCGAAGACGTAGCCGAGCGTCCCGCGCGGCGCCTCGCCGATGCGGGTGCACACGTCCGAGCTCGCCGCCGTGGCCCGGCTCAACGCAACCGTGATCGGTGCCTCGACCGGGCTATGACTGGTCGCCGGCGCCAGGGCCAGCGCCGCGATCAATGCCAATATCAGGCCCATGCCCTACTCCATACTCGACGACGGGCTCGAAACGGACACGCATACCGTTGCCGATACGCTCGAACAGGGACTGCACTTCACTCTCATAAAGCGAGACGCAGCCCCACGTCGCCGCCCGGCCGATCTTGCGTGCATCATTGGTGCCATGGATGAGGTAGTACTTCCAAGTCAGATTGATGGCGCGCGAGCCGAGCGGGTTGTCTCCGCCGCTCGCGACATATGCCGGGAGGTAGGGGTCGCGCTCCCGCGCCCGCGGCGTCGGCGACCAGGACGGCTCGACGCGCTTGAAGGTCACCCGCGTGCGGCCGAGCGGGTGGTGCGCCTCCGGCCGGCCGACGGCCACGCGGTAGAGCTCCACCGTCTCCGGCAGCTCCTCGCTGCGCCAGAAGAGCCGGCGGTTGCGCATGTCCACCACGATGTTCTCCCCCGGCGCGAACACCGGCGCGGCACTGGCCGGCAGGGTGAGGCGCGACCGCGTCTGGCCGAGGACCATCTCGGTCAACCGCAGCCCGTCCGCCGACGCGGGTGCGGCGGCGGACACGGCAGCAGCGGCCATGGCGACCACCAACGCGGCGGTCGGCCCCCTCCCGGCGCGCCCCTTCGCGGCGCGATGCATCGGGCGGCCCCTCAACGCGGTCATTCAGCCGCCGGCGACGGGGCTGTAACCGAGCGTTTCCAGAAACCGGTCGACCATCTCCCGCTGCACCGTCGACCCATGCTCGGCCTCCACGTTGAAATACGGACGACCGTCGTTCAGGACGACGTGGTTTGAGAAGGAGCAGTCGCTGTTTTTCCGCGTCACATGCTCGTGAACCACGCTGAGACCGGCCTCGTTGAGCTTCTGGCGGATCGCCGTCGCGTCCCTGTCGTCGGCGATCGGTCTCGGTCCGGCGATGTAGATGAGGTCGTCCGGATCGCCGAAGCGACCGGAGGAGATCGGGTAGCCCTTCTCCTTGTCGGTCCAGACCCTGGCGGTGATGCCGCCGCCGTTGGTGTTGTTGTGGGCCGAGAAGATGTGCGGCCGGCCGACGAAGAGGCCCATCACGAAGGCGGTATAGGTCGGTGTCGCCCGGCGGATGCGGCAGGGCCGCGCGTCCGCGTCGGTGGTGGCGAAGTAGCGGTTGGGGTCGATGCCGCGATAGAAGCGCGTCTCGTCGCCGGCGACGGCCACCATCCGTCCGCCATAGCGCGCGACGGCGTAGACGGCGGCGTCGAACGCCTCCGCCTCGTTGTCGTGCGGCAGGTACCAGACCGGTCCGTCCGGATGGTTCCGGTTCTCCACCGACACGAACGTCCACGTGATGGCGCCTTCGGTGAGCCGCACGCGGCCGACGCAGAGCCCTGCCCTTGCGATCGCGCCCCGGTTGCGCCGGACGTCCGGGTCGGCGTCGCCCCCGGCGTCGTCGCAGCCGGATGGCGTGGCGACCGCCGCGGCGCCCGGGGCAGCGCTGGCGGCGGCGGCCTTCAGCGCGGCGCGCACGTCCGGGGCGACGGGGTTGGGTCGCGGCAAGTTGATCGGCGACAGGTCCGGCGTCGCCCCTTCGGGAAAGAACCCGGCGTCGGCGAGGCTGCGCCGCAGCTCCGGCGGGACCGCCGCCGCGTCGGGCCCGGCAGACCCTGCATCCGCATCGGCCGGGCCGACACCCGCGATCGAGGCGACCGGCGGCGTCCGCAGGTCCCCCTTCTCGGCCGCCGCTTCCGCCGAGCCCTGCGGCGCGGTCTCGCCCGCCGCTCCCGTGGCGTTTTCCGGCGCAGCTCCGGCGGCCGCCTCGGCCGCGGGCGCCGGGGCCGGAGGCGCGAAGGGGGATGCGGGATCGAGCGCCGCCGGCTCGTCGGCCTTGCCCATGCGCATCACGAAGGCGCGGGCGAACACCTGGTCGTGCATCTCCGACGGGCTCGCCCGAAGCTCCGCCGCGAGGGAGGCGAGATAGGCCATGGGATAGGGACCCGCCTCGGTGTTGAAGGGCGAGACGTCGATCCGGTAGGCGCCGCGCGCCCGCGCGTCGTTGCCGTAGTCGTCCTCGCCCATCCGGCCGAGCCGCAGCAGCGCGATGCGCACGTAGCAGGCGAGCTCGCTGTCCGTCGCGACGCCCAGCAGGAGATCGGCGAGCCGAACGTTGTTGGCTTCGGCCCTCACGGTGTTGCAGGCCTCGAGGTCGAAGGCCGCGGCGCCGGTGGTCGCCGCCGCGACCATCGCCGCCCCCGCGATCGCCGCCGCCCGCAATAAGAGGCGCATAGACGCTCCCCGAGCCCCCTTCACCCATCGGCTGAAACTCTGCGGGGCAGCGCTCGCCGGGGTCAACCCCTGCGCGAGCTTCGCCGGGCAGCTCTCAAATTCAGTCACATTCGCGCGCGGGCCGGGACACGACGTTAATGTAATGTTAAGATTTGCAGATCCGTCCCCGGGAAGATCCGAGGTATTCCCATGTGCCGCGCCCTGCGCGTTTTCGCTGTCCTGATCGGCCTGATCGCCATTGCTCCGGCGGCCTGGAGCGATGCGCGCACGGACGCCATCACCGCAGCGGTCGAAGCGGGCGACAAGCGCTACGCCATCCTCGTGGGCGTCGGCGACTACCGGCAGGCGCCGCCGGTCGCGTTCGTCAAAGAAAATCTCGACCAGATGGAAGCGATGATGACCGACGTCTTCTTCGTGAAGCAGTCGAACATCCGTCGCATCGAGGATCCGGACCGGCTGGACCTCGCGGAGATCTTCGGTTTCGAGAAGGGCGAACCCGGAAGTCTCGCCGGCCTCGACATCAAGGAGGACAACGCGGAGCTCTTCGTCTACTTCGTCGGCCACGGCTCGCGCGACCTGCGGGCCTCGGGCACGTCCGACGCGGCCTCGGCGGAGGGCTTCCTCCTCGCCACCAACTCCCGCCCGTCGACGCTGCGCCACACCGCCTACTCGTACGACCTCCTCGTCGAGAACCTCGACAAGGTGCAGAAGCAGCGCTTCCCGAAGGGCCGCGTCGTCGTCTTCATGGAAAGCTGCTTCTCGGGCGAGACCGCGGACGGCGAGCCGCTGAACCCGTCGATGGCCGCCGCCCTCCTCGCCCCTTCGGAAGGGTGGGACGAGACCGCCGACCGGTTCGACGTCATCGCCGTCTCCGCCGCCGCGGCCGACACGCCCGCCTACTGGGACCACCAGCGCCACGAAGGCGTCTTCACCGGCGCGCTCGTCACCGGACTGCGCGGCGAGGCGGACACGCGGGCCGGCAACAACGACGGCGTGGTGAGCTTCGAGGAGCTGCGCGACTGGCTCTCGACCTCGGTGCCGAGCCGCACCGCCCAGCTCGGCAAGGGCCGGCAGACCCCGCAGGTGTCCGAGCATGCCGAGGGTGCACTCGTGCGCCTCGCCAGGCTGGAGCCGAGCGGCGGCGGCACCGGCGACGTCGAGAACCTCAGCCTCGAGTTCGAGCTGCGCGAGCTGAACCTGCGCGCCGATCAGGTCGACGCGCGCGACTGGCCCGCCCTCAGGACGCTCGACCAGGACATCAGCGACTTCGTGAACCGCTGCGACGGCGACGGCTGCCGCGTCTTCCTGCCGACCATCATCCCGCTGCGCGAGGTGACGGAGATGCACCTCTCACGCTGCAAGGCCGCCTCGGAGATCGCCGCCAAGTGGATGAGCGCCGGCTCCTTCCGCAGCGTGGAGCGGCTCGACGCGCTGTGCGTGGCGCCGGACGTCGTCGCGGCCTGCGTCGCCGGACAGGACCCGGCCTCGCGCGCCTGCACCTGCGTCGCCGACCCGTTCGCGCCGAGCTGCACCGCCGAGGCGGTCGCGGCCTCCACCTGCCCCGCCGACGCCGAGGCCGCCGCGGCCCTCGCCGCCGAGACGCGGAGCCTCGCCCCGCTCGACGACTTCGCCGCCGCATCGCCCGACTGCGCCGCCGAGACCGCCGCGACGGTGGCGAGCGCGCGCGAGGCGGTGTGTGCGGCGGGCGAAAACGACGGGGGACCGGTGCCGGCAGGTCTCGAGGCGTGTCCTTTCGCGGTCGCCCTCCGGGACCGGCAGTCGGCTCAGGACGCCTGCATCGCCGCCTACCAGGAGGCGAAGACCGGCCCCGCCGGGACGCTCGCCCGCTTCCTCACCGAGCACGAAGCCTGCCCGCAGTACGTCAACGCCGTCGCCGAGCGCGACGGGCGCATCAACCGGGCGATCCAGGCCGCCGAGATCGCCCGCAGCCGGGCCGAACGCGAGGCCGCCGCGGCGACGCTGGGCGAGCTCTCCACCACCTTCAGCGCCACCCTGTCGGACGCGGCCGTGAAGCGCCTCACCGACCTCGGCGAGACACTCGCCGTCCCCACCTGCAGCGCCGCCTACAAGGACGCAGAGAGGGGCGGAGCGGACGCGCTCGCCCGGTTCGCGACCGAGCGGTCCGACTGCCGCACCGAGGTGGCCGCCGCGCGCGACCGCCTCGCCGGGCAGCGCTGCCGGGACGAGTACGAGAAGGTCGACGCCAGGGATCCGGTCGAGCTCTACCGCTTCGCCCAGGGCCATCCGAGTTGCCCGACCGAGACGGCGGATGCGGAGCGGCTGATCGAAAACATCGGACGCGAGTGCATCTACGACGCGCAGAACGGGTTGAGCGCCCAGCTCGACGTGATCAACACGGCGCTGGAGAAGCTCGGCGGCTGCCGGCGGATCACGCTGCTGTCGCCGGCCCTCGACGGCCCCTACGCCGGGGCGGAGAAGACCCTGCGCAACCTGCAGCGCGCCCTCGCGCTCGCCGCGGCGCAGCAGGCGGCCGACCCGCAGCCCAAGCCCGGCCCCGGCTACACGCCCCCTCCGAGCTACCAGCCTCCGGCGAACACCCCGGCGCCCAGCTCCGCCCGCTCCGTCGCGATCTACTCCGGCGTCGACTTCTACGGTTCGGACCTGACCTCGACGGGTCTCGGCGCCTCGTCGACGATGGAATGCGCGCAGATCTGCGCCAGCAACAGCCGGTGCAGCCACTTCACCTACAACGCCAAGGCCAATGTCTGCTTCCCGAAATACGGCTATGGCCGCGTCGAACAATTCCGCGGCGCCCACTCCGGGATCATCCTCTATCCGGGCCAGAGCGCGCCGGTCCTGCGGGACGACAAGGGCCGTGTCGCCACGGCCACGCGAACGAGCCAAGTATACTGAGGAGTTTACGTTACCAAGCGTTTCCGGCGGTCGAGGGTGGAACGAAACGCCCAGGTTCGGCATCACGTCCTGCGAGTCCCCGCCAATCCTACGACCGACGCCCTTTATTAACCGCGAGTGATTGATGTCCCGACGGATCCTGCAGGTGGGCTGTGCCGCCATCGTCCTTGCGGCGGCCGTCGCGGCAATTGCGCCGACGGCGGCGCAGAAGCACGTCCCCCTGCCGCCGGAACAGCCCGCCTCGCGCGGCGGTGAGTTCCTCGCCGCCGAGGCGCCGGCCGCCGGCATCGCCATGCGCCCCCGGATCGGCGCCGGCCCCGGCGCGCCGGAGATCATCGCATCGCCCCGCCCGGCCGCGACAACGGCTGCCGCGACCGCCCGCCCGCCCCTCACCCCGCTCCCGCTGAAGATCGCCCCGGGCGCCGACCCGACACCCGGCGCGGCCACGCCGTCCGCCGACGACGCGGATCTGCCGCTCCTCGGTGAGGGCGAGCGCCCGGCCGGGGACGGCGCCCTCGTCACCGTGGTCCCCCGCGCCAAGCCGGAGCGCCCCGGCCGCCGCCGCTTCCCGTCCTATGTCGCCGGCGAGGGCGACCCGCCGCTCGAGGTGATGGTCGGGCAGATGCTCATGGTCGGCTTCCAGGGCGACGACGTCGACCAGCCCGGGCCGCAGCGCATCGCCCGGCACATCGAGGCGGGCCGCCTCGGCGGCGTGATCTTCTTCCGCCAGAACGTGAAGAGCGAGGCGGCGGTGAAGCGCCTCACCCACCTTTTCCGCGCCTCGGCCCCGCCGGGCCTTCCCGTCCTGATCGCGGTCGACCAGGAAGGCGGCCACGTGCAGCGGCTCAACACCGAGGTCGGTTTCCCGGACACCCCGTCGGCAAAGCGCGTCGCGGCGCGCGGCGAGGCGGCCGCCAAGCGCATCTACACCCGCCTCGCCCGGGACCTCGCGGAGTGGGGGTTCAACGTCAACCTCGCGCCGGTCGTCGACCTCGGCAACCAGCGTGACAACCCGATCATCGCCAAGCTCGGCCGCGCCTTCTCCGGCGATCCGGCGACCATCGCGTCCTACGCCTCCCTCTTCGTCGAGGCGCACCGCGACGCCGGTGTCCTCACGGCGCTGAAGCACTTTCCCGGCCACGGCTCCTCGCGCGGCGACACCCACAAGGGCTTCGTCGACGTCTCCTACTCGTGGACCGAGACGGAGCTGACGCCGTACCGCGACCTCGTCGCCGAGAACATGGTCGACATGGTGATGGTGGCCCACGTCCACCTCGCCAAATACGGACCCGGCGGGCTGCCGGCTTCCCTGTCCGAGCCGATGATCGAGGGGTTGCTGCGCGGCAACATCGGCTTCAACGGCGTGGTGATGTCGGACGACCTCGAGATGGGGGCGATCCGCAAGCTGGGTTCGCCCATCCGCATCGCCAAGCAGGCGATCCTGGCGGGCAACGACATCCTCGTCTATGCCGGCGGCGCTGCCGGTCGCGGCGACCTCGTCGGCGAGCTGCAGGCGCGTCTCCAGGTGGCCGCCCGGGACCCGGTCTTCGCCGCCCGGATCAAGGACAGCTACCACCGCGTCATGACCATGAAGGCCAAGCTCCCCGGCGAGTGACGCGTCCGACGCGCCCCCATAAGCCGCAGCGACGACCCGCATCGGAAGAATGGGCGGCAGCCCACATGCCGGCTCGCCGAGCGCCGCCGGATCCCGCCGGTCCTAACGCCAGCCGAAGCGCCAATGCGCCGGTTCCGACGCGCCGCGAGCGGCCGGCGGAGAGTTTCCTGCCGACCTCGCAGGTCCATCACGCCGAATTTAGCGGCACCTGGTTAACTGCGCTCACGAAACCGTGTTGTGCGCCTCCACCCGCGCATCGTCTCGCCCAGGACTGACAGGACTTCTCGAGTCTACTTGACTGCATATGCGGTCAATTTGGGATTTAAATCAACCAGAGGCATCATTTCCTGTCACAACTCTGGCCGAAATTGTCCAAAAAAACCAATTTCTTGGACAGAAACACGACTGCGGCGCCGAGAATGTTCTCATCCATAACAACGAGTGATACTCTCTATTTCACGATGTCGTGATAAGGGATCGGCAATCCCGTAATGCACTCCTTTTTTCTCCAACAGGGAAGAAACAAGCCGCAACCTCAGCGCGAAGTTGCGGTTCAGGCGCACATCAGTACGCAAGTTGTTTCAACTGTGAAGAACTCAATGCTTGACTGAACAAACTCCGTCTCTCAGAAGGAGATCGGATGAGTCCTCGGCAAATGATGCAGCCGTGTATTACGGCAAAGAGCCATAACTCGGCGGTATAGTCATTGGGTTTTCGCCTGTCCGTGGGCAAGTCAATGAATGACGCGAACGATTTAAAAAGGAACGCCGGATGGCTATACGGTTAGGGACGAGCATCGCGGACAAACTCGTCGGCACCCCACTTGCGGACTATATTCGCGGCTATGCCGGAGACGACACACTCGTCGGTGACGACGCGGGCGGCGCCGGCAACGACATCATCGTCGGCGACGAAGGCAACGACATCATCTATGGCGGCGTCGAAGAAGGCGCCGACACCGGCAACGACGTGATGATGGGCGGCGACGGCGACGACTCCATCTTCAGCTACGGCGGCCGCGACTACATCGACGGCGGCGACGAGCTTCTCGGCGGCGACGGCGACTTCGCGCTGATTGACCGTTCCGACGCATCGAGCGCCCTCACGGTCTACGGCACCGGCTTCGGCGGGCTCATCCCGGCCGCGCGCTTCAGCCCCTCGAGCGCGGCGGTCATGAGCGACGGCACGATCTTCACCGACATCGAGCGCCTCGAGCTCATCGCCACCGACTATTCGGACCGGCTCTACCTCGCCAACAACTTCGGCCTCGATGAGACCGAGATCCACGCGGGCGCAGGCGGTGACGTCGTTCAGACCGGCTCGAGCGTCGACAAGGTCTGGGGCGAGGACGGCAACGACTACATCGGCCTCGGCGCGGGCGACGACACCGCCTACGGTGGCGTGATGAACGACACCGTCGACGGCGGCGCCGGCGACGACGTCGTGCGCGGCGGCGATGGCAACGACTCCCTCCTCGGCGGCGATGACAACGACGAGCTGTTCGGCGGCGACGGCAACGACATCGTCTCGGGCGGCGACGGCGACGACGAGCTGCACGGCGGCGCCGATCAGGACACCTATATCGGCGGCGAGGGCGCGGACTCCTTCTACCTCGCCTACGGCACGATCGACTTCGACCTGATCGCCGACTACGAGCCGGGCGAGGACACCATCATCGTCAGCTTCGTCGGCATCGAGGAGGAGGACGTGCTCATCGACGTCCTGAACCCGGCGACCGGCCTGGTCTCCGTCGCGGTCGACGGGATGGAATCGGAGTACTTCTTCGCCGACGGCATCACCAGCTCCGCCGAGATCGAGACGCAGTTCCTCGTCTGACGCGAACGCGGGGGGCCGCTGCCGGCGCCTCCGCCCACCTCAACCACACGACGGCCACGGCGCTCGCCCCCGCGAGCGCCGTTTTCGCGTCGCGCCGCCCGCGCCGCGTCGCCCTCCCGAGGGGCCCGGTGAAGGGCTTCGGTGTGTCATGCGCCAATATCAATTTTAGCGTGCATTCCCATCCGTCCCCCGGCAAGGTCCTCGCGCCGCCCGCGAGGCACGCCGTGCCGGTCCCGGAAACGCTCCCACATGCCGGCACTCCGGGCGATCCGCGCGGCGCGGGGCTTACACGAGCGCGCCGGATTCGTCACAATCCGGAGAGGCGTGCGTTGATCGCTTTGTCCAGCGCCGGGACAATCACTAGTGTTATGTGCACGCGACCGGGTTTTTGGAGCAGAGGGAACATGGCGAGGATCGTGGCACGGATCGGATGGTCGCTCCGTCTCGCCGTTCTGGCGCTCGTGGCCACTGCCGCGCTGATCTCGGCGGCCGCCGCCGAGACCGACAAGGAGCGCCTCGAACGACTGATCGCGGAAGGCAACAAGCGCTATGCCCTGCTCGTGGGCATCGGCGACTATTCCGAGACCGTGCCCGTCAAGTTCGTGCAGGAGAACCTCGACGCGGTGACGCGCCTCCTCACCGAGGACCTCTTCATTCCCGCCGCCAACATCGTGCGGATCGAAAATCCCGACAACATCTCCCTCGCCGGCACCTTCGGGTACGACAAGGGCGAGCTGGGCGACTTCGGCGGCCTCGACATCACCCATCCGGACGCCGAGCTCTTCGTCTATTATGTCGGTCACGGCTCGCGCGACCTGCGCGGCTCGAACACGACCAACGCGGCCGAGTCGGAAGGATACCTCCTCGCCACCAACTCGCGCCCCGCGCTCCTCTCCCGCACGGCCTACTCGTACGACACGCTGCTGGCGAACCTCGACGCCTACCAGAAGCGCAATTTCCCCGACGGCCGCGTTGTTCTCTTCATGGAGAGCTGCTTCTCGGGCGAGACCAACGACGGCGTGGCGCTCAACCCGTCGATGGCCGCCGCGCTGCTGGCGCCGACCGAGGGCTGGGACGAGCCGCAGAGCGAGCACGACGTCATCGCCATCGCCGCGGCCGGGGCCGACACCCCGGCCTACTGGGACGAGGAGCGGCACATCGGCCTCTTCACCGACGCCCTCGTCGCCGGTCTCTCCGGCCGTGCCGACAGCGAGGGGGGCGACGGCAACGGCACGATCACCGTCGCCGAGCTCGGCGACTTCCTGCGCCAGTCGGTCTCCGCCCGCGCCCGCACCCTCGGCAAGGGCGACCAGCGCCCCCAGGTGCAGGAGCAGGACCTCGAGAAGACCCTCGCCAACCTCGCCCGCACGCCGCAGCCCACCGCCTCGCCGCTGATCGAATTCGAGGTGAAGGACCTCGAGGCGCGCCTCGCCGAGATCGACCCCCGCAACCTTCCCGGCCTCAAGCGCCTGTCGCGCGACGTCGAGGCGTTCCGCAACAGCTGCGGCGACGACTGCCGGAGCTACCTCGCACGGCTCATCCTCCTGCAGGACGACCTGCGGCGGCAGGTGGACCTGTGCGACGCGGCCGCCACCATGTCCGGCCGCTGGCAGGAGCGCGGCGCCTTCAACCGCCTGGCCGAGTTCGACCAGATCTGCGCGCCGCCCGACATGGTGGACGCGTGCGTCGCCTCCCGCGACCTCTCCTCCAAGGCCTGCCAGTGCCTGCGCGACCCGGAGGACGAGAGCTGCCAGATCGATCCGGCGCAGATCTGCGCCGACGGGCTGACGTCGGCGACCGAGGCGGGCGTCGCGCAGACGAGCCTCGACCCGCTCCTCCAGTTCCAGCGCCTCCAGCGCAACTGCGCGCGCGACACCGAGGCGCTCGCCGCCGCCCGGGAGACGGTCTGCGCCGCCGCCGAGAAGGGCTTCGACGCCAACGGACCGATCGCGCCGGGCATCGCCGCCTGCCCCTTCGCCAAGACGATCGCGACCCAGCGGCGCGAGGCGGAACGCTGCCGCAGCGAGTTCGCCGCCGTCGAGGCGCAGTCCGGCGACCACACCCGCCTCGCCAACTTCATCGCCGAATACCCCAACTGCGGGCAGATCTCCGACGCGCGGGTGCTCCTCGACCGCCGGATCGCCGATGCGCTCGGCAAGGCGGACACCGCCAGGACCCCGGCCGACCGCAAGCGCGTCCACGGCGACCTCACCGCGATCCGCAACGCCTTCGAAGGCTCGCTGTCGCGCGCCGCCCTCGCCTCGATCGACGACGCGATCTCGGCGCTCGACGAGACCGCCTGCCCCGTCGCGCTGCGCAGCGCCAAGGAGAAGGGCCTTGCAGCGCTCAGCCAGTTCGTGCGCGAGCGGCCGAACTGCGAGGCCGAGATCGCCGAGGCGCAGAAGCTCGTCGCCACCGGCGAGTGCCGGGCCCAGTTCGAGCGCGTGTCGGGCGACGACGCCACCCAGCTCATCGCCTTCACCGAGCGCAACCGGAGCTGCGAGGCGGAGGTGGCGAACGCCAACGCCCGGCTCGAGACGCTGGCGACCCAGTGCATCCACCGCGCCGGCGAGTACGAACGCGCCGAGCCGCGCGAGGCGATCCGACGCTATCGCGCCTGCAGCTCCACCTTCGGCGGAACGTTCGACTGGGTGGGCACGCAGGCGAGCAGCAGCCTCGCCCGCCTCAACCGGACGATCGTCTGCGCCGACGCCTTCGACGCCATGCCGCACGACGACGCCGACGCGCTGATCGCCTTCATCGGCCGCTTCAAGGCGCAGTGTCCGAGCTACACCGAGGAGGCGGCCCGTCTCTACGCGGCCCTCCCCGCCGCGGTCCCGGACGTGACGCAGTTCGACGGCATCTACACCGGCCAGCGCGGCTACACGGAGCCGGGCCGCAAGAGCCCCGACCGTTCCTGCCTCGACCGGTACGAGTTCACCGCGACCGTCGAGAACGGCGAGATCCGCTTCGATAGCGACGACCGCTCCTGGACCGGAAGCGTCGGCGCGGACGGGGCGATCCGCATCACCCGCGAGGGGATCAGCCCGCGGACCAAGTCGGAGATGTGGATCTCCGGCAGCCTGTCGGGCGCCTACGCGCGCGGCGAGATGTTCTCCGGCTACTGCGGAACGGGCTACTTCGAGCTGTCACGCCGCTGACCGGCACGCCCGGCGGCGCCCAGTCCCGCGACGGTCGACCGCCGACGGCCGACGGCCGACGGCGGCGATGGCGGCGAACCGTTCGACAATCCACGGTGGACATTGGCGGCGCCCGGCGCGCCGCTATTTGCCGCAGGAGTTGTGGGCGGATGTCGAAATGGAGGCTCCCACCGGCGCTCCGGCTTGGCATATCACTGCGACCCCGACCCCTGTCCGCTTTCCCACAGGGTTCGATCGACGACGCCCGACCCCGTCCCGCTCCAGGAGGCGCCACATGACCGACGATTTCGAGGAACGCCGCAGCAAACTGCGCCGTCAGCTGGACCGGCACGAGGCCGCCGAGCGCGCCGAGCAGGCGAAAGAGGCGCAGAGAACGGCCTCCAGCTATGCCATCGCCTTCCGCCTCTCGACCGAATTCGTGAGCGCCGTCGTGGTGGGTCTCGCGATCGGCTGGGGGCTCGATTGGGTCGCCGGAACCCTCCCACTTTTCATGGTGGTGTTCCTTTTGCTCGGCTTTGCGGCAGGTGTCCTCAACGTTTTACGTTCGGCGGGCTTGATTCAAACGCCCGAGCCGGGCAAGAGACCACGCGGCGAGCGATGAATCGCTGCGCAGATAGTACACTTCCGCCGGCTCGGCGGGCCAACCGGGACTACAATTCACGTGGCAACGGCTGAAGGCGGCGGGCTCGACCCCATTCACCAGTTCGAAGTGCATCCGCTGTTCGACATCGAGGTCGGCGGCGTAGATCTTTCGTTCACCAACGTCTCTCTCTACATGCTGGTGACCGTCGGCGTGACGATCGCCCTCATGCTGCTTCCGACGGGGCGCCGTGCGCTCGTTCCCGGCCGGTGGCAGAATGTCGCCGAGATGAGCTACGAGTTTGCGGGCAGCATGCTGCGCTCGTCCGCGGGTGCCGGCGGGATGAAGTTCTTCCCGTTCGTGTTCTCCATCTTCATGTTCGTGCTCGTCGCCAATCTCATCGGCATGTTCCCGTACTTCTATACGGTGACCAGCCAGCTGATCGTGACCTTCGCGCTCGCCCTGACGGTGATCCTCGTCGTGGTCATCTCGGGCCTGCGCCAGCACGGTCTGTCCTTCTTCGGGGTGTTCGTGCCGTCCGGCGTTCCGGGCTACATCATCCCTCTGGTGTCGACGATCGAGGTCATCTCGTTCCTGTCGCGCCCCATCTCGTTGTCGGTTCGTTTGTTTGCCAACATGCTGGCCGGCCACATCATGCTGAAGGTGTTCGCCGCATTCGTCGTTTCGATGAGCGCGTTCGGAGCCGTCGGCGTCATCGGCGCGGTGTTGCCGCTGGGCATGGCGGTGGCGATCACCGCTCTGGAGTTCCTGGTGGCGGGTTTGCAGGCGTACGTCTTCGCGGTGTTGACCTGCATCTACCTCAACGACGCCGTTCATCCTAACCACTGACCCTAACCCGCGCTGCAACTGACACTAGCGCACGATAAGGAGCCCCCCATGGACGCGGAAGCTGCCCGTTATCTTGGTGCCGGCATCGCCTGTTTCGGTCTCGCCGGAACCGCGATGGGCCTCGGCAACATGTTCGCCAACTACCTCGCCGGCGCGCTGCGCAACCCGTCCGCTGCCGACGGCCAGTTCGGCCGCCTGATCTTCGGCTTCGCGGTGACGGAAGCGCTCGGCATCTTCTCGCTGCTGATCGCGCTGCTGCTGCTCTTCGCGGTCTAATCCTCAATGTCGAAGCTCGAACTGGCCCAGGTCGAGGTCGCCCCGGACAAGCTTCACCCTGGTGACCTTGTCGACACCGGGACGACGGGGACGCACATCACGCACCCTGACGGTTCGGTCGTCGAACCGCTTCACGGTGGTGGTGAAAGCATCTTCCCGCCGTTCGACTTCGACGCCTTCCCGTCGCACCTCTTCTGGCTCGCGATCTCGTTCGGCATCCTCTTCTTCTTCGTCAACCGGGTCATCATGCCCAAGGTCGGCGGGATCCTGGAGGACCGGCGGGACCGGATCGCGAGCGACCTCGGCGAGGCCTCCCGGCTCTCGCGCGAGACGGACGAGGTGATCGCGGCGTACGAGCGCGAGCTCAGCGAGGCCCGCCAGCGGGCCTACGCCATCGCGCACGAGCGCCGCGAGGAGATCAAGGCCGAGCAGGCTCGCCAGCAGGCCGAGACCGAGGCTGCGCTCGGCAAGCGCATCGCCGAGGCCGAAGCCGAGATCGCTGCGCGCCGCGACGCGGCCCTCGCCGACGTCAATACCATTGCGTCGGGCGCGGCCCAGGCCATCGTCCAGAAGCTGTCCGGCGTCGCCATCACTCCCGAGGATGCCGGCGCAGCCGTGAGCCAAGCCGAGGGTGCCCGTGCTTAACACCGATACCTTTTGGGCGTTTGTCGCGCTGGTCCTCTTCCTGCTCCTCGTCATTGCTGTCGGCGGGCCGAAGATGATCGTCAACGGTCTGGATGCCCGGACCCAGCGCATCCGCAATGAGCTGGACGAGGCCCGCAAGAACCGTGAGGAAGCCCAGGCTCTCCTCGCGGAGTACCAGCGGCGCCGCCGGGATGCCGAAGCCGAGGCCGCCTCGATCGTCGAGGAGGCGCGCAAGGAAGCCCGCCGCCTGACCGAGGAAGCCAACGAGAAGCTGCGCGACATGGTCGAGCGGCGGACCAAGACGGCCGAAGCGAAGATCACCCAGGCCGAGACCCAGGCGACGGCCGAGATCCGCGGCCGCGCCGCCGAGCTTGCCATCGCCGCCGCGGGGGACATCCTCAAGGCGCGCGTCTCCGGCGGGACGGCGAACCGATTGATCGACGACTCGATCGAAACCGTGCGTGCGCGCATGAACTGAGGGCGCCAACGCCCTCCACGATCCCCAAGCGGTCGCCCCGGCGGCCGCTTTTTTTTGTGCCCGCCGCCGGCACCGTCCGCCGTCCCGCCGGTGGCCCCGCGCGCGAACGGCCGCGCCGCGATCCCCGGCAGCGACACGGCAAGCGACACGGCACTGGCTCGCCGCGACGAAATGTGCATCCTCCCTCCCCGCTCGAGCGATGGAGGAATGGCGGATGAAGCTCTACGGCATGTTGGACTCGCCCTATGTGCGGCGCGTCGCGGTCTCGCTGAAGCTGCTCGACCTGCCGTTCGAGCACGTCCCACTGTCCGTTTTCCGCGACTACGAGCGCTTCGCGGCGATCAACCCCACGGTCAAGGCGCCGACCCTGACGACGGACGACGGCATCACGCTGATCGACTCCACTCTGATCCTCCAGCACATCGAAGATGTCGCCGGACCGGGCCGCTCGCTGCGTCCGACCGATCCGATCGCCCGGCAGAAAGGCCTGCGCCTCACCGGGCTGGCGCTCGCCGCCTGCGAGAAGACGGTGCAGATCGTCTACGAGCACCAGCTCCGGCCGGACGACAGGCGCCATCAGCCCTGGGTGGAGCGTGTCGACGGGCAGCTCCGCGCCGCCTACGCGTTGCTGGAGGCGGAGGTGGACCCCGATGGCTGGATGGGGGGCGAGCGCATGCTGGACCCCGACATCGCCGTCGCGATCACCTGGCGCTTCACGCAGTTCATGATGCCGGAGCGGATCGTGGCCGCCGACTATCCGCGCCTCGCCGCTCTCAGCGCCCGCGCCGAGGCTCTCCCCGCCTTCGCCTCGACGCCGCTGGACTAGCCGTCCTGCGGCGATCGGAGCCTGCCGCGAATCCCTTGTGATCGGGTGCGAACGGCGCGAGAAGGAGAGAAAGGAGACATCATGGTCACGCGCGCTTTCGCAACCCTCGGGGTTGGCGATCAATACGAGTCCATCGCCGAGCAGATGATTGCGACGCTGGACGTCCTGGTGGACGACGGCGAGCCGATCCTGTCGGCCTACCGGCCACTGCAGGACGGCGAGTGGCTGATCGACGTGATGTTCGTCGACAAGGACGCGGACGCGCGTGCGCGGTGGCTGGCCGAAGCGCGCGAGCTTCTGCCGGAGCTGCCGGATTTCGAAGAGGATCCGGTCGCCGAGCGCGACTGGGTGGCCGAGAGTCAGAAGGCGCTGCATCCGATTCATGCCGGACGCTTCGTCGTGTTCGGCTCGCACGACAGGGACAAGATGGTCCCGACGCAGTGGCGGATCGAGATCGACGCCGGCCGCGCCTTCGGCACCGCGCATCATGCTTCGACGCGCGGATGCCTCATCGCGTTGGAAAAGCTGGCCAAGCGGCGGCCGCTGACCACTGTGGCGGATGTCGGTACGGGCACGGGCGTCCTCGCCATCGCTGCCGATCGGCTCGGAGCCAGAGCGGTAGCGGCAGGGGACATCGATCCCGTTTCAGTGGAGGTGGCCCGCCGCAACATCGCCGTCAACCGTACGCACAGACCCATACCGGTTGTCGTGAAAGCGGGACCGTTCGCGATCGCCGACACGGTGATCGCCAACATCCTGGCGCGCCCTTTGATCGCGATGGCCAACGATCTGGCGTTGGCCACGGGGCGTACGCTCGTTCTCTCAGGGCTGAGAACGGCGCATGTTCGCCCCGTGAAGGCCGCCTACCGCGCCCGAGGGCTGGTCGTGGCGGATCAGATCATCATCGAGGACTGGGCCACCCTGACGCTCGAACGGCCGCTCAGATGAGGCGGGTGCGTCGAGCCGGTCGCGAGCGGTCCGGTCCGCGAGGGACGATGCCGTTAGACGAAGGGGTAACCGCGCGGGTCGCGCTTGACGATCTCGTCGCGCTCATAGCCAAGCTTGGTCAGCGTGGCGTCGTCGAGGCTGAGAAGGTACGCGGCGACGGCGCGATCGGCCTGGCGCTTGCGGGACTCCATGACCTTCTCGCCGAGGCGAGCAAAGAACCCCTTCTGGGCTACCGGACGGTCGTTGGCGAAGTCTTGCGTGGCGGTGATGGCCATTTCATTAATCCCTGGTTTGTGCGCCGCAACATCTTACGAACACTTCGTTGTCGGCGGCTGACGGTGACGAAGGTACGAAACTCCGCTGCGATCTCAATGCACAGACCTGCATGGCTGGCTCCGCGTAGTGCAATGCAATATGCATGGCCTGCTGCGCATGGCCGCTCGAACCCGCCCCTGAACTTATTGTCGACGCCCAGAATCGCATGACCTTCCAGACCTTCGACACCGCCTCGACGCCCGCCCCCGACATCGAAAAACGGGTGCAACATCTGAGAGATAGCCTCGACGCGCTGGGCGTGGACGGGGTCGTCGTCCCGCACGAGGACGCCTACCAGAGCGAGTACTTGCCGCCCTCCGAAGACCGCCTGCAGTTCATGACCGGTTTTACTGGGTCGGCAGGCCGGGCTTTCGTTTTGCGGGATGCTGCCATGTTCGTGACGGATGGCCGTTACACGCTGCAAGCTTCGGCCCAGGTTCCGCCACTCTTCCACATCGTCAGCGACCAGCCCGCCGCGCGGGAATGGGCCCGCGCGAATCTGGCCGGCAAGCGGCTCGGCGTCGACCCGCACCTCCATACCCGTAGCGACCTCGAGCGGATCGCCAAGCTCGCCGAGGGGCTGACCCTCGTGAAGCTGGACCGCAACCCCGTCGATCCCGTCTGGCCGGACCGCCCTGCCCCTCCGCGCGGTATGGTGCGGGCCCACCCCGAGACGCTCGCCGGCCGCAGCATGCCCGAGAAGATCGCCGACGTGCGGGCGGCGATGGAGGGCGATGCTCTCTATATCGCCGACAGCGACAGCGTCTCGTGGCTCCTCAACTGGCGCGGCGCGGACGTCGCGCATACGCCCCTCGTCCTGTCCCGCGCCTTCGTCCCGCGGGAGGGTGAGGTCAGCGTCTTCGTCGACCCGCAGAAGGTGCCGAACGACCTTGCCGGCGCGCTCGCCGGGCACGCCGCCATCGTGCCGGAGGACCAGCTCCTCGCCCGCCTCGCCGGACTGTCGGCCGGCAAGTCGGTGATGGCCGACCCCGCCCGCGCGTCGGACGCCGCCCTCGCGGCGATCGAGGCCGAGGGGACGCTCCTCCCCCGCACCGACCCGGTACAGCGCCTCAAGGCGGTCAAGAACGCGGCCGAGATCGACGGCATGCGCCACGCCCACCAGCGCGACGGCCTCGCCCTGGTCCGCTTCTTCGCCTGGTGCGAGGAGAACGCCGTCGGCGCCACCGAGATCGACCTCGTGAAGCGCCTGGAGGCCTTCCGCCGCGATGCCGGGGCCATCGACATCTCGTTCGACACCATCTCGGGCTCCGGCCCGAACGGCGCCATCGTACACTACCGGGTGGACGAGACGACCGACCGTGCGATCGAGGAGGGCGAGCCGGTCCTGATCGACTGCGGCGGCCAGTTCGAGGACGGCACAACCGACATCACGCGCACGTTCGTCGCCGGCGGCGGCACAGGCTCGGACGAGTTCCGCGTGCAGTATACGCGCGTCCTGAAGGGCCACATCGCCATCGCCCGGCAGCGCTTCCCGGAGGGCACGCAGGGCTCGGAGCTCGACCCCTTCGCCCGGGCGGCGCTGTGGAATGCCGGGTTCGACTTCAAGCACGGGACCGGCCACGGGATCGGCGCGGCGCTCGCCGTGCACGAGGGCCCGGCCTCGATATCGCGGCGCGGCACGACGGCGCTGGAGACGGGCATGATCCTCTCCAACGAGCCGGGCGACTACCACACCGGCGCGTTCGGAATCCGCATCGAGAACGTTTGTCTGGTTCGCGAGGCGCGGGTGCCGCTGGGCGGGTCCATCCCGTGCCACTGGTTCGAGACGCTGACGCTGGCCCCGATCGACACCCGGCCGATCGTCGCGACCCTCATGACGGCCGACGAGATCGGCTGGCTGGACGCCTACCACGCCCGGGTGCGGGGCGCCCTCGCCGGCGACCTCACGCCGACCGAGCGTGCCTGGCTGGAGGCCCGCACGCGCCCACTCGGCTGACGGACTGCCCCGTCGCCCCGAAGGCCCGGACCGGGTCCGGGCTTCGGGGGACGCGGCTCAGTCGATGATCGCCTCGATCAGCTTCGGCCCCGGCTCCTTCACCGCGTCACGGATCGCCTGGCAGAGCGTCGCGGCGTCCTCGACGCGCCGGCCCGGCACGCCCATCCCCTTGGCGATGGAGACGAAGTCGAGCGCCGGCCGGTTGATCTCGAGCATGTCGAGAGCACTGCGGCCGGGGTTCGCGCCGACGCGCACCAGCTCCTGCTTCAGGAGCTCGTAGGTGCCGTTGGCGAAGATCACCGTCGTCACGTTGAGGTTCTCGCGCGCCTGGGTCCAGAGGCCCTGGATGGTGTACATCGCCGAGCCGTCCGCCTGCAGCGCCACCACCGGCCGGTCCGGACAGGCGATGGCGGCGCCGGTCGCGAGCGGCGGGCCGATGCCGATCGATCCGCCGGTAATCGCGATCCAGCTCATCGGCGGCGCGCCGGCAGTCGCGTCGTAGATGCCGCGTCCCGCCGTCAGCCCCTCGTCCATGACGATGACATCCTCGGGCAGCGCGGCGGCGATCGCCATCTCCAGCGAGCGGTAGTCGATCGGCACCCGCTGCGGGCGGATCGGGCGCGGCGCGTCCACCGGCGTCGCCGGCTTGGCGCCGACGCGGTCGGCGAGCGCCCGCACCGCCTCCGGACCGTCGTCGTGGAGATCGGCGAGGGTCAGGCGGGCGCACTCGTCCGGCAGCAGCACGGACGGCTTGCCCGGGTAGGCGAAGAAGGCGACGGGCTGGCGCGCCTCGATGAGGATCGCGTGCCGGAAACCCTTCAGCATCTCCACCGCGAGGTCGACCGCGAACGGCACCTTGGCGAAGTTCGCCCGTCCCGCGCCACGCTCGAGGCGGCGGTTCGCCGGCGGGACCGCGATGGTGCAGCCGGTCTTCTCGGCGATGCCGAGGAGCAGCGACGTCAGCTCCGGCTGCTCCAGCACCGAGCCGCCGGCGAGGATCAGCGTCTCCTTGCCGTGGCCGAGCGCGGCGACGGCGGCGTCGAGCGCCGCGGGCTCGATGGGCGCGGGTCCCTGCGGCCGGCGCGGCTCGGCGACGACGCCGCCCTCGTCCCACCCGGTGTCGGACGGGGCGATGAGGGTGGCGACCTTGCCGGGGGCGCTCATCGCGGCGGCGAGCGTCTCGGCCCCGTCGGCGCCGATCTCGGCCGCCGAGCGGGTGACGCGCACGAAGTCGCTGAAGGGGAGCGCCGCACCCTCGACGTCCGCCGTGAGCGGCGCGTCGTAGGCCTGGTGGCGCAGCGCGTGGTCACCGACGAGGTTGACCATCGGCGTGCGCGCCTTGCGGGCGTTGTGGAGGTTCGCCGAGGCGTTCGCGAGCCCCGGGGCGAGGTGCAGGAGCGTCACCGCGGGCTTGCCGGCCATGCGGGCGTAGCCGTCGGCGGCACCGGTCACAACACCTTCGAAGAGCCCGAGAACGCATCGAATCAGGCGGGTGCGGTCGAGCGCGTCGACGAACTGCATTTCCGACGTGCCGGGGTTCGCAAAACAAACCTCGACACCCCCCGCGGAAAGGGTGCGCACCAGGCTTTCTGCGCCGTTCATAGCCACTCCATCGTGAGGATCGCCATCGCGGGGAAAGGCGATGGCCGCAGCCGGGAATGGCGCGTGTTACAATCCTTCCAACCAAAACGATGTTTGGCAACTCCAACGCTCGACCCGGAAGGGAGCGGGAACCTGCCCCGCACATTTCGCGGGCACGCCTAAAGATTTGACATCCTCGAAGAGACGGATACCGTTCGCATACCAACGAGCTGGGGAACCATTATGGCACCGGCGAGGCCTCTGACCCTGGACGACGCGCTGACCGCTCTGGCGGCAGGCCCCGCGCGGATCCTCGCAGGCGGCACGGATCTTCTCGCCGCCACCGGGCCCCGCCTCTCCGGCCCCGTCCTCGACCTTTCCGGCGTCGCCGACCTCGCCGCGATCGAGACCACGGACGCGGGCTGGCGCATCGGCGCGGGCGTGACCTGGTCGGCTCTGGCGGACGCTCACCTGCCCCCCGTGTTCGACGCCCTGAAGGCCGCAGCCCGGCAGGTCGGCTCGATCCAGATCCAGAACCGCGCGACGCTCGCCGGCAATCTCTGCAACGCCTCCCCCGCGGCCGACGGGGTTCCGGCGCTGATCGCCCTCGACGCCGTGGTCGAGACCGCCTCGCCCGCCGGCCGGCGGCGGCTGCCCGTCGCATCGTTCATCCTCGGCCCCCGACGGACCGCGCTGGACCCCGGCGAGATCGTCTCCGCGATCATCGTGCCGCCACAGCCGGACGGGGCGGTCAGCGTCTTCTCCAAGCTCGGCAGCCGGCACTATCTGGTGATCTCCATCGCCATGGTGGCCGTTGTCCTCGCCGCCGAGGACGGGGTCGTGACCGCCGCGCGCGTCGCGGTCGGCGCCTGCTCCCCGGTCGCCGTGCGGCTCGGCGCGCTGGAGGCGAGCCTCGTCGGCCGCCCCCTCGCCGACGTGGCCGCGATCCCGGCAGCGGACCACCTCGCTCCGCTGTCGCCCATCGACGACGTGCGCGCGAGCTCCGCCTACCGGATGGACGCGGCGCTCGTGCTCGTGCGCCGCGCGCTGGCGGACGCGGCCGGGAGGCTCCCGTGAACGTCGTCCCGGCGAAGATCGCCGCCCGACCGCCCGACCGCGAAGAACCCGCGTCGTCGCTCGTGCTGAACGGAGAGCGCGTCGACTACGCCCCGCGCGAGGGCGAGCGGCTCTCCGACACGCTGCGCGCGCTGGGCGCGCTCGACGTGAAGGTCGGCTGCAACGCGGGCGACTGCGGGGCCTGCACGGTCCTCGTCGACGGCGAGCCGGTGTGCGCCTGCCTCGTCGCCAGCACGCAGGCGGACGGTCGCGACGTGACCTCGCTCGCGGGCCTCCGCGCGGAACCCGCGATGCAGCGCCTCGCCGACGCCTTTCATCGCAACAATGCCGCCCAATGCGGGATCTGCACACCGGGGATGCTGGTGAGCGCCGCCGCCCTCCTGCGCCGCAACGCGCAGCCGAGCGAGGCGGAGGTGAAGGATGCGCTCGGCGGCGTCCTCTGCCGCTGCACCGGCTACCGCGCGATCATCGACGCCGTCCTCGGCACTGTTCGGGACGTTCCGGCGGACGACACGATCGGCACCGGGGTCCCCCGCATCGACGGCCGCGCCAAGGTTCACGGCACCGAGCGCTTCGGGGACGACGTCGCACCGGCCGACGCGCTGGCGCTCCGGGTGATCCGCTCGCCTCACCCGCGCGCCCGCATCGTCTTCGGCGACCTCGCCGCCTTCGCGGCCGGCACCGGCATCGCCGCGGTTCTGACGGCGGACGACGTTCCGGGCGCCAACCGCTTCGGCGTCATTCCGGCGTTCGCCGACCAGCCGGTCTTCGCCGTCGGCGAGGCGCGCTACCGGGGCGAGGCGGTCGCCGCCGTCGTCGGCGATCCGGACGTCATCGCCGCGCTCGACGCGTCGACGTTCCCGGTCCGCTTCGAGCCGCTCCCCGCCGCCACCTCGCCCGCCGAGGCCGAGGCGGCGGACGCCGCCGTGCTGCATGCGGGGCGCGCCGGCAACCTGATGTGCGAGGGGCTGGTGCGGAAGGGCGACGCCGAGGCGGCACTGGCCCGCGCCGCCATCGTGGCGGAAGGCCGCTTCCGGTCCCCGTTCGTGGAGCACGCCTACATCGAGCCCGAGGCGGGGTACGCAGAGGTCGTCGCCGGGCGCGTCGAGGTGCACGCCTCGACGCAGGCGCCGGTCATGGACCGCGACGGCCTCGCCGGGATCCTCGGCGTCGAGCCGGAGGCGGTGCGGATCGTGCCGACCGCATGCGGCGGCGGTTTCGGATCGAAGCTCGACCTCTCGGTGCAGCCGTTCCTGGCGCTCGCCGCGCTCAAGACCGGCCGGCCGGTCCGCTGCGCCTACAGCCGCACCGAGTCGATGCAGTCGACCACCAAGCGGCACCCCTCCGACATCCGCTGCCGGATCGGCGCCACCGCAGACGGCACGATCTGCGGCTTCGACTTCGCCGGGACCTTCGACACCGGCGCCTACGCGAGCTGGGGCCCGACGGTGGCGAACCGCGTCCCCGTCCACGCCTCCGGCCCCTACCGGATCGCCGACTACCGCGCGACGAGCCGCGCGGTCCACACGCACAACCCGCCCTCAGGCGCGTTCCGCGGCTTCGGCGTGCCGCAGTCGGCGATCGCGCAGGAGGTGCTGTTCGACGACCTCGCGATGGCGCTCGGCATGGACCGCCTCGCCTTCCGCCAACGCAACGCGCTCGCCAACGGGACGCCCACCGTGTGCGGCCAGGTGTTCACGCAGGGCGTCGGCATCGGCGCCTGCTTCGAGGCCATCTCCCCGCACTGGGCCCGCGCACTCGCGGGCGCGGATGCGGCCAACGTCGCCGGCGGTGCCGTGCGCCGGGGCGTCGGCGTCGCGGCCGGCTGGTACGGCTGCGGCAACACCTCGATGCCGAACCCGTCGACCATCCGCGCCGGTGTCCGCGCGGACGGCGGCATCGTGCTCCACCAGGGCGCCGTCGACATCGGCCAAGGCGCGAACACGGTGATCGCGCAGATCTTCGCGACGACGCTCGGGGTGCCGCTTTCGGCGGTCGAGATCGTCGGCCCGGACACGGACGTCACGCCGGACGCCGGCAAGACCTCCGCCTCGCGCCAGACGTTCGTCTCAGGCAATGCGGCGCGCCTCACCGCCGAGGCACTGCGGGCCGAGATCCTGCGCCTCGCCAATGCCGGTCCCGACGCGGTGATCCACACCGGCGACGGCCTCGTCGTCGAGGACGGCGAGCGGCGCCAGCGGCTGGAGCTCACGGCGAGCGGCCCGTACGCCCTCGAGGCGGCGGAGAGCTACGACCCGCCGACCGCCCCCCTCGATGCGAACGGCCAGGGCGCGCCCTACGCCGTCTACGGCTACGCGGCGCACATGGTGGAGCTCGACGTCGACATGGAGCTCGGCACCGTGACGCTCGTGAAGGTCACCGCCGCGCACGACGTCGGCCGGGCCATCAACCCCGTGCTGGTGGACGGCCAGATCCATGGCGGTGTCGCCCAGGGCGCCGGGATGGCCCTCATGGAGGAGTACATCCCCGGCCGTACCGAGAACCTGCACGACTACCTGATCCCGACCATCGGCGACATTCCGCCCATCGAGACGCTCATCGTCGAGGAACCGGACGCGCACGGCCCCTACGGCGCGAAGGGCCTCGGCGAGCACGCCCTCATCCCCACCGCCCCTGCGATCCTCAACGCCATCCGCCACGCGTCGGGCGCGCGCCTCACGGCCGTGCCGGCGACGCCCGACCGGGTGCTCGCGGCGATCCGCGCCGCAAAGGCCGCCCCATGACCGACACACCGTCATCCGAATCCGCGTCGCCCGAGATCCTGCCGCCCCCCGGCGCCGAGAAGATCCGCTGCGACGCCTGCCCGGTGCTCTGCTACATCGCCGACGGACGCACCGGGGCGTGCGACCGCTACGCCAACCGTCACGGCGAGCTCGTGCGCCTCGACCCCCTCACCATCATCAAGGCCGGGACCGACAAGCTCGTCCCCTTCCTGCCGGAGGGCGCCGGCGGGCCGGACGACTGGGACGGCGACGTCCTCGGCAACGGCCGCACCTTCGTGACCGCCATCGGCGCGGGGACCACCTACCCGGACTACAAGCCCGCCCCCTTCATCATCAGCCAGCCGCTCGGCGGCGTGGACATGGTGACGGTCGTGACGGAGGGGATCTTCAGCTACTGCGGCGCCAAGGTGAAGATCGACACCGACCGCCACATCGGCCCGGAGCGGGCGTTCGTGCGGGTCGCGGGCGAGCCCATCGGCCACGTCACCACCGGCGAGTACGGGTCGAAGATGCTCTCGCTCGGCGGGGTGGAGCATCTGACCGGCGGCACCAAGAAGGAGGGCCGCGTCACCTGCGAGGCGCTGCTGTCGCTGTGCAACCGCGAGCCGGTTGAAATGTCCGTCGACGACGGGGCGGAGCTCGTCATCACCGCGGGGCAGGCGCCCATCGTCAACGGTGTCACGGAGGCGCGGATGCGCGTCGGCTGCGGCTCGGCCACCATCGGCATGTTCGCCATGCAGTGGCACGGCCTCGTCGACGAGGTGGTGGTGGTCGACGACCACATCACCGGCGTCCTCTCCGAGCACCAGTCCGGCCGGCTGCTGGGGATGGAGCCGAGCGGCATCAGGATCAAGGGACGCCGCTCCACCCCCGGGCGCTACTTCCAGGTCGCCGACCCGGGCACGGACTGGGGCGGCACCAACGTCACCGACCCGCTGTCGATCCTCGGCCCCTTCGACCCCAGGCGCGCCCGCCCCGGAATGACGCTGCTCATGGTCTCCACGACCGGCGAGCAGTGGGCCTACTTCGTTCTCGACGAGGGCCTCGTACCGCAGCCGGCGCCACTGCCGGGACCGCTGCACGCGGTGGTGGAGCGCATCGCGGAGAACTGCGAGCCGGCGGTCGCGTCGGTCCTGTTCATGGGCGGCGCGGGCGGCTCGCTGCGGGCTGGTGTGACGCAAAACCCCATCGCCCTCACCCGATCCGTCCGCGACGCGCTAACGCGCGTGACATGTGGGGGCGCCCCGGCCTACCTTTGGCCGGGCGGTGGGATCACGTTCATGGTCGACGTGATGGACATGCCCACCAACGCGTTCGGCTCCGTGCCGACCCCGGCGCTCGTCGCGCCGATCGAGTTCACAATGTCGGCAGCCGACTATGCGGCGCTGGGCGGACATGTGGACGAGGTGCGCGACATGGCCGATGTTATCCGTGAGGCGGAGGCCAAGGGCCTTCGCACAGTGCCGAACGGCACCAGCCGTTCCGCCAGTAAACGAGGAAAGGCCGCATGATGACCGACCCGACTGCAGCGCTCCTTCCCGACGGCCGCCTCCACCTTCAGCACGGCCCTATCGACGTCATCGTTTCCGCGGACGGCAGTGAAACCGCCGTCGAAACCGCCTTCACAGCCGCCGCCGGACGCTTCGCGACCGTGCTGACGGAGATCGTGGAGGAGCTCAACGAGCTGCGCCGCCCCGCCAGCACCGACACCGAAATGGAGGGCCTCGTCGCCTCCCGGATGGCGGCCGCGGTCCGCGTCCACGCCGCCGACACCTTCATCACTCCGATGGCGGCCGTCGCCGGCGCCGTCGCCGACGAGATCCTCGACACCATGACCGCGTCCGCCCCGCTGACGCGCGCCTTCGTCAACAACGGCGGCGACATCGCGGTGCACCTTTCGGGCGGGCAGATGGCGCATGCCAAGATCTCCGCGCACGACAACACCCACCTCGGCACCGTGAAGCTGAAGGCGGGGGACGGGATCGGCGGGATCGCCACCTCCGGCCGGTCCGGCCGCAGCCTCTCGCTGGGGATCGCCGATTCGGTGACCGTGCTCGCCGCCTCCGCCGCTGAGGCGGACGCCGCCGCCACGCTGCTCGCCAACGCGGTCGACCTCCCCGGCCACCCGGCGATCGAGCGCGCGCCGGCCGAGTCGCTCGACCCGGACTCCGACCTCGGCTCGCGCCTCGTCACCACCGGCTGCGGCACCCTCACCGAGGCGGAGAAGACGCTCGCCATCGGCCGCGGCGCCCGCCTCGCGCGCAAGATGCTCGCCGACGGAACGATCCGCGGCGTCGCCTTCTACCTGCAGGGTCAGGCCCGCTCGCTCGGCTGGGGTGATTCGATCAGCCGCGACACCGCGCCGGACGATCACGACCAGGAGGACTGAGCGCGATGAGCGGCGCGGACGGCTTCGTCCCCAGGAAGGTCAACATCGCCGACTGGGGCCGGCCGGGCTGGTCGCCGGAGACCATCGCGACGGACCCCGCCTGGCGCGGCGAGATCCCCGGGGAGGCGCTCGGCACCGACGTCACCGTGCTCTTCTACGCCACCGACAAGGTCGGCGACGGACCGGCCTACCACGTGCACCCGTACGGCGAGATCTTCATCGTAAGGGAGGGCCGCGCCCGCTTCTTCATCGGCGACACGGTCGTCGAAGCCGGGCCGGGGGACGTGCTGTTCGGACCCGCGGACGTGCCGCATACCTTCCGCAACCTCGGTCCCAGCCGCCTCGCCACGACCGACATCCACCTCAGCCCCCGGCGCATCCAGACGAACCTCGACGCACCGCCCGGCCTCGACCTCTCGGTGTCGCCGGCCGTGCCGGCGGACACGGCGGTCTGAACGGCGGAACGACACCGGCTGGCGCGGTCATGCCGCGCGACAGCGGCGTGCGCGCCCCTTGTGGTGCGGGATCAACCGTTTAAGACTTTCGGCAAACGGCGAAGACCGCCTTCGCCGATCCGACGAGAGGACTCCCATGCTCACGCGTCGCGCATCCCTACGCGCAGGCATTGCCGCGCTCGCCCTCACCGCAGCTCCGTTCACGCCGGCCGCCTTCGCGCAGGACGGTGCCCCGATCAAGATTGGTGAGATCAATTCCTACACCCGCATGGCGGCCTTCACCGAGCCCTACCGCAAAGGCTGGGAGCTCGCCCTGGAGCAGATCAACGAGGCCGGCGGCGTCAAGGGACGCCCGCTCGAGGTCCTGTCCCGCGACGACACCGGCGATCCGGCGACCGCCATCCGCATCGCCGACGAGCTCGTCAACCGCGACCACGTCACGCTGATCTTCGGCACCTTCCTGTCCAACATCGGCCTCGCGGTGTCGGATTTCGCGAACCAGAGCCAGACGCTGTTCATCGCGTCCGAGCCGCTGACCGACGCGATCATCTGGTCCAAGGGCAACCGCTACACCTATCGCCTCCGTCCCGGCACCTCGATGCAGGCTTCCATGCTCGCCGAGCAGGCCGCCAAGACCGACGCCGTGAAATGGGTGACCATCGCGCCCAACTACGCCTACGGCACCGACGCCGTGGAGGCCTTCAAGCGCGAGCTGACGAAGCTGAAGCCCGAGGTCGAGTTCGTCGAGGAGCAGTGGCCCGCGCTCTTCAAGATCGACGCCGGCTCCACCGTGCGCGCGCTGGAGCAGGCCAAGCCGGACGGCATCTTCAACGTCACCTTCGGCGGCGACCTCGCCAAGTTCGTGCGCGAGGGTTCGCTTCGCGGCCTCTTCGACGACCGCGTCGTCGTCTCGCTGCTGTCGGGCGAGCCTGAATACCTCGAGCCGCTCGGCAGCGAGGCGCCCGAGGGCTGGATCGTCACCGGCTACCCTGGTTTCGACATCGACACGCCCGAGCACAAGGCCTTCGCCGACGCCTATCAGGCCAAGTGGGGCGAGGAGCCGAAGACCGGCTCGATCGTCGGCTACAACTCCATGATGACGATCAAGACGCTCCTTTCCGAGGCGCCGACGCTTGAGACCGAAGCGCTGCTCGACACCATGGAGGGGCTGCGCGTGGAGAGCCCGACCGGCGAGTTCCTCTACCGTCCGGTCGACAACCAGGCGACGATGGGCGCTTACGTCGGCAAGACCGGTCTCGTCGACGGCAAGCCGCGCATGGTCGACTGGCACTACGCGCCGGGCGAGGACTACCTGCCGTCCGAGGCCGACGCGCTGACGCTGCGTCCGGACCGCCAGTAGGCGACGCGGGTCGGACCCTGCCATGACGGTTCTCACACTCGAGCTCGCGACGCGGATGATCGCCGCGGGCTTCGCGCACGCCCGCACCGAGGGGCTCCGGCCGATGGCCATGGTCGTCCTCGACACCGGCGGCGCGCCGATCGCCTTCCAGCGGGAGGACGGCGCCGCGCCCGGCCGCTACAACCTCGCCCACGGCAAGGCCTACGGTACCGCCATGCTTCAGCTCCCGGGCCGAGCGCAGGCGGCGCTCTCGGAGCGCTTCCCCGTCCTCATGGGCGCTGCCAACGGCGTCTTCGGCGGGGCATTCGTCCCGGTGCCGGGCGGCGTCCTCGTGCGCGACGCGGACGGCGCGGTGCTCGGATCGGTCGGCGTCTCGGGCGGCATGCCCGAGGACGATGCCTCCGTCGCCATCGCCGGCATCGAGGCGGTAAGCCTCACGGCGGAGGCCTGACGTGCCTGCGGCGCACTCCCGTTCCCGGACCGCGCCGGGCGCCCCTCGCCCGGCGCGCCGGCAAGGGAGCGCGCGCCGCCGTCCGAATGAGGTGACGCTCGGCCCCGCCGGTGCGTTCGGCCTGCGCCTCCTCGCATCGCGGCCGGCAGCCTGATGCCGGCCGCGTCCCCGCCCGTCTCGACACCCGACGTCACGACCCAAGGAGCGTCAACGCCTCAATGATGGGCTTCTACTTCGCCCAGCTCCTGACCGGGCTCGCGAACGCGTCTTCGCTTTTCCTCATCGCCTCGGGGCTGTCGATCATCTTCGGCGTGACGCGCGTGGTGAACTTCGCGCACGGCTCGCTCTACATGCTCGGCGCGTACATCGCCTACACGCTGGTGACGACCTTGCCGGGGGTCGTCGGCTTCTGGACCGGCGTCCTCCTCGCCGCCGTCGCGACGGCGCTGATCGGCGCGGTGATCGAGATCCTCATCCTGCGCCGCATCTACAACTCGCCCGAGCTCTTCCAGCTCGTCGCCACCTTCGGCGTCGTCCTGGTGGTGCAGGACGTCGCGCTCCACGTGTGGGGCTCGGAGGACCTCCTCGGCCCCCGCGCGCCGCTCCTCGACCGCGCGGTGCGGATCTTCGGCGAGCCGATCCCCGAGTATGACCTCGCCCTCATCGTCATCGGCCCGGTGGTGCTGGGGCTGATCTGGCTCCTGTTCCAGCGCACACGCTGGGGCATCCTCGTGCGGGCGGCGACGCAGGACCGCGAGATGGTCGGCGCGCTCGGCGTCAACCAGCGCTTCCTGTTCACCTCGGCCTTCATGGTCGGCTCGTTCCTGGCCGGGCTCGGCGGGGCGCTGCAGGTGCCGCGCGAGTCGGTCAACCTCCTCATGGACCTCAACATCATCGGCGAGGCATTCGTCGTCGTCGTGATCGGCGGGATGGGGTCGGTGACCGGCGCGTTCGTCGCCGCCGTCATCATCTCCGTGGCCAACGCCTTCGGGGTGCTGGTCTTCCCGCAGATCTCGCTGATCCTGCCCTTCCTGGTGATGGCGATCGTCCTCATCGTGCGGCCCTACGGCCTCTTCGGGACGCCCGCCTCCGCGCACGGCGCCACCGTGCCGGAGGCGCCGCTGCGGGCCCTCCCGCCCGCCGGCGCCGCGCTCTTCGCGGTCGCCGTGGTGGCGGCCGCGATGCTGCCGATGTTCGACGACGGCTTCCTGCTGGTGCTCGCGATCGACCTCCTCGTCGCGATGCTGTTCGCGGCGAGCCTCCATTTCCTCATGGGGATCGGCGGCATGGTCTCGTTCGGCCACGCGGCCTACTTCGGCCTCGGCGCCTACGCGGCGGCGCTCGCGGTCAAGGCCCTCGGACTGCCGATGCTGGCGGCGATGGCGTTCGCCCCCGTCGTCGCGGCCCTCGGCGCGCTGGTGTTCGGCTGGTTCTGCGTGCGTCTCTCGGGCGTCTACCTCGCGATGCTGACGCTCGCCGCGGCGCAGATCCTGTGGGGCGTCACCTTCCAGTGGCAGGGCGTCACGGGTGGCGACGACGGCATCCTCGGCGTCTGGCCGGCACGATGGGCGTCCGACCGGACCGTCTACTTCTACCTCGCCCTCGTCCTCTGCGGCGCGGGGATCCTCGTCATCCGCCGCATCGCCCACTCCCCGTTCGGCTACGTGCTGCGCGGCGGACGCGACTCGGCGCCGCGGGCGGAGGCGATCGGCATCGACCTGCGCACGCACCAGTGGCTGGGCTTCATCCTCGCCGGCGCGCTCGCGGGCGTCGCGGGCGCGGTGTTCGCCTTCTCGAAGGGCAGCGTCTTTCCCGACACGCTCGCCATCGGGCAGTCGGTGGACGGGCTCATCATGGTGCTGCTGGGCGGCGTGCAGTCCCTCCTCGGCCCGCTCTTCGGCGCCGCGGCCTTCGTCCTGATCGAGGACTGGGTGACCCGGCTCGACTACTGGCGCGCGATCTTCGGCGGCATCATCCTCGCCATCGTGCTCCTCGCCCCTGACGGGATCGCCGGGTTCCTCGGCCGGGCCGTCGCCCTCGTCCGCCCCGGGAGGACGGCATGAGCGTCCTCACCGTCACCGGCCTCACCAAGCGCTTCGGCGGCCTCCTCGCGGTCTCGGACGTCACCTTCGCGCTCGGCTCCGGCGAGTTCCTGGCGCTGATCGGCCCCAATGGGGCGGGCAAGACGACCTGCTTCAACATGCTGAACGGCTACATCCGCCCCGATTCCGGCACCGTCGCGCTGGAGGGGCGGACCATCACCGGGATGCCGCCGCGCGCGGTCTGGCGGCTCGGCGTCGGCCGCACGTTCCAGATCACGCAGACCTTCGCCTCCATGACGGTCGCCGAGAACGTGCAGATGGCGCTCATCTCGCACCACCGCCGCACCCTCAGCATGTTCGCGCGGGCGACGCGCCTCTACCGCGCCGAAGCCGACGCTCTGCTCGACCGCGTCGGCATGCTCCAGCACGCCGAGCGCGGCGCCAACACGCTCGCCTACGGCGACCTGAAGCGCCTCGAACTCGCCGTCGCCCTCGCCCACCGGCCCAAGGTGCTCCTGATGGACGAGCCCACCGCCGGCATGGCACCGGCCGAGCGCACCGCGCTGATGGCGCTGACGGGCGAGATCGTCGCCTCGGAAGGCGTGAGCGTGCTCTTCACCGAGCACGACATGGACGTCGTCTTCGCCCACGCGCACCGGATCCTCGTGCTCAATCGCGGCGAGTTGATCGCGGAAGGCACCGGACCCGAAATTCGCGCCAACCGGACGGTACAGGACGTGTACCTTGGGGGCGGCACGCTGATGTCCTCCACCCCGCCGCAACCAGGAGCCACGCCGTGAGCCTCGAATTCCTCGCCATGTCGCTCGTCGTCGTGCTGATGCCGGGCACCGGAGTGATCTACACCGTGGCCGTCGGATTGGGCCGGGGCTTTTCCGCCAGCGTCGTCGCGGCGTTCGGGTGCACCCTCGGGATCGTGCCGCAGATTCTGGCGAGCCTCGTCGGCCTCGCCGCCGTCCTCCATACCAGCGCCGTCGCCTTCCAGGTGCTCAAGTTCGCCGGCGCGCTCTACCTCCTCTACATGGCGTGGGGCGTGCTGCGCTCCGGCGACATGCTGCGGGTGGAGCGGCGCGAGACCGTCTCCGCCGCCCGCACCATCCGCGACGCGATCCTCCTCAACGTGCTGAACCCGAAGCTCTCGATCTTCTTCCTTGCCTTCCTGCCGCAGTTCGTGCCGGCGGACAGCACGAACCCGACGCTCGCCATGGTCCCCCTCGCCCTCACCTTCATGGCCATGACCTTCGTCGTCTTCGTCCTCTACGGCGCCCTCGCCGCGGCGGCCCGCACGGCGGTTCTGGAGCGTCCGGGCGTCATGAAGTGGCTGCGGCGGGTGTTCGCGGGGACGTTCGCCGCCCTCGGCCTGCAGCTCGCCCTCGCGCAGCGATAGAGCCGCCGCATGCTCGATCTCGAAGCCGTCAACACGTTCTACGGCGGCGCGCACATCCTGCACGACGTGACGTTCGGTGTCGGCCCGCATGAGGTGGTGGCTCTGCTCGGCCGCAACGGGGCGGGCAAGTCCACCACCATCCGCTCCGTCATGGGGCTGACGCGCCCGCGCTCCGGCACCGTGCGCTTCGACGGCACGAACATCACCGGCTGGCCGCCATACCGCGCCTGCCGCCTCGGCCTCGGCTTCGTGCCGGAGGACCGGCGCGTGTTCCGCGAGCTCTCGGTGATGGAGAACCTCGAGGTCGGCCGGCGCCCGCCGCGCGACGATGCCCCGACGTGGACCGCCGACGCCCTCTTCACGCTGTTTCCGAACCTTGCCGAGCGGCGGACCACGGCCGCCGGACGTCTCTCCGGCGGCGAGCAGCAGATGCTCACGATCGCGCGCACCCTCGTCGGCAACCCGCGCCTCATCCTGCTGGACGAGCCGTCGGAGGGGATCTCGCCGCTCATCGTCGAGCAGATGGCGAAGGTCATTCTCGAGATGAAGTCGAGCGGGCTCGCCGTTCTCCTTTCGGAACAGAACCTTCATTTCGCCCGGCTGGTTGCCGATCGCGCCGTCATCATCGAAAAGGGTGCGGTGCGCTTCGACGGCGCGTTCGCCGCGCTCGACGCCGAGCCGGACATTGCACGCGAGACCCTGGCCGTATGACGAACGACAGGCCGTACGTTCTGGACGACCAGATCGGCTATCTGATGCGCCTCGCCACGCAGCGACACACCTCGATCTTTCAGGACAGGATGGACGAGGGGCTGACGCCGACGCAGTTCAGCCTGATGACCCGCCTCGCCGAGGTGGGCCCCAGCTCGCAGAACCATCTCGGCCGCCTCGCCGCGCTCGACGTGGCGACCGTGAAGGGCGTGGTGGACCGCCTCGCCGCCAAGGGCCTCGTCGTCGTCGCGCCGGACCCGTCGGACGGGCGGCTCCGGATCGTCTCGCTGTCCAGCCGGGGCGCGGCGCTGCTGCCGCAGCTCCAGGCCCGCGGCCACGAGATCACCGAGGAGACGATGAAGCCGCTGACCGCGCGCGAGCGGGAGACCATCGTCCGCCTCCTGCGCAAGCTCGCCTGAGCGGCGGGCCCGCCCGGACGTCCCGGGCGCCGTGCCGGATCTGCCGCCGGCGGGCGATTCATGCTATCGAGGTAAGGCCCTGACGGCCCCCGGCAGCGGCGACGAGACCTCACCGGAACGAGCGCCGTGACCCGAATGACCCGCCCCCTCGCCCTCCTCGCCGCCCTTGTGACCGCCGCCGTCGCCGGACCGGCACTCGCCGAGGAAGGTCCCTCCTTCGACTGCGCCGGCGTGACCGGCGAGGTCGAGACGTTGATCTGCGAGGACCCCGATCTCGCCGCCCTCGACCGCCGCCTCGCCGCCCGCTACGAGGCCGCCCTCACCGTTGTCGACAGGCTCGGCGCCGGGACGGAGGAGGCGGAGAACGAGCTTCGCGCCACGCAACGCGGCTGGATCGGCGGCCGCGACGACTGCTGGAAGTCGGAGGACGCCGACACCTGCATCGAGGACGCCTACCTCAGGCGCGAGGCCGAGCTCGTCGCCCGCTACATGCTGGAAGAGCCGTTCAATACCGTGACCTGGATCTGCGACGGCAACCCCGCCAACGAGGTGGTGACGATGTTCTTCCACACCCCGCTCGAGAGCCTGCGGTTCGAGCGCGGCGACACCGTGGACGTCGGCACGATCGTGCGCACGGCGTCCGGCGCGAAGTACGATGGAAGCTTCGGCCGCTCCATCTGGATGAAGGGCGACAACGCGATGTACCGCGAGGCCGACCCCGACGGAACGGAATACGACTGCACCGTCGCGAAGTAGCGCCCCGACCACCGGACCTGACCCTCGCCATCGGATCCGGCGGGTCGCCGCCGAGGCTCCGCTAGCTCCGTGCGGCCTCCGCGCCGGCACACAGCTCGATGATCTCGGAGGTGATCTCCTCCTGCCGCAGCGCCTTCTCCGTCATCGAGAGGTCCGTGAGGCGCTGCTCGATGTTGTTGCGGGCGGCGGCCATCGCCCGCAGCCGCGCATCGTTTTCGGCGACGTAGGCGTGCATCGCCGTCGCGCAGAGCGCGGCGAAGACGTACTCGGCCGCGAGCCGCTCCACCAGGACGGCGGGCGGCAGCGTGGTCAGCGGCGGCTCGGTCCGCTTCTGCGGCCGGAAGCGGGCCGTGTCGAGCGGGAGGACGGAGATGCGCTCGGCGGCGACGGCGCTGTCGGAGACCTGCCGTCCGAACACCACCTCGAGGCGGGAGACCTCCCCCTCCGCCAGCATCTCGTAGACCATGTCCACCAGGCTCGTGGCGAGCGCCGGGAGCGCGTCGACATGGCTCGGCATGACGGCGGTGTGCGTCGGCTCGATGCCGCGTTCGCGGGCGATCGCCGCCCCCCGGGTGCCGACGATGATGAGCGCCTCGGGTGCCGCCGCCGCGACCGCGTCCAGGATGTGTTCGCTGAATGCGCCCGCGAACCCTTCCTCGGCACAGAAGGCGACGAGCGCTGTTCTGGGCGGCGCGGACGCGGCGGGCGTCTCGTCCGCCGTGGCGCCGACCGCGGCCCTGCCGATCGCTCCGCCGACGAGGCGCCCGTAGGCGTCGATCGCCGAGAGGAGCGAGCGGCCGTGCTGGGCGCGTGCGGCGGCGATCCCGCGCATCGCCGTCACCACCGCCTGAAGCTGGGTGACGTTGGCGATCCGTGCCTGGATCTCCGCGTGCCGGTCAGCCACCGTCCGCCGCCCCCGCCGGCTCGGCCGCGCTCGGCTCAGAGGTCGACCGCGTGAGGTCGGCGACCAGCGCCGTCATCGCCGACAGCAGCGTCTCGCGACCCGCATCGTCCAGCGTGCCGGTGGCCTCGACGCTCTCGACCACGCCGCCCGCCGCCCGGTCCAGCGCCGCGGGCAGGCCGGTGCGGAAGGCCGGCACCTTGTCGACCGGGAGCGGGTCGAGGACGCCGCCCTGCACGGCAAGCACCATCGCCACCTCGTCCACCAGGCGGAACGGCGCGTACTGGTCCTGCGACAGCACCGCCCGGATGCGCCGTCCGCGTGCGATACGGTCCTTCACCTTCGCGTCCGTGACACCGCCGAAGCGGGTGAACATCTCGATCTCGAGGAACTGCGCGTAGTCGAGCCGCAGCATGCTGGCGGCCTTGCGGAGCGCCGGCGCCTGCGTCTTGCCGCCGACGCGGCTGACGCTGCGCCCGACGTCCACCGCAGGCTTCTGCCCCGCCTGGAACAGCGCCGAATCGAGAACGATCTGCCCGTCCGTGATCGAGATGAGGTTGGTCGGGATGTAGGCCGACAGGTTGCCGGCATCGAGCTCGGCAATGGGCAGCGCCGTCAGCGAGCCGCCGCCGTGCTCCTTCGACAGTTTCGCCGCCCGCTCCAGGAGCCTCGCGTGGACGTAGAAGACATCGCCGGGGTACGCCTCGCGGCCGGGCGGCTGGCGGGTGATGAGCGCGATCTCCCGGTGGGTGGCGGCGTGCTTGGTCAGGTCGTCGATGACGATCAGCGCGTGCTGGCCCCGGTCGCGGAAATGCTCTGCCATCGTGGCGGCGGCAAACGGCGCGATCCACTGCAGCCCCAGCGCGCTCGACGGCGAGGCGACGACGATGATCGTGCGCTCCGGCGCGCCATGGCGACGGATCGCCTCGATCACGCGCGCGACCGTGGACGACTTCTGCCCCACCGCGACGTAGACCGAGATGATGTCGGTGTTCTTCTGGTTGATGATCGCGTCGACACCCACCGCGGTCTTGCCGATCGCGCGGTCGCCGACGATCAGCTCCCGCTGGCCCCGCCCCAGGGCGAACATCGCGTCCACGACGAGCAGGCCGGTCTTTACCGGCTCCGTCACGAAGTCGCGCGCCTGGATGGGCGGCGCGGGACGCTCCACCGGCTCCTGCGCCTCGCCGTCGATGGGGGGACCGCCGTCGAGCGGCCGGCCGAGCGGGTCGACGACGCGGCCGAGAAGCGCCGGCCCCGTCGGCACCCGCACCACCTCGCCGCTGCCGGTGACCCGGTCGCCGGCGAGAACGCCCGCCGCGTCGTCGAGAAGCACGCAGGCGACGGTATCGGCATTGAGGGAGGAGACGTAGCCCACCCCGCCGCGCTCGAATCGTACCAGCTCGTCGAGCCGCACCCCGGGGAGGCCGGAGACGAAGGCGACGCCGTCGGCCGCCGATTCCACCCGGCCCACCTCCTCGGCGGAGGCGCCGATGTCGGCGGCTTCGACCTTCGCGCGCGCGGTGTCGAGCCAGGCGTCAAGCTGCGTGGCGTCGCTCACTGGAAACCTCCTTCTGAATGCGTTCGAGGTCCGCCCGCCAGGAGTTGCGCACCACCAGCGACGCGGCCTGGATCTCGAGCCCGGCGATCAGCGCCGGATCGACGGTGACGCTGACGGACACCCCGTCGCCCAGCACCCCGGCGAGGGCGGCGCGCACCGCGGGCTCCGCATCGCCGAGCGGCGCCGCGCTGACGAGATGGACGTCCTCGGCGGCGAGGCGCCGGCGGTCGTCGTCCGGGAGGGCCGCGACCTGCGCCACGAGGCCGTCGAGGAAGGCGAGCGTCAGCGCCTCGGCCGGGATCCGCTCGACGAGGCGGCGGGCGATGGCGAAGGCGAGCTGCGACGCGTGGCCGGCGACCGCCCTCTCGGCGGCGGCCCGGTCGCGGGCGACGTCGGCCTCGCCGGCCTCCCGCACCTTCGCCGCCTCCGCCTCCGCCGCGGCGACGAGGCCCTGACGGTGCTTCTCGGCCTCGGCCTCGGCGGCGGCGAACAGGCGGTCCCGCTCGGGGCCGACGGTGGCGAGCCGCGCCTCGCGCTCGACCTTCAGCCGGTCCGCCTCCTCGCGCGCGGTCCTCGCGTCATCGAGGCTTCTGGCGATCTCCGCCTTCCGCCTGGCGACGATCTCCGCCACCGGTCTGAAGAAGAACCGTGCCAGCAGCCCGACGAGGATGAGGACGTTGATCGTCTGAAACGCCAGCGTCCACCAGTCGATGCTCATCGTCAGCCGATGAACGGGTTCGCGAACAGGAGCAGCAGCGCGACGACGAGGCAGTAGATCGCCGTCGTCTCGATCATGGCGAGGCCGACGAAGAGCGTGCGCGAGATGGTGCCCGCGGCTTCCGGCTGCCGGGCGATGGCGTCCATCGCGGCGGCGACCGACCGTCCCTCGCCGAGCGCCGGCCCGATCGCTCCGGCGGAGACCGCGATACCGGCCGCGATGATGCTGGCGATCTCGACCCAGTTCATGGCGTGTCACTCCTGTCGGTTTGTTGCCGGCCCTCCTCGAGGGCGCTGGCGATGAAGACCATGGCGAGGGCGGCGAAGATGTACGCCTGAACCGCCCCCGTCAGCAGATCGAGTGCCATCAGCGGCACCGGCACCAGGATCGCGGCGAGCGAGAGGATGATGCCGATGATGAACACCCCGCTCATCACGTTGCCGAAGAGACGCACGATCATCGAGAAGGTCCGGGTGAAGACCTCGACGAGGTTCACCGGCATCATCAGGATCGTCGGCTGGGCGAACGTGGCGAGGTAGCCCCTGAGGCCCAGCTCCTTGATGCCGAAGCCGAGCGTCGCGACGAAGACGATGAGGCCGAGCGCGGCGTCCGTCTCCACATGCGCCGTCGGCGGTTCGACGCCGGGGACGAGGGACGACCAGTTCGCCGTCAGGATGAAGATGAGCAGCGTACCGATGAGGGCGCGGTAGGGCTCCGGCTCGGCGCGCATCGTGACGCGGATCTGGTCGTCGATGACGCCGACGACGAGTTCCAGGACCGTCTGCCACGTGCCCGGAACCAGCGAGAGATGCCGTGTGACGAGGCAGGCCCCGCCGGCGAGCACGGCGATGATGCACCAGGTGATCACCACCGGCTCGGTGATCGGCACGGTGCCGATCCAGAAGTCGACCTTGGCGACGAGGGGCGTGCTATCCATGCGACCGCTCCTGCCGAAGCGTCTCGGCGGCGAGCGCCGCCTCCCCCGCGCGCCGTTCCCGCCGCATGAGGAGCGCGCGCGTTGCGAGCACGCCCGCCGCGGCGGCCACGAGGGCGACCCCGCCGGCGAGACGCACGATCGCGAAGAGCGCGGCGATCAGCACCGCGTGGCGGGCGACCTGCAGAACGACGGGTGCGAGGACGCGGCCGGACGTGATCCACCGCACGCTGGTGCGCAGCGACAGGAAGTGCGCCGCGCCGATGGCGATGCCGAGGGCGAAGAACCCCGCCGCCAGGCCGGCGATGTGAAGCGTTTCGGCGTTGAGCGTCATTGCCGGTGCATCCAGCGCCAGGCCGACCAGCAGCCGGCCGCGAGCCCCAGCATCATCAGCGGGGCGGAGAAGAAGATCTGGGTGCCGGCGAGATGGTCGAGCCACCGGCCGACGAACAGGAACAGCAGCGTCGGCGCGACGACGATCCATCCCAGGAGGCCGATCTGCCCGACCTGGCGCATCATCGAGGGCTCGCCCTCCCTGTACCAGCGGCGCTCGCGCTCGTGCCGGCGCCGGGCACCGGCGGCGAGGCCCTGGGTGGGATCCTCCTCGGCCTTGGTCATCCCGGCCCCCCGGCGACACCGCGGCCCGTCACGTCGTGCCCCAGCACATCGCCGGGGCGGGCGGAGAGGTTGGCGACGATCTGGCGGATCGCCTTCATCTGGAGCTTGAGACTGTCGGTGCGGGCGGTGCGCTCCTCGTCGAGGCGCTGGGCGAATGTCGCGAGGACCTCGCGCTCCAGGTGGCCGAGGTCGTCCGCCACCACCGCCTCGCGCGTCGCGACGGCCACGTCGGTCCCTCCGGTGACGGAGAAGACGCCGCGCTGGACCGCGCAGTGGTGCCGCGCACCGTCCGTGCCGCGCCAGGTCACCACGCCCACGGTGAGCGCCGTCAGGAAGTCGGCGTGTCCGTGCAGGATGCCGAAGCTCCCCGTCTCGTCCTCGGCGCGCACGGAGACGGCCTCGGTGTCGACGACGATCTGCGTGGGGGTGGTGATCAGGAGCCTCATGCCGCCCTGGTCTCCCCGGCGTGCCCGTTGCCGGCGTGTTTGGCCCGCGCCTCGTCGAGGCTGCCGATCATGTAGAGGTCGCCCTCGTCCCAGTCGTCGCACTCGCCGTCGAGGATCGCGCGGCAGCCGGCCACCGTGTCGGCGCGCTTGACCGACCGCCCGGGCATTCCCGTGAACGCCTCGGTCACGGAGAAGGGTTGCGTCAGGAACCGCTGCAGCCGGCGCGCGCGGTTGACGGCGAGGCGGTCGGCGACGGACAGTTCCTCGATGCCGAGGAGCGAGATGATGTCCTGCAACTCGCGGTACTGGGCGATGGTCGCGCGGACGTCCTGCGCGACGCGGTAGTGCTCGGCACCGACCACGGTGGGGTCGAGCAGCACCGAGGAGGACCCGAGCGGGTCGACCGCCGGATACATCCCCTCCGCCGCCATGGCGCGCGACAGGACGATCATCGAGTCGAGGTGGTTGGAGATCGCGGTGACGGCAGGGTCGGTGAAGTCGTCGGCGGGCACGTAGACGGCCTCGATCGCCGTCACCGACGCGTCCTCGACGGAGGCGATGCGCTCCTGCAGCTCGGCGATCTCGGTGGCGAGGGTGGGCTGGTAGCCGACGCGCGACGGCAGGCGCCCGAGAAGGCCGGAGACCTCGCTGCCCGCCTGAACGAAGCGGAAGACGTTGTCCATCAGGAGCAGCACGTTCTGCTTCTTCTCGTCCCGGAAGTGCTCGGCGATGGTGAGCGCGGTCAGACCGACGCGCCAGCGCGCCCCCGGCGGCTCGTTCATCTGGCCGAAGACGAGGGCGCAGCGGTCGAGGACGCCCGATCCCTTCATGTCGTTGAGGAGCTCGTGCCCCTCGCGGGACCGCTCGCCGATGCCGGCGAAGACGGAGATGCCGGCGTAGCTCTCCACCATCGCGTGGATCAGCTCCATCACGACGACGGTCTTGCCGACGCCGGCGCCGCCGAACATCGCCGCCTTGCCGCCCTGCGGCAGCGGAGCGAGGAGGTCGATCACCTTGATGCCGGTCTCGAAGACGCTCGTCGCGGCGGTGCGCTTGTCGAGCGGGGGCGCCGGGCGGTGGATCGGCTTGCGCGCGATCCCCTCGGGGAGCGGCGGACCGCCGTCGCGCACCGTGCCCATCACGTCGAGCAGGCGGCCCAGCACCGCCTCGTCCGCCGGCACCTCGATCGGGCCGCCGACCGGGACGACCGGCGTGCCGCGCCTCAGGCCGATGGTGGCCGCGAGGGCGACCGTGCGCACGGTATGCTCGTCGAGATGGGCGGCGACCTCCACGACCAGCGGCTCGGGCTGGTCCCAGGCGACGGTCAGGGCATCGTCGATCCGCGGCAAGGGGCCGTCGAACGCGACGTCGATCACCGCGCCGCGCACCGCCACAACACGTCCCGTCGCCTCATCGCTCATGCGGCATCCTCCCGCGAGGGATCCCCACTGGCAAGTGCGGTGCCATGGTCGCCGCGATGCAGGTAGAGCTTGGCGAGCGCGGCGGACGCGAGGCTCGGCAGCGCCCCGTCGGATCGCCCCGGGATGATCGCCGGGACGCGCGCACCGAGGATGATCCCCGCCGAGTCCGCGCCCGCGAGGTGCACCAGCTCCTTCACCAGAAGGGTCCCCGCCTCGAGGTCCGGCACCACCAGGACATCGGCGTCCCCCGCCACGAGACCGGCGACGCCGTTCGCCGCGGCGGCCTTGCGGGAGATCGCGCTGTCGAACGCCAATGGCCCGTCGACGACGGCCCCCGCGATCTGTCCCCGCTCGGCCATCTTGCAGAGCGCGGCGGCCTCCATGGTGGAGCGAATCCTGGGGTCGACCACCTCGCTCGCGGACAGGATCGCGACCTTCGGCGCCTCGATCCCCAAAGACTTCGCGAGGTCGACGGCGTTGCGCACGATGTCCCGCTTGTCGGCGAGCGTGGGGTAGGCGAGCAGCGCCGCGTCGGTGATGAGGAGCGGCTTCGGATAGGTCGGCACGTCGAGGACGTGGACGTGGCTCGCGCGCCGCTCGGTGGCGAGGGCCTCGGGTGCGAGCACCGCGTCCATCAGCTCGTCCATCGCGATCGCGCCCTTCATCAGCGCGTCGACCTTGCCGGTGCGGGCGAGTTCCACCGCCCGCGCCGCGGCCGCATGGCTGTGCGGGACCGCCTCCAGCGTGACCCCGTCGAGCGAGCGGTCGATCTCCTCGGCGGCCCGGCGGATCTTCGCCTCCGGGCCGACGAGGACGGGTTCGATCAGCCCTTCCTCCTTCGCGTCCAGCGCATCGTGCAGCGACGCCGCGTTGACCGGTTGGACCACCGCGACGCGGATCGGCTCGTACGGCGCGGCGAGCTTGACCAGCTCGCGGTGGCGTGCGCCGCGTTCGTGGAGGTGGACCTCCGGCAGCGTGACGCGGGGGCGCCGGACCTTCTCGGACGGCGCGATCACCAGCGCCTCCCCGACGATGACCTGCTTGCCCTCCTGGTTGAGACATTCGCAGGCGAGCTTCAGCCGCCTGGTGTCGGGGTACTTCTCGGCGACCGTGACGCGCACGGTCACGGTATCGCCCAGCCCGACCGGACGGCGGAACTGGAGCGACTGGTCGAGGTAGATCGTCCCCGGCCCCGGCAGCTCCGTTCCCAGCACCGCCGAGATGAGCGCGCCGCCCCACATCCCGTGGGCGATCACCCTGTGGAACATGTCCGACGCCGCGTACTCGGGGTCCACGTGCGCCGGGTTCACGTCGCCGGACATCACGGCGAAGAGCTCGATGTCGTCGTGGCGCAGGGTCCGCGTGATCTCGGCGCTGTCCCCGACCTGGAGCTCCTCGAACGTCCTGTTCTCGATGTACTCCATGGATCAGGCCATCACGTTGATGCCGGCGTCGATGTAGGCGACGTTTCCGGTGACGCGGCGGGCGGCATCGCTGACGTAGTAGAGCGCCATCGCGCCCACGTCCTCGATGGTGACGACCTGGCGTTCCGGCGCGCGGGCGCGGGCCTCGTCGAGCAGCGCGTCGAAGTGGGCGATACCGGACGCGGCGCGGGTCATCAGCGGCCCCGGCGACAGGGCGTTGACGCGGATCCCCTGCGGCCCGAGCTCCGCCGCGAGGTAGCGCACGCACGACTCGAGCGCGGCCTTCACCGGCCCCATGACGTTGTAGTTGTCGACCACCTTCTCCGCCCCGTAGTAGCTGACGGTGAGGATGGACCCGCCGTCCGCCATCAGCGGCTCGGCGCGCTTCGCCATCCGGAGCAGCGAGTGGACGGAGATGTCCATCGCCTCGGCGAAGCCGTCGCGGGAGGTGTCGACCACGCGCCCGTGCAGGTCCTCCTTGCGGCAGTAGGCGATCGAGTGGAGCAGGAAGTCGAGCTTCCCCCACTTCGCGGCGATCGCCGCGAAGACGGCGTCGAGCTGGGCGTCGTCCGCGACGTCGAGCGGCAGGAAGAGGTCGGCGCCCAGAGCGGTCGCGACCGGCTCCACGAAGCGTCTGGCCTTCTCGTTGAGGTAGGTGACGGCGAGGTCGGCCCCCGCCTCGCGGAAGGCCGCCGCGCAGCCGGCCGCGATGGAGTGCTCGTTGGCGATGCCGACGACGAGACCCTTGCGCCCGGCGAGCGGTGTCAGTGAGAGCGCCATGGATCCCCCTACCGCATCAGGACGTAGGTGCCGGGCGCGTCGCACACCGGCGCGAGACCGGCGGCGGGCGCGCCCATGGACGGCGGAGCGACCGGCTCGCCGGAATGGACGGTGAGGAACTCGGAGAGCTCGGGCCACCAGGAGCCTTCCTTCACCGGAGTCTCGGCCACGAACTTGTCCGGGTCGATGTAGTGGCCCGTCTCGGTCTTGGTGCGGATGCGGTAATGCCGGTGCTTGTGGCCGGGCTCGGAGACGATGCCGGCATTGTGGCCGCCGCTCGTCAGCACGAAGGTCACGTCCGTGTCGGCGAGAAGGTTGATCTTGTAGGCCGAATGCCAGGGCGCGACGTGGTCGTGCTCGGTCCCGACCGCGAAGATCGGCACGCGGATGTCGCCGACGGCAACCGGCCGGCCGAACACCATGTAGCGCCCCTTCGCGAGGTCGTTGTCGAGGAAGAGGTGGCGCAGGTACTCCCGGTGCATCCGGTAGGGCATCCGCGTCGCGTCGGCGTTCCAGGCCATCAGGTCGATCATCGGCGCGCGCTCGCCGAGCATGTACTCGCGCACGACCTTCGACCAGATGAGGTCGTTCGACCGCAGGATCTGGAAGGCGCCGGCCATCTGCGTGCTGTCGAGGTAGCCCGACTCCCACATCATGTCCTCGAGGAAGCAGAGCTGGCTCTCGTTGATGAAGAGCGTCAGCTCGCCGGCCTCGGTGAAGTCGGTCTGCGCGGCGAACATCACGACACTCGCGAGGCGGTCGTCGTTGTCGCGCGCCATGGCGGCCGCGGTGATGGAGAGGAGCGTTCCGCCGAGGCAGTAGCCGACCGCGTGGACCTTCCGTTCCGGCACGATCTTTCCGATCGCGTCGAGCGCGGCGAGCGGGCCCATGGTGACGTAGTCGTCCATCCCGAGGTCCCGGTCCTCGGCGCCCGGGTTGCGCCAGGAGATGGCGAACACCGTGTGCCCCTGCCCGACCAGGTACCGGATCAGCGAGTTATGCGGCGACAGGTCCAGGATGTAGTACTTCATGATCCAGGCCGGGATGATGAGGATCGGCTCCGGCGTCACCGTCTCGGTGGTCGGGGAATACTGGATCAGTTCGATGAGGTGGTTGCGGAACACCACCTTGCCCGGCGTGACGGCGACGTCCTCGCCGACCTTGAAGTCCTCGGTGCCGGGAGGCGGACGATGCGCGGCGGTGCGGTGCGCGTCCTCGAGGAAGTTCTGGAACCCGCGCACGAGGTTCATGCCGCCTTCGTTGAAGGTCCGGCGCACCACCTCGGGGTTGGTGAGGAGCATGTTCGAGGGCGCGAAGGCGTCGAGGATCTGCCGGGCGCAGAACTCGGCCATCCGCTCGTGCTGATGGGTGACGCCGTGGACGCCGGTGGTGGCGTCCTGCCACCAGTCCTGCACCGTCAGGAAGCTTTGCTCCAGCATGTTGTAGGGCCACTGGCGCCATGACGCCTCGGCGAAGCGGTAGTCCTGCGGCAGCGGGGCGACGGGCCGCTCGGCCTTCTCGCCTTCCATCAGCGCGCGGCCGGCATAGTCGGCGAGCGCGGTCGCCTTCCTGCCCGCCTCGGTCATCAGCTCGAGCTGCTTGCCGGGCGAGAACGACACGTGCGCCGCCCAGTCGAGATAGGCGCCGGCGAGCGCGGCGGGAGAGAGCCCCATCGTCAGGTGCGCCGCCGAGGCGTGCAGCGAGCGGTCGATCATGTCGAACACGGTCGGCCGGTCCGGCGACGCCGTCGGCGGGGTCTCGGGCGAGTGCCGCGGGGGCGTGCCCGCCGCATCGGGCGAGTGCGGCGCGACAGGGTGATCGACTGGCTCCGGCGAGACGAGCGAGAGGGTGGATCGGGCCGTTTGGGACATGGCGCACTCCGGGCTTCCCAGGACCTCGATCCCTGCACCCGCTCGGCAGCCGCAGACCTTGACCGAGGTCAATTCGCAGAACCGTCACAGAGGCAATAGTGCAGGGTTCCGTGGCCTTTTAACGAAATCGCATATCAGGACCGCGCTGGGATCATAGAAAAATCGCGCAGTTCCGTCCGTGCGGCAACCTCACGGGACGAGGACGGCCGCTCCGTCGAGCTCGCCCTGCCGCAGGTCGTCCAGGGCCGCGTTCGCCGACGCGAGCGGGTACGTCCTGGTGTGGACGCTGACCGGCGCGCGGGCGACGCGGGCGAAGAACTCGTGCCCGTCCTCGCGGGTGAGGTTCGCGACCGACAGGATCTCCCGCTCGCCCCACAGGTCGGCGTACGGGAACCCCGGGATGTCGCTCATGTGAATTCCCGCGCAGACGACGCGCCCTCCTTTGCGCACCCGCTTCAACGACTCCGGGACGAGCGCGCCGACGGGAGCGAAGAGGATCGCGGCGTCGAGCTCGGCCGGTGGCGCCTCGTTCGAAGCCCCCGCCCAGACCGCGCCGAGCGACCGGGCGAACTCCTGTGAGCGCGTGTCGCCGGGCCGGGTGAAGGCGTATACCTCGCGCCCGTCACCGGCGGCGACCTGGGCGAGGATGTGCGCCGCGGCGCCGAAGCCGTAGAGCCCGAGACGCCGGCCCTCCCCCGCCATCCGGTACGACCGGTAGCCGATGAGGCCCGCGCACAGGAGCGGCGTGCCGCTGATGTCGTCGAGGCTTTCGGGGAGATGCAGGCAGAAGGCCGCGTCGGCGGTGAGGTGGGTGGCGAAGCCGCCGTCCCGGGAGCAGCCGGTGAACGTCGGCGTGTCGCACAGGTTCTCCCGCTGCATCGCGCAGTAGGGGCAATGACCGCAGGCCGAACCGAGCCACGGCACGCCAACCTTCTCGCCGACGGACCATCCGTCGACGCCCTCGCCCAGCGCGAGGACGCGGCCAATGACCTCGTGGCCCGGCACCACCGGATAGCGCGTCTGCGTGAGGTCGCCGTCGGCCACGTGAAGGTCCGTGCGGCAGACGCCGCAGGCGCTGACCTCGATGAGGATCTCGCCGCGCCCCGGCTCCGGGACCGCGCGCGTCTTCTCCACCAGCGGCTCGCCCGGCGCGCGCACGACCATCGCCCGCATCATCGCTCCGCCCCCGGTCCGGGGGTCATGGGGCGCAGCGGCGGCAGTCCGGGGAAAGTGGCGGTGGGACCGTCCATGGATCCTGTCCTCTCGTTGGCCCGCCGCGTGCCGAGGCGCCCGGCGGGCCGATCGTGCGATGACGTCGGGGCTCGCCGCCCCGCGGCACCCGCCATGGAAGCCGTCAGTGCGCCATCAGCAGCGGCCGGTCGGTGATCTCCATCAGGTCGCGCGTCACGCCGCCGAGGATGATCTCGGTCAGCCGCGAGTGGCCGTAGGCGCCGGAGACGATCAGGTCGGCGTCGATCCCCTCGGCGTGGTGAACGATCGCCTGCGCCACCGTACGGTTGTCGCGCGGGATGGAATCCACGGTCACCGGCAGGCCATGGCGGGCGAGCGCGGTTGCGAGGTCCGTTCCGGGCTCCTCCCCGTGACCGCCGGCACCGACGCGCGGATCGACGGTGACGATGCGGACGTCCTCGGCCTTGGGGATCACGTCGATGGCGTCGTGAACCGCGCGGGAGGCTTCGGCGCCCGGCTGCCAGGCGATCGCGACGCGCGTTCCGATGCGGCTCAGTGACGCGCCCTCGGGGCACAGGATGAGCGGCCGGCCGCTCTCGAACAGCGTCGCGTCGACGAGGTCGTGCCAGTCGCGGTCGAGCTCGGAGCGGGCGAAGATCGAAATGTCGGCATAGCGCGCCTGACGGGCGAACTGGCGCCCCGCCTCGCCGGCGGGAACGACGGTGCCGCGCACCTCGAAGGAGACACCGGTCGCCGTGAGACGCTCGGTGACGAAGTTCATCGTCGCCTTCACCTCCTCACGGGCCTCGGCCAGATCGCTCGCGTAGACGTCCGGCGGGATGTCCGGCAGACCGGCGTAGGCGAGGGTCGGCTGGGCCCCGACCGTCAGCGCCACGAGATGGGCGTCGCGGGCCTGCGCGAACGCCGCGGCCTCGGTCAGGAGTTCCGCGCCGGCGGCGCTCTTCTCTGCGTGCACGAGGATTGATTTCACTGCTGCCATCGTAGCCTCCAGGGCGAGTTCATTTATTAGGTAGACCCGCCTTCAGACATTGGCTTTGATGTTCATCAACGCAGCAAGCGACTGTACGTTGTTTAAGTCCGGCGGCCGTGGCCGACATGTTCGGGACGCCGCGGCCTTAACGAACTCAACGGAGAGGCTGGTCCAAGGGACCCCGATACAGGAGTGAGCGATGAAGCCGACCAATCATATCCAGGCTCCGTTTCTGCCTGAACTTCCCGTGCTGTCCGTCGAACCGATCGAAGCGGCGACCAAGACCGCCTGCCAGATGACGAGCGACATCACGCGGGAAACGGCACGGTTCGTCAGCATCCGCCTGCAGCGCTACGCCGATTTCGAGCTGTCGCTGGCGCGCTCGAGCGGGTGGATGGAGCCGATGGAGTGCTTCATGGAGTTCAGCCGCCAGACGATGCTGGACTACACGCGCGAGATGGAGCGTATGCCCTACTTCTTCGGCCACATGTCCGAGGGCGCGCTTCTCGACATGGAAATCGAGTCCGCCGGTCCGAACGCACCCCTCGAGTAGTCGCGCAGCGCCATCGGCCGACGCGCGGATGGCACCATCACGGTCTGCGACGAATTTCCCTGATTGAACGAGCGGGACGGCACCCAGCCGTTTCGCGCGGGCGCGTGCGTGCCGGCGCGTTGACGAGACTCCCGGTCTTCGCCGCTCCCCTGCGTTCGCAGGGCCCGGGTATCGTCCCGGCGACGACCGGACCCGCAAAAACGGAAAGCTGGCAGAACCGCCCGGCATGGCGCCGCGGCGGCCGATGGGTGTGGCATCGACCGTTGCCGGACGCCCGAATCGGTCGGGTGCGACACCCGCGTACGAACTGAAGATGGGAAGGAAGCGACAATCGCGGCGGGCGATGACCCGCTGGCGCGAGCGCATGCATCGTGGCGCTCAGAGAGCCCGGATGCGCTTTGGAGATTGTCGGCTAAATCTTTGGAGAGTTTGGAGCGGGCGATGGGATTCGAACCCACGACCCCAACCTTGGCAAGGTTGTGCTCTACCCCTGAGCTACACCCGCATCCTGCGTCGGCGCCGCGTCAGCGCCTTGCGTGGCAGCCATATGGACGATTAGCCGGGAGAGCGCAAGCCCTGTTTGCAGAGCTTTTGCACAGGCTGTGGATTCTCTCCCGGCGCCGCCTACCCTTCGAGGCCCTCGGGACCGAAGCGGCGGCCCGACAGGTCGAGCGCGAACCGCTCGGGCAGCGTTGCGAAACTCGCCATCCCCGCCACCGCAGGCTTCGGCTCCGTAATGAGGAAGGTCGGAATCTCGCGCATGATGTCCGAATGCGGCGCCTTGGCCTCGAACGCGGCGCGGAAGCTGCTCGCCGCCAGCCGGTCGGCGAAGCGCGGCACGATTCCGCCGCCGAGGTAGACACCGCCCTTGGCGAGCGCGATCAGCGCCAGGTCGCCGGCCATGCGGCCGAGGTAGGTGAAGAACAGGTCGACCGCCTCCTCCGCCACCACGTCGCCCATGACGAGCGCCTCGTTGACGTCCGAGCCCTGGGTGCACCAGGGGTCCTTGCCGTCGGTGCGGGCGATCGCCCGATAGATCCGGGCAAGGCCGCGGCCCGACAGCAGGGTCTCGCCGGTGATCCGGCCGTGGAAGCGCTCCAGGTTGGGCCAGATGGCGAAGTCGCGGTCGCTCTCCGGACCGATGGAGATGTGCCCGCCCTCCCCGGCCAGCGGCGTGTAGCACTTGTCGCCGTAGACGAGCGCGGCGACGCCGAGGCCGGTGCCCGGGCCGATCACCACGCGCGGCGAGCGCGGCAGCGATTCGCCCCCGCCGACCTGCTGGATCTGGTCGTCCCGCAGGTACGGCAGCGACAGCGCCAGCGCCTCGAAGTCGTTGAAGGCGATGACGGTGTCGAGATTGAGCCGCTGGCAGAGGGCGATGGGGTGGACGTCCCATTCGGCGTTGGTCAGCTTGACGTGATCGCCGGTGATGGGGCCGGCGAGCGCAATCAGCAGCGAACGCGGCATGATCGACGTCGCGTCGAGGACGGTCGCCTCCGCCGCGGTGGCGAAATCCGGGAAGTCGGACGTGCGGATCGTCGGGAAGTCGCGCAGCGGGGCATGCGCCTCCGGCAGCACGGCCATCCGCGCGTTGGTACCGCCAATGTCGGCAATCAGGACCGGGAACGACAGGGGGCGGATATCGCCCGATCTTCTGCGGGGTATGTTCATGACCACATTTTGCGGCACGCGCTCGCTTCTTCAACGGTCTGGCGACGATTCCATTTGTGGAACCTTTAGGGTAGATGTGCGAAGTGGCGCCCTTCCTTCCAGTTAAGGACAGGGCATTTTTTGTTCGAGGACACATATTCTCGGGCGTCTCGAATGCCCCAGGAGCACGGCATGGGCGATCCAGTTAATCGCAAGACCCACATCCGCCTCACCTCCCACCCCGGCAACGGACGCGCCCTGCGCTTCCCGCTGCACTGGGGCGCGAAGGATCCGATGGAGCGCGGGCCGATCGTGGGAACGGTGACCGAGACAGCCGACCGCAACGTCATCGGCACGCACGGCGGATCCTATTCCCTCTATCGCGCGCTGGCCGTCACCTCGGGCGCGCTCAATCCCATTCGGCGGCCGGATCTCGCCAACACGTCGCCGGTCGTGCCGATCGGGCCGCACCCGCAGTGGCTCGACCCGGAGCGGATCGTCTCGCTCGACCCGTTCGGGCATATCGCCGCGGAGGCGTTCGCGCCGCTGATCGCGGAGGGCGTCGACATCCGCCCGACGATCGCGATCACCCGGGCGCACCTGTCGATGCACGAGCTGAACGAGGCGGTCGCCAAGGGGCGGCTTCCGATCGACGGCAAGATCATGAAGGAAGGCGGCGACGTCGCGGTCACCAAGGCGGCGATCGAGCCGGTGTGGTACCTCCCCGGCATCGCCGCGCGGTTCGGCGTCGAGGAGACGCGCCTGCGCCGCGTCCTGTTCGAGCAGACGGGCGGCATGTACCCCGAGCTCGTCACCCGGCCGGACCTGCTGGCCTTCCTGCCGCCGATCGGCTCGATCAGCGTCTACATCTTCGGCGAGGCGGCGGACCTTGCCAACCCGAAAGTGCGCCTCACCTGCCGCGTGCACGACGAGTGCAACGGGTCGGACGTCTTCGGCTCCGACATCTGCACCTGCCGGCCCTACCTCATCCACGGGATCGAGGAGTGCGTGGCCGAGGCGCAGCGCGGCGGCGTGGGCCTCGTCGTCTACAACCGCAAGGAGGGCCGCGCGCTCGGCGAGGTGACGAAGTTCCTCGTCTACAACGCCAGGAAGCGCCAGGAAGGCGGCGACACGGCGGCCGAGTACTTCGAGCGGACCGAATGCGTCGCCGGCGTCCAGGACGCCCGCTTCCAGGAGCTGATGCCGGACGTGCTGCACTGGCTGGGCATCAGGAAGATCCACCGCTTCATCTCCATGAGCAACATGAAGTACGATTCCATCGTCGGCTCGGGGATCGAGATCGGCGAGCGCGTGTCGATCCCGCCGGAGCTGATCCCGGCGGACGCCTCGGTGGAGATCGAGGCCAAGAAGGCGGCGGGCTACTATTCCGAGACCGGCGCGACATCGGACCTCGCGACGGTCAAGGGCCGCGGCATCGATGAGTGATGCGGTGACCGAATCGGCGGAGCTGGAGGCGGCGCGCTACCTCCTGTCCGCGACGGCCGTTCGCGAGCGTTCGGCGATGCTGTTCTCGCGGATCGAGAACGGGTCGTCGGAGCACTTCAGTTTCGACCCGGCCGCCATGCCGGCGATCGCGGACCGCGTCGCCGCGGTGACGCGCGAGCGCTACCCGGACCTCGCCGTGCCGCTCCATGCCCGCTTCCGGCATTTCGAGAGCCCCGGCCTCGACCGCTTCGCGAGCCTTGCCGCGGCGCGTGCGTGGTCGACGCCCGAGGAGGCCGCCCGGGCGATGGGCGACCTCGCCATCGTGTCGGTCCTGCTGGACGCCGGTGCCGGTCCCGCCTGGCGCTACCGCGAGGCGGCGACGGGCGAGGTCGCGGGCCGCTCGGAGGGTCTGGCGCTCGCCTCGTTCGCGATGTTCGCCGCCGGTTCGTTCTCGGCCGTCCCGGCCGATCCGCTGCGCGCCGACGCCGCCGCGCTGGAGCTCGTCAGCGCGGAGGAGTTCGCCTCCGGCTTCCAGATCACCCCGGACAACCCGCTCGAGGGGGCGGAGGGCCGGCGCGAGCTGCTCGCCCGGCTCGCCGAGGCGACGCGCGCCGCGCCCGACCTCTTCGCCACCGAGGACGACCCGCGCCCGGGCGGCCTCATCGACGCCCTCGCCGCCGAGGCGGAGGACGGCGAGCTGCCGGCGAGCGCGATCCTCGACATGGTGCTCGAGGGCCTCGCCCCGATCTGGCCGAGCCGGCTGGAGCTCGGCGGCATCGCCCTCGGCGACGCCTGGCGCCACCCGGCGCTCGGCGACGGTACTCCCGGCTCGGACATCGTGCCGTTCCACAAGCTCTCGACCTGGCTGTCGCTGTCGCTGATCGAACCGCTGGTGATCCGCGGCGTCGACGTCGTCGACCTCGATGCACTGCCCGGTCTTGCCGAGTACCGCAACGGCGGCCTCTTCGTGGACGGCGGCGCGCTCCGGCTTCGCGAGCCGCAGACCGCGCCGCTTCCCGTCGATCACCCGCTGATCGTCGAGTGGCGGGCTGCGACCGTGACGCTCCTCGACCGCCTCGCCCCGATGGTGCGCGAGCGGCTCGACGCGACGCCCGAGGCGCTGCCGCTGGCCGCGATCCTGGAGGGCGGCACCTGGGCGACCGGCCGCCTCCTCGCGGCCGAGGCGCGCCCCGACAGGACCCCGCCGATCGCCATCGTCAGCGACGGGACGGTCTTTTAGTCCGTCCCGGCAGCCTACGCCCGGAACAGGCGGGCGCGGCCGATTGCCATGCCGTGCCCGCTATGGTCGGATTTCCCGCGCTCTGATTTCGAGCGCCCCGCCCGTCGCGGTGCCCCCTGGAGACCTCTCGCGAATGCCCACTACCCACCCCAACGTGACCGTCATCGACCACCCGCTGGTGCAGCACAAGCTGACGATCATGCGCCGCAGGGAGACCTCGACGGCGAGCTTCCGCCAGCTCCTGCGGGAGATTGCGATGCTGCTGTGCTACGAGGCGACGCGGGACCTGGAGCTCGAGCTCGTCGACATCGAGACCCCGATCCAGGCGATGCAGGCGCCGATGCTGACGGGCAAGAAGCTGGTGTTCGCGTCCATCCTGCGCGCCGGCGAGGGGCTGCTCGACGGCATGCTGGACCTCGTCCCGGCCGCCCGCGTCGCCCACGTCGGCCTTTACCGCGACCCCAACACGCTCGCGGCGGTGGAGTACTACTTCAAGGCGCCGGACGACATGGGCAACCGCCGCGTCATCGTGCTCGACCCGATGCTCGCGACCGCCAACAGCGCCATCGCCGCCATCGACCGCCTCAAGGAGGCCGGCGCGACGGACATGAAGTTCGTCTGCCTGCTGGCCTCGCCCGAGGGGGTGGAGAACCTCTCCGGCCACCACCCCGACGTGCCCATCGTGTCCGCCGCGGTGGACGAATGCCTCAACGATCACGGCTACATCGTCCCCGGCCTCGGCGATGCCGGCGACCGGATGTTCGGCACCAAGTAGGCCGCCGCCCGGCGGCATGGGCCGGGCGCCGCGTCAAGCCCGGCCATTGTCGGTGCCGTGGCGGCCGTACCGATCCGTCGCCCGACAGTTGTGCGCGGTCACGTGTGCATCCATGCTTGGGCGATGGACTCCAAGGACACATCGCATCAGTTCACGCTGCGTCAGCTCCAGATCTTCTGGGCGGTCGCGCAGTCGCGGTCGCTGACGCGTGCGGCCAAGCAGCTCGACGTGCGCCAGCCGTCGATCTCGCAGCAGCTCTCCCGCATGGAGCACATGATCGGCGGCAAGCTGATCCGTTACGTCAACAACGAGCTGCGCCTCACCCCGGCGGGCGAGTTCCTCCTCGCCGAGGCGGGCGGCATCCTGGAGGCGGTGGACCGCGCCAGCGCCGGACTCGGCGAATATTTCGAGGGGGTGCGCAGCCAGCTCACCGTCGGCGCGCTGCCCTCCCTCGCCCGCAACCTCGTGGCGCCGGCCTTCGCGCGGATGAGGCGGGACCACCCGGGCTATCTCCTCGACCTCGCCGAAGTGACGCCCCGGGAGGCGCGCGAGCAGCTCAACGGCCGCCTGTTCGATGCGGCGGTGATGTCCGACTATTCGGAGGGGACCGGGCAGGGCCTGCGCACCGTGCCCATCATCGGCGACCGCCAGCTCCTCGCCGTGCCGCGCGACCTGCCGGACCTGACGGATGTCACCTCGCTGGCGCAGGGCCTCTCGGAGGACGCGCGCGCCACCATGAGCCGCACCGCACGCTATGCCTTCGGCAGCGAGCATACCGCGCGCGTCACCGCCTGGTACGACCGCCTCCTGCCGGGCTCTGAGGCGACGCTGCGCTGCCGCACCTTCGAGAGCGCGCTTGCCTTCGTCGAGGAGGGCCAGGGCGTCGCCATCGTGCCGGAACTTTCGGTGCGCCAGGGGGCCCGCCTCCTGTTCGACGTGACGCTCTACGACCTTGGTCTACCGGTGCGGCAAACGGTTTTGCTAACCCCCTTCCAGACCGCCCGCCTGCCGAGCATCGCGGCGCTGGAAGCGGCGCTGAAGGACGCCGCGTCGGGACTGGAAGCCCTGGAAACCCGGCCCATTCCGGCCTTCGTGCGCAATTGCGGCCTCTCGTCGGCGGATCATTCAGGGTCGAAACTATATGCAGCGCCTACGGGACCGTGACGCAGCGAGCGCCGCCGCATAGGCGCGCCCTATGGACGCTATCACTTGCGAGGCGCGGTGCCGGACGAGAGATTAACCTGGACCTGGTCGAACGACCGGCGTCGACAACTAGGGAGATGCACCATGAAGAAGATCTGGACCAAACCCGCCATCCAGCAGAAGCCGGCCGGCATGGAAGTAACGGCCTACGTCAACCCGACGTTCTGAGTTCCTGCCGCCGCGCCCGGCCGCGTCCATGACGGGCGTCTACCGGGAGCGGCGGCCCCGCTACGCCCTGCCGCGGCACGCCGTCGAGGCTGATTTGCGATGACGCCACTCTCCGCCAGCGACATTCTCGTGCGCCCCACGTGGGCCCGGCTGAAGCATTGCGAGATCCGCGGCCAATGGGTCCTCCTCGTGCCCGAGCAGGTCCTCTACCCCTGCCCCACGACGGTCGAGGTACTGGAACGGCTCGCCGCGCCGACCCGCTACGGCGCCGTCATCGACGCGCTCGCTGACGAATACGACGCGCCCGTCGACGTCATCGAGGCGGATCTTTCGCCGCTCGTCATGGGGCTCGTGGAGCAAGGCTATGTCCGACGCGTCGACGCTTGAGCGTCCGGCCGGCCCCGCCGCGGCCGACACGCCGATCCTCCTCGGCCTCCTCGCCGAGGTCACACACAAGTGCCCGCTGCAGTGCCCCTACTGCTCCAACCCCGTTGCCCTCGAGGCGCCGTCGGGGGAGCTGACGCCGTCCGAATGGGGCCGCGTCTTCCGGCAGGCGGCGGCGCTCGGCGCCCTCCAGCTCCACCTCTCCGGCGGCGAGCCGCTGGTCCGTCGGGACATCGTCGACATCGTGCGCGAGGCGCGCGCGGCGGACCTTTACGTCAATCTCATCACCGCCGCCGTCACCCTGACGCCGGAGAAGGCCGACGCGCTGGTCGCGGCCGGCGTCGACCACGTGCAGGTCTCGCTGCAGGACGCCACCGCCGAGGGCTGCGGGCGCATCACCAACATGAAGGGCGCGTACGAGAAGAAGCGCGCCGCCTGCCGCCTCGTCACCGAGCGCGGGCTGCCGCTGACGCTCAACGCCGTCGTCCACCGGCACAACCTCGACAATGTGGAGCTGATGATCGACCTCGCGGTCGAGCTCGGCGCGCACCGTCTGGAGGTCGCCAATACCCAGTACTACGGCTGGGCCCTCGCCAACCGCGCCGCGCTGATGCCGCGGCCGGACCAGGTGGAGCACGCCGGCAAGGTGGTGGAGGCCGCCCGCGAGCGGCTGCGCGGCACGCTCGCCATCGACTACGTCGCCCCTGACTACTACGCGCGCTATCCCAAGCCGTGCATGAGCGGCTGGGGACGGGAGTTCCTCGCCGTCTCGCCGTCCGGGGACGTGCTGCCGTGTCACGCCGCCGCCAGCATCCCCGATCTCACGTTCGACAACGTCCGCGACGTCCCGCTCGCCGAGATCTGGCGCGCCTCGCCCGCATTCCAGCGCTTCCGCGGGACGGACTGGATGCGCGACCCCTGTCGCTCCTGCGCGCGGCGGGAGGAGGACTTCGGCGGCTGCCGCTGTCAGGCGATGATGGTGACGGGGGACGCGGCCAATACCGACCCGGTGTGCGTCCTCTCCCCCCACCGCGCTGCGCTCGACGCCGCGCTGGAGGCGGCCGTCAGCGCTCCGGACACACTGTTCCGCTGGCGCCGCTACGAGCGCGGCTGACACCGGCCGCCCTCGCCGCCGGCTGCCCGCGCGGCACCGCCCGCCCGGACGGCGCGCTCTCCGCCGCGCACAGGGTCTCGGCCGTTGATATGAGGCAACCATTTTATTCGCGTGCGACCGAATTCGGACGGGCTGGCCCCTAATACCTTTGTCTCGCTCCCCGACAGCTGAGCCGGGCTTTAGGGTCGGAACGCTAATACTTCGTGCGTCGCCGAGACTGCATTGCAGGCGCGCGTCTTACTGGCATGACCGCACAATAAATACCATTTGGGAGGACGTTCGCTCATGGCTGTGTCGATCCATCCATCCGTCGATCACGGGGTCCAGCCGGGCAGCCCGGGTTTTTCGGGCGGCAAGCTTTACTGCAAGTGCCCGACCGACAAGGTCGAAGTCACGCTGACCTCGAACACCGCGCACAACCACGTCTGCGGCTGCACGAAGTGCTGGAAGCCTGCGGGCGCGAACTTCTCGATGGTCGCCGTCGTCCCGCGCGATCACCTCTCCGTCACCGCGCATCCCGAGAAGCTGAAGCCGGTCGACTCGAGCGCCGCCATCGTCCGCCACGCCTGCACCGGCTGCGGCACCCACATGTACGGCCGGATCGAGAACACCAACCACCCGTTCTACGGCCTCGACTTCGTCCACACCGAGCTGTCCGACTCCGGCGGCTGGTCGCCGCCTGAGTTCGCCGCCTTCGTCTCGTCGATCATCGAGTCCGGCTTCCCGCCGTCGCGGATGGACGAGATCCGCTCGCGGCTGACCGAGCTGTCGCTGACGCCGTACGACTGCCTGTCACCGCCGCTGATGGACGCCATCGCGACCCACGTGGCCAAACAGAACGGCAAGCTCGCGGCCTAGCCGCGCCGGGCGCGGCACGAAGGGGTCCGTCGCGCGGGCTCCTGGGCTCCAAGGCGCTGGTACGCGCCACCGTGCCCCCGCCGCCAGGGCGCATCGGACGACGGCCAGAACGACGAACGGCCGCCGGCGTGGGCCAATGCCCGCGCCCGGCGGCCGTTTTCGCGCCGGCTGTCGCCAACCGGCCTTTTCCTCACAGACCGTCCCGCGTGCCGCGGGGCGTGTCGGGCCAAGGCGCGGCAAACACCGCACCCGGCCAGCGCCCCGGCACGTCGTGGCGCCCTCTCCCGTCGCGCCGGCCGGGCCGAACATCGGCGGGGCGAGGCGCGATGGCCGGGCGGCGAGCGTGGCTCCCGGCGGACGACCGCCGGGCGGGCCCGGCTAGCCTCCCCGGATCGCCCGTCCGCCCGCGATCAGCAGGCAGGACCCGATCACCGCCGTGATCAGATACGCGAAGACACCCTGACCGAAGCCGGTGTCCAGAGCCGCCAGAATCGCATTCAGGATCACCGCGCCGGCGATACCCAGCACGATGTTCATGACGATGCCCATGTCGCTGCGCATGAATTTCTCGGCCAGCCAGCCCGCGATACCGCCGATCACGATGGCCGTGATCATCCCGACGCCGTTCACATCCATTTTCGTCCTCCTCCATCATGCCGGGACGCTCGCATTGCACCCGATGCCCGGCCGGCGTAGTTCAACGGACAAACAGCTCAGAGGTTGCACAAGACCCATGAAGACGATCGTGATGACGGGAGCGGCCGGCGGCGTCGCGACCATGCTCCGCCCGCTGCTGCGCAACCGCTACACGCTCGTCCTCTCCGACCGCAGCGCCGAACCCGCCGATCTGGCAGACGGCGAGCGCTGGGTCACCGCCGACCTCACCGACCGCCCCTCCCTCGACGCGCTGATGACGGGCGCCGACGGGCTCATCCACCTCGGCGGCCAATCGGTCGAGGCGGACTGGGAGACGGTGAACGCAGCCAACATCCAAGGCTACCACAACATCCTGGACGCGGCACGCGCGGCGGGGACGGGCCGCGTGATCTTCGCCTCCTCCAACCATGCCTGCGGCTTCTACCCGCGCACCCGGCGCATCGGTATCGACGAGGCGGTGCGGCCGGACGGGCTCTACGGGGTCTCCAAGGCCTTCGGCGAGGCGCTCGGCTCGCTCTACGCGGACAAGTTCGGCATGCGCATCATGTCGATCCGCATCGGCAACATCGCCGAGCGGCCGGCCGACCACCGCCGCCTCTCCATCTGGATGCACCCGGAGGACCTCGCCGCGCTGATCACCATCGGGCTCGAGCATCCGGACATTCACCACGCCATCGTCTACGGTGCCTCGCACAACGAGCGCGCCTGGTGGGACAACGCCACCGCCGCCGCGCTCGGCTACGTCCCCCGGCACAGCGCGGAGGACCACGCGGCGTTCGCCCTCGCCGAGCAGGCCAAGATCGGCCCGAACGCGGTGGGCGACCTGTTCCAGGGCGGCACCTTCTGCGCCGACGGCTTCGACGGCGACCTCGACCGCACTCTCAAGGCCCGCTTGCCCCGCCCGTAAGCGACGCCATTTCCCCGGGCGCAACGTGATACCGAGATGACCTTCGACGCGCTCCTCCCCGACCCCGCGACGCTCGCGGTCTTCATCCCCGCCGCGGCGCTCGTCGCGTCGACGCCCGGGGCCAACAACCTCCTGTCGCTCAGCTACGGCATGCGCTCCGGCTTCGGCCCGACCGTCGTCAGCCTGTGCGGGCGGATGACGGCCTTCGCGGTCCTCATCGTCCTCGTCGCGGTGGGCCTCGGCGCCGTCGTCGCCGCGTCCGAGACGGCGTTCACGGTCATCAAGTGGTTCGGCGTCGCCTATCTCGTCTGGGTCGGCATCTCCATGTGGCGCGCACCGGTCAGCGACGACGGCCTCCCCGTCCCCAGCGGCACGCCTCTGACGCTGGCGCGGCGGGCGTTCTGGGTGGCGATGAGCAATCCGAAGTCGATGCTGATCTTCACCGCCTTCATCCCGCAGTTCCTCTCCCCGGCAGGCTTCACGGCAGCCGAGTTCATCGTGCTGAGCGCGCTCTACCTGGTGGTGGAGTTCCTCTTCGCGTGCGGCTACGCGGGCGCCGGCGCCTCGCTGCGGCGGCTGAAGCTCACCGCCTCGCGCCTGCGCTGGGCCAACCGCATCACCGGCGGCACCATGATCGGCGCCGCCGGCCTCCTCGCTGCAGCGCAACGGTAACGACCATGACGATCGAACGATTCGGAGAGTATCGCGGCACCCCCGTCCTGCGCACGGTGCTGCGCTCGGAGACGATCAGCCTCGCGCTGCTCTCCTACGGCGGCGTGGTGCAGAGCTGGGAGGTGAACGGACCGCGCGGCCCCATGCAGGCGACGCTCGGCTTCGACACGTTCGCCCCCTACCCCGAATGGAGCCGCTCCTTCGGCATCATCGCCGGCCGCCTCGCCAACCGCGTCCACGAGGGCCGCCTCCGCCTCGACGGCGAGACCTACCAGCTCGACCGGAACGAGGGCCGCAACCACCTGCACGGCGGCTCGGAGGGCCTCGGCCGGCAGCTCTGGTCGCTCGAGTCGGACGGCCGCGCCGCCCGCCTCGCCCTGACGAGCCCGGACGGCGCGATGGGCTATCCCGGCACCGTCCACTTCACGGTCGATGTCACCGTCGACGGGCCCACCGTCACCTTCAACATGACCGGCGTGCCGGACCGGCCGACGCCGATCGCCCTCGCGCAGCACTCCTACTACGCGCTCGGCGGCCCGGTCGCCGACCACGTCCTCCACATCGCCGCGCACGAGATGACGGTGACGGACGCGGCGAACATCCCGACCGGCGAGATCATGCCGGTGGCCGGCACCGAGTTCGACTTCATGACCCCCCGGGCCATCGGCGAGATGGAGCTCGACGACAACTTCTGCCTCGCCGAACGTGCCCCCGCTGCAACGCTCGAGGGCCGCGACATGACGCTGGTCCTGTCCACCGACCGGCCGGGCCTCCAGGTCTACAACGCCTTCGACATGCCGGAGATTCCCGTCCCGGGTCTCGGCGGTGCGCTGTACGGGCCGCTTTCGGCGATCGCGCTGGAGGCGCAGGACTGGCCGGACGCCGTGAACCACGAGCACTTCCCCGGCGTCATCGCGACGCCCGAGTTCCCGTACCGGCAGACGACGTCGATCACGATCGTCCCCCGCTAAAGGCCCCGATCCCGTTTAATATTGAAGACGCATGGCAATTCACCTTGCCTTGTCACGCTCTGGCGTGTCCGCTACCTCCACGAGGGAACAGACCTAGAAACACTAATACATCTGCCGCGCGCCGCCCGCGGGCCCGGCAGTCAAAAGGGTCAATATGGACACGTTCAGCAATCTCATCGGGGGCGAGTGGACCGAGGGTCCCGGCATTACCGAGAACATCAATCCGTCCAACACCAACGACGTGATCGGCCGCTACGCGCAGGGAGACGCGGCGCAGGCCAACGCAGCGATCGCCGCCGCGAAGGCGGCCGCGCCGTCGTGGGCGCGCACCAACGTCATGGTGCGCCACAACATCCTGAAGGCGGCCGCGGCGGAGATCTTCGCCCGGGCCAAGGAGCTCGGCGACCTGCTGGCGCGCGAGGAAGGCAAGACGCTCGCGGAAGGGATCGGCGAGGCCGGCCGCGCGGGCCAGATCTTCGACTTCTTCGCCGGCGAGTGCCTTCGTCTCGCGGGCGAGAAGGTGCCGTCGATCCGTCCCGGCGTCGAGATCGAGATCACCCGCGAGCCGATGGGCGTCGTCGGCATGATCACGCCGTGGAACTTCCCCATCGCGATCCCCGCCTGGAAGATCGCGCCGGCGCTCTGCTACGGCAACACCATCGTCATCAAGCCGGCGGAGCTGGTACCGGGCTGCGCCTGGGCGCTCGCCGACATCCTGAAGCGCGCGGGCCTGCCGGACGGTGTCCTCAACCTCGTCATGGGCAAGGGCTCGGTGGTCGGCGAGGCGATCCTCTCCTCCCCCGACGTCGACGCGGTGACGTTCACCGGCTCGGTGGCGACGGGCAAGCACGTCGCGATGAAGTGCGCCGAGCACATGCGCAAGGTGCAGCTCGAGATGGGCGGCAAGAACCCGCTCGTCATCCTCGACGACGCCGATCTCGACATCGCGGTCGACTGCGCCGTCAACGGGGCGTTCTTCTCCACCGGCCAGCGCTGCACCGCCTCCTCGCGCCTCATCGTGACGGAGGGGATCCACGACAGGTTCGTCGAGGCCACCATCGCGAAGCTGCAGTCCCTCTCGGTGGACGACGCGCGCAAGGACGGCACGCACATCGGCCCCGTCGTCGACGCCAAGCAGCTCGACACGGACATGAACTACATCGAGATCGGCCGGGGCGAGGACGGCGCCAGGCTCGCCTGGGGCGGCGAGCGGCTGAACCGCGCGACGCCGGGCTTCTACCTGCAGCCGGCCCTCTTCACCGAGACCAGCAACGACATGCGCATCAACCGCGAGGAGATCTTCGGTCCCGTCGCCACGGTGCTGCGCGTGAAGGACTACGACGAGGCCCTCGCGGTCGCCAACGACACCAGGTTCGGCCTGTCGTCCGGCATCTGCACGACGAGCCTCAAGTACGCCTCGCACTTCAAGCGCAACGCCGAGGCGGGCATGGTCATGGTGAACCTGCCGACCGCAGGTGTGGACCCGCACGTGCCGTTCGGCGGGCGCAAGGGGTCGTCCTATGGCCCGCGTGAGCAGGGCCGCTATGCTGCCGAATTCTACACCACCGTCAAAACGGCTTACCAACTCGCATGACCGACGCTGAACGCCTCGCCGCCGCCTTCGTCTCCGGAGGCCCCCTCACCGAGCTCGCCGAGCCGCCCGCCGACGTGGCGGCGGCCTACGAGATCCAGGACGCGATGCGCGCCCGCCTCGGCCAGCCCATCGCCGGCTGGAAGCTCGCGCAGACGGTCCCGCCCGCGCAGGCCGCCTCCGGGCTGACCGAGCCGACCGTCTCGCCGCTCCTGGAAGGGATGATCTTCCCCGACGGCACCGTCTTCGGGGGCGATCGCTTCCTCTCGCCGGAGGCGGAGGCCGAAGTCGTTCTGGAGCTCGCCTCGACGATCTCCAAGCCCGTCAGCGCCGACGAGGTGCGCGCCGCCTGCGCCGGCTACCGCCTCGCCATCGAGATGGCCGACAGCCGCTACGCCGACAAGCCGTCCATGGGCGCCAAGGCGGTGATCGCGGACATGAACTCGTCCAACGCGCTGGTGATCGGCGAGCTGCGGCCGATCGCGGAGGTCCCGACCGTCGCGACCGGCCCGCTGACGCTCCAGCTCGGCGACGGCACGATGCTGGACCCGCTCCCGGCCGACTGGCGGCCGAACCCGTTCGAGGTGGTGGCCTTCCTGTCCCAATTCGCGACCGCGCGCGGTCACGTCCTGGAGGCGGGCGCCATCATCACCACCGGCACCCACACCAAGCCGACCCGCACCGGGCCGGGCACCATCACCGCGACCTTCGAGGGATTCGGCAGCGTGTCCTGTCAGGTCCCGGCCCTGCGCAACCGCTAGGATCGCCCTGCCGCGGCGGACATCGTCCGGGCGGCACCCGACGCCTGGCGCGAATGCCGGACCATCCCGGGCTCGCCCGGAGCCGGAGTGGTCCGAACGCCATCACCATGCGCCGCGCGCGGCGCATGGTCCCGACACCCCGGCCGGCCACCCGGCCATACGACCGGAGCAGCGACGATGCGTCTCCTGATCCTGGCGCTGGCCGCCGGCCTCGCCGCCTCTCCCGCCAATGCCCAGAGCTTCGATTGCGCGAAAGCCGCCGCGGCGGACGAGCACGCGGTCTGCAACTCTCCCCGCCTCTCGGCGCTCGACGAGGAGATGGCGAGCCTCTACGCCGCCATCCGCCAGTGCGCCCTGATGGGGACGCGCGGCGAGGTCACCGACAGCCAGCGCACCTTCATGGCCAGGCGCGCCGCCTGCGGGTCCGACGACGGCTGTCTCGTGAAGCTCTACAGCGACCGCGTCGCCGAGCTCGGCACGATCAGGCGCGACATGGGCCAGGGGGCCTGCTGAGGGCGCTACAGGGTCGTCGCCACGACCTCGTTGGGGTCGAGCCGCACGCCGTCCGACTCCGAGAGCCAGGGGTTGCGCTCGATCAGCGCCTGCCATTCGGCCGCGGGTGCGACCGCGATGGCGTGCGGCAGGCCCGGCAGCGCGTTGACCTGAACCCCCTGCATGGACTGCAGGGCCTCCAGCACCGGCTGCTTGGCCGCCGTCATCCGCTGCAGCACGTCCTCCCCGGCGATCCCGCCGAAGAGCTCCGGCGCGACGCTGACCACCGCCGTCACGCGCGCCGCAGGCGCGGCATCACCGATCTCCTTGCGAAGCCCAGGGTTCAGCATAGCAACGCTCCTGCCCGCGTGCCTCCGCCGGCTGCGCCCCGGTCCGGGGCGCTCGGGATCGCGACGCCGCACGCGCCTTCATAGGTTCGTCAGGTCGAGCCGTCCTCGCCCGACCTTGTTGAAACCGCTCTGGAAGGCCGTCGGTTTCATCGCCGGTGCCGGATCGGTCAGCGACAGCATGCGACTATGCAGCCCCATCGGGTTGCGCGCCAAGGCCGGATGCTTCTCCACCACCAGCGCTGCCGCGCCTGCGACAATCGGCGTCGCCATCGACGTGCCGGATTTCAGGCCGTAGGTGTTGCCGGGAACCGAACTGCAGATGTCGACGCCCGGCGCCGACATGTCCGGCTTCACCACACCGGTCCCGTTCTCGATCCCCCAGTCGGAGAAGTCGGCGGCGTCGTCATTGATGTCCGTCGCGCCGATGCCGCAGGTGATCTGGTAGTTGCCGGGGCTCCCGTGGTTGTTGACGCCGCTGCGCCCTGCGTTGCCGATCGCAGCGAACAGGAAGGCGGCAGGCGCGGACTGGATGATCTGCAGGCTGCTCAGGAGGTAGTTGTTGAACCCGGCGCCGCCGAGCGAGGCGTTCATCATCGGGCAGCGCGAGATCGGCACCGCGGCGGACGCGAAGTTGCTGTGCGCCAGCCAGTTCAGCCCCGCCATGATCTGCGCCAGGAACCCGGTGAGCCGGCCCTGCGCGTTCAGCGTCGTCAGCACCGCCGCGACGGAGAGGCTCGCGTCCGGCGCCACGCCCACGGTCCTGCCGGCGGCGAGACCGCACACGTGCGTGCCGTGCGTGCCGGCATCGCGCGGCGTGGTGGAGATGAGGTCGCCGGCGGCGTTGAATTCGGCGAACTGGATGTTCTTTCCGGCGAACTCCTGATGCGAGGCCTCGACGCCGGTGTCGAGGACGCCGATCCGCACGCCCTTGCCGGTGAGGTTCTGCGCCCGCGCCGCCTGCACGTTGATCTTGTCGAGGTGCCACGGATTGCAGGTCGCCTCGGTGGCCTCCGCCACCGGGGTGACCGCCGGGATCGCGATGTTGGGGACGATCTCCGCGTCCGCGCTGAGGGCGCCCAGCGTCTCGTCCGACGGGTTCTCTAGAAGCACGACGCCAAGCGCCGAGAGAACGCGCGGAGCGCCCGCGCCCCGGGCACTTTCGAGGGCGGGGGCGCCCGTCTCGGTGGCGTCCTCGCGGCCGCTGGGGACAAGGCCGCGCTCGGTCATGATCGGCCGGCCCGCAAACTCCGTCCCCGCGACGAGGCGCTGCACCTCCTGCAGGCTCGCCGAGTGGAGACTATCGGCACTCTCCAGGGACGCCGCTTGCGCGAGCGCGGCCGAGCGTTGCCGGGGAATAACGATCAATGTGGCCATAGTGACAACCTAATAATTTAACGGCGTACGCATCCAAAAACATCAGAACTGCCTCTAAAATATAACGGGCAACGCAATAACACTCCACTCGTATGGGAGCGGTCTTCTAGTCTTTGTGATCGTCCGGGCGCGCCTTGGCCGTCAAATGATTGAGAACACCGCGCAGCGTGCGCACCTGCTGCTGGTTCCAGCCGGCGTCGGACAGCGTGGTCAGGAGATTGCGCTCCATGCGGTCGACCATGCCCTCCGGCCGGAAATAGCCGGACGGCTTCAGCAGCGAGACGAGATGCTGCCAGAGGCCCTGGACCTCCGCGCGCGTCGCCGGCGGCTGGTCGGGCGGCGGCGCGGCGGGCGCGTCCCGCGCGACGCGCCGCCACTCGTAGGACATCAGCAGCACCGACTGGGCGATGTTGAGCGAAGCGAACTCCGGGTCGACCGGGAACGAGACGATGATGGAGGCCTGTGCCACCTCCTCGTTCTGCAGTCCCCACCGCTCGCGGCCGAAGAGGATGCCCGTCGGTCCGCGCGACGTTTCGCGCACCAGCTCGGCGAGGCCGTCCTCGGGTCCTTCCACCCGCTTCGTCATGTCGCGCGGCCGGCGGGTGGTGGCGATGACGAAGACGAGGTCCTCGATCGCCTCCTCGAGCGTTGCGAAGACGCGCGCATTGTCGATGACGTGCGAGGCGCCGGACGAGGCTGCGCGGGCCTTTTCGTTGGGCCAGCCGTCGCGCGGGGCCACGAGACGCAGGTCCGTCACGCCGAAGTTCGCCATCGCGCGTGCGGCGGTGCCAATGTTCTCGCCGAGCTGCGGCTCGACGAGAACGATCGCCGGAGGCGGTACTATAGTAGGAGCCACAACTTCCTTCATCGCTTGGGGCATGCTAAGGCGCGCCCTGATCCGCGAGTCGCGCGGAATGACCCTTCAAGACGCAAGGTCCCGGAATGGCGAAGATCAAGGTGGAAAACCCCGTCGTAGAATTGGACGGGGACGAGATGACACGTATCATCTGGCAGTATATCAAAGACAAACTGATCCACCCTTACCTCGACATCAATCTCGAATACTACGACCTCGGCGTCGAGCATCGCGATGCGACCGACGATCAGGTGACCGTCGATGCCGCCAACGCCATCAAGCGTCACGGCGTCGGCGTCAAGTGCGCGACGATTACGCCGGATGAGGCCCGCGTCAAAGAGTTCAGTCTCAAGAAGATGTGGCGTTCCCCCAACGGAACGATCCGCAACATCCTCGGCGGCGTGATTTTCCGCGAGCCGATCATCTGCCGCAACGTGCCGCGCCTGGTCCCCGGCTGGACCGAGCCCATCATCATCGGCCGTCACGCGTTCGGCGACCAGTACCGCGCGACCGACTTCGTCGTGCCGGGCAAGGGCAAGCTGACCCTCACCTTCACCCCGGAAGGCGGCGAGCCGCAGGAACACCAGGTGTTCGACTTCCCGGGCGGCGGTGTCGCGATGGCGATGTACAACCTCGACGAGTCGATCAAGGACTTCGCCCGCGCCTCCTTCAACTACGGCCTGATGCGCGGCTACCCGGTCTACCTCTCCACGAAGAACACCATCCTCAAGGCCTATGACGGGCGCTTCAAGGACATCTTCCAGGAGATCTACGACGCCGAGTTCGCCGACCAGTTCAAGGCCAAGGGCATCCTCTACGAGCACCGTCTGATCGACGACATGGTCGCCTCGTCCATGAAGTGGTCCGGCGGCTACGTGTGGGCCTGCAAGAACTACGACGGCGACGTGCAGTCCGACACCGTGGCCCAGGGCTTCGGCTCGCTCGGCCTGATGACGTCGGTGCTGATGACGCCGGACGGCCAGACCGTCGAGGCGGAGGCCGCGCACGGCACCGTGACGCGCCACTACCGCCAGCACGAGCGCGGCGAGCAGACCTCGACCAACTCGACGGCCTCGATCTTCGCCTGGTCGCGTGGCCTCGCCCACCGCGCCAAGCTCGACGACAACGACGACCTGAAGACCTTCGCGGCGACGCTCGAGAAGGCCACGGTCGGCTGCATCGAGGACGGCCACATGACGAAGGACCTCGCGCTCCTCGTCGGCGCCGACCAGAAGTGGGAGTCGACCACCGGCTTCCTCGACTCCGTCTCGGCTCGCCTCGAGAAGGAAATGGCGAAGGCCTGACCGGCCGCCGAACGGCCATTCTGGGGGCGGGCCGGATCCACCGGGCCGCCCCTTTTTCGTTTGCGGGAACGAGACCAGCGATGAGCAGCGCCCCCTTCAGCGATCCCGAGGCCGTCGCCCGATACGCCGAAGGTCCGCCGCGGCAGGTCCCCGGCTTCGACGACCTGCACACCATGGCTCTGGTCCTCCTGTCCGAGCGGATGCCGGACGACGGACGCCTGCTCGTCCTCGGTGCCGGCGGCGGGCTGGAGCTGAAGGCCTTCGCCGAGGCGCGTGCGGGCTGGCGGTTCGACGGCGTGGACCCGTCACCGCAGATGCTCGGCCTCGCCGCCGCCACGACCGAGCCGTGGCGCCAGCGCATCCGCCTCCACGAGGGCACCATCGACACGGCCCCCGACGGCCCGTTCGACGGCGCGACCTGCTTCCTGACGCTCCACTTCCTCGACGCCGACGATCGTCGCCGGACGCTCGCCGCAATGCGCGAGCGGATGGCGCCGGGCGCACCGCTGGTCGTTGCCCACCACAGCATCGCCGAGGGTGACGCGGCGCGCCGAACCTGGCTCTCCCGCTACGCCGGCTTCATGATCGCCAAGGGGATCGCGGCGGAGAACGCCCGCAACGCCGAAGCCGCGATCCAGTCCCGCCTCCCCCTTCTCGCGCCGGAGGAGGACGCGGCGCTGATCGCCGACGCGGGGTTCCGCGACGTCAGCCTGTTCTACGCCGCCTTCACGTTCCGCGGCTGGGTCGCCACCGCCTGACCCTTCCGACGCATCCGGTGCCTCGGGCGGAGGCGGATGGCGCACGATTTGCAGCGGGTCTGCGCCCCAGAGGCGAATGACGAACGCTGGAGACGACATGTCCAAGACGACCCTCGCCGTGGCGATTTCCGCCGCCCTCATCGCCGCTCCGCTGACCGCCCTGGCGCAGGCGTCGAACACCTCCCCGAACGGTGTCGTCACTCTCTCCCCGGAGGGCATGTTCCCGCCGACGGGCACCTGGAACCTCGCCACGCGCGCCGGCGACTTCGTCTACATCGCGGGCATGCGCGGCATCGTGCCGGAGACCAACACCCTCGCCGAGGGCAACGAGGCGCGCGTGCGGCAGGCGTTCACGAACATGCAGACGATCGCCGCGTCGGAGGGTGCGACCCTGCAGGACGCGGTCCGCATCGTCGTCTACGTGACCGACATGTACCGGTACCGGCCGATCGTGAACAAGATCCAGGAGGAGATGTGGGCCGGCCGGCCCTATCCGCCGCGGACCATCATCGAGGTCGACCGGCTCAACCAGGACGACATCGTCGAGGTCGAGGGGACCTTCTACGCCCCGAAGAACTAGCGGCGGACCGCGTTCCGTCCGGTACCGCGCCGGGTACGCCCGGTCCGGGGTCAGGGGAGCGCGCCCGCGATGTGCCGGAGCTTCTGCGGGTTGCGCATCACGATGATCGCCGCGATCCGCCCGTCGACGATCTTGAGCGCCGTCGTCTGAAGCTCGCCGTCCGCCTCGCGGGTGACGAGACCTGGGAGCCCGTCGACGAGCGCGGTGCGCACCCGGGGCGCCGCGGTCGACTTGCGCGCCTGCGCGGCGAACATCCGCACGATGCGCTCGCGCCCCAGGATCGGGCGCAGGAACGCGTTGCGGATGCCGCCGCCGTCGCTCACCAGGACGGCGTCCTCGCTCAGCAGCGCCGCCAGCGCGGCGACGTCGCCGCTGCGCGAGGCGTTGAAGAACGCCTCGGCGATGTCGTGGTGCGTCCGTTCGGCGACGGCGAAGCGGGGGCGTTCCTGGCGCACGTGCTGCCGCGCGCGCGAGGCGAGCTGGCGCACCGCCGCCGGGTCCCGGCCGAGATGCCGCGCCACCTCGTCGAACGGCCTGCCGAAGACGTCGTGAAGGAGGAAGGCGGCGCGCTCGAGCGGGGTCAGCCGCTCCAGCGCGACCATGAGGGCGCTGTCGATGAGGTCGAGGTCCGGCTCCTCGTCGACCACCGGCTCGGGAAGCCAGGGGCCGACATAGTCGATCCGCCGCCCCGAACGCAGGGCGTCGATGGCGAGGCGCGACACCGTCGTCGTCAGCCAGGCCTCCGGCGAGGCGATCGCCTCCCGGTCGGCGGCGGCGAACCGCAACCAGGCGGACTGCACCACGTCCTCCGCCTCGCCCGAGGTACCGACGATGCCGCGGGCGAGGCGCGTCAGGCGCGCCCGCTCGCGCTCGAAGAGAGCGATCGCCTCATCCATCGACGGTCCCCTTCATCGATCGCCCCCTCCCCATTCCCCGCCTCAGGCCTGCGGTACGGCGCGGAAGCCGACCGCGAACCGGTTCCACCCGTTGATCGCCACGATCGCGGTGGTGATGTCGACGCACTCCTTCTCGCTGAAGGCGGCGGCGAGACGGGCGTAGACGTCGTCGGGCGCATGCGTGTCGGCGAGGCGCGTCAGCGCCTCCGTCCAGGCGAGCGCCGCCTCCTCCGCTTCGGTGAAGAGCGTCGTCTCGTGCCAGCTCTGCAGGAGGTCGAGGCGGCGCTGGTCCTCGCCGTCCGCGCGGGCCTCCTTCGTATGCATCGCGATGCAGAACGCGCAGCCGTTGATCTGCGAGGCGCGCAGCTTGATGAGGTGCAGCAGCGCCTTGTCGATGCCGAGCCCCTCCATCGCGGTGTTGAAGGCGATCATCGCCTTCGGTCCAGCGGAACCGGCCTGGAAGTAGTTCAGTCGTGCTTGCATGGTTGTCACCATCCCTTTCACCGGGATGACGTCCGGCGCGCCGCCGATGTGACATGCGCGCCGAATTTATTTCTGCTCCATCCAGGACGCGCACGGCGCGGCCCCTCCCGGCCGCGCCGCGAGGCCCGGCGGGCGGCTCAGGCCGCGGCCTTCTCCTCCGCCTCGGCGAGCTTGGCGAGTTTGGCGAGGAGCACCGCGACGCCCTTGGTGCGCTTGTCGGCGTCCGGCCAGTCGCGGATGAAGACGATCTTCTGGTCCGGCCGCATCTTGGCGAGCGAGCCCTCGCCGGCGATCATCTGCACGAGCCCCTGCGCGTTGTCGAACTCGTTGTTGCGGAACGAGATCACGCAGCCCTTCGGCCCGGCGTCGATCTTCTCGACGTTCGCCTTGCGGCACAGGCTCTTGATGTAGACGATCTTCATCAGCCACTCGACCTCGTCGGGCACCGGGCCGAAGCGGTCGACCAGCTCGGCCCCGAACGCGTCGATCGAGCGCGCGTCGTCGAGATCGGCGAGGCGTCGGTAGAGGCTCATGCGAAGCTGCAGGTCGGGGATGTAGTCCTCCGGGATGAGGACCGGGATGCCGACCGAGATGTGCGGCGACCACTGGTCCGGCGCCTCCTCGTCCGAGCCCGACTTCAGCGTCGCGACCGCCTCCTCCAGCATGGACTGGTAGAGCTCGAAGCCGACTTCCTTGATGTGCCCCGATTGTTCTTCGCCGAGAAGGTTGCCGGCGCCACGAATGTCGAGGTCGTGCGAGGCGAGCTGGAAGCCCGCGCCCAGCGTGTCGAGCGACGACAGGACCTTGAGGCGACGCTGTGCGGGGCCGGTCAGCGTCTTGTCCACCGGCGTCGTCATCAGCGCATAGGCCCGGGTCTTCGACCGGCCGACACGGCCACGGATCTGGTAGAGCTGGGCGAGTCCGAACATGTCCGCCCGGTGCACGACCAGCGTGTTGGCGGTCGGAATGTCGAGCCCCGATTCCACGATCGTCGTCGCCAGCAGCACGTCGTACTGCCCGTCGTAGAAGGCGTTCATGACGTCGTCGAGGTCGGTGGCCGACATCTGCCCGTGCGCCACCGCGACCTTCACCTCTGGGACGTGCTGCTCCAGGAACTCCTTCTGCCCGGCGAGGTCGGAGACACGCGGGCAGACGTAGAAGGACTGGCCGCCGCGGTAGCGCTCGCGCAGGAGCGCCTCGCGGATCGTCAGCGCGTCGAACGGCGTCACGAAGGTGCGCACCGTCAGCCGGTCCACCGGGGGCGTCGCGATGAGCGAGAGCTCGCGCACGCCCGTCAGGGCGAGCTGCATGGTGCGCGGGATCGGCGTCGCGGAGAGGGTCAGGACGTGGACGTCCGCCTTCAGCTCCTTGAGCTTCTCCTTGTGCTTGACGCCGAACTTCTGCTCCTCGTCCACGATCAGGAGGCCGAGGTCGCGGAACTCGATGCCCTTGGCGAGGAGCGCGTGGGTGCCGACGACGATGTCGACGTCACCGGACGTGAGCCCCGCCTTCACCTCGCGCATCTGCTTGGAGGAGACGAGGCGCGACATCTGCTCCACCCGCAGGGGCAGCCCGGCGAAGCGCTCGGCGAAGGTCTTGTAGTGCTGGCGGGCGAGCAGCGTCGTCGGCACGATGAGCGCCACCTGCTTGCCGTCCATCGCCGCGAGGAAGGCGGCGCGGATCGCGACCTCGGTCTTGCCGAAGCCGACGTCGCCGCACACCAGCCGGTCCATCGGCCGGCCGGCGGCGAGGTCCTCGGCCACCGCCTCGATGGCGGAGAGCTGGTCGTCCGTCTCGTTGTAGGGGAACTTCGCCACGAACTCGTCGTAGACACCCGACGGCGGCATGATCACCGGGGCCTTCTTCAGCATGCGCTGCGCGGCGGTCTTGATGAGCCCGTCCGCGATCTCGCGCACGCGCTCCTTCATCTTCGCCTTGCGCGCCTGCCAGCCCGCGCCGCCCAGCTTGTCGAGGATGACGCCATCGGCCTCCGCCGCGCCGTAGCGTGACAGGAGGTCGATATTCTCCACCGGCAGGTAGAGCTTGTCGTCCTTCAGGTAGGCGATCTCGACGCAGTCGTGCGGCGCGCCGGCGGCCTCCAGCGTCTTCAGGCCGATGAAGCGGCCGATACCGTGGTCGACGTGGACGACGAGGTCGCCCGGCGCCAGCGAGGCCGCCTCGGTCAGCGCGTTGGCATCGCGCTTGCGGCGGCGTCCGGAGGAGACGAGGCGGTCGCCCAGCACGTCCTGCTCGGCGACGACGACGTAATCCGGCGTCTCGAACCCCGTCTCGAGCTCGATCACGGCGAGGCCCGCGTGACCCTTCTCGAGGGCGAGGACGTCCGCCATGGACGCGACTTCGTCGATCCGCTTCAGCTCGTGATCGTGGAGGACCTGCGCCATGCGGCTGCGCGAGCCTTCGGACCACGACGCGATGACGACGCGCCGCCCGTCCTGGCGCACGGCGTTCACATGGTCGGAGAGCACCGAGAAGATATTGACGTTGCCGGCCGAACGCTCCGCCGCGAAGGAGCGGCCCACCTTGCCGCCCGCGGGGATGGTCGGCTGGCCGGGCTTCTCCGGCTCGTCGAACGGCGACAGGCGGATGACGCGGCGTCCGTCGAACATCTCGTCCGCCGGCTCGCCGGCGAGGTAGAGCTCGCCCGGCGGCAGCGGGTTGTACGGCGCACCCTGCAGCGAGGAGGACTTCGCCTCCAGCCGGGTCGCGTAATGGTCCTCGATCTCGGCGACCCGCTTCGCGATCGCGTCCTCGGCGAGATGGTCGATCACGCACGGCGCGCCGGGCATGTAGTCGAAGGCCGTGGCGAGGCCCTCGTGGAAGAGCGGCATCCAGTGCTCGACGCCCGACGCCCGGACCCCTTCCGAAACGGAGTGGTAGAGGATGTCGTCCTTGCCCGCCGCACCGAACCGGCGCAGGTACCCTTCGCGGAACCGGGAGATCGTCTCGTCGTTGAGGATCACCTCGCTCATCGGGATGAGCTCGATCGCCTTCCACTGCCCCGTCGTGCGCTGCGTCTCGGCGTCGAACGGGCGGATGGTCTCCAGCGTGTCGCCGAAGAAGTCGAGCCGCACCGGCTGCTCGGTGCCCGGCGCGAAGAGGTCGACGATGCCGCCGCGCACCGCGTACTCGCCCGCCTCACGCACGGTGGGGGTGCGCAGGAACGCGTTGTCCTCGAGCCAGGAGAGGACGTCCTTCATGGCAACGTCCGCGCCGGCCTTGTGCTTCAGCGTCGCGGAGCGGATCACCTCGGGGCGCGGCGCGCGCTGCAGGATCGCGTTGGCCGTCGTCAGGACCACGAGCGGCCCGTCCCCGGCCTTGCGCTCGGCCAGCATCGCCAGCGCACTGGCCCGGCGGGCCTGGACGAGCGCCGAGGGCGAGGCTCGGTCGTAGGGCATGCAGTCCCACGCCGGCAGGCGCACGATCGGAAGCTCCGGCGCGAAGAAGCCGAGGGCGTTTTCCGCCGCCTTGAGGCGCGCCCCGTCGCGTGCGACGAAGACCACCGCGTCGCCCGTCGCGCGGGCGAGCGTCGCCAGGACGTCGCCTTCCATGCCGTCGGGGACTTGCGTCACGGTCAATTCCCGCGGCAAATCCGGTTCGGCCAGCCGTCTCGGGCTCGGCTTCTGGAGTTCCTTGATTTCGGCGATCGAGAGCGCCTGCGCCTTTTTGGCCATCACCCTGCCTTGTGAAACGCAATGACGCGATAAAGAACCGCGCTCTGATGATTTTCGGGAATATCGGATTGCTCGGTGATCCAGGCATAGAGCTCCGGATCGGGGACGCTCATCAGCGCTTCCATCTCGGCGACGTCCTCGTCGGTCCAGTCCTCGATGGTGGCGTCGGCGAAGCGGCCCAGCAGCAGGTCCATCTCGCGCGTCCCGCGGTGCCACGTATGGAAGAGGAGACGCTTCTTGCGCGGGTCGAGACCTGCGGAGGAGCGGGTGGTGCCGGACATACTCTTCTTCCCACAATCGGTAACACGCCGCTGTTCGCAACGCAGGATGGCCGGCCGCCCGAAAGGACGCCGACGTGACAGGCCAAGTGGATATCGGTCGTCTGATCGCCCCGGTCAATCGGCTCGACGGTGTCGGGCCCGGCCGGGCCGAGCGCCTCGCCCACCTTCTGGGCCGGGAGAGCGCGGCGGAGACGCGAATCTTCGACCTTCTCAACCACATGCCGACGTCCGTCGCCGACCGCCGCACGATGACCGCCGTCGCCGACGCGCCGGAACGCGGCATCGCAACCTTTACGGTCAGGATCACCCACCACGAGGCCTCCCGCGCCCCCAAGGGGCCGGTGCGCGCCTTCGGCGAGGACGAGACGGGCGAACTCGCCATCGTCTTCTTCCGCGGCGGCTTCAAGTGGATCGTCGGCGCCTATCCGGTCGGCGCCTGGGTCCGCGTCTCCGGCGAGACCACGTGGCGTGACGGGCGGCCGCAGATGATCCACCCGGACGCATCCGCCGTGGTCGAGGGGCCGGAGGCGCCGAGCGGCGTCGGGTTCGGCCTCGAGCCGCAGTACCCGATGACTCAGGGCCTGACCCCGGGTGTCCTCTCCGGCATCATCCGCCACGCGCTGGAGCGCATCGGCGACCTGCCCGAATGGCTCGACGCCGCGCTCCTGAAGCGCGAGGGCTGGCCGGGCTTCGCGGAGGCCTACGCGAGGGTTCATCACCCGGCGGAGGTGGCCGACGTCCTGCCCGCCTCCCCCGCCCGCCGCCGCCTCGCCTACGACGAGCTGCTGGCCAGCCAGCTCGCGCTCGCCATCGTGCGTGACCGCGAGCGCAACCGCCGCGGCCGCGAGCGGCACTGGAACCCCGCCACCATCAGCGCGCTCGAAGCCTCGCTTCCCTTCGCGCTCACCCCCTCGCAGCGGCAGGCGATCAGCGAGATCGCCGAGGATCTCGCCGCCGAGCACCGCATGATCCGCCTCGTCCAGGGTGACGTCGGCTCGGGCAAGACCATGGTCGCGATGATCGCCGCCGCGATGGCCGCCGGCGACGGCGGGCAGACCGCCATCATGGCCCCGACCGACCTCGTCGCCCGCCAGCACTACGAAACGCTCGCCCGCTATCTCGAGCCGGCCGGCATCCCCGTGCGGCTCCTGACCGGCCGCGTGTCCGAGGCCGAGCGAGAGAACGCCATGGACGCGCTGGAGAGCGGCGAGGCGATGGTCGCGGTCGGTACCCACGCCCTCTTCCAGAGCCGCGTGACCTTCAGGGACCTCGCCCTCGTGGTGGTCGACGAGCAGCACCGCTTCGGCGTCTCGCAGCGGATGGCGCTCAGCCAGAAGGGGCCGACGTCCGACCTTCTCGTGATGACGGCGACGCCGATCCCGCGCACCCTCGTCCTTGCCAGCTACGGCGACATGGACGTCTCGCGCCTTACCGACAAGCCGGCCGGCCGCCAGCCCATCGAAACGCGCGCCGTGGCCGACGACCGCCTGTCGCAGATCATCGACCGCCTCTCGTCTGCGGTGGAGCGCGGGGAGAAGGCGTACTGGGTCTGCCCCCTGGTGGAGCCGGACGAGGAGTCGGAGCTCACCTCCGCCATCACCCGCCACAAGACCCTGACGCAGCGCCTCGGCCCGATTGTCGGCCTCGTCCACGGCAAGACGCCGGTGTCGGAGCGCGAGGACATCATGGCCGCCTTCAAGGACGGCGCGCTCTCCGTGCTCGTCGCCACCACCGTGGTGGAGGTCGGCGTCGACGTGCCGGACGCGACGATCATGGTGATCGAGAACGCCGAGCGGTTCGGCCTTTCGCAGCTGCACCAGCTGCGCGGGCGCGTCGGGCGTGGCTCGAAGCCCTCGACCTGCCTGCTGCTGTATCGCTCGCCGCTGGGTGCCGTCGCGCGCCAGCGTCTCGACACCATGCGCGCGACCAACGACGGCTTCCGCATTGCCGAGGACGACCTGAGGCTGCGCGGCGAAGGGGAGCTCCTCGGCACCCGCCAGTCCGGCGCGCCGCAGTTCCGCCTCGCCGACCTGGAGCGGGACGCCGACCTCCTCACCATGGCGACCGCCGACGCGCACCTCATGGTCGCCACCGACCGCGACCTCGCCGGCGAGCGCGGCCGGGCGCTGAAGCTCCTGCTAACGCTGTACGAGCGCCGGCGCGCCATCGACCGCCTGCGCTCGGGCTGATCCCGCGTCTCGCCGGCCGGGCGGTCCGCGCGCCATAACGCCGGACGCGGTCTAGCGCTTGGCGCCGCTTCCGGCGGGCGCGACGCGGTCGAGGAGGAGCGGGTCCAGCGCCTCGGGGGCGAAACCGAACGCCTCGGCGACGTCCATCTGGACGAAATGCTGCAGGGCGGCGAGCTGGGCCGTCAGCGCCGCAGCCGTCGCGCGGCTCGGCGACCCGCGCAGCTCCTGCGCGCGCTCGCTGAGCGCGGCGAGCGTCTGCACCATGTTGACGGTCGTTCCCTGGGTGTTGGTTCCCGCCAGCGCGTACGCGTCGATCATCCCGGCCATGTCCGTCAGCGCGGCGAGACGGCCCTGGATGAACGCCGCGTTCGCCGCCTCGTGCCGGCCGATCCGTCCCGCCGCTCCGCGCGGCCCCGGCGCCAGCACGTCCACCGTGCGGCCCAGCGTGCGCACCATGCCGGAGAGGAGGTCGAAGAGCCGCCGCCGCGCCCCGGCGTCGGAGCTGAGGTCCGCCCAGTGCGGCTCGACGAGGCCGTAGCGCCAGCGCCGTTCCAGCGTCTTCGCCGTGTTGGAGATGTGCGCCGCGAGGGTCACCGCCAGCCGGCAGCGCCCCTCGTCCTCATGGAGCGTGAAGAGTACGTATTCGAGCGCGGGAAGCCCGACATAGCTCGGCTCCAGATTGCGCAGCGCCGTCAGGGTCGCCGGGCCGTCCTGCGCGCTCGCCAGCAGCACCGTGAACTGTGTGCGGGCGATCGCCTCCTCCCCGAACGGCGTCAGGACGCTCGCCGCCGCGGCGCGGTGGTAATCGCTCGCGAACGCCAGCGACACCGCCGCGCTGGCGGCATGCACGGTATGGACGTAGATCGTCTCGAGGTCGTCGTCCGACCTTGGGTCCAGCGAGCAGCGGCGCAGCACCACGTTCTGAAGCCGCGCGGACATCCGCGTGAAGGCCGCGAAACGGGGCAGGATGAGCGTGCGCGTCAGATTGGCGATCGGCGGCTCGCGCAGCGTCTCGGCCTGGCCCGGATCGGGGGCTGGCGCGGCGGTGGGCGCGGGCGCCGTAGCGGCGGCCGCCGCCGTGGGTGCCGGAGCCGGTGCCGCGGCAGGGGCCTGGCCGGACGGCGGCGGGGCGGGAACGGCGCTCGGGGCCGGGACGGGAGCGGGCGCCTGCGGCGCCGCGGGCGCCGCCTGAACCGGCGCCTCGGGGGCGGCGGGCGGCGGGTTGGCCGGCGCGGTGTCCTGACCTGCGGCCCCGAAGGACCAGGCGGCCACGCTGGCCGCCAGCACGATGCTGCAGGCTCTACCGCAGAGACGCAAAGATCTCGTCCAACCGCTTCGCGTACTTCCGCGCCTGCGCCTCGATCGAGAAATTCTTCGCAACAAATGCCTTCGCACGCTCAGCCCGTCGAATCCGCTCGTCCGGGTTCGCGCGCACGGCTCGCATCATCTCCACCGCGCTCTCGAGCTTCGGTTGCGCCCAGACCTGATCACCATCGACGAAAATATACTCGTTCGCCTTCGGCTCTACGAGATCGTAGTCCACGATCCAGGAGTGCTCGGGCAACGTGAAGTCCATGTTGCCCGAGTAGCCTGTGGTCAGGATCGGTACGCCGATGCTCATCGCCTCGATGAGGCCGAAGCCCCAACCCTCTGACCGGTGCAAGGAAACGTAGCAGTCCGCGCCCCGCTTCAGCTTCATCAGGTCGGCGTAGTGGAGCGTTTCGTTCAGAATCGTGATGCGCGGATCCGTCGCGGCGATCTCCAGCAGCCGGTCCCAACGCATGGTTTGGTGCGGATCGTCGACAAAATCGCGGTTGTGCGTCTTCAGAACGAGGAACACGTCCTCGTCCTCGCCGAAGGCCGCCTGGAAGGCTTCCACCACCCCGTGCGGGTTCTTCCGCTCCACGAAGGAGAACGAGTCGAACGTCGCGAGGAAGACGAACGTGTCCGGCCCGACGGGGAGCCGCTCGCGCACCCAGGCACGCGAGGCGTTGCGGCCCGGGTCGGCCACCTCCTCCACCGCCATGCCGACGTTGCGCACCGGCTTGTCGCCCATCACCGGCTCGTAGATCGTGACGCCGTACTCGGTCGCCACCCAGATCTCGTCCACCAGTTCGAACGACAGGAGCTGCGCGTCGGACGGGCGCGACAGCTCCCAGAAGTAGTACCCGATGTTGTAGGCGCCGTTGTAGACGTCCGGCAGGTAGGCGAGCGCCATCGGCAGCGTCTCGCCGTTGAGGTGGATGAGGTTCACCTTCGCCGGCTTCGGCTCGTCGAACGCCAGCTCCTTGGAGTTCATGCCCACCGGGGCCGGATTGTCGAGGTCGAAGTCGACGACGTTCGGCTCGTATCCGGCCGCCTTCAGCGTCTCGAACGACAGGCGCGAGGCCTGCCCCAGCCCGGACGACTTGGCGAGCGGGCCGATGATCTGCAGCGGGATCCGCTCCTCGCGCGGGGTGGTCGCGGCCGGGAAGCGCGCCGCGTCGAACCGGTTGCCCTGCGCATCGAACGTGTTGAAGCGCAGCCGCTTCAGATCGAAGGCGTTGCCGAGCAGGTACTTGGCGTAGCGCTCGGCGTCGAACACCTCGGTGATCGCCTCGCCGCTCGGGTGCATCGCCTGGACGGTCTTGTCGAACAGCGTCTCCCGCGGCGGCCCGTCGAACAGCGCGGTCAGGTTCTTCGTCGGCAGGAAGCGGATCATGCCCGGGTGGCGGATCGCCTCCAGCAGCAGCCAGACGTGCATCAGCCGGCGATGATCGGGCGTCGAGAGGTCGAGCACCTGGTAGCGCGGATTGGCCTTGTGCTCCTCCTCGATGAAGCGGGACAGGGCCCACTCCTTGCCGAGGAAATAGTTCGGCACGCGCCGCAGCACGTCGACGTAGTAGTCCGGGACGAGGCAGTCCTCGGCGCGCAGCTCCACCGCCATCTCCAGCGCCCACCAGCGCACGAACTTCTCGTACTGGAAGATGTCTGTGAGCGGGAACACCTCGGCCGCCCCCGGGGTCGTCATCGCGTACGACAGCGAGGCCTGGGAGAGCTTGTAGCGGTTGCCGACGAGCGGCACCGGCGCGTTGAGGTAGGCGATCTCGTCCGCGCCAAGCGGGATGCGGAACCGGGGGCGCATGCCGACGTAGTTGTCGAGATACCAGCGCAGGTAGCGGTTCCTGGCGGTCTCCGACCCGTCGAGCGGCAGGCCCTGGTAGAGCTTCAGCCGCGTGTGCTGAAACTCGAGGTACGGCGACAGCGACTGGCGCACGTTGCCCTTCGACGCCCCCTGAAAGGCGAACATCGTCTCCTGCAGGGGGTAGCGCTTCGGCTCGCCGCGCACCGGCATCTTCTCGAGCCGGGCGCCGGACTTCGCAACCAGGGCGATGGCGCTGTCGAGCGCCGGGGCGACGGCGCTGCGGATCTCGTCGGTGACGCCGCTGCGGCTCTCCAGCACGCGCCGGGCGACGCGCTCGAAGCTCCCCTCGCCGCTGCCGCGCACGAAGAACTCGAACGGCAGGTCCCGCTCGGCGAGCGCCTCGCGCAGGTTATCGGTCAGCTTCCAGTAAAAGCCCGACTGCAGCGGCCCGAGGCCGGCCGCCTCCACGTCCTTGCGCTTGACGTCGGCGCGGATCACCGATGTCGGCACCCCGTCGATGACGAACTGAAGGGTCAGCGGCGGGTGCATCGGATCGTTCCGATCCGTCACCCAGCCCGAAACTTCGCTCGAGGAGAAGACGTCGATATTGAGGGCGAATCTGGACGTCTCGCTCACGCTCATGTGTCTCTCAATCGGTCGCCAAATCACGCGTCGGCAGGCGGCATCTCCACCCTACCGAAATCGCACCCTACAAGGTCCGCGTGCAAGATAACTTTTCAGGCAATTTACGCCGGGACAAGATGGCCCTGGTTGTTGTGCCGCTCGAGGTCGGCGTCGACCATCTCGCAGATCATTTCCTCGAGGGTCGTCTTCGGCTCCCAACCCAGCGTTTTCCTTGCCTTGGTCGGATCGCCCAGGAGAATGTCGACCTCGGCCGGTCGGAACAGGGCCGGATCGATGACGAGATAGTTCGACGACTTCAGCCCGACGTGGCCGAACGCGATCTCGACCATGTCACGCACTGAGGTTGTGCGGCCGGTGGCGACGACGTAGTCGTCCGGCTTCTCCTGCTGCAGCATCATCCACATCGCCTCGACGTAGTCGCGGGCGTGGCCCCAGTCGCGCTTGGCGTCGATGTTGCCGAGGCGCAGCTCGTCCGAGAGGCCGAGCTTGATACGGGCCACCGCGTCGGTGACCTTGCGCGTCACGAACTCGATCCCGCGCAGCGGCGATTCATGGTTGAAGAGGATGCCGGAGGAGGCGTGCATCGCGAAGCTCTCGCGATAGTTCACGGTCATCCAGTGGGCGAAGAGCTTGGCCGCGCCGTAGGGCGAGCGGGGGTAGAACGGTGTCCGCTCGCTCTGGTGCGCCTCCTGGATGAGGCCGAACATCTCCGAGGACGACGCCTGGTAGAAGTGCGCGTTCGGCTGTGCGATCCGGACCGCCTCGAGCACGTTGGCCGCGCCGAGGCCGGTGACGTTGCCGGTCAGCAGCGGCTGCTGCCAGGACGAGGCGACGTAGCTCTGGGCCCCGAGGTTGTAGACTTCGTCCGGCCGCGCGGCCTCGACCGAGCGCACGAGGCTCGACAGGTCCGTGAGGTTGGCGTCGAGAAACCGGACGTCCTTCTGGATCTTCAGCCAGCGGAGGCGATGGTCGGCGATCCCGAAATGGCTCGAACGACGCACGACACCGTAGACCTCGTACCCCTTACCGAGGAGCAGCTGCGCCAGGTAGGCTCCGTCCTGTCCGGTGATGCCGGTAATGAGTGCCGTAGGCGCCATGCGGTTCTGTCTCGCTTACTCGAAATTCGAAAGGCGCGGCACCGCCCCAGGGGCAGCACCCCGCACAGGGATTGGCTCGGCGCAATTACCAAAGCTCCAACACCTGGACAATAGTTCGCCCGGAAACGCAGCTTGGCGGCTACGGATATAGAAAAAAATCACATTTGGAAAAGGACGGCTAAATGAAGGCCACCGCCGGCGCGTTTCGCACCGACGGAGTGCAGCGAGGTTGCCCGGATGCTCAGAGGGAGGGCAGATCCGGCAGCGGCTGGCCCAGCCACTTCTCCGACAATTCGTTCAGTTCCCCACCGAGCTTCTTGTGGAGAATGAAAACATTCACCCACTGCAGGAGGTCGATGTTGCCCTTCTTGATGCCGATGAAGGCGGGCGATTCCTTGATGATGAACTTCGTCTCGATCGACAGGTCCGGGTTGTCCGAACCGAGCTGCGCCGCCACCGTGTTGCCGGTCACGATGACGTCCGTCTGGCCGGACACGAACGCCGAGATCGTCGCCGCGTTGTCGCCGAAACGGATGATCTCGAGGTCTTTCGGGCCCTTTTCAGTGAGCTCCAGGTCCTCGAGCGTGCCGCCGGTCACGCCCACCTTGTGACCGGCGAGATCGGCCATCGAGGCGATGGAAAGGTCGGATGCGGCAAATGCGCCGGAAAAGAACGGCGCATAGGCCGACGAGAACCAGATCGACTTCGCCCGCTCCGGATTGGCGCCCATGGAGGAGACCACGAGGTCGACGCGGTCCGTCTCCAGGTAGGGGATGCGCTGGGGCGAGGTGACGGGCACGAGCTCCAGCTCGACGCCGAGGTTCTCGGCGATCAGGTTCGCGACGTCGACGTCGTAGCCGACATACTCCCCCTCCATGCCGAGCGAGCCGAACGGCGGGAAGTTCTCCGGAACGGCGATCTTGATCGTCCCGGCGGAGAGGATGTCGGAGAGGTCTGCGAGCGCGGGGGTCGCGAAGGCGAGCGTGGCCGCGACGGCGGCGGCGATTGTAGTCCTGATCATCGTTGCTCCTTGGGTTGAAATGTCTATCCGGCGGCCGTCTTGTCCGCCCCGTGAACGGCGCCGAGTCGCCGCTCCAGCCGGCGCGAGAGCTTCGACAGCGGAAAGCAGAGGCAGAAGTAGATGAGCGCCATCAGCGGGAAGATGACGAACGGCTCCGTCCCCGGCACCGGCGCGTTCGCCCAGCGCCGGCCGATGGTCATGAGGTCGTGGAAGCCGATGATGTAGGCGAGCGAGGTGCCCTTGATGATCTGCACCATGAAGCCCACCGTCGGGGCGATCGCGAGGCGCAGGGCCTGCGGGGCGATGATGGTCCACAACACCGGGCGGAACCGCAGCCCCAGCGCGAAGCCCGCCTCCCACTGCCCCTTGGCGACGCCGTTGACCGCCCCGGCCCAGACTTCGGACAGGTAGGCGCTCGCATAGAGCGTCAGCGCGACGGAGGCCGCCAGCCAGGAATTGATGTTCATCCCGATGAGGCGCGGCACGCCGAGCCCCAGCAGGAACAGGAGCATCAGCAGCGGCACCGACTGGAACAGCCAGATGTAGCCGGAGGCCAGCGTGCGCGCGGTGCGGCTCGTCGTGATCTTCGCCGTCGCGACGACCGCGCCGATCAGCCCGCCGCCCAGGAAGGCGATGAGGGTCAGGTAGATGGTGTACTGCGTCGCCGTGAGGAGCTGGGCGAGGACGATGCCGTAGGGCTTGCCCAGGATGGACACGAAGGCATCGGTCATCGCGACGCCTGCCATGCGAAGAGGCGCCGCTGCAGCAGGCTCAGCACCACTTTGAAGCCGACCGCGATGACGACGTACATGATCGTCAGCACCGTGAAGACCTCGAAGGACCGGAAGGTGCGCGAATCGATGTAGAGGCCGGCGTTGGTGAGGTCCGGGACGCCGATCTCGGCGACGATGCCGGTGGTGAGGAAGAGGAAGATGAACTGGCTGTTGAGCGAGGGGAACACCGCCGCCACGGCCTGCGGGAAGATGACCTTGCGATAAAGGAGCAGCGTCGGCAGCCCCAGCGCCCGCGCCCCCTCGATCTGCCCCTTGGCGATCGAGAACAGGCCCGCCCGCAGGATCTCGGCGAAATAGGCCGAGAAGTTGAGCGTCAGCGCCAGCGCCGCGTGCGCCCAGAACGGCCACGCGTAGCCGAGCAGCATCGGCAGCCCGAACGCCACGAAGAAGAGCTGCACGATCAGCGGCGTGTTGCGGACGAACTCGACGTAGACGACCGCGACCTGCGCCGCGACCGGCACGGCGAAGTAGCGCGCCGAGGCGAGCCCGACCGCGAGGATGAACCCTATGATGCCGCCGATGGTGGCGAGCGCGATCGAAAAGCCTGCGCCTTCGATCAAGCGGAGCACATACTCCTCACTCCGCCAAATCTCGAAGAACCTGAAGTCCATCGCTTGCCTCCCGCGATCGGGAAGCAAGCGATATGCCGACCTTATGGGCGGGGATCAGGTCCGGCGGACGAGGCCGTCGATGGGCCGCAGCCCCTCCGTGCCGGGGAAGACCGAACCGCCCAGCATGCGCGGGTCGAGGCCGAGGTGGTCCCGCGCGACGCCCTTCAGAACGGCACGAAGGTCCGTCGTCGGAGCGAGGTCCCGGCCCTCGAAGAGCGCGTTGGGGGCAAGGCCCGGCCAGTCGGCGTAGACGCGGCCGCCCTTCACCGCGCCGCCCAGCAGCATCGCCACCGTCGCGGTGCCGTGGTCGGTGCCGTCGCTGCCGTTCATGCGCACCGTGCGGCCGAACTCCGTCATCACCGCGACGACGGTGTTGTCCCACGCATCGCCCAGCGAATCGCGCAGCGCGCCGATCGACAGGTCGAGCGCCGTGAGTGCGCGGCCGATCCGGCCGGAGGTGACGCTCTGGCGCAGGTGCGTGTCGAAGCCGGACATGTCGAGGAAGCCGACGCGGGGGCCGTCGTCGGTCGACATCGCGCGGCCCGCGGCGGTCGCAGCGGCCACGACCTGCCGCTCGAAGCCGTTGGCCTCCATCGTGCCGAGCATCGCCTTGACGGCCTCCCCGGTCTCCACCTCGCTGCCGGTGACGCGCGAGAGGTCGAGCCCCTCGGCCATCGCCCTGGCGAGCACCGGGTCGGTGTGCTCGTACATCATCAGGAGACGCGAGCGCGTGTCGTCGGATGCCTCGGCGAAGCCCGGCGGCAGCCAGGTCACCACCCGGGGCGCTCCGCGCAGGGTCAGCGGCGTCGTCGTCGCGGCGGCGAACGCCCCGTCCCGCGCCACGTCGCCGTCGGCCGGCAGGCCCTGGATGATGCGCCCCAGCCAGCCGTCCTTGTAGTGCGCCGCGGCCGTGGTGCCGTTCTCCAGAACGTCCTGCGCGTCGAAGTGCGAGCGCTCGCGGTAGGCCGTGTGCGCCGCGTGCACGAACAGCGCCTCGCCCTTGCGGTAGAGCTCCGCCAGACGCGTCATCCGCGGGTTGAGGACGAAGAAGCCGTCGAGCGGGATGCCCGCGTCGGGGCCCTCCAGCGGCATCGAGAATTCGTCACGCACGGCCTCGTAGGACGGGTCGCCGATGGGCGCCACCACGGCGAGGCCGTCCATGCCACCGCGCAGGATCAGCGCCACGAAGCGGGGGTCACGCGAACCGGCCGCCCGTGCGATCGTCGGGATCGAGGCCCAGGCCGTGAACGCGGCACCGCCGATCAGGACGGACCGCCGAGTAGGATGCAGCATGCCTATCTCCGTTGAAACGCCGGGCTCATCAGGAGCAACACCAGGGCCTGATGCCGATCTTCCGCCCGGTCGACCGTTTCGGCGACGAACGGATCGAGGTCGTCGCCGAACAACTCGCGCGCAAGCGTGCGCCCGTCCGCCTTCTTGGCGAACCGCTTCACCATCGTGCCGGCGAAATCCACTCGCTCGAGCACGCTGTCGCCTCCCAGGAAGTCATTGTCCTTGTAGGGCCATCCGGCCGGCGATGGCGGCTTCCATATAGGCTGGCCGAGCGCATCGCAAACCTGGGTCAGGAATCGCGGCGGCAGCTCCGCGACCTCGAGCGCACGCCCCGTCGAGACGAGGAAGTCGTACGGCGGCACCACCTTGGTCGGCTCGGCCGACCACGCGTCGGGGTGCGAGATGAGCGTGAAGGCGAGCTCGGCGAGGTCGCCGTCCGTCTCCACGAAGGAGACGCGCAGCGCCTCGACGAGGTCGTCCGAGGCCTGGTCGCCGACGAAGTGGTGGGCGAACTTGCGGGAGATGAACTTCGCCGTCGAGGGATGCGCGGCGAGGTCGTCGAGGACCGCCAGAAGCTGGCGCTGCCCCGGTTGGCCGTACTTGCGCCCCAGGATCGTGCGCGCGCCGGGCTCGTGCCAGCGCGCGTCGAACTCGGGGTTCTTGGGACGGGGCTGCATGGCGCCGGTCCACCCGGTCAGGGCGAGGGCGAGCTCGTTGACGTCGGCCTGGGTGTATCCGCCGTCGACGCCGAGGGTGTGCAGCTCGAGGAGCTCGCGGGCGAGGTTCTCGTTCAGCCGGCCCTTGCCCCTGCGCCGGCCGAGCTTGCTGTTGGGACCGATGGAGCGCCAGTTGTCGAGGTAGATGAGCATCGCCGGATGCGTGATCGCCGCGTGCAGCATCTCGCGGAAGCTGCCGGTGACGTTGGCGCGGATCGCCTCGCGCTCGTAGTTCCCGGCGAGGAGGCGCACGGTCACGTTGCGCGCCTCGACGGCGAAGTGGTTGGACCAGAAGAGGACGAGGCGCTCCAGGAACGGAGTCGCGGTGGTCACGCCGTGCTTGTAGCGCGCCTCGAGCTCGGCCGCCTCCACCTCGCGCATGACCTGCTGGCGGGCCTTGACGGCCTCCTGCCGGGCCGCCTCGGTCTCGTCCGTCCGGTTCTTGCGGAACGCACGCGCGAGCTCGCGGAATTCGCGGTCCTTGGCGAGATAGCGCTCGCGAATCGTGTCGAGGTCGTCGAGGGACGCGATCCGCGCCCCCCGGGGATTGTCGAGTTCGGCCGCCAGCGACTCGCGCGTCGGTCCCGGGTCCTGTTCGGGTCCGAGGCCGAAGCGCGTGGCAGCAGTCAGCGCGGGCGAGCGCATGGATCACCTCCCTGCCGTGTGGAGGGCCGGCGGCCCTCCGATCCGACGTCGTGATGATCCTGCCCGCGTGAACCGGCGTTGAACGAGTCGGTTAAGCCTTCAGCGGCTGCAGGATCGAGACATAGTTGGCGACAGCGGCGCCACCCATGTTGAAGATGCCGCCGAGCTCCGGCGACTTCAGCTGCATGTCGCCCGCCTCACCGGCGAGCTGCATGGCGCTCACGACGTGCATGGACACGCCGGTCGCACCCACAGGGTGGCCCTTCGCCTTCAGGCCGCCCGAGACGTTCACCGGCAGCTTGCCGTCCACCTCGGTCCAGCCCTCGTGAATGGCGCGGGCGCCCTCACCTTCCTTCGTCAAGCCCATCGCCTCGTACTCGATGAGTTCGGCGATCGTAAAGCAGTCGTGAGTCTCGACGAAGGAGAGGTCGTCGAGCGTGATGTTGGCCGCCGTCAGCGCGCGGCTCCAGGCCTCGCGGCAGCCCTCGAAGCGGATAATGTCTCGCTTCGACATCGGAAGGAAGTCCTGGACATGCGTCATATTGCGGAAGGCGACGGCCTTCTTCATGCCGAGCGCGGTCGGGATGTCGGTGATCACCGTGGCGGCCGCGCCGTCGGAGACGAGCGAGCAGTCGGTGCGCTTCAGCGGGCCGGCCACGGTCGGGTTCTTCTCCGACTCGGTGCGGCAGAACTCGAAGCCGAGGTCCTTGCGCATCTGCGCGAAGGGGTTCTTCACGCCGTTCTTGTGATTCTTCGCCGCGATCATGGCAAGCGCGTCGGACTGGTCGCCGTAGCGCTGGAAGTAGTTGCCGGCGATCTTGCCGAAGACGCCCGCGAAGCCCGCCGGGATGTCGCTCTCTTCCTTGAGGTAGGCGGCGCGCAGGAGGTTCTCGGCGATCTGCGGCCCGGGGGTCGTCGTCATCTGCTCGACGCCCACGACGAGGACGACCTTGGCGTCCTTCGAGGCGATCGACTTCAGCGCCTGGCGGATGGCGCCCGAGCCGGTCGCGCAGGCGTTCTCGACGCGCGTCGCCGGCTTGAAGCGGAGGCGGTCGTCGGCCTGGAGGACCAGCGAGGCGGTGAAGTCCTGCTTGGAGAAGCCGCCGTTGAAGTGGCCGAGGACGATCTCGTCGATGTCCTCCGGGCCGACTCCGGCGTCGGCCATCGCGTCGTTGGCGACGCGGGTGACGAGGGACTCGACCGTCTCGTCGCCGAGCCTGCCGAACGGGGTGTGCGCCCAGCCTACCATCGCAGCCGTCATAGAATCCTCCATTCTTCTCGCGGTCGACGCCGCAGTCGTCGTTGCGCGGCCACCGCCGCAATCGTGATCTCGCGGCGCGCGCCGCGGTGTCTGTCGCGCGGCCGAAGCCGCGGTGCCCGTGCCGCGGCGCGTGCCGCGATCGTCGTGGTCCGGCCTGCGCCGCAGCCGTCGTTCGCCGCCCGCCGGCGCAGTCGCGTGCTATGTCAAATAATCATTTAATCGCGACATTGACAGCACCGGCACCGCACGTCAGCCAAAATCGTCTGACGTTTCTGCGCAAATTGTAGCCCTGCTCCGTGACTGTCCAATCCGGCGGCAGTGTCGGCGGGCTAGTCGACCGGGACGACGGTGTCGAGCGGGAGCCGGCCGCCGTCGGCGTAGACGGTCTGCCCGGTGATGTAGCTCGACTCGGGCGAGGCGAGGAACGCGACGACGGACGCGATCTCCTGCGGCCGCCCCGCGCGCCCCATCGGCGTACGCGACATCAGGATCTTCATCGCGCTGGTGTCGCGCGAGCCGCGTGGCGGCAGGTCCGTCTCCATCGAGCCCGGACCGACCGCGTTGACCCTGATCCCCCACGGCGCCAGCGCCACCGCGCTGACGCGGATGAGCTGCGTCAGGGCGCCCTTGGAGAGGGTGTAGGGCACCTGCGAGGTCATCGCGAACACCGCGTTGACCGAGCTCATGTGGACGATGGTTCCCGGCTGCGCCCCGTTCTCGACGCGCTCGACCATGTGCCGCGCCACCCCTTGGGAGATCAGGAAGGCGCCCTTGAGGTTAACCCGCAGGACGCGGTCGAAGTCCTCCTCGGTCAGTTCGAGGAACTCCGCGCCCCCCATCACCGCGGCATTGTTGGCGAGCACGTCGATGGCACCGAAGGCATCGATCGTGGCGGCGATGAGGTTGCGGACGTCGAGCCGCTCGGCCACGTCGCACTCGTGGAACATCACCTGGCTCTCGGGGCCGAGCGCCTTGGCGGCGCGCTGCCCCTCCGCCGGGTTCGCGTCGGCGAGCATGACGCGCATGCCCTCCTCGATGAACCGCTCGGCCACCGCGCGTCCGATCCCGCGCCCGGCGCCGGTCACGATCGCGACCTTGTCGGTCAGTCCCTTCACGCCGCGGCGCCGGGCTTGCCGATCGCGTCTTCGATGTCCGTGAGGGCGCCCGGGTCGTCGATGGTGGCGGGCATCGTGTAGCTCTCCCCGTCCGTGATCTTCTTGATCGTCGCCCGCAGCGTCTTGCCGGATCGCGTCTTGGGCAAGCGCGGAACGGCGATCACCCGCTTGAAGGCGGCCACGGGACCGACCTCCTGACGCACCTTGGCCACAAGCTCGGCCTCCAGCCCCTCGAACGAGGCGTCGGGCCGCAGCACCACGAAGCCGACAGGAGCCTGCCCCTTGATGGCGTCCTCCGCACCGATCACCGCGCACTCCACGACCGCCGGATGGGACGTCAGCACGTCCTCCATCACGCCGGTGGAGAGGCGGTGGCCGGCGACGTTGATGACGTCGTCGGTGCGGGCCATGATGAAGACGTAGCCGTCGTCGTCGATGAGCCCGGCGTCGGACGTCGCGTAGTAGCCGGGAAACGCCTCGAGGTAGGCGGAGCGGAAGCGCTCGTCGTCGTGCCACAGGGTCGGCAGGCAGGCCGGCGGGAGCGGCAGGCGGATCGCGATGTTGCCCATGACGCCGCGTGGCAGCTCCTTGCCCGCCTCGTCGAGGATGACGACGTCGTAGCCCGGCATCGGCTTGGTCGGCGAGCCGGGCTTGACGGGAAGGAGGCCCAGCCCGACCGGGTTGCCGCAGATCGCCCAGCCGGTCTCCGTCTGCCACCAGTGGTCGATCACCGGCACCTTGAGCGCGCGTTCCGCCCAGTCGATCGACGCCGGGTCCGCCCGCTCGCCCGCCAGGAACAGCGCGCGCAGCGAGGAGAGGTCGTAGTTCGCCGGCAGCAGGCCGTCGGGGTCCTCCTTCTTGACCGCACGGATCGCCGTCGGCGCGGTGAAGAGGGAGACGACCTTGTGGTCGGCGATGACGCGCCAGAACGCGCCCGCGTCGGGCGTGCCGACGGGTTTGCCTTCGTAGACGACCGTCGTCGCCCCGATCAGTAGCGGGCCGTAGACGATGTAGGAGTGGCCGACGACCCAGCCCACGTCCGAGGCCGTCCACCACACCTCCCCCGGCTCGATGCCGTAGAGGTTCTTCATCGACCAGGCCAGCGCGACGCAGTAGCCGGCGTTGTCGCGCACGACGCCCTTGGGACGCCCGGTCGTGCCGGACGTGTAGAGGATGTAGAGCGGGTCGGTGCCCCTGACCGGTTCGCACGGGACCGTCCGCCCCTCGGCCATCGCTGCCTCGTAGAGCGGGCCGAGGTCGTGGTTGCCGTCGCCGGAGAGGTCCGCCGGCCCCTCCTTGCGCTGGAGGTAGAGGACAGGCGGCGCCGCCCTGGCGATCCGGCGCGCCTCGCTGATCAGCGGCTCGTAGGGAACGACGCGCGTCGGCTCGATCCCGCACGAGGCGGCGATGATGAGGGTCGGCCCGGCATCGTCGAGGCGTGCGGCGAGCTCCCTGGCGGCGAAGCCCCCGAACACGACCGAATGGATCGCACCGAGGCGCGCGCACGCCAGCATCGCCACGACCGCGTCCGGGATCATCGGCATGTAGATGATCGCCCGGTCGCCCTTGCCGAGGCCGAAGTCCTTCAGCACGGCCGCCATCGCGTTCACGCGCCGGGCAAGTTCGCCGTACGTCCAGACCGTCTTGCTGCCCGTGACGGGGGAGTCGTGGATTACCGCAGGCTGGTCCGCCCGCTCCGGCAGATGCCGGTCGACGGCGTTCCAGCACGTGTTGACGACGCTGTCGGCGAACCAGCGGCCGTAGATCCCGGCGTTCGGGTCAAAGGCTTCTCTCGGCGGCTCGATCCAGTCGACCGCAGCCGCAGCATTCAACCAAAACGCGTGAGGATCTGCCTGCCAGGTTTCGATCGTCGCCTGGTAAGCGTTTGACATTCCCCCCTCCCCGTTTGCGCTCGTACCTTCGGCGCGTTGGCGGCACGATGCCACCAACGCAAAGGAGGCGCAAACGGGAGAGCTGCTAGGCTCTTATTCGGGCAATTTCGTCTTTGAGGCGAAGCTTTTCCCGCTTGAGTTGGATGGCGGTGAGTTGGTCGACACTAGGATGTGTGGTGAGGTTTTGGAGCTCAGCTTCGATCGCGGCGTGCCTGCGCTCCAGCGCAGCCTTACGTGCCTCAGCGGACATCGGCCCCTCCGTGCTTAGCTGGATAAGAGACTAGCACATTCGAATCCGATATCTACATCTTTAGGTCGAAAAAGTGCTACTCTTTCATTCCGATAGGGTGCGCCGATGCATGCATCAGCCGTCCCCGCTCCGTCACCACCACGATCGCCAGAGAAATCACGGCAAAAAGCCCGTAGCCGACGATCAGGGGGTGCGCTGATCCGTCGTACATCTGGCCGATCGTGCCCCCCAGAATCGCCCCCATGCCCGTCATCGCGAAGCCGACGAACGAGGATCCCGTGCCCGCGATCGAGCCCAGCGGCTCCATCGCCAGCGCGTTGAAGTTCGGCAGCATCAATCCGATCAGGAAGAAGGATACTGACAAAAACGCGACCAGAGGCAGCATCGCGAACTCGCCGACGATCGCGTGGATGAGGTTCGTGACCAGCGCCAGCGCCACGAACAGCAGCAGCGAGCCGTGCGACAGGCGGCGCATGCCGATCTTCTCGACGAACCGCGAGTTCACCAGGCTGGCCACGACCATGCCGCCGGCAACGCTCGCGAAGATCAGCGGGAACCAGGTGACGACGTCGTAGACGTCCTCGAAAAGCTGCTGCGCGCTGGCGATGTAGGTGAGCAGGCAACCGAAGATGAAGCCGAGGCTCATCGTGTAGCCCACCGTCTGGCGGCTCTGCAGGATGATCCGGACCGCGCGCAGGATCGGCACCGCCTTGTGCGAGCCCGATCCGGAACGCGGGTTCGTCTCCTCCAGCCGGGTCGACACCCAGATCATGATGCCGATCGAGAAGATCAGCAGGAACATGAAGATCGGCTGCCAGGATCCCAGCAGCGCCAGGAGGCTGCCGAGCGAGGGCGCGATGATCGGCAGGATGATGAAGACCATCATCACGATGCTCATGATCTGGCTCATGCCGCGGCCGACGAAGCGGTCGCGCACCACGGCCACCGCGACGACCCGCGGGCCCGACGCGCCCAGCCCCTGGATGACCCGCGCCGCGAGCAGCGCCTCGAAGCTATGAGCGAAGATCGCCAGCAGCGTGCCGCCGATGTAGACGACGAAGCCGCCGATCAGGACGGGCTTGCGCCCGATCCGGTCCGACAACGGCCCGACCACAAGGTGCCCCGTCGCGAACGCCGCCATGTAGGCGGTGATCACGAACTGCTGCGAGTTGGGGTCCAGTAGCCCGAAGTCCGCCGCGATATTGGGCAGCGCCACGAGCATGATGTCGACCGACAGCGCCGTCAGCGCCATCGACATCGCCATCATGCCCACAAACTCGGCCATGGAGGTATTGCCGAGTCTGTGTGATTGATCGCTCATTGCATCACTTTCTCAATTTGATTGCTGCGAGACCTAATGCGTCGGACGCGCAGCGACAGGCATGGCAGGTGTGCCCTACCCGCCTACCGAGCTCTCGCTTCGCCATCGCCGCCCCAGGGCGGAGACGATGGGCGGCAGCGAAAGGGAAAGAAGTATCATTCGCGCGGTGTGGATGAGCGCGACGAAGGCCACGTCGTAGTTCAGAAGGAAGGACAGCGCGATCATCGTGTCGATGCCGCCCGGCGCGTAGGCGAGGAAGACGGTCCCGAGCGGCCGGCCCAGCACCTCGGCGAAGACCGTCGCGACGGCGAGCGAGGTCAGCGCCGCCGCAACGAACCCGGCCAGCGAGGCGAGGAACATGCGCATCAGCCCGTCCCGCTCCACGCCGCGGAAGCGCAGCGCGACGCTCGCCCCCAGCATGATCAGCGCGAAGGCCGCCATCCAGTCCGGGATCGCGACACGTGCCAGACCGGTGATCGACATCGCCGCGCCGATGATGAGCGGCCCCATCAGCGCCGGCGCCGGGATCCGGATCTTGTAGGCGACGAACACCGCCACCGCGGTCAGCGCCAGCGTGAAGACGACGTCGAACGCGGTGGTGTCCGGCGGCGCCATGTGGAGCCCGCCCTGCTCCGAGCCGCCCAGCGCGAAGGGGATGATCGCCACCAGAATGAAGAGCCGAAGCGACTGGGCCATCACCACCCGGTCCATCCGCGCGCCGCCGTCGGTGGAGACGGCCAGCACCAGCGGCAGGTTGCCCGGGATGGAGCCGCAGAGCGCGGAGAGCCGGTCCCAGCCGCCGAGCCAGCACAGCATCGCCGCGCTCGCCGCCGTGGTGCCGGCGATCACCATCACGAGACCCACCAGCGCGATGGGCGCCGTGGCGAGCTGCTGCAGCGCCTCGGGGCTGATGCTGGAGCCCATCACGGTGCCGAGCACGGAGAATGAGCCGGCGCGCACCGGGTTCGGCAGATCGATCGGCAGGCCGACCAGGATGGCGATCGCCACCGCCGCCGCCGATCCCGTCAGGAAGGCGGCCGGCATGCCGATGGTGTTGAAGAGAAAGGCGCCGAGGGCGCCGATGCCGATGGCGAGCAGCGTCAGGGCCACACGCCGAGCGTTGAACGTCGGCGCCACGATGTCTGGCGCCGGTCCTGTCGATTCGTCGTGTGACGGAGGCATGAGGCTCCCTTAGCGCGGGAGCGTCGTCGCCCCCATCAGGTCGAGGTCGATGGCGCGCGCAGCCTGGCGTCCCTCGCGGATCGCCCAGACCACGAGGCTCTGTCCTCGCCGCACGTCCCCTGCCGCATACACCTTCGAGACCGATGTGCGATAGTCTGTTGTGTTAGCAACTATGTTGGTACGCCCGTCCAATTGTAGCTCGTTGCCCGACAGATAGGTGTCGAGCCGCGGGCCCGAGAAGCCGATGGCGACGAGGACGAGATCGGCGCGAATGTCGAACTCGGTGCCAGCGATCGGCTTGCGCTTGGGGTCGACCCGGGCGCAGCGCACGTGGGTCGCGCGGCCGTTCTTGCCGACGATCTCCAGCGTCGCCACCGCGAACTCGCGGTCCGCGCCCTCGGCCTGGGACGAGGACGTGCGGAACTTCGTCGGCCAGTACGGCCACACGACGTCCTTGTTCTCGCGGATGGGCGGCATCGGGCGGATGTCGAGCTGCGTGACCTGCAGCGCGCCCTGGCGGATCGAGGTGCCGATGCAGTCCGACGCCGTATCGCCGCCGCCGATGACGACGACGTTCTTGCCGGAGGCCATGATCGGCACCTCGTCGAACGGCTCTCGCCCGACGCGGCGGTTCTGCTGCACGAGGAACGGCATCGCGTAGTGGACGCCGGCGAGCTCGATGCCCGGCAGGCCGGGATCGCGCGGCCGCTCGGCACCCGTCGTCAGCAGCACGGCGTCGAACTCGGCCGCGAGCGTCTTCAGCCGGTCGGCACCGACGTCCGCGCCGAAGTGGAAGACGACGCCTTCGGCTTCCAACTGCGACTGGCGGCGGTCGATGATCCCCTTCTCCATCTTGAAGTCGGGGATGCCGTAGCGCAGCAGGCCGCCGGACTTGGCGTAGCGCTCGAAGACGTGCACCTCGTGGCCGACGCGGGCGAGTTGCTGGGCCGCGGCCATGCCGGCCGAGCCCGCACCGATCACGGCAACCTTCTTGCCGGTGAGGCGCGCGGGCGGCTGCGGCGCGATCCAGCCGTTCTCCCACGCCTTGTCGGCGATCGCCTGCTCGATCGCCTTGATGGCGACGGGCGTGTTCTCGATGTTGAGCGTGCACGCCTCTTCGCACGGCGCCGGGCAGACGCGGCCGGTGAACTCGGGGAAGTTGTTGGTCGAGTGGAGGTTGCGCGCCGCCTCCATCCAGTCCTGGGTGTAGACGAGGTCGTTCCAGTCGGGGATCTGGTTGTCGACGGGACAGCCGGCATCGGACTGGCAGAACGGAATCCCGCAGTCCATGCAGCGCGCCGCCTGGCGTTCCACTTCCGGGTCAGTGAGCGGAAGGGTGAACTCCTTGAAATGACGAATGCGATCCGCCGCCGGCTGGTACTTCAGTTCCTGCCGGTCGATCTCCAAAAATCCCGTGACCTTCCCCATCGTCACCCTTTCATTCCATACCGCCGTTGACTGCAACGGATGGCAGTATGGGTCAATCTAAACGCGTCGTCCGACCTTCGAAGAGCGCACGGCGACGCGTTCGCGCCACAGATCAGTCCATGTCCGCGGCGCGTTCTTCAACGCGCCGACTTTACGTCTCGCCGCGAAGCCAAACAACGCGATGCGTCGCGGCTCCGTCCTGCGCCAGGAGATCGGTGAGCGCCGGAAGCAGCGCCTTCAGCTCCCCCTCCAGAGTGAAGGGCGGATTGACCACGATCACACCCGAGCCGGAAAGACCACCCTCGGCCTCCCCCCTGACGCTCAGCTCCGCCGCCAGGACCTTGGGGATCCCGGCGCCTCTCAGCCCCCTGTGCAGCGCCGCCACCGGCGCGCCCGCCTTCAGCGGATACCACAGGAGGTAGACCCCGCCCGCGAACCGGCGGTGCGCGGCCTTCAGACCGTCGACCAGCCGGTCCCAGTCGGCCGCCTCCTCGTAGGGCGGGTCGACCAGCACCAGGCCCCGCCGCTCCTTCGGCGGCAGATGCGCGCCGAGCGCTAGCCAGCCGTCGATGTGCAGCACCTTCACCCGCCTGTCGCGCCCCAGCGCGTCCACGAGAAGGCCATGGTCGACGGGATGCAGCTCGATCGCCTCCAGCGCGTCCCCTTCGCGCAGCATGTGCTGCACGATGAGGGGCGAGCCCGGATAGTGAAGGAGCCTCTCCCCCTCGTTGACCGCCGCCACCGCCTCACGGTACGGCGCCAGCAGCCCGGCCACGTCGTCCGGCAGCGTAGCGCCCGCGAGGCGGGCGATCCCGTCGCGCCACTCCGGCGAGCGGACCGCCTCCTCCGCGCCGAGATCGTAGAGGCCGATCCCGGCGTGGGTGTCGATCACGCGAAACGGCTTGTCCTTGCGCCTCAGGTACGCGAGGAGCCGGGTCAGAACGACGTGCTTGAGGACGTCCGCGTGATTGCCGGCATGGAAGGCGTGCCGGTAGTTCAGGGCTGGCCCGCCTCCGCCCCCTCGGCGAGGAAGGCGCGCACCATCCCGGCGGAATTCTCCGCGGCGATCGCCATGAAGGTCTCCATCTCGTTCTCCGCCTCGCTCCCGCCGGCGAGATCCGACAGGGAGCGGAAGGCGATGAACTTCACGCCATTGGTCGCCGCGACCTGCGCCACGGCCGCGCTCTCCATGTCGACAACGCTCGCGTCGAACGTGTCGAACACGTACTTGCGGAACTCCGCATTGTCGACGAAGGCCGAGCCGGACACGCCGTTGCCGCCGACCACCACGCGCGGCGCCTCGCTGAGGCACACGCCCGCGCCGGTGCAGCTCTCCAGCGCCACCTTCACCGAGGCCCGGGTCGCCCGCGTCAGCAGCCCCTCGTCCACCTCGAACCAGAACCGGTGCTCCGGCTCCTCGTGCCCGTCCGAGCGGACGAGCTCCGGCTGCGGGTACAGCATGCCGTAGTTCGGATACTCGGCGTGCATGAAGGACGGGATGGAGTAGCCGTCGGTGGTCTTCCGGGCGATGAGGACGTTGAAGTACGACGCCCAGCGGTCCGGCACGACCACCTCGCCGAGGGTCAGCGACGGATCCACGCCACCGGCGATCCCGGAGAAGACGATGGTGTCGACCGTGTAGCGGTCGAGTACCATCTGCGCCGACATCGCGGCGTTGACCATGCCGACGCCCGACAGGAGCAGCACGACGGGCGTCCCGTCGATGGTCCCGGTGACGAAGCGCACACCGTTCTCGACCGCGTCCGTACGGTCCTCGATCATCTCCTGAAGCACGCCCCATTCCGGCGCGAAGGCCGACATGACCGCGATGCGCGGGGTGGGATCGACCGGCTCCGCGGCGGCCGCGAACGGCACGCCGACGCCAACCGCCGCGGCAAATGCCACGGCGGCCAGGGGCCTCGCGAGGGCGCGGATCACTCCGCCGCCATCCCGATGCGCTGTGCCTCCATCTCTTCCATCGCGCGGCGATAGTCGACCGGCATGACCTTCACGAACTTCGGCCGGAAGAGGTCCCAGTTGTCGAGGATCGCCTGACCGCGCGCCGAACCCGTGTACTTCACGTGGTTCTGGATCATGGTCAGCAGGCGCTCCTCGTCGTGGTGCGTCATGTTGACGGAGACGTCGACGCGCCCCTTCGTCTCGAGGTCGCCGCCATGGTGGTGGAGGCGCTCCATGAGGTCGTCCTCCTCGACGACCGGCTCGAGGTCGACCATCGCGAGGTTGCAGCGCTTCTTGAAGTCGCCCTCCTCGTCGAGCACGTAGGCGACGCCGCCGGACATGCCCGCCGCGAAGTTGCGGCCCGTGTAGCCGAGCACCGCGACCGCACCGCCGGTCATGTACTCGCAGCCGTGGTCGCCGCAGCCTTCCACCACCGCGACCGCGCCGGAGTTGCGCACCGCGAAGCGCTCGCCCGCCACGCCCGAGAAGTAGGCCGAGCCGGCGATCGCGCCGTAGAGCACGGTGTTGCCGACGATGATCGCCTCGCTCGGGACGATGGTCGACTCCGGCCGCGGCTTGACGATGATCCGCCCGCCGCAGAGGCCCTTGCCGACGTAATCGTTCGCATCTCCGGTCAGGTCGAGCGTGACGCCGGTCGCAAGCCAGGCGCCGAACGACTGGCCGGCGGTCCCCGTCAGCTTCACGACGACGGACCCGTCCGGCAGGCCCTCCATGCCGTGCGCCTTGGCGACCGCGCCCGACAGCATCGCGCCGACCGTACGGTCGATGGAGCTGACCTGCTTCTCGATCACCACCTTCTCGTGCTGGTCGATCGCCCCCCGCGCCTCGGCGACGAGCTGGCGGTCGAGGACCGTCTCGATCGGGTGGAGCTGGCGCGTCGTGTTGCGCTGCTCCTCCATCGGCTCCGGCATCTTCACGAAGACCTTGCGGAAATCGAGGCCCTTCGCCTTGTAGTGGTCGAGCAGGCGGTGCTGGTCGAGGACGTCGACCATGCCGATCGCCTCGTCCATCGTGCGGAATCCCGCCTCGGCGAGGTATTTGCGCACCTCCTCAGCCACGAAGAACATGAAGTTGATCACGTGCTCGGGCTGGCCCTTGAAGCGGCGGCGCAGGACCGGGTCCTGGGTCGCGACGCCCACCGGGCAGGTGTTGAGGTGGCACTTCCTCATCATGATGCAGCCGGCCGCGATCAGCGGCGCGGTCGAGAAGCCGAACTCGTCGGCGCCCAGCAGCGCGCCGATGAAGACGTCGCGGCCCGTCTTCAGGCCGCCGTCGACCTGCAGGCGGATGCGCGAGCGAAGGCCGTTGGCGACCAGCGTCTGGTGCGCCTCGGCAAGTCCCATCTCCCACGGCGAGCCGGCGTGCTTGATCGAGGTCAGCGGCGAGGCGCCCGTACCACCGTCGTAGCCCGCGATGGTGATGTGGTCCGCCCGCGCCTTGGCGACACCCGCCGCGACCGTGCCGACGCCCACCTCGGAGACGAGCTTGACCGAGATGTCGGCCCCCGGGTTGACGTTCTTCAGGTCGAAGATGAGCTGCGCCAGATCCTCGATCGAGTAGATGTCGTGGTGCGGCGGCGGAGAGATGAGGCCCACGCCCTGCGTCGAGTGGCGCAGCTTGGCGATCACCGCGTCAACCTTGTGGCCGGGCAGCTGGCCGCCTTCGCCGGGCTTGGCACCCTGCGCCATCTTGATCTGGATCTGGTCGGCGTTGACCAGGTACTCGGTCGTCACGCCGAAGCGGCCCGAGGCGACCTGCTTGATCGCCGAGCGCTTGGACGCGCCGGACGGGAGCGGACGGAACCGGTCCGGATCCTCGCCGCCCTCACCCGTGTTCGACTTGCCGCCGATCTGGTTCATGGCGAGCGCCAGCGTCTCGTGCGCCTCCTTGGAGATGGCGCCGAGGCTCATCGCACCCGTCACGAAGCGCTTGACGATCTCCGCCGCCGGCTCGACGTCATCGAGCGCGACGGGGGCGCGGCCGAGCTCGTCCGCGTTCTTGATGCGGAAGAGGCCGCGCAGGGTGAACCGGCCCGACTCCTCGTTCACGAGGCGGGAGTACTCGTCGAACCTGTCCTGCGCGTTGCCGCGGACGGCGTGCTGCAGGTTGGCGACCGTGTCGGCGACCCAGAAGTGGTGCTCGCCGCGCGTGCGGAAGGCGTACTCGCCGCCGACGTCCAGGTGACGGGCCATCAGCACGTCGTCGGAGAAGGCGATCTTGTGCCGGCGCACGGTCTCCTCGGCGACCTCCATGAGGCCGACGCCCTCGATCGTCGTCGCGGTGCCGAAGAAGAAGCGGTCGACGAAGTCCTGGCTGAGGCCCACGGCGTCGAAGATCTGCGCGCCGCAGTACGACTGGTAGGTGGAGATGCCCATCTTGGACATCACCTTCAGCAGCCCCTTGTCGATCGACTTGATGTACCGCTCGACGATCTCGGCGTCGTCGACCTCCTCCGGGAAGCCCTTGTGGAGCTCGGTCAGCGTCTCGAACGCGAGGTACGGGTTGATCGCCTCCGCGCCGTAGCCGGCGAGGACGGCGAAGTGATGCACCTCGCGCGGCTCACCCGTCTCCACGACGAGGCCGACGGACGTGCGCAGGCCCTTGCGGATCAGGTGATGGTGGACGCCCGCCGTCGCCAGCAGCGCCGGGATCGCGATGCGCGAGCGCGACACCAGACGGTCCGACAGGACGATGATGTTGTACCCGTCGCGCACCGCCTTCTCGGCCCGGTCGCACAGGCGGTCGATCATGTCGGCCATCCCCTCCGCGCCCTGCTCGGCCGGGTAGGTGATGTCCAGCGTCTTGGTGTGGAACTGGTCGTCCGCGATGTCGCCGATCTCGCGGATCTTCTCCAGATCGTCGTTCGTCAGGATCGGCTGGCGCACCTCGAGCCGCTTGCGCTTGGTCTGCCCCTCAAGGTCGAAGAGGTTCGGGCGTGGGCCGATGAACGACACCAGGCTCATGACGAGCTCCTCGCGGATCGGGTCGATCGGCGGGTTCGTCACCTGGGCGAAGTTCTGCTTGAAGTACGTGTAGAGCAGCTTCGACTTGTCCGAGAGGACCGACAGCGGCGTGTCGGTGCCCATCGAGCCGAGCGCCTCCTGCCCGGTGATCGCCATCGGCGACAGGAGCAGCTTCAGGTCTTCCTGCGTGTAGCCGAAGGCCTGCTGGCGGTCGAGCAGCGACTCGTTCGTGCGCGGCGCGCGGCTGCGCACCTGGCGCTGGTCCTCGAGGACGATCTGCGTCTTGTCGAGCCACTCCTGGTACGGCTTCTCGGACGCGAGCTGATGCTTCACCTCCTCGTCGGAGATGATGCGGTGCTCCTCGAGGTCGATGAGCAGCATCTTGCCGGGCTGGAGGCGCCACTTGGTCTTGATGCGGGTCTCGTCGATCGGCAGCACGCCGGCCTCGGAGCCCATCACGACGAGACCGTCGTGGGTCACGCAGTAGCGCGCCGGGCGCAGGCCGTTCCGGTCGAGCGTCGCGCCGATCTGGCGCCCGTCGGTGAAGACGATCGCGGCCGGTCCGTCCCACGGCTCCATCAGGGCGGCGTGGTACTCGTAGAAGGCGCGCCGCTCGTCGCTCATCAGCGGGTTGCCGGCCCAGGCCTCGGGCACCAGCATCGCCATCGCGTGGGCGAGCGAGTGCCCGCCCTGGACGAGGAATTCCAGCGCGTTGTCGAAGCAGGCGGTGTCGGACTGGCCCTCGTAGGAGATCGGCCACAGCTTGGAGATCTCGTCGCCGAACAGCGACGAGGACGCCGTCGCCTGGCGCGCGGCCATCCAGTTCTTGTTGCCCCGCAGGGTGTTGATCTCGCCGTTGTGGGCGACCATGCGGAACGGATGGGCGAGGCCCCAGGACGGGAACGTGTTGGTCGAGAAGCGCTGGTGGATGAGCGCCAGCGCCGACTTGAACCGCTCGTCCGTCAGGTCGGCGTAGTAGGCGCCGAGCTGGTGGGCGAGGAACATGCCCTTGTAGACGATCGTGCGGCAGGACAGGGAACAAATCACGAAACCGAACTCGGCCGGCGACCGGCCCTCGTAGACGGTGTTCGAGATCACCTTGCGCAGGATGAAGAGCCGGCGCTCGAAGTCCGTCTCGTTCTCGATCCCCGGCCCGCGACCGATGAAGAACTGCTTGATGACCGGCTCGGACGCCTTCACCGACTCCGACAGGACCCCGGAGTGCACCGGCACGTCGCGCCAGCCGAGCAGGGTCTGCCCCTCGGCGGCGATGACGTCCTCGACGACCTGCGTCTTGTCGAGGTGGTCGGGCGGCAGGAACATCATGCCGACGGCGTACTCGCCCTTCGCCGGCAGCTCGAAGCCGAGCCGGGCCGCCTCCGCGCGGAACAGCTCGTCCGGCATCTGCATCAGCAGGCCGGCGCCGTCGCCCATCTCCGGGTCCGCGCCCACCGCGCCGCGGTGGGTCAGATTGACGAGGATCTCGAGGCCCTGCTTGACGATCTCGTGCCGCGCCACGTTGTTGATGTCGGCAATGAAGCCGACACCACATGCATCATGCTCCTTGTCGGCCCGGTAGAGGCCCTCCGTCGGAGCACGACGGGTCGCGGTGGTGGTCGTCTTTTGCGTGTGAGAGCGTGCGATGGGCAGCAGCTGGGTCATCGTCAATCTCCTTCAGCCCGCAAGCGGGCACGCCTCTTAATCGGGTCGCCCGTCTCCCTCAGGACGGGCGGCTCGAGCACCCGTCCAGATTGTTCGGAGGCTCGGCACGCGCTGCCGTATCGTCGCAGCGCGGCAGTTCGATATAACGTGTTTGTTCGCCCACGCAAACGGCACTGTTACCCGTCCGTCATGCAAGGGTGTGGCCAAACCGCCAACGCGCCGGGAACGCTCAGGCGGCCCCTGGCCCATTTATAGGTGGAATGGGAGCCAAAGCGCGATCGCGGGCATCAGCGTAATGGCCAAAACGGTCAGCAACATCAAGGCCAGAAACGGCAGAATCCCACGCGAAACCTCGGTCAGAGTGCCGTTTCCGACCGCCTGGATCACATATAGATTCAATCCCACAGGCGGTGTGATCAGCGCACATTCCACCATGATGACGAAGAACACGCCGAACCAGATCGGGTCGATGCCGAGCGGCACCATCGCCCCGGCCAGAACCGGCACCATGATGAGGAGCAGCGACAGGCTCTCCATCACCAGCCCCATGATGAGGAGCACGATCGCCACCGCCCCGATGAAGAGGCTCGGCGAGGCGATGGTGTCGATGATGAAGCTCGAGACGTCCTGCGGGATCCGGTAGAGCGCGATCGCCTTGCCGAAGATTTTCGCCCCCGCCACGATCAGAAGGATCGCGACGGTGGTGCGCATCGACATCACGGTCGCCTCCCACAGCGCCTTCAGCGTCAGGCTGCGCAGCACGATGCCGGTCACGAAGAGCGCGCCCGCGAAGCCGATCGCCGCCGCCTCGGTCGGCGTGTACCAGCCGCGGTAGATCCCGGCGATGACGACGGCCGCGAGGATCAGCGTCGGCAGCGCGCGGATCCCGGAGCGCCGCCGCTCCTCCCAGCTCGCCTTCTCGATTCGCTCCAGCGAGGGCTGCGTGCGGGCGTAGAGGATCGAATAGATGATGAAGAGGATGATCATCATGATCCCCGGCCCGACGCCGGCCATGAAGAGCGCCAGCACCGACTCCTCGGTGATCACGCCGTAGATGATCATGATGAGCGACGGCGGGATCAGGATGCCGAGCGTTCCGCCGGCCGCCAGCACGCCGAAGGTGAAGTGCCGCGGGTAGCCCCGCGCGGTCATCTCGGGGATCGCGACGGTGCCGATGGTGGCAGCGGTCGCCACGGACGAGCCGGAGATCGCCGCGAACACGCCGCAGGAGAGGATGGTCGCCACCGCGAGGCCGCCGGGAAGGTGCCCGACCCAGGCCTGCAGCGCCGCGAAGAGATCGCGCCCCACCCCGCCCTTCAGCATCACGTTGGCCATCAGCAGGAAGAGCGGCACCGCGACGAGGACGAACGAGTCCATGGCCGAGAGCAGCCCGGCCGGCGCCATCAGCGGCGAGAAGCCGCCCAGCGCCAGCAGCATGACGCCCATCCCGCCGAGGACGAAGGCCACGGGAATGCCCAGAAGGAGCAGCACGAAAAGCGCCACCAGGATTCCGACCGTGATCATCGCCGCTCCGCCTGACGTCGCGCGCCTTCCGCGGCCGGCTGGCCCTTGCGGAGACGCGCCCCATGAACCCGCCGCGGCGGGCGGGACGCGCACGCGTCACCGCCCGGCGGCACAGAATAGAAAACGTGCACCGCGCGTCCCGTCAGAGCTCGATGTGCTCGGGATGGGCCGCTTTCGGAGGTTGCGACGGCCGCGCGAGGATGAGCGCCACCGCCTGGATCGCGATCAGCCCGAAGCCGAGCGGCACCGACGCCTGGCTGACCCAGGACGGAAGGTCCAGCATCGACCCGACCGTGCGGCCGCGCACGTAGGAATCCCACGCGATCGGCGCGCCGTGCCAGGCGACGAAGCCCGAGATCACCGCGACGAAGACCAGCGCGAACACGTCCATCACCGCCTGCCCCTTCGCGGACAGCTTGTCGGTGAGGACGGTGACGCGGATGTGCTCGCCCGAGCGCAGCAGGGCCGCGCTCCCCAAGAACACGGCCCAGATCATCGCGAGGCGGGAGAGCTCCTCGGCCCAGATCGTCGGCGCGTTGAAGAAATACCGCGCCACGACCTCATAGGTCAGCATCACGCCGATCGCGAACAGAAGGACCGACGCGATCGCCGACAGGAGTTGAGCCACCCGCCTCATGGAATGCCCTAAAGGTTGTTCGCCGCGTCGTAGACGGTCTTGCCCAGATCGCCCGACTGCGAGAGCCACTTGTCGATCACCGGCTGCGAGGCGGCCTTCCAGGCCTCGATCTCCTCCGGCGTCGGGTCGTAGACCGTCATGCCGTTCTCCTCGGCCTTGGCGAAGGCGTCGGCCTCGATCTTGCTCATGGCGTCACGCACGGACGTCTCGGCGCGGGTGGCGGCCTCGTTGATCCAGAGCTGCTCCTGCTCGCTGAGACCTTCCCAGAAGTCCTGGTTGATGAGGACGATGAACTCGATGTCCGCGACGTTCACGCGCGTGATCGTGTCCATCACGTCCCACAGCGAGCGCGCGGCGACGCCCGAGACGCCGGTCAGGCCGACGTCGACCGTGCCGCGCTGGTAGGCGAGGAACTGCTCGGAGCCGGAGATGAGCGTCGGCGCGCCGCCGACGGTGTCGATCCACTCGCCGAGCCACTTTCCGAAGACGCGGACCTTCTTGCCCTTGATGTCGTCGGGCGTGGCGATCGGGCCGCCATTGGAGATCAGGATGGCGCCGCCATAGGCCTGCCACCACAGCACCTTCGAGCCTGTATCGGCGATCGCGTCGTCGATGGCGGTGCGCACCGGTGCACCGGGCGCCACGGCCGCACGGACCTTCTCCTCGGTGTTGAAGAGGAAGGGCATGTAGAAGACGTCGACGGCCGGGATCTCGCCGACGAAGCGCGTCAGCGAGGCGACGCCCATCTCGATCTGCCCGGAGCCGACGGCCTCAGGCACCTCGTTGTCCTTGTAGAGCTGGGCGGAATCGTAGATCTCGACGTTGATCTCGCCGCCGGACAGCTTCTCGACCTCTTCCTTGAAGAGCAGGAGGTTCTGGCCGAGGTGCGATTTCATCGGCAGCTGCAGCGTGATGCGCAGCGTCGTGGCGGCGCTGGCGGGCAGCGCCAGGCCCGCGAACATGGCACCGGCCAGCGCGCCGGCGATCCAAGACTTCTTCATATGTCCTCCCTCCCTGCGTCGTTGGGCCGACACAGCGTTGTTGGCCCACCTAGGCCAACGAAGAAGGACTTATGTCAAGGCATTAAGCCGCAGTCGCAGTGATTAGGCGGCCACGGAAATCGGCAGCGACTCCGACGGAAGCTCGCCCAGTCCCCGGATCGCGCGGCCCCAGTTGCGGCCCGGAGCGTTGAGCCAGGCCTGCGCGTACTCCGAAAGGCCCGAGCAGACGTCGCGGCTGAGGACGCCGACGAACGTCTTGTCGCCCGGAGCGAGGATGGTGCGGATCAGCCGGGTGACGGTCTCCGCATCGCGGCCCGAATCGATCAGCCAGAACTCGGCGCCGACCCTGTAGACGTCGTTGAAAAGAACGCGCAACCGCATGTCGACACCGGAGCCGTCACGGTCGCGGGGGGACACGAACACCGAGTGGATTGCCATCTGACTCGCTCCGTCCTTGGTTGTCGGAGCGTGACCAATCCTGGTTAACGAGACCCTAAGCCGCCACCCGCCGTCCCCTGCCGCGGCGCCGGTTTCCGGCCGATCCGGTGGCGCTGCGCGAACGGTGCCACTTGTGGGTCCGCCCGGCCGACACTATTGAGGCGATCCATGGCACGCCCTCCCCTTCTGTCTTTGCAGGATATCGCCCTCACCTTTGGCGGCACGCCGCTGCTGGAGGCGGCGTCGTTGCAGCTCGCGCCCGGCGAGCGGATCGCCCTCGTCGGCCGCAACGGCTCGGGCAAGTCGACGCTCCTGAAGATCGTCGCCGGCCTCGTCACCGCCGATTCGGGCCAGCGCTTCGTCCAGCCGGACGCGACGGTGCGCTACCTCGCGCAGGATCCGGACCTCTCCGCCTACCCGACGGTGCTCGACTACGTGCTGTCCGGCCTCGCCGAGGGGGACGACCAGCACGCCGCGCGCGCCACGCTGGAGGCGCTGGGCGTCGACCCGGACGCCGCGCCCGGACCGATGTCCGGCGGGGAGACCCGCCGCGCGGCGCTCGCCCATGCCCTCGCCCCGGACCCGGACGTCCTGCTCCTCGACGAGCCGACCAACCACCTCGACATCGCCGCCATCGCCTGGCTGGAACAGCACCTCAAGGAGCGGCGCAAGTCGCTCGTCCTCATCAGCCACGACCGGCGCTTCCTCGAGGAGCTCTCCACCGCCGTCGTGTGGCTCGACCGCGGCAAGACCTACCGGATGGACAAGGGCTTTGCCGCCTTCGAGGACTGGCGCGACGAGATCCTCGCCGCCGAGGAGGAGGAGCGCCGCCGCCTCGACAAGAAGATTGAGGCCGAGCAGGAGTGGGTGCGGTACGGCGTTACCGCCCGGCGCAAGCGCAACATGGGGCGCCTGCGCAAGCTCCAGGCGCTGCGGACCGAGCGTCGCGAGCAGCGCAAGGCGACGGGCCTCGCCGACATGCAGCTCGCCGGCGCGGAGCGTTCCGGCAAGCGGATGATCGTCGCGAAGGGCCTCACCAAGTCGTTCGGCGACAGGACCGTCGTGGCGGACTTCTCCACCACCATCATGCGCGGCGACCGGGTCGGCCTCGTCGGCCCCAACGGCGTCGGCAAGACGACCCTCATCAACCTGCTGCTCGGCCGCCTGAAACCCGACGCCGGGACCGTCACCTACGGCGTCGACCTCAAGGTCAACCTCCTCGACCAGCGGCGCGAGGCGCTCGACCCGACGACCCCGCTGCGCCATGCGATCAGCCCGTCCGGCTCCGACCAGATCACGGTCGGCGACACCACCAAGCACGTCGCCGGCTACCTCAAGGACTTCCTGTTCACGCCGGAGCAGTTCAACACCCCCGTCGGCGCGCTGTCGGGCGGGGAGCGGATGCGCGTGCTACTGGGCCGCGCCTTCGCGATGCCGTCCAACATCCTGGTGCTGGACGAGCCGACGAACGACCTCGACCTCGAGACGCTGGACCTCCTCGCCGAGGTGATCTCCGACTACGACGGCACCCTCATCCTCGTCAGCCACGACCGTGACTTCATCGACCGCACGGTGACGACCACCCTCGTCGCCGAGGGGGACGGAACCTGGAGCGAGTATCCGGGCGGCTACTCCGACATGCTGGTCCAGCGCGGCGAGGCGCCGGTGCGCGCCATCGAGAACGCCGGCAAGCCGAAGAAGGCGAAGGACACGAAGGACGCCCGGCCCTCGACCGCCGCGGCGGCGCCGGCGAAGAAGGGCAAGCTCTCCTTCCGCGAGAAGCACGACCTCGAGACGCTTCCCGCCAGGCTGGAGGAGCTGGAGGCGGCGATCGCCAGGCTCTCTGACGCCCTCGCCGATCCAAACCTCTACGCCAGGGACCCCGCCCGGTTCGAGAAGCTGACGAACGACCTCTCCACCCGCCAGGCCGAGAAGGACGCCGCGGAGGAGCGCTGGCTCGAGCTGGAGATGAAGCGCGAGGAGCTGGAGGCCTGAGCCCCGCCGGCCCCGACGGTCCGCCGGCGGACGGCACCCCTGCGTCCCCGGTCCGCGTCACGGACCCCGACGACCCGGCCATCGCCCTCTTCCGCGACGTGAAGGAGCGGGACCGGATCGGCCGGCAGGGCATCTTCATCGCCGAGGGACTGTCGGTGCTGACCGTGCTCCTGACGCGCTCGCCGCTGGAGACGCTGGCGATCCTCGTCGAGGAGAGCCGCGTCGACCGACTGCCCGTCCTTGCCGAGCGCGGGACCGCACCGCTCTACGTGGCGCCGCAGGCGGTGCTGGACGGCATCGCCGGATTTCACCTCCACCGGGGAATCCTGGCGGCGGGCCGCGTTCCGGCACCCCGGCCGCTCTCGGCCCTGCCGCACGGACCGCTGCGGCTGCCGGTCTGCGTCAACCTCGCCAACCACGACAACGTCGGCGGCATCTACCGCAACGCGGCGGCGTTCGGCGCGGCGGGGGTCGCCGTCGACGCCACCACGGCGAACCCGTTCTACCGCAAGGCCATCCGCGTCGGCGCCGGTGCACCGCTCACGGTGCCCACCTACGCCGTGGGCGACGATATCCTCGGCGAGCTGCGGGAGGCCGGGATCACGCCCTACGCCCTCACCCCGCAGGCCGGGGCGTCGCTCGGCGCCGCGCCGCTCGCCGCACGCGCCGCCTTCCTGCTGGGGACGGAGGGGCCGGGCCTTCCCGATCCGCTGATCGGCGGGTGCGAGCCGCTGGCAATCCGCATCGCGCCCGGCGTCGACAGCCTCAACGTCGCCACCACCGCCGGTATCGTCCTCCACGCGCACGCGCTGCAGCACGGCCTCTGAGCCGTCCGGCGCGGCGACGTCAGCCTCGCCACAGCACCTTCTGGAAGGATGGCCGCCGTTCGACAGGCGCCAACCGCAACCGGAAATGGCCGCGCGCCAGCCGATACCTCAGGCGATCGGCGCGGGTTCGACCCGCTGCATCGGGAGGACGTTGGCCTCCCGCATCGCCGCGTGGTCGGCCGCGAGCACCTTGTCCCGGAGACGTTCCAGGAGCGCCTTCTCGCGGTCCGTCACAGCCCAGATGATCCGCGGCGCGAGGTAACGCGCAGCAACCCGCGGGGACAGCCGGCAGGCCATCCGGCTCGCACACCAATAATTGCGCAATTCATAACTAACGGACATCGCCCTGCACCAAAGTTCATGCAATTGAGGACAACGCTAACCTTTGGTTCAGGGTGCTGAAAGCAGGATCGCCGGCATAGCTGTTTGGCCATAACCTTCCGGCAACCCTGTCCTGCCCGTCAGCCGAGCCCCTCCATCAGCGCAGCCGGGCCCTGCAGCATGTCGATGCTGAACACCAGGTCGTCGACGGGGATGCCGCCGTCTGTGGACGCCTCGCTCCCGATCGACAATTGCAACGCGGCAGGCGCGGGGCTGCCCGGATCGGCCGGTCCGAGCGCCCGCTCGAACGCGACGATCACCTCGTCGTCCACCTCGGGCAGGCCGCCATCCGGCCCGATCACACGCGAAAAGCTCGGGAAAACCCCACCGTCGACGATAACCGACATATCAGTTTCCTCCCTCTTGCCCTGCAATTAGGCAGGAGGTCGGGCGGCAGGACAATCCTGCCGCGATCACAACCTGAGGAGGAGGTCGATTCGCGCCGGCCCGTTCAGTGGCCCTCGAAGGACATCACCGCGTAGCTGTCGATGCCGATGCCGGCGAGCTTCCGCGCCCCGCCGAGCTCCGGCAGGTCGATGGCGAAGGCCGCCATCGGCACGGTGCCGCCGGCCCGCTGGATCAGCCTGGCGGCGGCGATCGCCGTACCGCCGGTGGCGATCAGGTCGTCCACCAGCAGCACCGTCGCCCCGCCCGCCGGCACCGCGTCCTTGTGGATCTCCACCTCGTCGGTGCCGTACTCGAGCGAATATTCCTCGCGGTAGACGTCGGCCGGCAGCTTGCCGCGCTTGCGGATGGGCACGAACCCCTTGCGCATCCGCACCGCCAGCGCCCCGCCGAGGATGAAGCCGCGCGCGTCGATCCCGGCGATGAGGTCGATGCCGTGCCCGGCGACATGATCGGCGATCGCATCCACCGTGCGCGCCAGACCCTCCGCGTTGCCGAACAGGGTCGTGACGTCACGGAAGATGATCCCGGTCTTGGGATAGTCCGGGATGGCCCGGACCATCTCGCGCAGGTCGCGCGTCGCGTCGTTCATGGTGCGGTCCTGTGGAGGACGCGGCCGGCGACCGCGTCGAGCTTGGCAACGAGTGCGGGGTCGCGCGCGTCGGGCGAGGTGATGATGGCGAACTCGAGCGCCGTGTCGGACCCGGCCGAGCAGACCTCGCGCGTCGGCGGCGTCGCCACCGCGAGCGCCTGGACCAGCGCGCGGGCCGCGTCGCCGTTGGCGTTCATCGTCGCGATGATCTGCTGGATGTCCACCTCGCCGTGGTCCGGGTGCCAGCTGTCGAAGTCGGTCACCATGGCGACGGTCGCGTAGGAGATCTCCGCTTCGCGGGCGAGCTTGGCCTCCGGCATGTTGGTCATGCCGATCACGTCCGCCCCCCAGGCGCGGTAGAGGTGCGATTCGGCGAGCGACGAGAACTGCGGCCCCTCCATCGCGAGGTACGTGCCGCCGCGGCGGGACTTCACGCCGCTGACCTCCGCCGCCGCCTCGATCCGGTCGCCGAGATCGCGGCTCACCGGGTGCGCCATCGACACGTGCGCCACGCACCCCGTGCCGAAGAACGACTTCTCCCGCGCGAAGGTGCGGTCGATGAACTGGTCGACGATGACGAAGGTCCCGGGCGGCAGGTCCTCCCGCAGCGATCCGCACGCCGACAGCGAGACGAGGTCCGTGACCCCCGCCCGCTTCAGGACGTCGATGTTCGCACGGTAGTTGATCTGCGTCGGGCCGAGCCGGTGGCCGCGTCCATGGCGAGGCATGAAGACGATGGGCGTTCCCGCGAGCGTGCCACGCAGCACACTGTCGGATGGCTCGCCCCATGGGCTCTCGATCGTCTCCCAAGTCCCTTCGAGGCCCGGGAGATCGTAAAGTCCCGAACCACCGATGATGCCGAGCACAACGTCCATCAGCTCTCCTCGTAGTCCACGCGCGTCAAGATCAGGCCGGCCGACGGTGCGACCGGACCACAGGCCGGCCGCGACCGTGCCGCCAGCGCCGCCGCGACATCGTCCGGCTGCCAGCGGCCGATCCCGACCTCGACCAGAGTGCCGACCATGGACCGAACCTGATTGTGAAGGAAAGACCGCGCGCTCGCCGTCACCGCAATCACCTCCCCGTCGCGGGTCACATCGAGGCGGTCCAGCGTCCGCAACGGGCTTTTCGCCTGACACTGCGCGGCCCGGAAGGTCGTGAAGTCGTGCTTGCCGAGGAGGTGGCGCGCGCCGGCGTTCATCGCGTCGACGTCGAGCGCCTGCGGCACGCGCCAGGCGACCTGGTCGAGGGCCAGCGGCGCCCGGCGATTGATGATACGGTAAAGGTAATGCCGGGCCCGCGCGGAGTGGCGGGCGTCGAACTCGTCCGGCACGCGCTCGGCGGCGAGGATCGCCACAGGTTCGGGCCGCATGTGGGCGTTCATCGCGTCGCGGACGGTGTCGGCCCGCCAGTCCCTGACGAAGTCGACGTGCGCCACCTGGCCGGTCGCGTGGACCCCGGTGTCGGTGCGGCCGGCGCCGTGGACACGGGTCGGCGTGCCGCAGAGCCTCTCCGCCGCGTCCTCCAGTGCCTCCTGCACGCTCCGCCCGGTCTCCTGGCGCTGCCAGCCGACGAACGGCGACCCGTCGTACTCGATGGTGAGCTTGTAGCGCGGCACGTCAGGCGCCGATCCGGTCCGCGGCGGAGCGCACGGCACCGAGCACGCCATCGATGTCCACTGTCCAGGCGTCCCTGCGACGGTCGCCCGCGACCGGGGTGCCGAAGTGCGGCGTGTAGCCGAGGCCGAGGGCGTGGGCGATCGCCATGTAGACCGTCGTTCCGCGGTTGGGATTGAAGAGTTCGACCACGCACGTGCCGGGGCGGGCGGCGACGAGGTTCGTCAGCGCCGCGCCATGGGGTGCCACCACCACCTCCGCATCGCGCGCCAGGGCCAGCTGCTCGGCGGGGGCGAGCGCGCCCATCTCCACCGCCTCGAAGCCTTCGCGGCCGAGCGCCTCGATCAGCGGACGCTCGTTGAGGAGGACGCGGGCGCCGGCATCGGTGCGGGCGAGGTAGAGCCGCCGCCCCGCGCGCGACCGCTCCCCGGCCGCGGGAAGGTCCGCCAGCAGGCGCGTCAGGATGAAGTCCATCGCCTCGGGATCGAGATAATAGAACGGGTGCCCGCCCATCTCCGCCGTCGACGACAGGACCAGGAGGCGGGCGACCCGGTAGACCCGGTCCGAACGTGCGACGTTCGCGCCCGGGCACACCCGGTCCAGCGCGTACGCCGGGTAGAGCGCGGTGGCGCCGCCGAAGAGGCAGCCCTCCGGCGCGACGCCGAGGCGCTGGGTGAAGACGTAAGCCCGCGTCAGCCGGTCGCCGACGAAGTGGGCAGGGTTGGCGGCACCGGGAAAGAAGTCGTCGCAGAACGCGGCGAAGGCCAGCGGCTCCGCGTTCGCCGCCAGCCGCTCCTGCCGCTCCAGCACCGCCGACGAGGCGGGGTCGACGGTGTCGCCACGGAAGATGGTGAACCGGTTGCCGGTGGTCGCGAGGCAGACGTCGCGGTACTCCAGCACCGTCAGCGCCTTCTGCATCGGCATCCGCAGGCCGCCGCGGTTCAGCTTCGTGCCGCGGAACAGCGCCCATGGGAGCGTGCTCTCGAGCGGGTTCGGGCGCTCCGGCAGGACCGTCGTCTCGGACACCGCGAGCGGGGCCACCCTGATGCCGCGAATCGCCGGGACGGCGCCGCTCGCCTCGTTCGCGGCGAGCGCCTCCGCCAGCAGGGTGCGGTCTTCGGGCGGGAGACCGTGCGCGGCGAGAAGCTGCTCGCGGCTGCGGTAGACGAGGTCCCCGAACGCCTTGTCCCGCGGATAGGACGGCCGGCCGAGACGCATCACGCGACGCCAGAAGGCGGGGGCAGTGCTCGGCTTTGCGGGATCACGCATGGCTGGATCGCGCCTGTTGGGTTGCGCGCAACGGATGCGCTTCTCGGATACGCGGGCTTGCGCGATGGCCTACATTCGGCCCCGGCGCGTGTCCATCGTGGCGGTCCGGTCAGACCTCGAAGCGGTCGCCGGGCCCGATTCGCGCGCCGCGCAGGAAGGCGTCGGCGTCGACCGGGGACTTGCCCGCCCGCTGCACCCGCAGCAGCCGCACGGCCCCCTCGCCGCAGGCGACGGTGAGGCGGTCATCGAGAACTTCGCCCGGCGCGCCCGAGCCGGTGGCGACCGTCGCCCGGAGGACCTTCAGCCGCTCCGGCTTGCCGGCGATCTCGATCGTGGCATAGGCGCCCGGCATCGGGTTGAGGCCGTGGATGTGGTTGCGAACCGCCTCCGCCGGCTGGGCGAAATCGATCGGCGCCTCGGCCTTGTCGATCTTGGAGGCGTAGGTCACGCCCTCCTCCGGCTGCGGTGTCAGGGTGAGCGCGTCGCGATCCAGCGCGGCCAGCGCGCGGACCATCAGGTCGGCGCCGAGGCGGGACAGGCGGTCGGTGAGGTCCGCCGCGGTATCGTCCGGGCCGATCGGCGTGTGCTCGACCATGCCGACGGGGCCGGTGTCGAGCCCCTTCTCCATCCGCATCACGGTGACGCCGGTCTGCGCGTCGCCCGCCATGATGGCCCGTGCGACGGGTGCCGCGCCGCGCCATCGCGGCAACAGGGACGCGTGGACGTTGTAGGCGCCGAGCGGTGCCGCCTCCAGCACCGGGACCGGCAGGATGAGGCCGTAGGCGACGACGACCAGCGCGTCCGGCTCCAGCGCCGCGATCGCCTCCGCCTCCTCCTTCAGCGAGGTCGGGTGGCGCACTTCGATCCCGAGCGCCTCGGCCGCCTCGTGGACGGCGGACCTGCGCTCGGCCATCCCCCGCCCAGCGGGCCGCGGCGGCTGGGTGTAGACGGCCGGGACCGTGTGCCCCTGCCCGACGATCTCCATCAGGGTCGGAACGGCGAAGGACGGCGTTCCCATGAAGACGATGCGCATCATCGGCGCTCACCCCTGGCCACGAGCGATACGCGGCCCGCCGGAGACGGCGACCGGGCGAAAGGCAATGTATGGATCATCACGCGGCGCCGAGCTTGGCCTGCTTGGTGAACTTCTTCACGACCCGGTCCCGCTTCAGCCGCGACAGATAGTCGATGAAGAGGATGCCGTTGAGGTGATCGATCTCGTGCTGCAGGCACGTGGCGAGGAGGCCGTCCGCCTCGACCGTCTGCTCGGCCCCGTCCCGGTCGAGGAAGCGCACGGTCACGCGCGCGGGCCGCTCGACCTCCTCGGTGTAGTCGGGGATCGACAGGCACCCCTCCTCGTAGACCGAGGTCTCCTCAGAGCTGGCGACGATCTCCGGATTGACGAGGACCATCGGCGCGGGCTCCGCGTCCTCCCCGGTCGCGACGTCGAGCACGATGAGCCGCTCCAGCACGCCGATCTGCGGGGCCGCGAGGCCGATCCCGGGGGCGGCATACATGGTCTCGAGCATATCGTCGGCCAGAGCCTTGATCCGCGCGTCGACGGAGGTCACAGGCTCGGCCACGCGCCGCAGCACGGGATCGGGAATGATGAGGATCGGACGTTTCGCCATGAGCGGCAGATATGCTGCGCCGAACGTCCGGTCAATTGTCAAACGGCCCGTCCCTTGCCTACCCTTCGAAGCATGAGACCGACAAAATGACCACGCTGCTTCTTTCCACCGGCTGGCACCAGGACGAATGGCTCGCCAACTGGCGCGCGACCGCGCCGGACCGCCCCATCCTCCGGCACGGCCAGGACGACTACGACCCCGCCGCCATCGACTACGTGCTGACCTGGAAGCCGCCGGCCGGCGTCCTCAGGACGCTCCCGAACCTGAAGGCCGTCTTCAACCTCGGCGCGGGGGTCGACGGGCTGATGGCGGACCCGGACCTGCCGCCCGTCCCACTGGTGCGCCTCGTCGACGACGACATGACCTACAGGATGGGCGAATGGGTCATCCTCCAGGTACTGACCCACTTCCGCCAGGCGCTCGCCTACCTCGACGTGCAGCGTAAGCACGAGTGGCGCGAGTTCGAGCAGCCGGCGGCGAACGCGGCCCGCGTCGGCCTCATGGGCTACGGCACCCTTGCCCGGCACTGCGCGCCGATCCTGCTGTCGCTCGGCTTCACCGTGCACGGCTGGTCCCGCTCCCAGCGGCCGAGTGACATCACGCTCTACTATGGCGCCGAGGGCCTCGACGCCTTCCTGAAGCGCACGGACATCCTCGTCTGCCTGCTGCCGCTGACGGAGGACACCCGCGGCATCCTCGATGCCGGCCTCATCGCAAGGCTCGGCGGGGAGAGCCCCCTCGGCCCGGTCCTCATCAATGCCGGGCGCGGCGGTCTCCAGACGGAGGCGGACATCCTGGCGGCGCTCCGGTCCGGTGCGCTGAAGGGCGCCTCGCTCGACGTCTTCAACGAAGAGCCCCTCCCCGCGGACGATCCGATGTGGGATGCGCCCAACCTCGTCATCACGCCCCACGTGGCCGCGGTCTCCGACCCGACGTCCACGCTTCGCAATATCGTCCGCCAGATCGAGGCGTTCGAGCGCGGTGAGCCGCTCCGGAACGTCGTCGACACAATACGCGGCTACTGAGGAGACACCATGACCTTCGACCTCGTCATCGCCGGCGGCACCATCGCCACGGCCGCCGACGTGTTCAAAGCCGACATCGGCGTGAAAGACGGCGTCATCACCGCGCTCGGCATCGGCCTCGAGGGCGCCGAGACCATCGACGCGACGGGCAAGTACGTCCTGCCGGGCGGCATCGACAGCCATGTCCACATCGACCAGCCCTCCGGCGAGGGTATCGTCATGGCCGACACGTTCGAGACCGGCACTCTGTCCGGCCTCTTCGGCGGCAACACGACGCTGCTGCCGTTCTGCGTCCAGGAGAAGGGCAAGTCCCTGCGCGACGCGCTGACGGCCTACCACGCGAAGGCCGAGGGCAACTGCTACACCGACGTCTCCTTCCACCTCGTCATCTCCGACCCGACCGAATCGGTGCTCGGCCAGGAGCTGCCGGCGGCGGTGGCGGACGGCTACACCTCGTTCAAGGTCTTCATGACCTACGAGAACCTGCGCCTCAACGACGCCGAGATCCTGCAGGTGATGGACACCGCGCGACGCACCGGCGCGCTCGCCATGGTGCACTGCGAGAACGAGGACGCGATCCGCTTCCTGATCGACCGCCACGTCGCCGAGGGCCGTCTCGAGCCGCTGTCGCACGCAACGACGCGCCCCCTCGCGGTGGAGCGCGAGGCGACGCACCGCGCCATCACGCTCGCGGAGGTGGTCGACGTGCCCGTCGTCATCGTCCACGTCTCCAACGGGGCGGCGATGGAGGAGATCGAGCGGGCGCGGGCGCGGGGCATGAACGTCACCGGGGAGACCTGCCCGCAGTACATCCGCCTCACCGAGAAGGACCTCGAGGGGATGAACTGGGAGGGCGCCAAGGCGGTCTGCTCGCCCCCTCCGCGGACCGAGGCCGAGTGGGACAATATCTGGCGCGGCATCCAGACCGGCGTCTTCGACGTCTTCTCCTCGGACCACTGCCCGTTCCGCTACGACGACGAGCGCGGCAAGCTGAACCCCAAGGGCCGCAAGGACTTCCGTCACGTCCCGAACGGCATCCCGGGGGTGGAGACGCGCCTGCCGATCCTCTTCTCCGAGGGTGTCTCGAAGGGGCGGATCGACATAACCCGCTTCGTGGCGCTGACCTCGACGAACCACGCCAAGACCTACGGCCTCTACCCGAAGAAGGGCACCATCGCGGTCGGCGCGGACGCCGACATCGTGCTGTGGGACCCGGAGGCGGAGACGACGATCCGCCACGCCAACCTGCACGACGGGTCGGACTACTCGCCCTACGAGGGCCTCGAGGTCAAAGGGCTGCCGAGGACGGTCATCCTCCGCGGCAAGGTGATGGTGAAGGACGGCGAGCTCGTCGGCGCCAGGGGCGACGGACGCTATCTGCCGCGCGAACTCTCGATGAAGGTCCGCCGGCCGGGCTGAGGCCGGCCGCCGGCATTCCCGGTCCGGCTCCGCTTGCGGACGCCGGGGCCGGGTGCCGGCCACCGGGGCACGACCGCGCGGGGCGGTCGCAATCCGGCCCCGCGCACCCTATGATGTTCACGCGTGGCTCAGGATCGGTCTGGATGATCCTCGGGGCACGGGGACGGCGGCCTGACGCGGCACGATACGCGCGGCCGCGGCCCGACATCTGGTGAATGAGTTGTCCCGTCCCGCGTTCGTCCCGGGGCGCGGATCCGGGAGCATGGCCCATGAGGCGTCCTCACCTTCTCGCGCTGTCCGTCGTGGCAGCGGGCGCGTGCGTCGCGGTGACGACGGCGAGCGCGCAGACCTATTCCTCGGCGCTGCCGCTGACGGTCGCGGAGCGCCGCGCGCTGGAGAGTCGCCTGTCGACGGTGCTCGACTACGCCCGCGACAACCAGGTGGCGTACATCGAGCTGCCGGGCGGCGGCCAGGCCGCGGTGCGCGCCTACCGCACCGTGCGCGGCGGCAACGGCCAGCCCTGCCGCGGCTACCGCATCGACGTGGACGGACAGGCCGGCCGCTCGGCCGTCGACGGCTACCGCTGCCGCACGCCGGACGGCGCGGTCTGGGTGCTGGCGCAGCCGGAGCTGCGCATCGCGCAGCAGGGCGCGCCGCTCGATCTGCGGCGCCCGGCCCCGCAGCCGGGCCCGCCGCCCGCGGGCGCGTCCGACCCCGGCTCGTTCGCCGAGCGCATGCGCCAGCGCCTCGGCAACGGTAGCGGCAACGCCCCCTTCAACCCCAACGCCCCGAGCCCGCCGCCGGAGGAGGACAACGCGTCGCTGTTCGCGCCGGGCGAGGTCCCGCCGATCCCGCGCGAGGCGCCGCCGCGTGACACCGCCTCGACCGGCGACGGCAGCGTCGGCGGCACGGGCGACCTCGCCGCGGCGGCGCCGGGCGACGCCGCGCCGGACGCCTCGCCGGCAACGCCGAGCGATGCCGGCGGGCCCACCGACACCACCTCCCTGCCGCAGTCCGCGCCATCGCAGGACACCGCCGCGGGCGAGCCGACCAGCGACACCTTCGCTCCCTCGGTGCAGGCGCGCCTCGCCACCGACCGCGCGGCCCGGCAGGGCACCCCGCCGGGCGACGGCGAACCGGCCGCCCCCGCCGAGGCGTCGCCGCGCGTCGTCACCGCAAAGGATCCGCAGCCCGCCGCACCGTCGGCCATCACGCCGGCCCCGGCGACGGACGGAACGCGCGTCGTCGCGGGCCGGACCGATCCGGCGGCCACCACGTCGGCGAGCGACGAGCGCGTCGTCGCCGCGCTGAAGGAGCTCGACTATCTCGGCCCGTCCGATGGCGACACGCCCGGCGCGGTCGAGGCGGCCATCGGCGACTTCGCCAGCGACGAACGCTTCGCGCTGCCGGTGCCGTCCGACGCGCTGCTGGCGCGCCTCAACGATGCCCTCGACCGCACCGGCTCGCTGCCGATCTGCCAGACCGGCGCCCAGTCGATGTGCATCTCCCCCGACTGAAACCGGTAGCGGCGCCCGCTATAGCGCGGGCGCCCGCCTGAAACGTGAAGAGGCCGTCCGGGTCGCCCGGACGGCCTCTTTCGTTCTGAAGGCCAGCGGGCCCGGTATGCCGGCCGGCTTCGGCCGGCGAAACGCGCGTCGCGCCTGCGGGGTGAGAGGCCGGGCCGCGCCAGTCCGCCCGGCGCCGCGCCTCAGATCACTCGGTGCGGGTGACCGTCACGGCGGTGGGCGCGCGCACCGAGCGGACGGAGAGGTCCGTCCCCTCGGCGATCGGCACCCGGAGCCGCTGGTCGGCCGAGCCGGTGAAGACCTCGCCGTCGAGGCGAATGCGGTAGGTGCCGTCGGCGCTGATCAGCACCGCGCCCGGTTCGGCCGGGACCGACACCCACCCGTCATCGGCGCGCACCGTCAGCGGTCCGGAACCGAGGGCGCCGGAGCCGCCGCGGTCGAACAGGCCGAAGTCCGCGATCCCGTTGTCCTCGAGGTAGAACGCGACGCCGCCGGCGCCGACGAGCAGCACCAGCGCCAGCACGAGCGTCCCGACGACGTCCTTGATCCGGCTGCGCCGGCGCGGCACCACGAGGATCTCGCGCGTGCGCGGCTCCGCCACCACGACCCGCCGCGGCCGCTTGGCCGACGTTTTCGGCGAGACGGCGAGCCCGGCGCCGTTCTCCCGGCCCCCCGCGCGCGACTGGCCCGGCACGATCGCCGCGACGTCGAGGTCGCCCGGCTCGCGCTCCTCGCCGTCGTCCCGCTCGTCGTGGTCCTCGTCGTGGCCGTCGTCGTGGCCGTCGTCCGGCTCATCGTGGTCCGGCTCCTCGTCGTGTTCGACCTCCACGTCGACGATGTGCTCGTCGTCGCGGTTGTCCCGGCGGCTGCGCCGCTTGACGTCGGCCCACACCTCGGGCTCGACCGCCTCGGGTTCCTCCGGAGCGGGCTCCGGCTCGCGCAGCTCCTCTCCCAGCGCGCCCTCGAAGCGGGTGGCGATATCGGTCGGCATCACCGACTTGGACCGCGACCGGCCCGACGGGTCGACGGCCGCAGGAGAATCCGGCGTCGTCGGCGTATTCGGCGTGCCGGTGGGGAAGTCGATCCCGCACACCGGGCACCGATAGGCGCCGGACACGACCGGTTCACCGCACGCGCGGCATCGGAAGAAGGCTCGCGAGGCCAAATACGCCCCCTCGTTAAAGACCGTCCGGCGAATGCCACCAACCGTCACGCCGGTCAAACCGCGTGCCGGGTGCCGGCCCCTGTCGCATCGTCTCACCCCCGCGGCGACGCCACGGGGACGATGCGGCAGCGACGGACGCACCCGGCCGGTCCGGCCGGGTGATGTTAACGTGTTTTGCGGTAGAGCCAGTAGCGCCCGCGTTCGGCGTCCGCGGAGCGAGGCAGCGCCTCGAAGTCCGGCATTTCCAGCTCGATGCCGCTCGCCACGTACCCGCCGGGCGCGGTCCGCTCGGCGATCAGCGGCGACAGCCAGGCGCGCTTGACGAGGTCGGCCGTCGGGTCGCCCGAGCCGAGGTCGCAGTGCACCAGCGCCGCAAGCGCGCCCACGCGCGGCCCGCAGAAGGCCAGCGTGTCGCGGATCTCGCCGACGATCATGTGATCGGCATCGGGGATGGAGGCCGGGTGCGCGGTGATCGACCGGTCGAACACGAAGATCTCCCGATCCGGCAGGATCGTGCGCAGGTGATCGAACGTGCGCCCGTTGCCGAGGCCCAGTTCCAGGACCGGCCCCGGCACGTCGAGCGCCGCGGCCACCTCTTCCAGAAATGTCTTCTGCGCGGTCATGCGCGCGATGAAGACCTCCAGCCGGCTGACGCGCCGGGTCGCCTCGGTTGTCATACCCGCAGAGCGCTGCGCAGCCGTTCCGGGTCGGGCATGCCGCCCTGCACCAGCTCGGGGTTGTCGCCGGCGGTATAGATCTTGAGGATGCCGCAGTTGAAGATCCGGTCGACGAAGGTCTGGTCGATGCGCACGGTCCGGATCGATTCGAGTTCGATCTCCAGTCGCTCCTTGTTGAACACGCCGCGCGTCAGGAGGACGCGCTCGTCGCCCACGGTCAGGAGCGTGCACTTGGTCTTGACGTACCAGACCAGCAGCCAGACGATGCCGATGACGAACGGCACGAGCAGACACGCCAGGATGAACCGCCCCGGCTCGTCCGCGAACATGCGCGGATGCTCCTGGTAGCGTGGCTTGGGGACATTGTCGGACGTCATGGTCATCGGTTTCAGCGCTCTCCGTCGGTCAAGCTAAGGGGCCGTGCTTCGTGATGGCCTTGGCGGTCGAACCCGCGAGGCCCCACAATGGTTGCCTTCGTCGTCGATGCAAGTTTACGCGTTGGAGCCGCGGGCGTTGCGCAACGCGGTGCGCAGCGTGTCCGGATCGGGCAGTCCGCCCTGGTCGATGTCCGGCGCGTCGCCGGAGGTGTAGACCTTCAGGATCCCGCAATTGAAAATCCGGTCGACGAACGTCTGATCGACCCGCACGGTCCGGATCGAGCTCATCTCGACCTCGATGCTTTCCTTGTTGAAGACGCCGCGGCGCAGGGTCACGCGCTCGTCGTCGACCGTCACGAGCGTGCTGCGATTGACGATGTACCAGACGAGGAGCCACACGATCCCGACCACGAACGGAATGAGCAGGCACGCCAGGATGAACTTCCCCGGTTCGTCGGCGAACATCGTCGGGTGTTCGTTGTAGAGAGGGGTACTCATGCGCCATCCGATGCTACGTGTCTCCACGCCGCAATATAATGACGCTCCGTCCGACGCATACCCCCAGCAGCGTCAGTCTCTTGTGAACGACGCGGATCTCCGCGCGCGGCGGCGCCGGGAACTGGCGCTTGCCTTGTGCCGCCGCCGTTGCGGCGGATCGCCCCGCGGGGCCGCGCGCGGCGGCTCGCTCAGTGGTACTGCTGCAGCGTCACCAGACGCCACGACCCTGCCGAGATGAGCTGGCGGTAGCTGACGTTGACCGAGTGCAGCTTGCCTTCGATCTCCCGCCGCCAGAACTCCAGGAAGGTTTCCAGCACCGGGAACTCGGGCGCACAATCGTATTCCTGCCAGATATAGCTTTGCAGGATCGCAGGATGATCCGGCATGCGGTAGAGAATTTCTGCTGTCGTCAAGCTGTATCCGGCGAGTTGCCGTTCCAACCCTGTCACCATTGGTCTCTCCCAATCAGACAATCAAAAGTCTGCCACGAGAAATGGTAAAGGCAAGCCGGCGAATGAATTTTGAGCAAGCTGTGCAACAGGTTAGCTGGCAGCAGTGCAGGAGACTGCTAGCGCTGTTGGTGCGTCAGCTTTCTCCGGAGGTTGCCGAACCGCTCCGAAATCGAAGCGCCCTTGCCCGAACGCCCCTTCGCGACCAGATCCGCCACCACCGCGTCCCGCGCGCCCAGCGGCCGCTGCGGCCCCACCGTGGTGTCGGTGACGAGCTGGTGCTCCACCTCGGCGTTGAGCTGCGCGCCGAGCAGGATGATGATCATCGACACGTAGAGCCACATCATGAAGCCGATGACGGCGCCGAGCGAACCGTAGGTCGCGTTGTAGTTGGCGAAATTCGCCAGGTAGAACGAGAACGCCGCCGACGCGACGACCCACAGAAAGGCCGTGAGGACGCTGCCCCACAGCACCCAGCGCAGCCGCGGCGGGCGGCGGGACGCACCGTAGCGGAAGAGCAGGCTGAGCCCCGCCATCAGCACCACGAAGAGCGAGGGCCAGCGCACCATCGCGACCGCCGCCTCCCCCCGGCCGCCGAGCCCGATGTGGCCGAGCACCACCGGCACGACGACAATGGCCGAGATCAGCACCGCCGCGGCGAGGATCGCCGCGAGGGTGAAGGCGAGCGAGACCAGCGTCAGCGTGAAGAAGCCGCGCTTCTCCTCCTCGCCGTAGACGACGTTCATGGCCGAGAAGAGCGCCTTGACGCCCGCGTTCGCCGACCAGAGGGCGACGAGGATACCGACGAGGAAGCCGACGCTCAGCGTGCTCTGGTCCTGCGAGGCGAGCCGGCTGAGCTGCTCCGTCACGAGATCGACCGCCGTGTCGGGCAGGACGCCGGAAAGTGCGGCAACGTGGCTCTGCACGGCAGTGACGTCGAACACCAGACCGTAGAGCGCCACGAAGGCGGCGATGCCGGGGAAGATCGCCAGGAGCAGGAAGAACGCCGCCCCGCCGGCGATCAGGGAAATGTTGTTTCGCCCGAAGTCGGCCGCAGTACGCGTCAGGATCGCCCGCCACGCCGGGAGCGGGATCTGGAAGACCCCCTGGGCGTGTCGCCCGTCCGGCCCGGCCGGCGGCGCGCCGCGCTCCGCAACCTCGTCCGCCGCCGCATCGTCCGCTGCGCGCTGCTCCATGTCGTCGCCTCCCTCGATAATGGCGCAACCATGCACGGGGCCCGCGGGTTCCACGCCGCCTTCGATCGGACGCGCGGCCGTGACAGCGCCAGAGGGTAGCAGACGCGTCGCGTCCCGGCCCGAGGTCCGTTGACGGCCCCCGGCGGTGCAGTCCAGAAGGGCGCGGATGCGGCCCGGTGGGCTGCAACGGGTCCCAGCGGTACACCTATTCGATGCACGACGCCCTCGCCCCACGGAGCACGAGCCCGGCGCCGCTCGATCCGGCGCTCGGACCGGTGCTTGCCGAGTTCGCCGCGCTGAAGCGCGTGCCGGCGCGCGCGAGCGCCCACCGCTCGATCGCCGACGAGGGCTTCCGCCGCGCCTGGACCGCGATTCTCGCCGGCGAGCCGCTGGAGGACGTCGCGCGGACGGAGGTCGCCTACGCCGCCGCGCAGATCGCGCTGGTGCCGGTGGACGCCGCGCAGCTCGCCCATGCGGGCGTCGACCCCGACGATCGCCGCACGGTCTACCGGAACGCCGCCGGCCGCACGGTCGGCACGCTGTCCGAACCCGTCGCCGACCGCCTCGCCGCCGTCGTCGAGGGAATGACGCCGCCGGGGACGGGACCGCAGTTCGTCGACCTGCTGGCGAGCCAGGCCCGAGCCGGGGCGCTGCGCGAGGGCGCCGCCCGGCTGGTGATGCCGCCGGAGGAGATGCAGTCCGAGCACGCGTGGTCCGTCGCGGTGATGGGCGGGCTCCTGCAGCTGCGGCGCGACGAGCCGGCGGGACCCGCCATGCTCCTCGGCCTCGCCCATCATCTCGGCGACGCCTACGCCGCCGTACCCGACCCCGAGGCGCCGAGCCCCGAGGACGAGACCGCCCGCCGCCGCTCCGTCGCCCGCGCGCTGGAACAGTGCCCCGGCGAGCTGGCCGAGCTCCTCGCCGCCGCGCTCGATCACCGGAACGACCTCCGGCTGCCCGCCGCGGGCGCCTTCGTCGCCGCCGACCTCATCGACCGCGTGCTGCAGCAGCGGCACTACGCGAACCTCGCCGGCTTCTCCCTCTCGGACGCGATGGACGCGCGGGAGTTCGTCGACCCGGGTCCGATCCGCGAATTCCAGCTCGAGGTGCTCGCCCGCTTTCGCCTCACATTCTGATGAGAATTTCATCACCTCCCATGCATATTACGCAACCTTAGCGATGGTGCGGAGGAAATACGCGGCAAAGCGCGGCAAACCCATGACAAAAAGGATTGATTTTTCTCGGCTAGAGGCCTTGCGAGACTTGGCAAGAGCGCCGCGAATGCCGATAAGCTCGCGACGAAGCATTTCGTTGCGCCGGTGGTCCGGAATCTGCCAGCGTCGCGATGTGCGCTGGTCACATGCCGCCGCAGTCGTCCGTGGCCAGCCCCACCGCAGGACCCCGTGACCCGATAGCCGACGACCCATGCTGCGCTTTGCCTACAACACGAACGGTTGCGCCTACCATCGCCTCGATGACGCGCTCGAGCTGATTGCCGAATCCGGCTACCAGGGCGTCGCCCTCACGCTCGACGCCAATCATTTCGACCCGCTGGCCGACGACTACGAGGCCGCCGCCGAGCGATTGGCCACCCGCCTCAGAGAGCTCGACCTCGGCCTCGTCGTCGAGACCGGCGCCCTCTATCTGCTCGACCCGCGCGAGGCGCAGGAGCCGAGCCTGCTGCATCCGACCGAGGAGGGGCGCAAGCGGCGCATCGACCTCATCCGGCGTGCCGTCAGGATCGGCGAGATCTGCGAGGCCGAGGCGGTCACCTTCTTCGCCGGGCGCCGCCTGCGCAGCGTCACGCAGGAGAATGCCGGCGCGTGGCTCCTCGACGGGCTCTGCCAGATCGCCGAGATCGGCTCCGCCGCCGGCGTCACCGTCGCGCTGGAGCCGGTGCCGGGGCAGATGATCGGCACGCTCGACGACTTCATGCTGGTCCGCGAGGCGCTGAAGCAGATGGTCGGCGTCCCGCCCGCCCTCTCGCTCGACGTCGGCCACTGCCTCGTCACCAACGAGCGCGACCCTGCCTCCGCGGTGAAGGAGTTCGCCCCCGTCCTCGGCAGCGTCGCCATCGAGGACATGGTGAAGGGGGTCCACGAGCACCTGCCCCTCGGCCAGGGCGACATGGACATCCGCGCCGTCCTCACCGCGCTCGACGACGTCGGATTCGAGAAGCTCATCTCCGTCGAGCTTCCCCTTCAATCCATGCGCGCGCACGAGGTGATCCCGGCTATGATGGACGTCCTGCAGGACTGCCTGCCGAGCGACTGAACGGTTCGCTGCGCCCATTAGGCACAGCATTTTACCGTTGCGTCATCTACGGACAGTGCCACCTGCAAGGGGAGCCGCGCCTCTTCGCGGCGACCTAACGATGAGGACGCCTATGCGCCTTGCCCTCGCCCTCGCGCTGTCCGCAGGTCTCGCACCGGCCCTGCTGACCCCCGCCGCGGTCGCGCAGACGCGCCCCCCGATCGACGCCGGGCCGGCCAACGCCGCCGACCAGACGCCCGCCTTCCCCGGCCAGACCCGCGCGCCGCAACCGGACGAGCCCACCGCCTTCGCGACCGAGACCGTCGCCACCGGCCTGCCGCGCCTGTGGGCCCTCGAGTTCCTGCCGGACGGGCGCATGCTCGTCACCGCGAAGTCCGGCACGATGCACATCGTCGGCCAGGACGGGCGCGTCGGCGCGATGATCCAGGGCGTGCCGAGCGTCGACTCGCGCGGCCAGGGCGGCCTCCTCGACCTCGCCCTCGACCCCGGCTTCGCAGACAATCACCGGATCTACATCTCCTACAGCGAGCCGCGCGGCGACGGCGTCAACGGCACCACCGTCGCCCGCGCCGTGCTCGACATGCGCGAGGGCAATACCGCGGCGCTGAACAGCTTCGAGGTCATCTTCCGCCAGACGCCGGGCTACGCCGGAACGAGCCACTTCGGCTCGCGCCTCGCCTTCCGGCGGGACGGGACGCTGTTCGTCACCGTCGGCGAACGGTCCGACACGCCGATCCGCGATCGCGCACAGGCCCTCGACGCCGGCATGGGCAAGGTTTTCCGCATCAACACGGACGGCTCGGTCCCGGCGGACAACCCGTTCGTCGGCCGGGACGGGGCGCAGCCGCAGATCTGGTCCTACGGGCACCGCAACCTCCAGTCGGCGATCGTCGACCATGCGGGCGACCTCTGGACCGTCGAGCACGGGCCGCGCGGCGGCGACGAGCTCAACCGCCCCGAGGCCGCCCGCAACTACGGCTGGCCGGTGATCACCTACGGCCTCAACTACAACGGCACGCCCGTCGGCGACGGGATCACCCGGCACGAGGGCATGGAGCAGCCGGTCTACTACTGGGACCCCGTGATCGCCCCGTCGGGCATGGCCGAGTACAACGGCGACCTCTTCCCCGCCTGGCGCGGCCACTTCCTGATCGGCGGCCTCGCCGCCAAGGCGATCGTCGTGCTGGCGGTCGAGGACGGGCGCGTCGTCACCGAGGAGTGGGTACCGCTGAAGGCACGCGTGCGCGACGTGAAGGTGGCGCCGGACGGCACGGTCTACGCGGTCACCGAGACGGGCAATTCCAGCAACATCGTCAGGGTCATCCCGAAGAAGGGGTCCTGAGCGCGGGTGCCCGTGCTCCGGCCCCCGCCCCGATCGTCGATCCGACCGGTCACCCGGTCCTCCCCGCCGCGCCGCCCCCCGCTGCGGCGCGGCCCCGTCGCCCCGCCGCCCGGGGCCGACGCCCGGCGCCGCGCGGTCGCACCGCCGCCTCCGCCGTCGGGACCGGCGCCGGCATGACGCCGTTTCTCACCGGGCCGCTCGCCGACCTCAGGGCCGAGGCGCTGTCCCTCGTCAACACTGCGCGGGATGCGGCGGGCCTCCTCTGGCTCGTCCCCTCCCCGGCGCTCGACCTCGCCGCCCAGCGCCACGCCGAGGCGATGCTCACCGGGGGAAACTACAGCCACACCGGCGCGGACGGTTCGACGCCGCGCGACCGGATCCTCGCCGCCGGCGCGCCGCCCTTCACCCTCACCTCCGAAAACATCGCCCGGATCGACGGGTGCGACCCGCTGCCGACGACCGGCCAGGTCCGCAACCTCCACGACGGTTGGATGACGAGCCCGCCCCATCGCGACGCGATCCTCTCGCCGGGCGTCTCCCTCTTCGGGTTCGGCATCGCCGGCGCCGCGTCGTCGCTCTTCGCCGTGCAGACCTTCGCCGGCCCCGGCCTGCCGCGCGGGCTTCGCCCGGGCCTCTCCCCTCCGGCGCTCGGGCCGCGCGAGGCGGCGGACCGCGCCATTGCCGCCCTCAACGCGGCTCGGCTCTCTCCGATCGCCCGCGCCTCGGCCCTTGAGGCGGTCGCCCTGGCGCTCCTCCCGGACGTTCCCGGCGCGATCATGCGCACGGCGGGCGACCTCTTCGCCCTCCTCCCCCCGGCCGAGCGCCGCGAGTGGCGCCGCCTCGAGGTCCACGCCGCCGGCGAGACCGCCTCGGGCGGCGCGCTGAGCGACATCGACGTCACCAACCTTCTCGCCGACCTCCTCGCCGGTGCCGGGGCCCGCGCGGCCCTTCTCGGCCCCGCCGACGCGGCGGGATTTGCCTTGTGGGCCGACGGGTTGGGTGCCAAGGGCGCGATCGTCGTCGTAGGTGAACGGTTCCCTTAAGCTCTTGCGGCGGCGGCCGGACTGCGCAAGTTGAACGTCAAGCTCAGCAAGCTCGATTTTCTGGTGCGACGGCGCCGGCAAAGTCGTGCTAGTTGCGCCGGATTGACCGGGTTGCCACGACGGGAGGGCATGCATGAAGAAAGTCTACGGGTCAGCAGCGGAGGCGCTCGACGGCCTCTTGTTCGACGGCATGTTGATTTCCGCGGGTGGCTTCGGCCTCTGCGGCATTCCCGAGCTCCTGATCGCGGCGATCCGCGATGCCGGCACGAAGGACCTCACCGTCGCCTCCAACAACGCCGGCGTCGACGACTTCGGCCTCGGCGTCCTGCTGCAGACCAAGCAGGTCAAGAAGATGATCTCGTCCTACGTGGGCGAGAACGCCGAGTTCATGCGCCAGTACCTCTCCGGCGAGCTGGAGCTCGAGTTCAACCCGCAGGGCACCCTCGCCGAGCGCATGCGCGCCGGCGGCTCCGGCATCCCGGGCTTCTACACCAAGACCGGCGTCGGCACGCTCGTCGCCGAAGGCAAGGAGCACAAGGAGTTCGACGGCGAGACCTACATCCTGGAGCGCGGCATCGTCGCCGACCTTTCCATCGTGAAGGCCTGGAAGGCGGACGACACGGGCAACCTCGTGTTCCGCAAGACCGCGCGCAACTTCAACCCGCCGGCGGCCATGTCCGGCAAGGTCTGCGTCGTGGAGGTCGAGGAGATCGTCCCGCGCGGCTCGCTCGACGGCGACCAGATCCACCTGCCCGGCATCTACGTCCACCGCATCATCCAGGGTGAGCACGAGAAGCGCATCGAGCAGCGCACGACCCGCAAGCGCGAGGCCGCCTAAGCGCGGCCGCGGGCGCGGCACCGGCCGCGCCCGGTTGGATGTGGAGCCCCGCAAGGGGCGTCGGAACAACGGCTGAAACGCCGACTTTTTCAGGAGATGGATTGTGCCCTGGGATCGCAATCAGATGGCCGCCCGCGCTGCGCAAGAGCTCGAAGACGGCATGTACGTCAACCTCGGGATCGGCATCCCGACCCTCGTCGCCAACTACGTCGGTGACAAGGACATCACGCTCCAGTCGGAGAACGGCATGCTCGGCATGGGCCCGTTCCCCTACGAGGGCGACGAGGACCCGGACCTCATCAACGCCGGCAAGCAGACGATCACCGAGCTCGCCCGCACCTCCTACTTCGACAGCGCCATGTCGTTCGGCATGATCCGCGGCGGCAAGATCGCCGCGGCGATCCTCGGCGCGATGGAAGTGGCGGAGAACGGCGACCTCGCCAACTGGATGATCCCCGGCAAGCTCGTCAAGGGCATGGGCGGGGCGATGGACCTCGTCGCCGGCGTCGGCAAGGTGATCGTGGTCATGGACCACACCAACAAGGCCGGTGAGTCCAAGGTGCTGAAGGAGTGCACCCTGCCGCTGACCGGTCAGGGCGTGGTCGACCGCATCATCACCAACCTCGGCGTCCTCGACGTCGTCGACGGCGGCCTCAAGATCGTCGAATGCGCCGAAGGCGTGACCGAGGACGAGCTGCGCGCCGCCACCAGGGCGACGATCGTCAACTAGTGCCGTGTCCGCCCGGGCGACGTCGCCCGGGCGGACCACGCGCTCATTTCCATGACGCCGGCGCCTCCTGCCCGCCCCTTCCGCGCGCAGGATGCCCCGGAAACGACCGACGGCCTCACGGCCCAACGAAGCCCCTGCCGGCGGTGCGCGCCGGTGGAATGACGCGCGGCGCCTGAAGCCAGCGGCCCCGACGGAGGAAGCCCCCAATGACCGGACCCGTGACCCTCAGCTACGAGGGCCCCATCGCCATCATGACCATCGACAACCCGCCGGTGAACGCGCTGTCGTACGCCGTCATCGACGGGATCAAGGCGGCATTCGACACGTTCGAGGCCAGCGAGTGCGAGGCGCTCGTCATCGCCTGCGCCGGTCGCACCTTCGTCGCGGGCGCCGACATCAACACCTTCGACGACGCGGACTTCTCCGCCGCCCCCTTCAACGCGCTGATCGGCCGGATCGAGGCGAGCCCGCGTCCGGTGGCCGCCGCCCTCTTCGGGACGGTGCTCGGCGGCGGGCTGGAGCTGGCGATGGCCTGCCACATCCGCGTCGCCCACCCCGCGACCAGGCTGGGCCTGCCGGAGGTCCATCTCGGCCTCATCCCCGGCTCGCTCGGCACGCAGCGCCTGCCGCGCCTCGCGGGCCTCGCCAAGGCGTTCGAGATGATCTCCACCGGCACGCCGATCTCGGCCGAGCATGCGGTCGGCGCCGGCATCGTCGACCACATCGCCGACGACCCGAAGGGCGCCGCGATCCACGCCGTCGCCGACTACGCCCATTCCCACCAGCCGCCCCGCCGCGCGAGCGAGCTGACGATCCCGGACATCGACCAGGCACCGGAGATCATCGCCCAGGCGAAGGCCGCCGCCGAGGCGAAGCCCTTCCTGCCGACGCTGGGCGCCATCGCCGCCGCGCTCGAGGCGGCCACGAGGAGCTTCGCCGAGGGCGAGCGCGTCGAGGCGGCGGAGTTCGAGAAGCTGCGCGCCACGACCACCTCCCGAGCGCTGCGGCACATCTTCTTCGCCGAGCGCGAGGCGCAGCGCGTCCCGGGCCTGCCGAAGGATATCCAGGCGCGGCCGATCAAGTCCGTCGGCATCGTCGGCGTCGGCACCATGGGCGGCGGCATCGCGATGACCTTCGCCAACGCCGGCATCCCGGTGACGCTGGTCGAGACCTCGCAGGAGGCGCTCGACCGCGGCATCGGCATCATCGAGAAGAACTACGCCGGCACCGTCAGCCGCGGCCGCCTCACCGAGGAGGCCGCCAAGGAGCGCCGGGCGCTGATGACCGGCGCAACCGGCATGGAGGCCCTCGCCGAGGCCGACCTCATCATCGAGGCGGTGTTCGAGGACATGTCGCTGAAGCTCGACGTCGCGCGGAAGCTGGGCGAGGTCGCCAAGCCCGGCGCGATCATCGCCACCAACACGTCCACCCTCGACGTCGACAAGATCGCCGAGGCGACCGGCCGGCCGGCCGACGCGCTCGGAACGCACTTCTTCTCGCCGGCTCACATCATGAAGCTGCTCGAGGTGGTGCGCGGCGCGCAGACGGCGCCGGACGTCCTCTACACGGTGATGAAGCTCTCCAAGACCATCGGCAAGACGGCCGTCGTCTCCGGCGTGTGCTACGGCTTCATCGGCAACCGCATGACGGAGATGTACCTGCGCGAGTCCGAGGCGATGATCCTCGAGGGCGCGACGCCGCAGCAGATCGACAAGGTGGTCGAGAGCCCCAGGTGGCTGGGCCTCGCCATGGGTCCCAACCGCATGGGCGACATGGCCGGCGTCGACGTCATGGCGCGGATCGTCAACGAGTGGGTGGAGTCGGGCGAAGGACCGCAGGCACCGTCCTACCGGGCGCTGGTGCGCGCGCTCTTCCACCTCGGCAAGTTCGGCCAGAAGACCGGCGAGGGCCTGTACCTCTACGAAGGCCGCAAGCCGATCCCGAACCCGGCGACCGAGGCGCTGGCGAAGGAACTCGCGGCGATGCACAACATCGCCCCGCGCGAGCACTCCGAACAGGAGATCTTCGAGCGCCTGATCTACCCGATGGTGAACGAGGCCGCGCTGATCCTCATGGAGGGGATCGCCTATCGCCCGGGCGACATCGACGTGGTGTGGACGTCGGGCTACGGCTGGCCGACCTGGCGTGGCGGTCCGCTCTTCATGGCGGACGAGATCGGCGTCGGCGAGATCGTCGCGCGGATGGACCACTACGCCGCGACGCTGGGCAACGAGCACGGCTACTGGACGGTGGCGCCGCTCCTGCGCGAACTGGCGGCGTCCGGCCAGCGCATCTCCGACTGGCGTCCGGCGAGCTGACCGGCGGGCCGGCGGTCGCGGGTTGATCCGGCGGCCGCGCGGCCCGATCCTCGGTGCGGGCACAGGCGCCCCCCGCGAGACCACACGCATGGACCACAGCTATCCCGCGACCACCGCCCGCCCGGCCGTCCACCCGGGCCCCCGCGGCGTCAGCGTCGTGATCCCGTTCCGCCGCTTCGACGGCGGGCTGGAGGAGGCGGTCGCCTCCGTCTGGGCGCAGCGGGGCGTGACGGCTGAGGTGGTGCTCGTCGCGGCCGGCGCGCCCGACCGCGACACGCTGCGGGCCGAGCGGCTCGCCGCGAAGGGGCCGTGCCGGATGGCCTACCAGGCGGCACCGGCGCGCGGCGCCGCGCTCGCGCGCGGGATCGCCACCGCCGGCGCCGCGATCGTGACGACACTCGATTCCGAAACCGTCCTCACCCCCCACAAGCTGGCGGCGGACGCGGGCATCGTCGCCGCCGACCCGCGCGCCGTTGCCGTGTGCGACCTCGAGCGGACCTGCCCCGGACGCGGCGATGGCGGCGCGGTGCGCTGGTCGTTCGATGCGCTGGACGCGGTTCGCGGCGGCGCGCTCACCGCCCACGTCGCCTCGCACGCGCGGTCCCTGCCCCGGCACATGACGCTCTCGCGCGCGCTCTACGGCCGGACCACAGGGTTCGACACCGCGCTCGGCGCCTTTGCCGACTGGGCGCTCGCGATCGAGCTGACCGGCCTCGCCTCGGGCTGGGTGCGCACGCCCCGCGTCGGCCTCACCTGGACGCCACGGCCAGACCGTCGGCCGGTCGAGACCGCGCTCTGGGACGCGTCTCTCGATCTCCACCTCGCCTTCCTGCGCAACGGGGACATGCTGGCGACCCGGTTCGGAGCGGACGCGCTCACCTTCCTGAAGTGCGCCGCGGAAACGCTCGTTGTCTCCACGCAAATGCGGATGGCCTGGGCGCATATGGATGATCGCGCCACCTTCCCCGGCCACGTGCTGACGGACCTGAGGGCGCTTCGCGCCGCGCTCGCCGCCGCGCCGGGAACGCCGCGCGCGCGGCTGGAGGCGGCCTACGCGGCGCTGACGGTGCCGGCATGAGCGCAGCCGACGCCCTCTCGTTCGACCACTTCACCAGCATCGCCCCGGTCGGCATCGAGGCGCAGGTGGACAAGCTTGCCACCTGGCACCACGCGCACGGCAGGCCGGTCTTCACCGTCAACCACGCGCGCGAGTTCGACAGCTTCGCCGGCGTCCTCCCGCCATGGATCGTGCCGGTCGAGGTGGATTTCGAGCGGGCCTACGGGCGGGACTACCTCCCCCTCCGCGCGCTGCACTGCGGGATCAGCCGCGCCGCCCACCCGCGGCATGAGCACATTGTCTTCACCAACTCCGACATCAAGGTGCGGGGCCGGGACGACGTCGCAGCCCTCCTCGCGTCCGGGGCCGACCTCACCTTCGCCTCCCGCAACGACGTCGCGCCCGACGGTACCGAACGCGGCGTCTACACCGACGGCTTCGACGTCTTCGCCTTCAGGCGAAGCGCGCTCGGCGTTCTCGACCGGGACGATCTGCGGCTCGGCATGCCCTGGTGGGACTACATGGTTCCGCTGTTCGCGATCCTCGCCGGGCACGCCGTGCGGCGGCTCGACGACGGTGTCTTCCCGCACGTCACCCACACGCAGCGCTGGTCGGAGGTCGCCTACCAGGACATCGGCACGCGCTGCCTCCTCGACATGGCGCCGGACCTGATCGACGAGACGGACATCACCGGCGCCAGGATCACCACCTTCGCCCGCTTCACCAACGACATCCTGAACAGCGAGGCGCTGGGCGAGCCGGGCGGATCGCTGACGGGAGACCTGCGGGCCGACATCCGCCGAGGCATCCGCAACATCTTCCGCGACCCGGAGGACGACGGCGAGCGTGCCGAATACCGCCCCTCGCGCGAGCTGATCGGCCCCAATGCGGATGGAACGGGCGTGGAGTTCGCCGCCAAGGCACCCGCGACGCTGGAACCTGTCGGCACCGCCTGGCAGCTCAGCCGCAACGGCGCGCCCTACGGCGGGGTCGGGCGCATCATGGCCGACGTGAAGCGCGGCGGGCGCTACGAGGTGGAGCTGACGGTGAGCGCCGTCGGCAAGAAGCTCAACGTCACGATCTTCGGCGTCCGCACCACGCTCGACCGGCCGCAGGTCTTCCGCAAGTCCGTGTTCGCGCCGCGCGAGACGCTGACGATCGCGCTCGACCCCGCCGAGGATTCGCGCGGCACCGCGACGATCACCGGCCTCCGCCTCCGCCGGATCGCCACCGCCTGAGGCCTCAGCCGGCGGTCACGAGGCCGACGAGCGCCCGGGCGGCGCGGGTCTTGTGGCGCTGCGGATGGGTCAGGACCGAGAAGGTCCGCAGCGGCCGTGGCGTCCACGTCACGCGGCGCAGCGCGATGTGGCGCGTGCGGAACGAGCCGACCGCCCGCCGCGACAGCATCGTGACGCATCCTCCGGCCGCGACGGCGGCCAGGACCGCCTCGTTGGAGGGAAGCTCGAGCGTCACCTCGAGGTCGCCGGTCGCGAGGTTGAGCGCCCTGAGGTGCGTCTCGAACGCGGAGCGCGTGCCCGATCCCGGTTCGCGCAGGACCCACCGCAGCGCCCTGTAGTCGCCCGCCGAGAACGACGGGCGGCGCCGTTCGGCATGGTCGCGCGCGAGCACCAGGACCAGTTCGTCCCGCGCCACGACCTGGATGTGCAGGTCGCTCGACGGAAGCTCGCCCTCGACGAAGCCGAGATCGGCCGTCCCGTCCATCACCGCGGCCGCCGCCGTCGCGGTGTTGCCCACCGTCAGGTCGATCTCGACGCCCGGGTGGCGGTCGTGGAGCGCCATCAGATGGCGCGGCAGCCAGTAGCTCGCCACGGTCTGGCTCGCGGTGATGCGCAGGCGCCCGCGCATTTCGCTGGCGAGGTCGTCGAGTACCAGCTTCGTCGTCTCCGCCTGGGCGAGGAGGCTGCGGGCCGCCTCCATGAAGGTGAGGCCGGCCTCCGTCGGCTCGATCCCCCGCCCCACCCGGTCGAACAGTCTGACGCCGTGCTGCGCCTCCAGCGCCGAGATCGCCGACGAGACCGCCGATTGCGTGAGGTTCAGCGCCTCCGCGGCGCGCGTGACGTGCCGCCGCTCGGCAACGGCGAGGAAGATGCGTACCTGATCGAGGGTCATGCACGAATCATCGACGAAATCGAACGGATTGCCAAGAATATTCAATTGGATCGAACGGTATGCCGGCGCCAGATTGTTGGCATTCAATCAATCTGGAGCCCGCGATGACCAGCCTTGCCGTGGAAACAGTCGACGCCGAACCCGCAGGCTGGCGCGATCGAATTCGGGACGTCGCCCCTGGCCTCGGACTGGCCGCGGCGCTCGCCGCCGTGGCGCTGCCCGTGGCACGATGGTCCGGATCCCCGCTCGTCAGCCCGATGGTGCTGGCGATGCTCGCCGGCATAGTCATCCGCAACACCGTCGGTATCGGTGACGCGCTGGGGCCGGGTATCCGGACCGCGCTGCGCCCGGTCCTGCGGTTCGGCATCGTGCTCCTCGGCGCGCGGCTGACCTTCGGCGAACTCGGCGCCATCGGCCTTCCCGGCATCGTCGTCGTCTCGGTGGCGCTGGTGTCGACCTTCGTCTTCACCAAGCTGGCGGCGCGGGCGCTGGGTGTCGACGCGAAACTGGGCGAGCTGATCGCCGCCGGCACGTCCATCTGCGGCGCGTCCGCGGTGCTGGCGGTCAACACGGTTACGCGGGCGCACGACGAGGACGTCGCCTACGCCATCGCCTGCGTGACCGTGTTCGGCTCGCTGTCGATGGTCCTGTTCCCGCTTTTGATGGTCCCGCTCGGCTTCACGCCGGAGACGTACGGTCTCTGGGTCGGCGCGAGCGTCCACGAGGTGGCGCAGGCGGTCGGCGCCGGGTTCGCGCACGGCACCGTCGCGGGTGAGTTCGGTACCGTCGCCAAGCTGGGCCGTGTCATCCTGCTGGCGCCCTTGATCCTCACGCTCGGCGCGCTCGCCGCGCGGCGCGGGGGCGCGATGGCGGGGCGCGCGCCGATCCCCTGGTTCGTGTTCGGCTTCGTCGCCGTGGTGGCGCTCAACTCGCTGGTGGCGCTGCCGCCGGTGGGCGTGGAGGGCGCGCAGCTCGCGTCGACGGTCTGCCTCACGATGGCGCTCGGCGCGATGGGGCTGGAGACGGATATCGCGAAGCTCCGCCTGAAGGGGGTCCGGCCGCTGATCCTCGGCGCGGCCGCGTGGATCTTCATCGCCGCCGTCGCCGGCCTGCTCGTCATGCTGGTCGCCTGACCCGGACCCCGCTCTACCGGTAGGCTGCCTCCAGAGCGGCGGCGATCCGGTAGAGCGTCATCTCGCCGAGGTGCGCCCCGGTCAGCATCGCGCCGACGGGGCGCCCGTCCGGGAGCGGCCCCACCGGCACCGAGATCGACGGATGGCCCGTCGCGCAGAACGGCGCGGTGTTGGCCGTCATCGCGAACGCCGAGGTGACGATCTCCTCGCGGCTCGCGTCCGCCGCCGGCAGCGGCATGGCGGCGATGGGTGTCGCTGGCATGAGGAGCGCATCGCAGCGCGCGAGCGCCTCGTTGTAAGCCCCCGTCAGCGCCCGGTTGAGGTTCTGCGCCTTGCCGTAGAAGCGTCCGCTGTGCCGGCTCCCCATGTAGTGACCCATCAGGATGCCGAGCTTCAGCGTGTCGGAGAGCTCGTCCGCGCGGCCGTGCCAGCGGGCGTGCGCGTCGAGGAGGCTTTCAAGGTACACGCCCTTGGCGTTGGTGCCGTAGGCGTTCTCCTCCATCATCAGCCGCGTGGCGCCTTCGAGGAAGATCGGCGTCCAGATCGCCGCGCCCCTGGCGTGGAGCGGGATCGGCATCTCGACGACGCGCGCGCCGGCCCGGGCGAGACGGTCGGCTGCGGCGCGCACCGCCTCGCTGACGGCGGGGTCGTGGCCGGGACGGTCGAACCCCTCCGGCACGACGCCGATGGTGAGGCCGGCGACGCCCCGTGACAGCGCCTGGGAATAGGGCTGTGACGGGGCGCCGGATTGACGGGGATCGAGGCCGTCGGGGCCGGCCAACACCTCCAGCATCAGGGCATTGTCGGCGACGGTGCGGGTCATCGGGCCGGTGTGGTCGACGGTCAGCTCGACGGGGAAGATGCCGGTGTACGGGACGAGCCCGTGCGTCGGCTTCATGCCGACGATGCCGCAGAAGGAGGCCGGGATGCGGATCGAGCCGCCCTGGTCGCCGCCCGTCGCGAGGTCGACGATGCCCGCCGCGACGAGCGCCGCCGATCCCGAGGAGGAGCCACCGGCGTTGTGGCCCGGCACAACGGGGTTCTCCACCCAATTCGGCCAGGAGGTGTGACTGCCGCCCGACGCGCAGTAGTACTCGCACTGCGCCTTGCCGAGGATCGTCGCCCCCTCGTCCAGGAGACGCGTCACGATGGTGGCGTCGATCTCCGGCACATAGCCGGAAAGGATCGAGGCGCCGTTCTGCATCGCCATGCCGGCGACGCAGGTGTTGTCCTTGATGGCGACCGTCTTGCCGGCGAGCTTGCCGCGCCTGGCGCCCCTGATCTCGCTGAGGACCGCCCAGGCGCCGTAGGGGTTCTCCTCCGGCGCGGGGCGGCGCCCCGGCGTCCTCGGGTAGCGCACCGGCGGCAGCGGCTCGGCCATGTGGTCGACGACGTCGTAGGCGTCGAAGAGGCCCTGCATCAGGCCGAGGAAGGACGCGGCGTCGGCCGGCGACAGGCTGAGGCCGAGTTCGGCGCCGACCGCTGCGATCGCGCCGGCGTCGGGGCGCTGGATCGCCACTTACATCCGCGTCCAGTCGCCGGCCGCCTCGAAGGCGGACGCGGCCTGGTAGATGGTCGATTCCGCCCAGTGCTTCGCCGTCAGCATCATCCCGACGGGGAGCCCGTCGACCATGCCGCACGGGACGGACATCGACGGGTGGCCGGTGACGTCGAAGGGGGCGGTGTTCTCGATCATCTCGAACGCGCGCTGCACGACGAGGCCGAGCGGGGCGTCGGACGGCGGGATCGGCGGGGCGCGCATCGCCGTCGTCGGCATCATGAGGATGTCGTAGGACGCCAGCATGTCGTCGTAGGCCTTGCGCAGGTTGCGCGCCTGGTTCTGCGCCTTGGCGTAGTAGTGGCCGCGGTGGAAGCGCTGGAAGTACTCGCCGAGGAACATGGTGATCTTCAGCGGGTCGGCGAGCTCGTCGGCACGGGAGCGCCAGTTGGCGTGGTAGTCGAGGAGGCTCGTGGTGTGGAGGCCCTTCCAGCCGGTCCCCATGCCGTTGCCGCGCATCATCTGGTTGGTGCCGCCCTCCGCCGCGATGGGGAGCCAGACGGCCATGGCGGTGGCGTGGAACGGGATCGACACCTCGTCCACTGTCGCGCCGAGCTTGCGGTAGAGGTCGCCCGCCCTGCGCACCGTCTCGTCGACCACCACCTCGGACTCGGGCCGGCCGAACCCCTCGCGCACCAGCGCGATGCGCATGCCGCGGACGCCCTTGCCGAGGGCGGCGGTGTAGGCGTCGGTCCGGGGCGCGTACTGGCGCGGGTCGAGGCCGTCCTTCCCGGCGATGACTTCGAGGCAGAGGGCGTTGTCGTAGACATTGCCGGTCATCGGGCCGGTATGGTCGATCGTCGTCTCGATCGGCATCACGCCCGAGTACGGGACCAGGCCGTGCGTCGGCTTCATGCCGTAGATGCCGCAGAACGAGGCGGGCATGCGGATCGAGCCGCCCTGATCGCCGCCGATGGCGATGTCCACCTCGCCCGCCGCCACCAGCGCGCCCGACCCGGACGAGGACCCACCCGTGGTGTGGCCGAGCTTGCGGGGGTTCTGGACCGGGCCGGTCGCGTTGGTGTGCGAGCCGCCGGAGAAGCAGAAGTACTCGCAGTGCGCCTTGCCCTTGATGGTGGCGCCCGCGTCCAGCATCCGCGTGACGACGGTCGCGTCGACGTCCGGCACGTAGCCCTTCAGGGTCGAGGCACCGTTCATCATCGGCACGCCCGCGAGGCAGACGTTGTCCTTGAGCGCCACGGTCTTGCCCGCCAGGGCACCGCGCGGGGCGCCCTTGATGTCGGTCTTCACGTACCAGGCGTTGTACGGGTTCTCGTCGGCGGTCGGGCGGTAGCCCGAGGTGCGGGGGTAGACCACCGGCGGCAGGTTGTCCGGCATCTGGTCGAGGGTGTCGTAGTGCTTGATGGAAGCTTCCATCAGGCCCATGAACTCGCGGATCCTCTCGTCGGAAAGGTGCATGCCGAAGTCCTCGGTGATGGACTTCATCTGCGCGAACGTGGGGCGTTGGACGGTCATGCGGGCGAGCCTCTGGATGGGGTCGTGCAGCGCGAACGGATCCGCCCCCCTGGTCGGGGCGGCGGCGCCGTTCGTGGCCGGTGTCGCGCCGTTGGTCGCCACAGGCGCGGCCTTGGCGCTGCCGCCGCGGCTGTTGAGGCCGGTGAACTCGGCGATGAGGGGCGCGTCGGCGTAGTCGGCGCGGTCGATCACGCCGGCGACCTGGCCCTTGTTGAGGAGGACCAGCTTGTCGGACAGGTCGGTGATGAACTCGAGGTTCTGCTCCACCAGCAGGATCGAGAGGCCGCGCTCGGTGGCGAGCTCGCGCAGCTTGTCCTCGATCATGTCCACGATCGACGGCTGGATGCCCTCGGTGGGCTCGTCGAGGAGCAGGAGCTGCGGGTCGGAGACGAGGCAGCGGGCGAGCGCCAGGAGCTGCTGCTCCCCGCCCGAAAGCGCGCCGCCCGGCCGGTCGAGCAGGCGCTCGAGCTGCGGGAACTCGGCGAGCATCCGGTCGATCGCCGCCACTTCGTCGTCCGCGCCGTGGGCGGCGATGCCCATGCGCAGGTTGTCGCGCACCGACAGCATCGGGAAGATGCCGCGGCCCTGCGGCACGTAGCCGATGCCGAGGCGGGCCCGCTGGTGGCTCCTGTCGCGCGTGATGTCCATCCCGTCGAAGTGGATGGAGCCGCCGGTCGCCGGGACGAGGCCCATGAGGGTCTTGAGAAGGGTCGTCTTGCCCATCCCGTTGTGGCCGAGCACGCCGACGATCTCCCCCTCCCCGACCCAGACGTCGACGCCGTGCAGGACCGGCACGCGGCCGTAGCCGGCGCGGAGCCCCTTCACGTGGAGCAGCGACGAGGCCCCGGCGCGCGCGCGCCCGGATGTGTCCACCGCGGTCAATGCTTGTGCCCCAGGTAGACATCGCGGACGGTCGGGTCGGCGGAGACCTCGTCCATGGTGCCCTCCATGAGGATGGCGCCGCGGTGGAACACCGTCACCTTCTGGGCGATGGCGCGGATGAAGTTCATGTCGTGCTCCACGACGATGAGGGTCGCCGTCTTGTTGATCTCGCGGATGAGGCCGGCGGTGAACTCGGTCTCCTCGTCCGTCATGCCGGCGGCGGGCTCGTCCAGCAGCACGAGCCAGGGTTCGGCGGCGATCACCATCGCCAGCTCCACCCACTGGCGCTGGCCGTGGGCGAGCGCCCCCACCTGGCGGCGGCGGATGTCGCCGAGGCGGACGCGCTCGATGGTGTCGGCGGTCAGTGCCTGGGCGCGCTTGTCGGGGTGGAAGCGCCGGCTCGCGAGCCAGATGTTCTCCTCAACCGACAGGGCGTCGAAGACGTTCGGCACCTGCGTCTTGATGCCGACGCCGAGCTCGGCGACCTCGTGCGGGTCGGCGCCGGTGGTGTCGACGTCGCGGATGGTGACGGTGCCCTCGGTAGGCTTGAGCTGCCCGGTGAGGCACTTGAAGAAGGTGGACTTGCCCGCGCCGTTCGGGCCGATCAGGCAGCGCAGCTCGCCGGCGTAGAGGCGGAAGTCGACCCTCTCGTTCGCCACCACGCCGCCGAAGCGCATGGTGAGGTCGCGGGTCTCGAGGACGGTTTCGCGGCGGGTCCTGGCCATCGCCCTACTCCGCCGGCTGCACGCTGCGGCGCGAGCCGGAGCGCGCGCGGCGCCGCGCCGAGCGCCCGGCCCTTCGGGTGCGGCGCCGGCCGACGAGGTCCACCACCGTCGGCACCACCCCCTTCGGGAGGAGGAGCACGAAGCCGATGAGGACGAGGCCGAGGATCATGTTGGCGTTCACCACCTGCTGCGTGCCGAGGTACGACGTCAGCCAGAAGATCCCGAAGGCACCGAGAATCGGGCCAATGAGCGTGCCGCGCCCGCCGACGATCACCCAGATGATCACCTGCGCCGCATAGGAGAGGTTGAAGAGGTCGGGCGTCACGCGGCCGATGCCGTTCGCGATCAGCACGCCGGCGAGCCCGGCGATGCCGCCACCGATGGCGAAGAGGCCCAGCTTGTAGACGCGCGTGTCGTAGCCGAGCAGCTCCGCCCTCGTCTCGTTCTCGCGGATCGAGACGCAGACGCGGCCGAAATGGGTGCGCGTCAGCCAGATGCAGCCGAAATAGGCGAGGATGAGCGCGCCCATTGCGACGTAGAAGAGCTGCGTCGGGAACAGCATCGCCCCGCTCCACGGCACGGTGAGCGGCGGGGCGGAGGTGCCGTTGAACCCGCCGAGGAGCGCCGTGCCGATCTTGTACTCGGGACCGGAGGTGCGGCGCATCAGGTTGAAGAGGATGAGCGTCACCGTCAGCGTGATGACGCCGAGGTAGACGTCGCTGATGCGTCCCCAGAACATGAAGTAGCCGAGGATCGCCGCGACGGCCGCCGCCACCAGCACCGCGACGATGACCGCCGACGTGGTGTCGCCCCAGTTCTGCGCCGCGACGGCGTACGCGTACGCGCCCAGGCCGAAGAACGTCGTCTGGCCGAAGCACAGGATGCCGCCGAAGCCCCAGATCAGCCCCAGCGAGAGGGCGAGCACCGCCAGCGCGATGGCGGTGGTCAGGTTGATGATGGTGAAGAGCTGGAGCACCTGCGGCGCCCCGAACATCACCACCAGCCCGATCACCGCCACGGCGATGAGCTGGTTGCGGTCCCGCCAGCGGCTCACAGGCTGCGCCTGAAGAAGCGGCCGGTGATGCCCGTGGGCAGCAGGCGCAGGAGAATGATGGCGGCCACCAGCAGCGCCACCTCGCCCACCGTCGGACCGGTGATGAAGGTGACGACCTGGTTGATGAAGCCGAGGAGCGCCGCCGCCGACGCGGTGCCGGCGAGGATCGCCGCGCCCCCGGAGATGACGGTGATGAACGCCTTGGCGATGTAGGCCGCCCCGATGGTCGGCACGACGCCGGTGATGGGGGCCAGTAGCGCGCCCGCGAGGCCCGCCACGGCGGAGCCGAGGCCGAACGTGATCATGTAGATCGTGCTGGTGGAGACGCCGAGTGCCGCCGCCATGTCGGCCCGCTGCATCGTGCCGCGCGCTAGGAGGCCGAGCTTGGTGAACTTCATGACGGCGTAGACGAGGGCGAAGAGAACCAGCGTGATGACGATCAGGAAGAGCTCGTAGCCCGAGGAGAAGAACGCGCCGATGTGGAGCGCGCCCACCGGGGGCGAGACGGTCGTCGTCGTGGTCGGACCGAAGATCGTCGTGACGAGGCCGATGAGGAAGAGCGAGAGGCCCCAGGTGGCGAGCAGCGTGTCGATCATCCGCCCGTAGAGGAAGCGGATGAGGACGCGCTCGACGATGACGCCGATGAGCCCAACCACCACCGGCGCCAGCACCAGCATGGCGAGCCACAGGTTGACGCCGTTGTTGGTGGCGACGACGACGGTATACCCGCCGAGCATCAGGAACTCGCCGTGCGCGAGGTTGATGACGCGCATCATCCCGAAGATGATCGCGAGGCCGAGGCCGATGAGCGCGAGGTTCGCCACACCATAGGCGACCTGCAGGACGATGACGGCGGCGTAGTCCACCCGAAGCTCCGTGACACGGGACGGCGGCTGGGGCCGCCCAGGTGCGCGGCGGACGGCGCCGCCGCGCTCGGTTGCGTGGTTACTCGATGCCGGCCGCAGCGAGACCGTTCTCGAAGTAGAAGGTCGACTGGTTGGGATTCGCGTCGAGGTCGCACACGAGCAGCGTGTCGGACGGCGGCTGCGCGTCGAACTCCTCGATGATCTCGATCTTCTGGTTCTTGATCTCGCCGATGTAGACGTTCTGGACGAGGTGGTTCGTCTTCGGCTCGATGGTGAGGTGGCCGCTCGGCCCGTCGAAGCTGACGGGGCTCCTGAGCGCCTCGATGACCGCAGCGCGGTCCGCGGTGCCGGCCTTCTTCACGCCCTCGGCCCACAGGTAGACGCCCTCGTAGGAGCGGGCCGTGGTCTCGCCGACATAGGGGATCTCGTCGGAACTCGAGGCGCGCAGCTTCTCGATGAAGTCCTTGTTGGCGGGCGTGTCGATCTCCTCGAAGTAGGCGTAGCAGAGGAGCATGCCCTCCGCCGCCTCGGGCGAGACGAGGAGGTGCTCGCCGCCGAGGCCGAAGGTGGTCGAGGCGAGCGGGATCTGCGTGGTGAGCCCGGCGCCGGCGTACTGGCGGTAGAAGGAAATGTGCGCCGCGCCGACCAGCGCCGACATCACGAAGTCCGGCTTGGCGGCCTGGATCTTCTGGATCGAGGGGCCGAAGTTGGAGACGTCGAGCGGGAAGAACTCGATGTCCACCGTCTCGCCGCCGTTGTCGGCGACGTACTTCTTCACCCACTGCGCGGTGATCTGGCCGTAGTTGTAGTCCGCGGCGACGACGTAGACCTTCGGGCCCCACTTCTTCATCGCGTAGGGGACGAGCTTCTCGACCGTCTGCGCCGGGGTGGAGCCGGTGCAGAAGTTGTTCATGTCGCACACCCCGCCCTCGTAGAGCGTGTTGTAGAAGTAGAGCGACTGGTAGCGGTTGAGGAGCGGACGGATCGCCTCGCGCGAGGCGGAGGTGATGCCGGCGTGGACGACGTCGGCCCGGTCGCCGGCCGCGGCCTGGGTGGCGAACTGGGTGTAGAACTGGATCGTCGTCTGCGGGTCGTAGGAGATCATCTCGATCTGCCGGTCGACGAGGCCGCCCGCCGCGTTGATCTCGTCGACGGCCAACTTGGTCGCCGCCAGCATCGGCCGGCCGAGGAGGTCGAGGCCGCCGGACTGGTCGAGGATCGCCACGAGCTTGATCGGGTCGGCGGCTGCCGCGCGGCCGATCAGGGCGGGTGCGGCCAGCGCCATGGAGGCGGCGGAGGCGCCCTTCAGTAGCGTGCGGCGGTTCAAGCTCATCATCTGTCCCCCTCTGGGCGCGGCGCCGCTCATTCGGCGGCCTCGCTGGTCGTTCCGTCCTTGCCGGAAGCCTTGCCGGGCCTGCCGCCCGTCAGACCGCTGGTGACACGGTCCATGCTGCCGGAGATGTTCATGCCGATGTCCTCGCCGAGCTTCTGGACGGCGGGGAGCTGCAGCGCCATCGACAGGATCCCGTCGACGACCTGGTTGACCATCGGCCCGTCGCCGCCGCCCCCTCCGCCGCCACCGCCCGCGACGGGGCCGAAGCCGGAGACGTGGTTGATGCGGATGGAGTCGATCTTCTCGGCCGGGCGGACCATCTCGCGCACCACCTCGGGCAGCGCCTCGACCTTGGCGAGGTCCAGCTTCATCTTGATGATCGCGTCGGACTGGGCGTTCTCGGCGGCGTAGAGCGCGCTCTCGCCCTCGGCCTTGGCGAGGAGCTCGGCCTTGATCGCGTCGGCCTTGGTGCGGGTCGCCTCGGCTTCGGCGGCGGCCATCGCGCGCACCGTCGACGCCTCGGAGGCGACGCGCGTGTCGTCCACGGCGGCCTCCTCCTCGGCCTTGATGATGGCGAGCGCCTTGACGCGCTCGGCGGTTGCCTTCTCGCGCGCGGTCTCGACCCCCTCGCGCGCCGCGGCCTCGTCGGCGATGGCCGTCTGGGCGGCGGCAGCGGCGACGGCCTCCTCCGACGTCTTCGCGGCGAGCTTGATCTCGGTGTCGGCGCGTGCGGTCTGCACGGCGAGCCTGGACTGGAGCGAAAGCTCGTCGATCTCGCGGTCGGACTGGATCTGCTTGGCGCGGACCTCCATGTCGCGGCGGATGCGGGCGTACTCGCGCCGCTCCTCCGCCTCGGACTGGCGCTCGGCGGTCTCGGCCATGGTCCGGGCACGCTGGCTCTCGATGGAGAGGCTCTGGGCGAGCTGCGCCTCTTCCTCCTCCTGCTCGATGACGAGCTTGCGCTTGGTGGCGTCGAGGTGGGACTGGCGCACCGCGACATCGGCGGCGTCCTCGATCTCGGCCCGCTCGCGGCGGTTGGTGGCGATCACCTCGGCGAGGCGGCGCATGCCGACGGCGTTGAACGCGTTGTTCTGGTCGAGCGAGGCGAAGGGCGTCTGGTCGAGCCGGGTCAGCGACACCGCCTCGAGGACGAGGCCGTTGGCGGCGACGCGGTCGGCGAGCGCCCCGGTGACCTCGGCGACGTAGCGGCCACGATTGTCCTGCAGCTCGTCCATCGTGTACGTGGCGGCCACCGAGAGCAGCGCGTCGACGAGCTTGCCTTCGAGGAGGTCCTCCACGTCCGACGCGCGCACCTTGCCGCCGAGCGCCTGCGCGGCGGTGGCGACGCCGTCGTCGCTCGGCTGGACGCGCACGTAGAACTCGGCCGTCGCGTCGATGCGCAGGCGGTCCTTGGTGATGATCGACTTCTCACCCGTGCGCTCCACCTCGAGGCGCATCGTCTTCATGTTCACTTCGGCGACGCGGTGGACGATCGGCAGGCTGAGCGCACCGCCGTCGAGGACCACCCGCTGACCGCCGAGACCGGTGCGCACCAGCGCCGTCTCGCGTGTCGCCTTCACGTAGAAGCGGTTGAGGAAGAGGATCGCCACGACGACGATCACGAGGATCAAGAGAAGGATGATCCAGCCCACAGGCACCCCCTTGTTACGGAAGCGGGTTTTGCAACGACTGTGCCAAGCGCGTGAGATGGGACACGCCGTTCAGGGCCCGGGGGGCCGCCGGCCGCGAGCGTCGCTGCGGCATCATTGCGCATCACGCACGTGAAATAAGTTTCACCACAGGGGGTTGGCCGAGGCCGCGTCCGGCGCTTCGCCTACGACCAAAGTCTCACATGGCATGCAATCTGCTCTTCGATGAGGCGCATCCCTAGCGACCCACGTCCCCCACATGAGGAGCAGTCATGAAGAGACGGGAATTCTTGGCCGGCGCCGCCGGCATCACCGCCGCCGCCGGAACCCTCGCCGCGCCGCACATCGCGAAGGCACAGTCGAGCTTCTCCTGGAAGATGACCAACGCCTACGGGCCGGGCTCGCCGTATTATGTGGAAGGTCCCGGCAGCCCGACGGACTTCTGCAAGAAGGTCGCCGCCCTCTCCGAGGGGCGCCTGCAGATTCAGCACTTCGCCGCCGGGGAACTGATCCCGGCGCTGGAAGGCTTCGACGCGGTGCAGAACGGCGTCGTCGAGATGAACGCGGCGAATGCCTACTTCTGGGCCGGCAAGATCCCCGCGGCCCAATATTTCACCACCGTGCCGTTCGGGATGGACGTGAAGGGCACCAACGCGTGGATGTACAACGGCGACGGCATCAAGCTGTGGCACGAGATGTACGAGCCGCTCGGCCTCATCGCCTTCCCGATGGGCAACACCGGCGTGCAGATGACGGGCTGGTTCCGCAAGGAGATCAACTCGGTCGCCGACTTCGACGGCCTGAAGATGCGCATCCCCGGCCTCGCCGGTAAGGTCTACGCCAAGCTCGGCGTCAACGTGCAGCTGCTGCCGGGCGGCGAGATCTTCCCCGCGCTCGAGCGCGGCGTGATCGACGCGGCGGAGTTCGTCGGCCCCTACCAGGACCGCCGTCTCGGCCTGCAGAAGGCGGCGAAGTACTACTACACCACCGGCTGGCACGAGCCGAACAACGTCACCGAGCTGCTCATCAACAAGGCGGCCTGGGACTCGCTGCCGGAGGACCTGCAGAACATCGTCACCAGCGTCGCCGCCGATTGCAACCTCATCAGCAACGCCTGGTGCGACGCCACCAATGCCGAGGCGATGGTCGACCTCGTCACCAACTTCGGCACCATCGCGCAGCCGTTGCCGGCCGAGGTCGTCGCCGAGCTGAAGACGATCACCGAGCAGACGCTGGAGGAAGGCGCCGCCGCCGATCCGCAGACGCGCAAGGTCCACGACAACTACTTCGCCTTCAAGGAGCAGTACGGCGCGTGGGCGAAGCAGTCGCTGGAGCCGCTCCTGCCGCTCCTCTACAACTCCTGAGCGCCCGCCTCTCTTGAGTGCTCTCATCAAAATCGCGGACGGGGCCGATCGCCTCGTCCGCATCGTCGGCGAGATCGTGGCGTGGAGCGGCCTCGTCATGGTCCTGCTCATCGCCTTCAACGTGATCGCCCGCTACTTCTTCTCCTACGGGCTGGTGGCGCTGCAGGAGCTCGAATGGCACCTGATGGCGGTGGGGGCGCTGTTCGGCATCTGCTACGCGCTCAACCGGCGGGAGGAGGTGCGGGTCGACGTCCTCTACGCGCGCTTTCCGCCGCGCGTGCAGCGTGCGATCGACATCCTCGGCAGCCTCCTCCTCGGCCTCATCGCGCTCAAGATCGCGTGGCTGTCGATCGGCTTCGTGACGCGGAGCTACGCGCTCGGCGAGGGGTCGGCCGACCCGGGCGGCCTCCCCGCCCGCTATGTGCTGAAGGCCGCGATCCCGGCCGCCTTCGTGCTCCTCGCCGTCCAGGCCTTCGCCCGCGTAGTGCACGACACCGCGACCCTCGCCGCCCGCCGCACCGACCCGACCGGACACTGACCCATGCCTGTCAATGAGATGCTGGCGCTCGGCATGATCGGCGCCTTCTTCGTGATGCTGCTGATCGGCTTCACGGTCCCGGTCTGCCTCGCCGTCACGGGGTTCGTGTTCGGTTATCTCGGCTTCGGGGGGATGCTGTTCGGCCTGCTGCCGGCGCGCGTCTTCGGCGTCGTCACGAACTACACGCTGCTCGCGCTGCCGCTCTTCATCTTCATGGGCATCATGCTCGAGCGCTCGAAGATGGCGGAGGACCTGCTCGACGTCATCGGCCTCGCGATGGGCGGGCTGAAGGGCGGGATGGCGCTCGCGATCATCATCGTCGGCGTGCTGATGGGGGCGGCCTCCGGCGTCGTCGGCGCCACGGTGGTCACGATGGGGCTGATCGCCCTCTCCCCGCTGCTGCGGCGCGGCTACGACCGGGGGCTCGCGTCCGGCGTCATCTGCGCCTCGGGGACGCTGGGGCAGATCATCCCGCCGAGCCTCGTGCTGATCCTCCTGGCGGACATCATGGGCGAGTCCGTCGGGACGCTCTTCGCGGCCGCCCTGATCCCCGGGCTGATGCTGGCGGGGCTCTTCATCGTCTATGTGCTCGTGCTCGGCGTGCTGGCGCCCGAGAAGGTGCCGGCGATCCCGCTGGAGGAACGGCGGCAGACGTCCGGCCCCGAGCTCGCGCGCAAGATCGTGACGGTCGTGATCCCGCCGCTGGCGCTGATCCTCGTGGTGCTGGGATCGATCATCGGCGGCGTGGCCGCGCCCACGGAAGCGGCGGCGATGGGCGCGTTCGGCAGCGTGGTGCTGGCGCTCCTGTCGGGCCGGCTGACCCTGAAGCTGATGACCGAGGTGGTCCGCGGCGCACTCGTCACCAGCGCGATGGTGTTCTTCATCCTGATCTTCGCGCAGGTGTTCTCGCTGGCCTTCCGCGGGCTCGGCGGGGAGCGGCTGGTGCAGGACGCATTCGCGTTCGTACCGGGCGGGCTCGACGGGCAGCTCATCTTCCTGATGGCGCTCCTCTTCGTGCTCGGCTTCTTCCTCGAGTGGATCGAGATCTCCTACATCGCGCTGCCGCTGTTCCTGCCGGTCCTCAACCAGTCGGGCGTGGACCTCGCGTGGGTGGCGATCCTGATCGCGGTGAACCTGCAGACCTCGTTCCTCACCCCGCCGTTCGGCTGGGCGCTCTTCTTCCTGAAGGGCGTCGCGCCGCCGGAGGTTAAGACGGGTGACATCTACCGCGGCGTCATCCCGTTCATCCTGCTGCAGCTCGCGGGTCTGACGCTGGTCTACCTGTTCCCCGCGACGGCGCTGTGGCTCCCGGACGCCATCGGCTGGTAGCCACCGGCCGGGACGCGTGACGTCCGCCGGTCCCCTCCGGGGGGCCTACCGGTCGGGGGCGGACCGCGCCCGTCCCGGCCGCCACCCGAACCAGCCACGCAGGCGGTAGAGAACAATGATGTTCCAGACGTGGCGGAGCTGGGCGGACAGGCTGTCGTGCTTGCGCGCCAGCAGGAGCCCCTCGGCCGCCCGCGCCGGGAAACGCAGACGCCTGCCCTGCCGCGCCAGTCGCCCGACGGCGACGCGGGCAATCCTGGTCGCCGTCGCGTCGCCCTCCGCCAGCACGGTGGCCGCGGCGCATCGGGGGAGCAGGGAAAGCTCCTCGGCGACGAGGAGGCCGATGCGCAGCGTGCGCTCCGTCCCCCGCGCCCGGGACAGCACGAACGCCTCGCGCAGTGCCTCATCGCCGGCGGTGCGGACGGCGACGCTGAAGTCGAGGATCTTCTTCAGCGACACCCAGGAGTCCTTGGATAGCTCCGCCGCCCAGAACACGATCGCATGCGGCGGGCTGAAGACGCGCACGGTTCCGCCGTCGAGGGCGACCGGGACGGCGTGCTCGCGCGCGGCCTCGAGGTCGAAGGTGATCCCGTGCCACGGCGCGGCGATGTCCCAGTGGATCTCGACCGCGAGCCCCTCCCCGCCGGCCCAGACGGTGAAGTGGTGGAGCCGCGCCAGCGTTTGCCACGGTTCGCGGGTGGCGCTCTCGGGGACCTCGTAGTCCGCAGGCAGCGCGGCGATGGCGGCGGAGAAGTCCGCGGCGCGGATGTAGACGTCGAGGTCCTTCACGGTGCGCGGCGCCCCGGGGCTGCGGTAGAGCGCGTCCGAGACGGCGCCCTTCGCGAAGGCCGCGTCGATCCCGGCGGCGGCGAAGGCGGCCGCGAGGCGGACGGTCTCGCGCCTCACCCTGTCGCGTTGCTCGACGATCCGGCCGACGAAGTGCTGCATCGCGGCGGCGAGATCCTCGGGCAGGTCCAGCCCGTCGCGAAGGCAGCGCGCGGCGACCTCGCCGACCACCTCGTGGTGGAGGGCAAAGCGGGCCATCGCCTCGAGGTCGACGCCGCCCGCGAGGACGCTGCCGGCCGCTCCCGCGTCGCCCGCGAGGCAATGGAGGACGAAGCGCTCCGCCGGCTCGAACTGCATCAGGCCGCTCGCCGTGACGGAGTCCCGGTGACGAGCGTCCCGGTCGATGGGGACGGTCAGGACGCTGCTCATCGGCCGGCCTCGTCCGTCGCCGTGGGAAACAGGCCCCGGAAGACGGCGACGGCGTCCTCGCTCGCGCCGTAGCGCAGGCGGTAGCAGGGCGTCGCCTCGATGAAGCCGATCAACCCGTCGACCACGCTCGCGGTGAGCCGGGCCCGCCAGGCGAGGATGCTGGCGAGGAACTCGCCGAGTGCCTCCTCCGGCAGGAGACGGGTGAGCTCCGCTCCCGCCCCCGCCTCGAACGTCGGGAAGATGATGGCGCGCACCGGCTCGGGCGCCGAGTCCACGCGGGCGACGGACAGGTACTTGATGACCTTGCCGTCGATCCGCCGGTGGACCGGCAGGGTCTCCAGCGCCGGGTGGATGGCCGTCATCGCCTCCCATGCCGCCGCCTTCACGCAAGTCGCCGCCGGCACCCCCTGCACCGTGGGCCCGTCGAGGCGGAAGAGCGCGAGATCGTCGGACAGGCAGTCCCAGCCTGCGCCGGCGAGCGTCAGGGCGAGGCACGACTTGCCGCTGCCGCTGCCGGCCGGGAGCAGCACCCCCCTGCCGCCGACGCTGACCACGGCGGCGTGCACGCAGGCGTCGAAATCGGTCCGGTTGATGGCCGCGTGGGTGAGCGCGGCCTTCACCTGCGACGCGACTTCCGCGATCTCCCCGCATTGCTCGGCGACCTCGCCGTCGACGAGGACACGGTAGCCGTCCGCGTCCTCGACGACCCGCGCCTCGACGCCGGCGCCGTCGGCCTGGCATTCCAGGTGGCCCATGGCGGAGAGGAAGCTCTCACGAAGTTTTGATGACGGAAATGTAACGTCGAAGACGGTGCCCAGCAGGCCGACGCGAACGGGCGCGACCGGCGACGGCTCCCGGTCCGGCGCGGCGACGGCCCGCGCGGGATCCGGGCGCGGGGAATGGGCCGCAGGTTCGGGCGCGCCGGCCTCGACGAGACGGTCGAGCGAGGCGAGGATGCCGTCGACCGTCTGCCGGGCCTCGTCGCGCGAGACACCGAAATCGTCGGCGAACACGCGGACGATATCGTCCTCACCCAGCCCATCGTCGAGACAGCACCACAAGAATGCCGACTGGGCGTCGAGGGCGAAGACGGCTTCCCGGGCCGGGTCGAGCAGAAGAGCCGAACCTCCGATTGGGTGGAGCGTCAAGCATCGCTTCTGGTTTACTTCCCTAAAGTATGGCATTCCCTGATACATTGCTTGACACAAAGCGCTCTTATTAATAACTAACCAGTAGCAAGCGCATTTGAGCCTTGCAAGCAGGGTGGCACCTTAATGTCAAATGACAGCTGTGATCTTTCAAGGCGTAAATTTTTCCGCGACGCCTCGCATGTCGGCGCAGGCGCAGCAACAGTTTTATTGTTTTCGGCGACGACGGTTCCCAAGGCTCTCGCCGGCCACTACGGCCACTCGGGCGGTCCCCGTCCGGGTCACGGGACTCCTCCCGGCCATGGTGGCACCCCTCCTGGCCATGGCGGTACTCCGCCCGGCCACGGCGGCACCCCTCCGGGGCGGCATTAACCGCACCGGCTGAGGCGCTTCCCCCTCCGTTGGAGCGGGAGACGTGCTCAGGCCTGACCGCCGAACGATACAAACAAAGCTGTGTTTGACGACTGACGATTGAACAGGTTTTTGGCGGGGCGATCCGGCACTCAGCTGCCGTGATCGACCCGCCTTCTTTATGTCGTCCGGCGAAATTCAAATCCGCTCCAAGATCCTCGGAGCGTTCCTCGCGCCACATCCATCGCCCGGTCGAACCGGGCGAGCTGACCTGGACCGGCTACAGCCCGGCGGCGGCCCGGGCGATCTCGTCGAGGAGGGCTTCAACCTCCTTCATCGGACCGTCGGGCATCAGCCTGTAGCCGATGGCAACGGTGGAATCGGTGTCGGTCACGAAGACACCGTAGGGGCAGAAGGCGATGTTGGCGGGATCGACCTCCATCATCTTGCGCGACAGAACGGCCGAGCAGAACAGGAAGACGTCAGCGTTGTCGAAGAGATCCTTTGCGCCGCCGACATCGTCCTTCGTCCGACTTAGCATCGCGCCGACGTGGCTGACGTAGTCGACCACGAGGCCGTGCCCGATGATCTCGTTCTCGATTGCAAAGGTCGCATCCTCGAACGAGCCGTCGAAGGTGTACATCTTGACGCCCTCGGCCGACGCCACAGCCGGTATGGCGGCGATGAACATCGACGCAAGCCACCGTTTCATCCCGTTGCCCTCCAATTTTCCACTGCCGGCCTACTCGACTGCGCCCGCGCCGAGGCCGTCATCCTCGACGCTGCCGGGCGTCACGTCGAGGATGCGAGCGCGCATTACGACCCGGGCCGTGCCGGGGATGCAGTCCTGCATGCACGGCTCGCCGGTGGAGTGATACTGCGGCTCCTCCGGCCGCGTGTCGTCGATGAAGTTGTCCTCGTTCGGAAGCCGGATTTCGGTAAAGTTTTCTTTCGAGAGGACGAAGTCTTCTTCGGTGACGACATCATTCATATAAAGAAGATACGCTGTGAGCGCATAGACGTCATCGTCGGATAGAGAATGGGCATTGCCGTACGGCATCGCCCTGCGGATGTAATCGTAAACCGTCGACAGGTACGGCCAGTAGGAGCCGATGGTCTTTTCCGGGCGGTCGTCGGTCAGCGTGTCCTGTCCGCCGGCGAGGACCGGCCAGCGATCGACGCCCTCGGCGAAGACGCCGTGGCAGACGGCGCACTGCTCCTGAAACAGCGCATCGCCGTCGCTGACGCTACCGGACCCCTCCGGAAGTCCCGCCCCGTCGGGACGGACGTCGACGTCCCAGGCAGCGATCTCGTTGGCGGTTGCCGCGCGGCCGAGCCTATAGACGCCGCCCACGCGAGTTTGTGTGACTACCCCGGACCGAGGCGCCGCGGCCGGGGTCACCGCGGGGGTGGCACCGTCGGACGTTGCACTCGCGTCCTGGTCGCCCGCCCCGTTGCCGCCCGTCTCCGAGTACGACGCGAGGTAGCCGATCACAGCGCTAACGTCCGCGTCCTGCTTCAGGCCGGCGAAGGCCATCTTCGTGCCGGGGACGATCTGGCGCGGGTTGCGCAAGAAGGTTTCGAGCGCTTCTGGGGTCCAGACGACTCCTTCCCCGCCCTTCTCCGCCATTGCCGGGGAGTACTTGAAGCCCTCGACCCCGCCGGCCGGGCGTCCAACCACGCCGTTGAGGTGCGGGCCGATCTTATTCGCCGCTCCGTCCCCGACCGCGTGGCAGGCGGTGCACATCCGGAAGGCGCGCGGCATGTCCTGCGCCAGCGACGGCGTCACCGCAAGGACCAGAGCGGCGGAGAGAACGCTAGGAAATTTCGACATTTTCTGCGCTTCCGTCGGACTTGATGTGCCAGGTCTGGATGCCGTTGTTGTGGTAGATCGAGTTGTCGCCCCGTGCGGCGCGCAGCACGTCCTTGGTCGGCTGCACCACGCCCGCCTCGTCCATCGCCCGCGATTGGAGGAAGAGCTCCGAGCCATCCCAGTCGATGTCGAGGTAGAATCGGTGGAGCGCCTTGGACAGGCTCGGCCCGTCGATCCGCGCCGAACGCCAATTGCGGCCGCCGTCGATGGAGACGTCGACGCGCGTCACACGGCCGTTGCCGGACCATGCAATGCCGGAGATCACCATCGGGCCCGGACCGTGTCCGACGGGCTTTTGCGGCGACGGGCTGGTAATGACGGACTTGACGTCCATCACCCAGGTAAACCGGCGCGCTTTGCCGTTGGTGAGAAGGTCGGTGTACTTGCTCGTCTCCTCGCGTTGCTGCCAGGGTTTGTCCCCGACCTCCAGCCGGCGCAACCACTTGACCCACATGTTGCCTTCCCAGCCCGGGACTACGAGGCGGAGCGGGTAGCCCTGTTCCGGACGGAGCGCCTCGCCATTCATTCTGAAGGCGACGAGACAGTCGTCCATCGCCTTCTCGAGCGGGACGGAGCGGGTCATGAGGGAGGCGTCGGCGCCTTCGGGCAGCACCCAGGCAGCGGACGACCTGAGGCCCGCCTCCTCCAGCAGCGTCGAGAGCTTTACGCCAGTGTACATCACGCAGTGGAGCATACCGTGCGTATACTGGCAGCCGTTGAGCTGGGCACCGCGCCACTCCATGCCGGAGTTCGCCGCGCATTCCAGAAAGTAGATCCGGTTCTCGCGCGGGAAGCGCATCAGGTCGGCCATCGTGAAGACGAGCGGCGTCTCGACGAGGCCGTTGATCATCAGCCGGTGCTCGGCCGGGTCGATCTCGGCAACGCCCGCGTGATGGCGTTCAAAGCACAGACCGTTCGGCGTGATGATGCCGTCCAGCTCGTGGATCGGGGTGAAGTTGACCGAGCTTTCGGTCGATGCGGTGAGCCACGCGACGTCGCGGCGGACGACGTGGCTCTCGTATGGTGAGGGCACTCCGTAGGGCGCCGCCTCGACGCCGGGGCCGAGATACTGGTTCCAGGGCTTGACCTCGAGGATCGCCGGATCGCCCTCCGCAGCGGAAGCCCGCCCGGCCAGCGCCGCACCGCCGAGAGCCACGCCGGCGGTCAGGAGCTTGCGGCGATCGATGCCGTTCTCACTCATCTCAACACTCCCTGGCCATTCACATCTTCACCGCGACGGTCTCCGCCGCTGCGGTCACGACGGGGTGGTCGGCGAAGTACGCTTCCATGACGTCCCAGATCGGCGGCCCTTCGGTGCCCTCGTTCACCGAGGCCCATCCGGCGACGATGTACTCGCGTTCCGGGTCCACCGGCTCGCCTGAGACCATGGTCATGGCACCGATGCGCGCGCCCATCCCGGCGTTCGGGTCGACCGCGTAGGACATCCCGCCGACGCGCACCATGTCGCCACCCTGCTGGTAGTACGGGTCCGGGTTCAGGATGTTGTCGGCGACATCTTCCATGATCGCCTTCAACTGCGCCCCGGTCATCGGAACGCGGTAGGCGGCCGGATAGGTCATCGCGACGCCGTTGTGCAGGTCCTCGACGGTGATCGTCTGACCCGGCAGGAGCGTCGTGCCCCAGCGGAAGCCTGGGGACAGCGAGATTTCCGCGTCGCGCTGCTCAAGCAGGGCACGGCAGATCACGTCGTCGAGCGTGCCGTTGAAATTACCGCGGCGGTAGAGGAGATCATCCGCCGTCGCGAGCTCGCGAGCGAGCTCGTCCCTGTAGGGAGCGCGCAGCTCGTCGATGAGCGCGGCCATGTCGGCATCCGGGGTGATGACGTCGGCGAAGACCGGAATGAGACGGTAGGCGTAGTTCTTCACCTCGCCACCGGACACGTCGAGATCGAGGCGGGAGACGAACTTGCCGTTCGATCCGGACGCGACGAGAAGCGTGCGACCGACCTTGACGGGTTCCGGCAGCGCATCGTGCGTGTGACCGGTGAGGATGACGTCGATCCCCTCGACCCGGGAGGCGAGCTTGCGGTCGACGTCGAAGCCGTTGTGCGAGAGGAGGACGACGAGTTCGGCCCCGTCCGCCCTCGCCTCCTCAACGTGCCTCGCGATCTCCTCCTCGCGGATCCCGAAGGACCAGTTCGGGATCATCCATCGGGGGTTGGCGATCGGTGTGTAGGGGAAGGCCTGACCGATGACGGCGACCTTCACGCCGCCCTTCTCGAAGGTGCGGACCGCCTCGAAGGCCGGCTCGTCCCACTCCGCGTCGAAGATGTTGGCGCCGAGGAAGGGGAACGGTAGCCCGTCGATCACCTCCTGCACGCGGTCCATCCCGTAGGTGAACTCCCAGTGGCCGGTCATCGCATCCGGTTGGAGCGCGTTCATGACGTCGACCATGTCCTGGCCGAGCGTCTGGTTGGCCGTATAGGAGCCCTGCCAGGTGTCGCCACCGTCGAGCAGGAGCATGTTGTCGCCGCGCTCGGCGCGAATGCGCTTCACAACGGTCGCCACTCGGTCCATGCCACCCATGCTTCCATAGGTCCTGGCGAGGGCCGCGAAGTCCTCCGAGGTCAGCGCATAGGCGTCCGGGCTACCGGGAGCGATACCGTAAAGCTCGAGGAAATCGGCGCCGGTGACGTGTGGTGGCTGACCGGCGGCTGCACCAACGCCGATGTTGACGGACGGCTCGCGGAAATAGATCGGCTTCAACTGGGCGTGAATGTCGGTGACATGGACGAGTGTGACGTTCCCGGTCGACGCCATATCGAGGAGATGGTCCTCGGTGAGCTGCTGCTGGGCGAACGCCGGCGTCCAGCGACCCGCCATGCCGAGGCCCAGGATGGCGCTGGTCGCGGTCGCAGCGGACAGGAAGTCGCGCCGTGTTATCATCGTCGTCCTCGCTCGGGAGCCGGGCACACCGCTCCCGTGGGCACGCGCCGCCGGGCGCGCTCCGGTTGAGATTTCGGCGCCGTCATGGCCGGCACCCTCGGCGTCGGGGACAGCGGGCGGCGATGCGCCGTCCGCCTCGTCGCGTTACTGGCGGACCGCAGGCGTCTCGACCGACAGTCCCTCGCCGCGCCATGTCGTGTAGACCTCGAGCGCCATCAGGTCGTCGGAGAACGCCGCGGGGAATTCGGCCCGCGTATCGCGGATGCAGCCGCGGAAGCGGTTGTGCAGGGAGACCATGTCGGCCTGCTTCAGGCGGTAGGTCGGAAAGCCGTTGACGTTGCCCTGGCTAAGGTGGTCGGCGCGGATATACTGGCCGTTGTGGTCCTCGTGGCAGGTCGCACAGGCGAGATTGAGCTGGCCGGTGCGCGTGTAATACCGCTCCTTGCCGCGCTCCCACCAAGCCTGCATGTCCCCCGCCCCGAGGTCGATCTCGATCGGGGTTCCGAGTGACTGGTGCTTGATGAACGTCGTCAGCGCCTTCTGGTCGGGCGCGTCAAACTTGTACGGTTCGGCGCCCATGTTGTTCTCGCGGCAGGCGTTGATCTGCAGCTCGATGTTGAAGGGCTTGCCGGCCGCCTCGTTCCACTTCGGATAGTGCGCGCCGACGTCTTTCATCGACTCGCTCGCGTCGCCGTGACAGGCGGCGCAGGACTTTCCGGCCGTCCCCTCCACCCGATTCCAGACGTCCTCGCCGGCCTCAACGTAGAGCATGCCCGGATTGTCGAACGTGTCGGCTTCCAGAGCCCGCGTCTCGTCGGTCCGGTAGAGCCAGCCAGACAGAACCTCTTCGAAGGGATGGCCCTCCGGCGCCTTCGCGCGGGTCGTGATCTCGATCTCGCCGTCGATGACGAGCGCGTCGTCGACCGGTTCCGACTGCGCCACGCTGACCGCCAGGGCGACCGTCAGCGCGGAGGCCGAGAGGAGTGCGATGCTGATGCCTTTCAAGGTCGTTCCTCCGGTTGGCCCACGGGTTCTGTCGCCCTCTGGTGCCGTCAGCTCACCGTGATCGTCTCTTCGGTGTCGTAGACACTGCCGTCGTCATCGATCCATTCGAAACGGAAGGTGCCGTTCTCGGTCACCTTGGCGTTGAACTCGAAGTACGGGTTCGCGGCGATCGCGGGCTCGATGTCGCAGGAGAACACCTCCGCTCCGTTGAAGGTGCAGGTGAACTTGTTGATGATCTTGCGAGGGATCGCTTTGCCCTCTTTATCCTTTCGCTGGCCGGACTCCATCTCGTGGCTGATCAGCGTCTTGATCTCGATGATGTCGCCGGCCGAAGCTTTCTTTGGTACTTTGACGCGGGGCTTTGGGGTCGCCATGTGAGCCTCTCAATCTCTCGATCAGCCGCCGCAGCCGCCGATGGTGACCTTCACTTCTTTCTTGTCCATGTAGACGGAACCGTCGCTCATCCGGGCGACCGCGATTACGTTCTGCGTCTCGGCAAGGCGGATGCGGGTCGTCGCCACCGCCACGCCGGACATCGGCGTGAAGTGCAGCGTCGCCACCTCGGGGTTGGGGTTGCCCTCCGCGAGGATCGTGACCGACTGGACGTAGTCCGCGTCCGTCATCGGGCTGTCGACGTTGACGCTAATCGGCACGGTATTGCCGTTTTCGGCGATCTCCGGCGCGGTCAGCGTGATGCGGCCGGTCTGCGGCTCGGTTCCGCCGGTGAAGGCCATGACGGCCTCCCCGGCCGCCGCGGGTGTCGCGCCAGCGGGGGCGAGTCGCCCGCCCACCAGGGACAAAACCGCAGCGCCGGCAGACAGCGAGAGTAAATTTCGCCGCGAAACCTGCATGACTACTCCTGTGTCAGCGTCTGGAGATAGGCGACGACGTCTTCGACCTCTTGCGCGGTCAGGATCGTCTGTCCTCGAAACTCTTCAGCGACGTCGATACCGACGTCGAGAGTGTAGAAGCCCGGCATGATCGTCTGGTCGCCGAAGACATGCTTGGCGTTGACGACGATAGCCCGCAGCATCGGCGCTTCGTAGCGCGTCGCGACACCGTCGAGAGCTGGTCCGACGTCGCCCTGGAACAGGTGGTCCGACGCGTCCGAGACCTGGTGACAGGCCAGGCAGTTGCCGAGCTTGCGATCGACCATCACCAGCTTGCCGCTCGCCGCGTCGCCCGGCGCGTCCGTGAGCGAGGCGACCGTCATATCCACGAACGACACGTCGTCCGGCTTCACGGTTTCAGCGCCTGCCGCCGTGGCGACGGCGAACAGAAGCATTGCCGCCGCGGACGTCCCTTTGCGCATGGTGCGCACCTCCCGTTGGCTGGCCCTCTGCGTGGCCTCTATTCATTGATGATACCCGCACCCTATCCATGCATCAATCTTCATATTGCGATTTTTGCATGTTTTTTGCGTTACTCGTTGGAAACACTGCCCTCTTCCGCGAGTTTTCGGGCGTGATAGGTCTGGAACAGCTCGTCCCCCTCGTAGCCCTTGTCGTGAACCCAGCGGAACATGTTGAGGAAAGTGTGCTTGCCGAACGCTCCCGGCATGGTCGCCACGGCGGCGTCGCGGGCACTTACCTCCCCTTCCGGCACCTCTTCCGGCATGAACAGGAACGTCGGTGTAAAGACGAGACCCCATTTTCGTGCCGCGGACTTCTCGGTCAGCGTCTCCCCATCGAGGTCCGTCACCTCCTCGGCTCCGAACATGTTGTACTGAACGACCATGAAGTTCTCCTCGATGAACGAGCGGATCTCCGCGTCGGTCAGCAGGTCCTCATGAACCTTCTTGCAGTAGATGCAGCCGCGCTGCTCGAACACGAGAACGAGGCGCTTGCCGCTGTCCCTGGCGGTCTCGATGTCCTCGGCGAGGTCCTTGAAGGTCAGCGCGAACCACTCCTCCTTGTGAAGCCCGTCGTCGCCCAGCGGGGCGACCGGCAGCGTGTCGGCCCGTGCCGCGCCGCCGAGGGCGAACGCGAGGGCGATGGCCAGGATCGGTCGAAGCATCGGTCCGTCTCCCGTCTTGAGGCGTCACCCGATACGGGTGAACACCGGAAAGGTTTCGAGGAGCCAGTTCGCGATGTGCGACATCTGCCCCGTCATGAAGAGGACTCCGGTGAAAACGAGCGCGCCGCCCATCACCCGCTCGATCGCCCCGAGGTGCCGGCGGAACCGATTGGCGAAGCGCAGGAACGGAGCCACGAATGCGGCCGCGAGGATGAACGGCACGCCGATTCCCAGCGCGTAGACCGCGAGCAGGAGGGCGCCCTTCCCGGCGGTCTCAGACGAACCGGCGACGAAGAGGATCGCCGTCAGGATCGGGCCGACGCACGGGGTCCAGCCAAAGGCGAAAGCGAGCCCCATGAGGTAGGCACCGATGAGCCCAGCAGTCTTCCGGTCGACGTGCATGCGCGCCTCGCGGTACAAGAAGCCGATCCGGAATACTCCGAGAAAGTGCAACCCCATGATGGCGATGAGGACGCCGGCGATGATGGCAAGCGTATCGAAGTGGCGCGCGACCGTCTGGCCGACGACGCTCGCCGTGGCGCCGAGCGCGACGAATACGGTTGCAAATCCCAGCACGAATGCCACCGCCGACAGGACGACACGGCGCGAGACGCCCGGCGCGACCGCGTTTCCCTTCAGTTCGTCCGCGCTGACGCCGGCGAGGAAGCAAAGGTACGGTGGCACGATCGGCAGGACGCACGGCGAGACGAAGGACAACATCCCCGCCAGAAGCGCCGCGCTGATGGAAACATCGAACATGACCGGCCGTGCCCGCCGCGTTGTGACGCGCCCCAGTGTTCGCCACCGGGCCTTCTCCACTTACATTCATGCATTGCAATGTTTATAGATCAAGTGCCATGCGCATCATAATCGCTCTCGCGGCCGCCGGCCTCGGCACTCTCGCCCCGACCGCCGACGCCGCCACTCTTCTCATGCTGGAGCGCCCGGGCTGCATGTACTGTGCGCGTTGGGACCTCGAAATCGCACCGGTCTACGCTAAGACGGATGAGGGTCTGCGTGCGCCGCTGCGACGGGTCGACCTCAGCGAGGGCTGGCCCGAGGACCTCGGCGGCATTGCGCGGGACGCGATGACACCAACCTTCGTGCTCGTCGAGGGTGGACGCGAGGTTGCACGGCTTAGGGGCTACCCGGGGGACAATTTCTTCTGGCAGCTTCTGGGCAAGATGTTGGACAAACTTCCCGTGACGGCAGAGTAGGTTGGAGGGGTGAGCGACATGGCAGGCGAGCGGCCTATGGCTGTGAAGCTGGCGCAGCTGAAGCCGCCGAAAGATCCCGAGAACTTCGAGGATCTGATCGAGCACGCCCGCCGTGCGAGCGAGTTCATGAAGGCGCTATCGCACGAGACTCGCCTGCTTATCCTGTGCCTGCTGGCGGACGGGGAGAAATCCGTTACCGAGCTCGAGCAGACGCTCAGCATGCCGCAGGCCGCGGTCTCCCAGCAGCTGGCCCGCCTACGGTTCGACCGCCTCGTCACGACCCGGCGCGAAGGGCGCGTCATCTACTACTCGATCGCGGGCGAGGAAGTCAGCCGCATCGTCGGCGCCCTCTACGACCTCTTTTGCCGCGACGTGGTCGAGGGCTCGGCGGACGACGGCGATTAGACGGCATTCCATCAGCATTGCGCTGAACGCTTAGCAGAGTTACGCTTCACGCATATCACAGCTGGAGCAACTCGCGGGCGGAGGAATACCATGGCCGGGCTCGAAGCCTCGTGGCTGCTGCCCGCCGTCGGCGTCTTGGCCGGTATCGCGCTCGGCTACGTCGCCCGGCGGCAGCGCTTCTGCACCCTTTCGGCGCTGGAACGTTACTGGTACGCGCGCGACTCTCATCCGCTGCGCACCTGGGTGCTCGCCGCGACCGTCGCCCTCGCCGCGACGCAGACCCTCGTTCACACCGGACTCATCGACGTCAGCAAGTCGATGTATTTGGAGCCCAGCTTCAGCCTGCCGACGGCGGCGCTCGGCGGACTGATGTTCGGGCTCGGCATGGCGCTGGTCGGGACGTGCGGCTTTGGTGCGGTGCTCCGGCTGGGCGGTGGCAGCCTGCGCTCGCTCGTCGTCCTAGTCGTCATCGGGATCACGGCGCTCGCCACCCAGCGCGGCCTCGTCGCGATCGCGCGAGTGCAGCTCGCGGAACGCACCGCGCTCGACCTCTCCTTCGCCGGCGACCAGTCGCTGGGCGCCCTCGCCTCGGCGATCGTCGGGGCGCGTGTCGAGGCCGTCGTCGCGGTGGTCGTCGCGCTCGCCTTCTTCGCCTGGATATTCGCCGACCGCAGCTACCGCGTGCGCCGTGGGGACATCCTCACCGGCACGGCGATCGGCCTCGTCATCACGTTTGGCTGGGTCGCCACGACCTTCCTCGCCGCCCGCTCCTTCGACCCGGTCCAGATCGAGGCCGGCTCCTTCGTGATGCCCGTCGGCGAGACGATCCTGCAGTTCGTCGCCCAGACCGGCACATGGCCGGACTACGGGATCGGCCTCGTCGTCGGCACGCTGATCGGCGCCACCCTGGCGGCCGTTCAGCGGCACGACGTGCGGTGGGAAGCCTGCGACGACGCGCGCGAGCTCGGCCGTCACCTCGCGGGCGGCGCGCTGATGGGCATTGGCGGCGTGCTGGCGCTCGGGTGCACGATCGGCCAGGGCATAAGCGCCTTCTCCGTGATGGCGATCTCGGCGCCGGTCGTCATGCTGTCGATCGCGCTCGGCGCTCGAATCGGCCTCGCCTGGTTGCTGGAGGGGGCGCCATTCGACCCGATCCGCCGGTCGTGCGGCTTGACGCAGGAGTAGCCGGGCCGGCACCAGGTGCGGGCCCGGGGCACTTGGAAGAGCGGCTCTGCGGTGACGACGGCGGACCACCTGCGCCGAGCCGTCCCGCGACTTATTGACGTCACCCCGTCCGCCGCCGTTTTGGCGCCGGGTGGGACCCCTATGAGGAGGCGGCTTGCATGCGTTGCCATTCCGGGCGCTCGGCCTTCAAGGGAGCCCCTTCGGCCCCCGCCGATCGCTGCCCGGCATAATAGACCGACCGGGCATTAAACTTACTTGCAATAAATTCCCAAGCCGCCTACGTAATTATAAAATCAATTGGTTGGGAGGACCAGAGCGATGCGCGAAGATGGTGTACGGAATCCAAGCTGCGGATTAACAAATCTTGGGTTCCACTGCGCATCAGCACGCTATAATGCAAGCGAACCTGTGCTTCTCGAAGATTCGATTCGTCGTAATGAAGGCGTTCTCAGCCGCGACGGCGCCTTGATCGTCCGCACGGGGAAATTTACCGGACGCTCGCCGAAAGACAAGCACATCGTCCGCGAGCCCGGCAGCGAGGCCGACATCTGGTGGGACGGCAACCGGGAAATGTCCCCCGCCGCCTTCAATCGGCTCAAGGACGATATTTTTTCCTATCTTGCCGATAAGCATGTCGAGGTCCAGGACCTCGTCGGCGGCGCCGACCCCGCCTATTCGGTCAACGTCAGGCTCATCGCCGAGTACACGTGGCATGCGCTGTTCCTGCGCCACCTCCTGCGGCGCCCGGACCCCGCCACGCTCGCGACCTACGTTCCGGAATACACCATCGTCAACGCGCCCGGCTTCCGCGCCGACCCCGAGCGCCACGGCTGCCGCACCGACACGGTCGTCGCCATCGACTTCTCGCAGAAGCTGATCCTGATCGGCGGCACGCAGTACGCGGGCGAGAACAAGAAATCCGTCTTCACGATCCTCAACCACATCTACCCGGAGCGCGGCGTCATGCCGATGCACTGCTCCGCGAACCACGCGCACGGCGACCCGTCCGACGCCGCGATCTTCTTCGGCCTGTCCGGGACGGGCAAGACGACGCTGTCCTCCGATCCCGAGCGCATCCTGATCGGCGACGACGAGCACGGCTGGTCCGATCAGGGCGTCTTCAACTTCGAGGGCGGCTGCTACGCGAAGACGATCAACCTCTCGCAGAAGGCCGAGCCGGAGATCTGGCACGCCACCCACCACGCCGGCACGGTCCTCGAGAACGTCGGCTACGATCCGGTCGCACGCACGCTCGACCTCGCCGACGGCTCGCTGACCGAGAACACGCGCGCCGCCTACCCGCTGGACATCCTCAACAACGTGTCCCCGGAATCGCGGGGCGGAACGCCGCGCCACGTCTTCCTGCTCACCTGCGACGCCTACGGCGTGACGCCGCCCATCGGCCTCCTGACGCCGGAGCAGGCGCGCGCCCTCTTCCTCCTCGGCTTCACCTCCAAGGTGGCCGGCACCGAGCGCGGCGTGACCGAGCCCGAGCCCACCTTCTCCACCTGCTTCGGCGCTCCCTTCCTCACCCGCCGGCCGGAGGTCTACGCCGAACTGTTCGAGAAGCGGATCGCGAGCAGCGGGGCGCAGGTCTGGCTTCTCAACACGGGCTGGACCGGCGGTGGCACGGCGGACGGAAAGCGCATGCCGATCGCCGTCACCCGCGCGCTCCTCAATGCGGCGCTGGCCGGCAGGCTGGACACCCGGAAGGTCGGCGTCGACCCCGTCTGGGGCATGGCGGTGCCGTCGGGCGTGCCGGCAGAGGCGGAGGGCTACATGAACCCCCGCTCCACCTGGTCCGACCCGGCAGCCTTCGACCGGGCCGCGGCGGCGCTGCGCAAGATGCTGGACGAGCGGCTGGAAAAGCTGAGCCTCGCCAATCCCCCCTACGTGCCGGCGTAAGGCCGCCACGCGGGCCTCGCACGGTGTGTGAGGCCTGCCTGCCCGACCCGATCTCCGATCGATGACGAGACTCGGGTCGCGGCACTGACGCCCCCGCCCCGCCTCGGTGCGGTCCCGGCTATGCGGCGCACACCTCGTCGAGGAAGCCGTCGATACGATGGCGCATCGTGCCCGCCTGGGCCGAGAGGCTCTGCACCGACACCAGGAGCCGCTGGGCCGCCCGCTCGGTCTCCTCCGCGTCGGTGCTGACGCCGGAGATCTCCCGCGTCATCGCCCGCGAGCCGTGCTCCGCTTCCTGGATGTTGCGCGAGATCTCCATCGTCGCCGCCGACTGCTGACGCACCGCAGCGGCAATGGACGTCGCCGTCTCGTCGATCCGCGCGATGGTGCCGCGGATCACCTCGATGGCGCTCACCGCGTCGCCCGTCTCGGACTGGACCCGCTGGATCTGCTCGCTGATCTCGCCGGTGGCGCTGGAGGTCTGCGTCGCCAGCGACTTCACCTCGTGCGCGACCACCGCGAATCCCTTGCCGGCATCGCCCGCCCGCGCGGCCTCGATGGTAGCGTTGAGGGCGAGGAGATTGGTCTGCTCGGCGATGTTGCGGATCATGTCGACCACGCTGCCGATCTGCCGGGCGGCCTCGGCGAGCCCCTGAACCTGGCTGTTCGCCCGGCCCACCTCCTCCACCGCCGATCGGGCCATCCCGGTGGAGCTTGCCACCTGCGAGCCGATCTCCTCGGCGCTGCTGGAAAGCTCCTCCGTCGCCGCCGCCACGGTCTCGACGTTGGAGGCCGACTGCTCCGCGGTGGACGCGAACGTGCCGGTGCGTCCCCGGGTGCGCTCGGCGATCGCGACGAGATCCTTCGCGGTCGCCTCGAGGTCCGCGCTCGCGGAGATCACGGTGCGCACCACATCGCCGATATCCTCCCGGAAGCGGCCGGCGACGAGGGCGAGGCCCCGGCGCTTCTCCTCCTCGGCGCGCGCGGCGAGACCGTCGTTCTCCCGGCGCAGCCTGTCCGCCTCGATCCCGTTCCGGCGGAACACCTCCAGCGCGTGGGCCATGCGGCCGATCGCGTCGCCCCGCTCCATGAAGGGAACGGAGATCGAGAGGTCTCCCCCGGCGAGGCTCTCCATGGCGCCGGTCATGTTCAGCATCGCCGCCACGATGCTCCGGGTGATGGCGTAGAGCAGCGGCAGCAGGATCGCGACGGAGATCGCGAACGTGACGAGCACCGTGGTGACCGACGCGGCCGTCGTCTCCTCCATCTCCGCAAGGACGCCGGAAAGCGCCTGATTGCCGATGTCCCGCACCGCGCCGAGCGTCTCGGCGACGCGCTCGCCGCTGGAATCGATCACGTCGTCGAGGGCGGCGAACGCCTCCGGCCCCGCGCGGGTGGCGATCGCCTCCGCGAGGTCGTGCTGGATCGCCCGGGCGACGGCGTTGAAATCGTCGAGGAAGCCGTTCGCGAGGCGCGGGTCGCCGCCGAGGGCCGCGACCCGCGCGAGCGCGGGCGCGCCGGACCGGACGGTCGCGATCGCACCGGCGATCACCTCCCGGCGGGCCGGCTGGATGGCGCCCTCGTCCTTGTCGATGATGGAGTCCATCGCCGCGAGAATGAGCTCCGTGTTGGCGAGCTGCATGTCGGCGACGGTGTCGATGTCCCGCTGGAGTTCGCGGCCGGTGACGGTGACACCGGCGACGGAATTGGCCTGGACGACCTGGATGACGCAGAATGCGCCGAGGGCGACGACCGCGCAGGCCGCCATGACCAGCATGCGGGCGCGGATCGAAAGGCGATGGATCATCGGTGAACTCGGGTTGAGGCTCCGGACCCCATTGTGCCCCGCCGTCGCTGTCCCGGGGCTGCCCACCCGCAACGCGGCCGTCACGGGCTCCCAAGCCTCCGGTCCACCCCGGCGGTTCACCGATCTACGAGGTGCTCGGGAACCAACGCGCAATGCTGGCGGCATCTGCCCGGGCGTCGGCGCCGCGAGTCCGGCAGGCCGATGCTTCCGGCAGCTTGTCCCACTGGCGGTTCAGCGGCGACCACTGGCGCGGTCACAGACACGCGAAGCGCCCTTCGAGGCATGTCGGTCACGCCCTCACGAGGTGAGGTGTGTGCATTTCAGGAGATCGGAGTGGCTGGGGGACGTGGATTCGAACCACGACTAACGGAGTCAGAGTCCGCTGTTCTACCGTTAAACTATCCCCCAAAGAAACCCGCAGGAGACCTCGGGTCTTGGGGCCATGACCTGCACAGCCGCTGGGAGCGGCGCAGATCCGGCGTCGGTCCGCACGATCTAGCGAGGGGGAACTGCGGCGTCAAGTGCGCTCGCGAATTCGTTGCCTGATATGCCCTGGCCGCGGGACAGGCGCCCCCGCCTCGGGCGCCCCGGCATCCGTCGGGCGTCAACCCCCGAACGCCATGGACCGGACACCGCGCCCGGCGCCGCGCGCCGACGGCTCCATCGCCGGCGTTCCGCCGCGGCCGGTCGCAACGTCCGGTGACGCCGGCCTTGAAGTTGCCGCGGTCCGAAGCGCACAATCATCATAACAAATGGCACGGCGGCGCCCGGGTGGGCGACCGGCGGCCGATCATGGAGGAAACGATGGTGAAGATCGCAAAGCGGCCGCTGATGGCCGCCGCGGCGGTGGCGCTCGCGTCGGCGGCGCTCCCACAGGCCGCCAGCGCCCGCGTCGTCCGCTTCGACGTCAACTCGACGACCCCCCTTTACGACGGCAAGACCTTCGGCGACGCCGGCGCCTACGAGCGCATCGACGCCACGGCCACCTTCGCGGTGGATCCGAAGTCCGACCGGCTCGCCGGGATCGACGGGCTCGCCGAAGCGCCGGTCAACGCCGACGGCGAGGTCGAGTTCTCGACCGACGTGGTGATCCTGCGCCCGACCGGCACCGCCTCCGGCACGCTGTTCTACGAGGTCCCCAACCGCGGGCGGAACCTGTCGTTCCTTCTCCTCAACCTCTCGGGCGGCAGCTCCAGCTTCTCGGTCGACGACCCGGGCGACGGGTTCCTCATGAACCAGGGCCATACGCTGGTCTGGAGCGGCTGGCAGAGTGACCTCGGGGACAACCTCCTCAAGGTGCACCTGCCGGAACTGGAGGGCGTGACGGGCCTCACCCGCGAGGAGATGGTGTTCGACAACGCCGACGAGGTCTCCACCGCGAAGGTCACGTACCCGCCCGTCAGCGTGGACGAGGACGTGACGATCACGATGCGCGCCCGTACCGGCGACGCGCGCGAGACGCCGGAGGGCCTGTCCGCCCGCTTCGTCGATCCGGCGACCGTCGAGGTGACGCGACCGAAGGACGCCGACGGAGGCGCCATCTACGAGGTCGTCTACGAGGCCAAGGGCGCGATGCCGTCGGGCCTCGGCTTCGTGGCGACCAGCGACGTCATCTCCTTCCTGCGCGGCAACGAAGGACACGACACGACGAGCCCGCTGGAGGGCATCGAGCACACCGTCGGCATGGGCATCTCGCAGTCCGGCCGCTTCATGCGCGACCTCATCTACAACGGCTTCAACGCGGACGAGAGCGGCGCCAAGGTGTTCGACGGCGCGATGGCCCACATCGCCGGCTCGCGCAAGACGTTCACCAACGGCCGCTTCGCGCAGGCCGGCCGCTACTCCCGCCAGCACGAGGACCACGACTTCCCGGGCGACCAGTTCCCCTTCACCTATGTCGACATGACGGATCCGGTGAGCGGAGAGAGCGGCAGCATCCTCGCCGCCTGCGACGAGACCGGCACCTGCCCCCTCCTGATGCACAGCGACACGTCGACCGAGTTCTGGCAGGCCCGCGCCTCGCTGGTCTCGACCGCGCCGGACGGAACGGCGCTCGAGATGCCGGACAACGTGCGGCTCTACTTCCTCGCCGGCGCGCCGCACTTCAACGCCTGGGGCGCGAGCTCGAAGGAGACGGCGTCCTGCGTGTTCCCGACCAATCCGCTGAGCAGCGCCCCGACGATGCGCGCCCTGACGACCGCGATGATGGACTGGGTCGCCGACGGCACCGCGCCGCCCGCCAGCGTCTACCCGGGCCTCGCCGGAGACGACGTCCTCGTCGAGCCGGCGACGCTGACGCTGCCCGATCTCGAGGGGCTGACGCTCTCCCCGCCCGTCAACGGCCTCAACGTGCGCGACCATGCCAGCGTGCCGCCGAAGGAAGGTGACGCCTACACCGTGCTCGTCCCGAAGACGGACGCGGACGGCATTGCCATGGGCGGCATCCGCGAGCCCTACGTCGCCGCACCGCTCGGCAGCTACCTCGGCTGGAACCTGCGCGCCGAGGGCTTCGCCGCGGGCGAGCTGTGCAGCACCACCGGGAGTCTCGTGCCCTTCGCGGCGGGCGATGCGTCGGCTGATGGGCGCAAGGCCCTGAAGGACCGCTACAACGGCCCCGAGGGATACCAGGCGGCGGTCCAGCGCGCGGCCGAGGACCTCGCCGCCGGCGGACTGATGCTGGAGGCCGACATCGAGCGCATCGTCGCCGACGCCCCGGCCTATCCCTCCGCGCAGTAGGACCCACCCGTCACGGCAGGGCCCTTCCCCTTGCCGTGACGCCCGCGCCGCCGCGGATCGCCCTGGCGCGACGGGTCGGCGCCCGATCCCGGTGTGACGTTCCGGCTGGCCCGGCCGCGCCCCGCGCGACCGTCGCCTCTCCGGGAGGCGGCGCGCCTCAGCCGTATACGGCGTTGCGGATCTCGAGCGGGAACGCGCCGGCCATTCCCTCGAACGTCGTGTTGGTCAGGGTGACGACCGAGAGGCCGTTGGCCGGATCGACGAACCATTTGTGCCCGTACGCCCCGCCCCACTGGAGCGTTCCGGCGGCCTGCGGCGTCCCGGCCGGCGCCGGGTCCGCCAGTACGGCCCAGCCGTAGCCGAACCCCCAGCCCGGTCCCTGCGTCTCGGCCCCGGCGCCGACGTGGTCGAGCGCCATCGTCGCGACGGTGTCCGGCTTCAGGATCGGTGCGCCGCCGGTGCGGATCACCTCGAGGAAGCGCAGGACGTCGCCCGCCGTCCCCGCCATTCCGGCCCCGCCCGAGGGGTAGGAACCCGGGTCGAGGATGCGCGACGGAGCGAACGTCGCGGCGGCGTCGTAGACCGGAACGGACATGCCGTCCGTCAGCGGGACCGGCTCCGGTTTCCCGTCGGCATAGGGCATGGCGAGGCGGGCCGGATCGCGCACCGCGAAGCCGGTGTCGTCCATCCCGAGCGGCCCGGTGACGCGGTCGCGCACGATGTCGGCGAGGCCACGCCCCTCCACCTTTTCCAGGATGCCGCCGAGAACGTCGATCCCGAGGGAGTACAGCCAGCCCGTCCCGGGCGCGAAGGCGAGCGGCGCCGCCGCGAGCCGGTCGAGATTTTCGGCGAGAGAGAGCCCCGGCTGATCGAGCCCGTCCGACACGTTCAGCCGGTGATAGGGCCCGTCCGCCGCCTCAAGGAAGCCGTAACCAAGGCCGGAGGTGTGGGTCATCAGCTGATGGACCGTGATCTCCGGGCGTGCCCCGTCCGGCGCCGCGGGACGGAAGGCGGGAAACCAGCGCGTCACCGGGGAATGGAGGTCGAGCCGCCCCTCCTCCACGAGCCGCATAGCGGCGGCCGTCACGTAGGGCTTGGTGATCGAGGCGAGGCGGAAGATCGCATCCTCGCGCATCGCCGTCCCGGCCTCGCGGTCCAGATGGCCAGCGGCGGTCCGGGCGATGAGCTCGCCGTTCCGGGCCACGAGCACCACCGCGCCGACGATCCGCTTCTCGTCCAGCGCCCTCGCGATCACGGCGTCGATGCGGCCGGACGCCTCGGCGAATTCGGGGAGACCCATGTGCGATGACCCTATATAATCACAATGACCGTTCCTGAATAATCCGTATCGCGGGACATTTCCAGAGTGACCGTTGTGAAAAATGAGAAGCCCGCCGCGCGCCCTCGCGGTCGCCCCCGGGCGTTCGACCGCGACGAGGCGCTGGCGAAGGCGGCGGAGACGTTCTGGGCGCTCGGCTACGAAGGGGCGTCGATCGCCGACCTCACGACGGCGATGGGCATCACGCCGCAGAGCCTCTACGCGGCCTTCTTCTCCAAGGCCGACCTCTATCGCGAGGCGCTTGGCTGGTATCAGGCCAACATCGGCGCCGCCGCCGGCTGCGCGCTGGACGAGGAGCCCGACGCCGTGGCCGCGCTGTCGCGCGTCCTTCGCGACAGCGCGGCCGAGTTCGCGCGGCCGGGCCGCCCCCGCGGCTGCATGGTGTCTACCGCCGTGCTCACCTGCGCCGTCGAGAACGCGAGCGTCGCACACCACGTCAGCGACCTGCGCGGCATGACCCTCGACGCCATCAGGACCCGGATCGAACGCGGTCTCGAGGAGGGGCAGCTCCGGGCCGACGTCGACCCGGCCCCCCTCGCCCGCTTCGTCGGCGCGATGATCCAGGGGATGTCCGTCCAGGCCCGGGACGGCGCGGGCGAGGACGCCCTGCTGGCGCTCGCCGCCCACGCGATCGCCCACCTCGAGAGCCTCCGCCCCTGACGGTCCCTGCGGGTCGCCCGTGTGCCTGCCCGGAGCACTCGCCACGGCCAATTCGTCGGCCCGCATGATCTGGGGAGATCACGGCCCGTCGCGTCTGCGTTCCGGGCGCTCGGCAGACCGGATTGTGGCAACGGAGATGATTCCCGGAACACCACGGGTCCGGGTCGAAGCCCCGCCGGAATGCCAGACGCTCCCTTCGCGAGGTTTTCCACCGACAGCGTCGCCCGGCGACGGGTCAACCCACCCGGCCCGCCGCCGGCGTCGACGGCAACCACAAATTTCAGCCACTTAGGAGACCACGCAGGGTCCTCGACATCGGTTCGTCGCCCCGCCCGCGCGCCCGATATAGTCCGAACTAATGCGATCGGCGCGGTCGAGCCGTCCTGGTTCTCCATCCCAGTATTGAAATATTCTGCACCTATGGTTTCATCCCGGTGCAACCATGTCGCACGACCCGCCTGGCTCACAGTCGCGATTATGCGCCGGCCCGCAGGTCACCAAGGGCGTCAGAACTATGAAAAAATTGCACAATCCCGACAATGGTGGACACAATGGCGCCAACCCTTATGGTTGCTTGTCGCGGTGCCGAAGCTTTTTCTACCGTGCCCCGACGATTAACGAATAAGTCAATTCCATGGCTCACGTATCCCAACGCCCATGCGTGGGACGCCATGACCGGGAGCGTATGAACACCTTGAATCAATCGGTTGGCAGACCCCGGTCCCTGGGGACGGGGGCGCATTGCCTGGATTCCGGTTCCGATGCTTGAGCGGCGGGACGACCCTAGGTTCGCGGCGATCTCGACGCCGAGCGAACACGCCCTGCGCCTGCTCGACCAGGTCCTGGCCGACAATCCCGAGCCCCGGATCGCCGAGGTCGGCATCGGAATCGGCGCCACCACGATCGAGTTCTGCCGCCGGCTCGACGGGCACGGCGAGATATCGCTGTACGATTTCGCCGAGAAGCTCGACGACCTCTCCAAGGACCTGACGGCCGAGGGCATCACCAATTTCCAGACCTATGGAAATACCCGGCGCACGTTCGACAGCTACTGCTGGGCGCTCGCCAAGGTGGTGCAGGACATGCGCCGCGCCAAGGAGGACGGGATCTACGATTTCATCTATCTCGACGGCTGCCACATGTTCCACCACGACGCGCCGGCGACGCTGTTGTGCAAGGAACTCGTCAAACCCGGCGGGATCCTGCTGATGGACGACTACGACTGGTCGATCGCGGTGTCGCCGACGATGCGCCCGTCCGTCATGCCGGACATCACCAAGCACTACACCGACGACCAGATCGAGACGGCGCACGTCGCCCTCATCTGCGACCTCTTCCTCGATTCGGACCCCGAATTCGAGATCCTCGACATCGGCTACCGGGGGCGCGAGCATCGCCGCGCCTATCGTCGAACACCCGCGCCGGCATGAGCGCGGGCCTGCCCGATCCGCTGCTCGTCGACGGGGCCGGCGCGCTGGCCCGGGCGCTCGAGTCGGCGGCGCCCGGCGCCACGATCCTCCTGCCGCCGGACGTCATCGACATCGATGCGTCGCTGACGATCCGCGTGCCCCTGGCTCTCGCCGCGGCGGCCGGCACGCGGCCCCTGCTGCGGTTCGTGTCGGCGGACGCGCGGCTGGTCGTCGGTCCCGGCGCCGGCGGTGGCAGCGTGTCCGGCATCGATTTCACCGGCACGCGGCACCGGCACGCTCCGCTCGTGGAGCTTGCCGGCGTCGACGGCTTCACCCTCGCCGATGTCGGCATCGGACGCTGTGAGGGGTCCGCCTTCCAGGCGCGCGACTGTGCGCGCCTGCGGATGGAGCGGACCTTCATCTCCGATGTCGGCCTCGGCGGCGGTGAGATCGTCGACTGCGACGACGTCGCCCTCGATCTCACCATGACCATGATCGGCCGCCGCGCGCGCTCTGCCGGGCTCGTCCTCTCCGCGAGCTCGGGCACGGTCTCGCTCGCAGCGCGGGACGTGTCGGGCAATGCCGTCACGGTGCGCCGGCCGCCACGGCCCGAGACCGGCCCCACCGCGCCGCTCGACCTCCGCCTCAACGCCGTCGAATGCCACCGCGCCCTCGCCGTGGTCGGCGATGCCGACGACCCGGTCGACGCCTTGACCGCCGACGTCTTCGCCGAAGACATGGAGGACTGGGCCGTCCTCCTCAGCAACTGTGCAGGGCTGAACGTCAGGATGCAGACCCGGCGCGCCGAGCCGCTCCGGCTCGACGGAAAGGCCGGTGCGCAACGCTGCACGATCGAACTGGCGAGCGATCGGCCCGACCGCGTCACCGTCGCCGGAAAGAGCGCCCGCAACACGGTCACGCCCCTCGCCGCACGGCCCTGGCCTCCCCGCCCGGACGCGCCGGCAAGTGCCGCGTTCGAGCCGAGGTTCCCTGCCCGCACCGTCGAGGACACGTGCGCCGTGTGCGGCTGGCAAGGGCGCTTCCGGCGCACGCACGAGGGTATCCGCGAGACCTTCGCCTGCTCGCGATGCCGCGCGTCGCTGCGCTACCGGGCCCAGGCGCAGGCGCTCCTCTCCGTCGTCGGCAACACTCGCCACCCGACGCTCGAGGCCCTGTCGGACGCCGGCGGACTGGACGCGCTGTCGATCTTCGAGCCGGGACAGGCCGGCCCGTTCCGCCCCTATCTCGCGAACGCCGCGGTCTACAGGGCGTCGGTGTACGCCCCGGGCCGCCGGAGCGGCGAGCTGGTCGACGGGGTCGAGTGCCAGGACATCACCGCGACCAGCTTCGAGGACAAGACATTCGACCTCGTCGTCACATCCGACATCATGGAGCACGTGCGCCGGCCGGAAGAGGCGTGGCGCGAGATCCATCGCATCCTCAAGCCGGGTGGTCACCACGTCTTCTCGATTCCGCTGACCGCGGAGATGCCGCCCCGCTCGGTCTCGCGCGTCGACACCAGCGGCGAGGAGGACCGCCTGCTGATGCCCGCGGTCTATCACGGGGATGGGGCGGCCGGCCTGTCGCTCGTCTACACGGACTTCGGCGCCGACCTCCTGGACACGCTCGCATCGCTCGGACTGCCGACGGCGGCGCTCCCCTACCGGTCGAGCGACCCGCTGTGCGCCAGCGTCCTCACCTTCGTGTCGCAGCGCCTCCCATGAGCCTCCTCGCAGCGCCCCCGTCCGCATCCAGCCCGAGAGACCTCGTGGCGACGCTGATGCGCCACGCCGGGACGCACGGCGACCGGCTCGCCCTGCGGTTCCTGCGCCGGGGCGAACACGTCGAGGAGGAAGTCACCTACGCCGAGCTCGACCGGTCCGTCCGCATCGTCGCCGCCAACCTCCGCGCCGCCGGGCTGGCGCGGCGTCCCGTCCTGATCGCCCTGCCGCAGGGGCTCGACTTCGTCCGCTGCTTCCTCGGCTGCCTCTATGCCGGCGCCATCGCCGTCCCCACGACGGCGCTCGGCGACCCGCGCGGAGCCGAGCGACTGGCGCGCATCATCGAGCACGCGCAGCCCGCGGCCCTCGTGGCCCCGCAGGAGCGGCGCGAGCTCGTCCCATGGGCGGATCTCTGCCAGCGGGCGCCGGGGCTTCGGTTCCTCGCCGCGCACGACCTCCTGTCGGGCACGCCGTCGGCGGACCTTCCGGCGCGGGCGCCGGAGGAGATCGCCTTCCTGCAGTACACGTCCGGCGCGACGAGCGCGCCGAAGGGCGTTGCCGTGACCTGCGGCAACATCTCCGCCAACCTCGCCATGATCGAGGCCGCGTTCGGGCAGGACGCGACGAACAGTTCGGTCAGCTGGCTGCCGCTGCACCACGACATGGGCCTGATCGGCTGCGTGCTGGAGCCACTGATCCTCGGCGCGTCGACGACGCTGATGTCCCCCCTCGCCTTCCTGCAGCGGCCGATCCGGTGGCTGCGGGCGATGGACCGGTTCGAGGCGACGACGGCCGGCGCGCCGAACTTCGCCTACGACCTGTGCGTCCGCGCGGTCGATGCCGAGACGGCCCGGACCCTCGACCTGTCGCGCTGGAGCCTCGCGTTCTGCGGCTCCGAGCCGATCCGCGCCGCGACCTTGACGCGCTTCGCCGGTCATTTCGCGGCGGCGCGGTTCCCGGCGACGTCCTTCTACCCGTGCTACGGCCTCGCCGAGGCGACGCTGTTCGTCACCGGGAACGAAGCCGGACGAGGCGTCGAGACGGTCGACCTGCCCCGCGAGAGCGGCGGCGCGGTGGCCGCGGTCTCGTGCGGATTTCCGCGCCGCGGCACCAGCGTCGCGGTCCTCGACCCGGAGCGCGACGCCCTCACAGCGCCCGGATCGGTCGGCGAGATCGCGGTGGCCGGTGACGCCGTCAGCCCCGGATTCTGGCACCCCGGCGGCGACGTGCGGCCGGACCCTGATCGTGCCGCCACCGTCGACGGGAAGCGCTACCTGCGCACCGGCGATCTCGGAGTGCTGCGGGACGGGGCGCTGTTCGTCGTCGGCCGGCGCAAGAACATGATCATCGTGCGCGGCACGAACATCTACGCCGAGGACATCGAGCAGACGGTGATGGCCCACCCCGCCGCCGCGCCCTTCGGGGCGATCGCGGCTCTCGGCGTGCTGGATCAACCCGACGCGGCGGACCCCGAGGGCGTGCGCATCGTCTGCGAGCTCTCGCGCGCCGCAGGGCTCCCCGACACCGAAACGTTGCCCACCCTCGGACGCGCGGTCGCCGAGGCCCACGGGGTGCTGCCGGTCGAACTCGTCATCGTCCCGAACGGCGCGATCGAGCGGACGGTCAGCGGCAAGCTGAGGCGGGACGCGACACGCTCGCGCCTCGACGACGGCGCGCTGCCCGTCCTGCAACGCCACGAGCCCCGCGCGGGCAACCCCTCATCGAACCCATCCGTGACCGAAGTTGCCCATGCCCACAGCATCTCCTGATATGGCTCTGTCGCTCGAAAGCAGAGGGGTGCCCTTCGCGTGCCCCTCGCCGCAGTCGCTGCACGGCAAGTCCCTGTTCCAGCTGTCCTACCGGCTGCGCGTCTTCGACCTCATCCTGACCGAGCTGGGCGACCCGGCCGGGCGGCGTTACGTCGACCTCGGGGCCGGGCCGCTGATGTTCGCGCAGCGCGCGCGCAACTACGGCTTCGACGTCACCGCCGTCGACGCGCGGCCGCCCTGGACCGGCGCCGACCCGGAGGGCGTCAAGCACGTTCTGGCCGACATCCGCGAGTTCCCGCTCGACGGGTTCGACGTCATCGGCATCGTCGGCCTGCTCTACCATCTCCGCCTCGACGAGCAGATCGACCTGCTGCGCCGCTGCGAAGGCCGGCCGACGATCATCGACACCGAGGTCTGGTGCCCCGATCTCGTCAAGTCGCTGGGCCTCGAGTCCCCGCGCGTCCGGTCCGTCGACAGCGAGTCCGGGTACTCCGGCGCGATGCTGCAGGAGACGGGCAACCTGTGGTCCTCGTACGGAAATCCGGAGTCCTTCTGGCTGGACGAGCCGAGCCTCCTGCGCCTCGCCTCCGCCTGCGGCTGGCAGACCGCGATCACCATGGAGCCGCCGTACTTCTCCCAGTTCGGCAGACGGCGCTGGTATCTCCTGAAATGAGCGCGCCGGACCCCGGCGCATCCGGCCGCCGCGCCCTCCTCTTCGGGACGTTCGATGTCGCCAACTACGGCGACCTCCTGTTCCCCATCGTCGCCGCGCATCGGCTGCGGCCGCTCGGATGGGAAGTCGTCCCGGTCGCGCCGACGATGCGGCAGACGGGTCTCGAGGATGCCCTCCAGCCGCACGCGCTCGGCAGGCTGCCGGGCGGGATCGCCGGCGATGCCGTCCTGATCGGCGGCGGGGAGATCGTCCACGCCTGGCCGGCGGCGTTCCTGGAGGAGTACCGCGTCGGCGACCTGCCGGCGTGGGCCTACCCGTCGCTCTGGCTCGGCGCGTCGCTCGTCGGCGCATTGAACGATCTGCCCATCGTCTGGAATGCCCCCGGCGTACCCTCGCCTTTTCCGGAACCCCTTCGCCACACGGCCGTGGAATCCGCGCTCGCCGCCGCCGACTACGTCGCGGTGCGGGACGATGCCAGCATGCGCTTCCTCGGGACCGGGCACAGCGCGAACGTGACCGTGGTCCCGGACACCGTCCTCGATCTGGCGTGCGTCTGGCCGCTTGAGACGCTGGCCCCCGCCTACACCGCGCTGGCAGCGCGCAAGGGGATCCCCGCCGACGCGGCGCTCCTCGCCGTCCACGTGCGCACCGCCGGCCTCGGATCGCTGGCGATGGAGGACCTCGCGGCGTCGATCGACGCCTTCGCCTCGGCGCGCGGGCTGACGCCGCTGCTGGTCGCCATCGGACCCTGCCTCCACGACGCCGAGGCGGCGCGGAGCCTCAGCTCGGCGCTGACGCTGCCGCACATCTGCCTCGACGATCCCCGCAGCCTGCGCGAGATCGCCTCCGCGATCGCCTTTTCGCGCGGCTACGTCGGCAACTCGATGCATGGGTACGTGACCGCGCTCGGGTACGGCAAGCCGGGGGTGATCGTCGCGAGACCCGCCTTCCGCAAGTTCTCCGGCATCGCCGACCATGTCGGGCGCGCGCAGGACGTGGTGCGCGAGTGGCAGGACGGACTGGCCCGGCTCGCCGACACGCTGGGCGACACGGTCGCCGTGCCCCCGTCCGTCTTCGACGCGCTCGACCGCCACTGGAGCGCCGTTGCGGCGGCGATCGCCGACCGGGACGCGGGCCGCGATCGCCGGGCCGCCTTCCTGCGGCGCTACGTGTCGAGCACGCTCGGAACGGCCGGCATGGGCTGGCTCCTTCAGCCTGTCACCGGCAGAGCCGTGGTGCGAGCGGCATGACCGTGACCCAACCTTCCACCGCCGAGCGGGTCGCCGCGGTGCGGCAGACGCTGTCGGCGGGCAGCCTCGACGAGGCCGTGACGGACGCGCGCGCCCTCCTCGAGGCTCATCCCAGCGATCTGCGCTGCCGCCTCCTATGGGCCGAGCTTCTTGCCGCGCAAGACAAGCGCGCGGAGGTCGTCGACTACGCCAGCTCGCTCCTGAAGCAGTGGCCCGACAACCCCTGGGTCCTCTCCCGTCTCGTCAGCGCGTACGTCGCCAACGGCGACGCCGATGCCGCCCTCTCGCTCTACCGGGACAAGGTGGAGCCGAGCGCGCTCCCGGAGGCGGACAAGACGCGGATCGCGCGCAACCTCGCCGCCGCGAACCGGAGCCATCCGCAGGCGCTCGTCATTCTGGAGCAGCGCCTGTCCGCCGCTCCGGACGATCCCGCGCTAGCGCGCGATTCCGCCAGCGCGCTGTTCGCCCTCGGCCGCCTCGACGAGGCGGTCGACCGGTTCGAGCGCGCGGCGCGGCTGGCGCCGCTGCCGGCGTGGGCCGCCTTCCTCCACGTCACGTCGCTCGTCCAGCGGCGACGCCTGGCGGGGACGGTCCCGGTGGTGGATGCCGCGATCCTCGATTGCCTCGGCGACGCGTTGAAGCGCTTCCCCGACGACGCGCTCTTCGTGCGCGCCTTCAACGGGCTGCCGATCGCCTCGCCGGACTGGCACCGGCTCTATCGCCTCATCCGCAGCCACGTCAGCCCGGCGCGGACGAACGGGCTGCTGCAGTTCGAGACGGCGAAGGCGTGCCTGCAGGCCGGCGAACCGGAGACCACCCGGGCGATCCTTCAAGGTCTCGACCCGGCCTCGCACTGGGGCACCGTCGCGAAACCTCTCCTGAGCGTCCTCGACACGCTGCCGGATACGGTCTGGCAGCGGGCGCGGTTCGACGACGACCCCGCGGCGGAGGTCCAGATCGTCCGCCGGGAGGGCGCGCGGCGGACCATCGTCGTGTTCGCGACGCTCACCGGCAACTTCATGATGCTGCCGCTCGCGTGCCTCGACGCGCTGCTGGCCGACGTTCCGGCGAACGTCGTCTACCTGCGCGACACGGTGTTCGGATCGGCCATCTCGGGCCTGCGCTCGCTCGGCCCGGACATCAGTTCGACCGTCTCCCACCTTCGGCGGCTGATCGCCGACCTCGGCGCGCCGGAGCTGACGATGGTCGGCGCCTCGGTCAGCGGCCTCTCGGCGATCCGTTACGGCGCCCGGCTCGGGGCCGATCGCGCCACCTGCTTCGGCGCCCTCACCACCGTCGACCCGGAGTTCCAGGGCACGCCGAGCCGGCTCCAGCGGACGCTCCGTGTGATGCAGCAGGACTCCGCCGCGACCGAGCGGTTCGACGACGTCGTGACCGAACTCGCCCAGGCCCCCGGCATGGGGGTCGAGATGTTCGTCGGCGACGCCTGCGAACTTGATCTCAAGCAAGCCGCGCGCCTCGAAACAATTCCACAAATCCACATCCACCACGAAGCGGATGTGGCCCATCACTACGTGGCCCTCGCGATGATCGCCCGCCATCGCTTCGTCGAAGCGATCACCGGACAGGCCAACTGACCATGGAGGCTCCCATAGAAACGAACGATACGAAGACGGTGCCGGCGCGGGCGGAGGTCTCCGAATGGATGATCGCCTACGTCGTGTCCGCGCTCGGCATCCAGCGGGACGATTTCTCGCCGGAGGCCCGCTTCGATTCCTACGGCCTGGATTCGGCGGAACTCGTCATCATGACCGGCATCATGGAGGAGCAGTTCAACATCGAGATCGATCCCGAGCTGCTGTTCGAGACGCCGACGGTGACGGGCGTGCTCGACAACCTGGTCGCCGCCGGCACGGTCCGGCCGTAGGAGGCGCGGCCGGGATGGAGCCCGAGATCAGCCTGGTGCTCGTCAGCTACGACATGACGGCACAGCTTCGACGCACCCTCATGTCGCTCGCACCGGCATACCAGCTCGGCTGTCCGCCGGGACGGTGCGAGGTGATCGTGGTCGACAACGGCTCGCCCGTTCCGCCCACGCCCGAGGAGCTTGCGACACCGGGCCTCGACGTGACGCTGCACGCCTGGCGCGACGCGCCGCCATCGCCGGTGCCGGCTCTCAACTTCGGCATCGCGCAGGCTCGTGCGCCCGTCGTCGCGGTATGGATCGACGCCGCCCGGCTGGCCTCGCCGGGCCTCGTCGATGCGTACCTGCGCGCCTCTGCGCTCCACCCGCGTCCGGTGATCGCGAGCTACAACTACCATCTCGGCAGCAAGCCGCAGTACCACAGCGTGCGCGAGGGCTACGACGAGACGGCCGAAGCGGCCCTCCTCGCCTCGATCGACTGGCCGAGCGACGGCTACCGGCTGTTCGAGGTCTCGGTCCTCGAGGTCGGCCAGACGTGGCCCGGTCCGATGCTGGAGAGCAACGCGCTCTGCATGCCGCGCGCGCTCTGGGACGAGATCGGCGGCTACGAGAAGCGCTTCAGCGGCCCCGGCGGCGGAGCGGCCAATCCGGACGTCTTCCACCGCGCCTGCTCGCTGCCGGACACCCAGCTCATCAAGATCGCCAACGAGGGGACGATCCACCAGGTCCACGGCGGGATCGCGACCAACGCGACGGACCACAAGATCTTCCGCAAGCTGGCGATAGAGTACATGAAGATCCGCAAGCAGCCGCTGGCCCCCGTGCGCACGCCCGGGTGGCTCTACGACGCGCGGACCGGCGCGGTGATGCAGCCGTGAGTGCCCTTGCGACCGTCGACCCCGCAGCGTTCGGGCTGGGCGACATCGCCGAATGCGGTCCGCCCGCGCCCACGCACCACCCGCGCATCTGGCGGATCACGCGGCACGCCGACTGCGTCGCGGCGCTCCGCAACCGCGCGGTCCAGACGATCGACGTCACCGAGGAACTCCGGCTGCTGCAGCGCGCGCGATCGGTGACCCTCCCCGGTCTCGCGGCCTTCATGAGCGGTGTCCTCGTCGCCCGCCGCGACCCTTTCCATCGGTCGGGGCGGGAGTTCCTGCGTTCGGTCCAGTCCGGCCCCACCCCGCCCGGAACAGTCCGGACTCACCTGCAGACGATGCTTGGCGCCGCGCCGCAAGGGGAGCCGATCGACCTCGTTCCGGTCATGAACCGGCTGCCCCTCGTGGTTCTCTCCGGCTTTATCGGACTCGATCCCGGGACGCTGGACCGGCTGGACCACCTGCTCCGACAGGCCATGGTCGACTGGGCGATGGGACCGCACCGGATGTCCCTGGCCCGCATGGAAGAGTCATGCTCACAGGCCATGGCGATCATCGCCGGCGAGTTCGCAGCGGCCCGAGCCAGCGGCGAGGGCCGGCTCTACGAAACGCTGGTCGCCGGGTGCCGGACGCATGGGTTCGACGACGAGGTGATCAGCGGTCTCCTCTTCTTCCTGATCGTCGCGAGCATCGAGACCACGGCAGGGTTCCTCGCCAATCTGGCGATCCTCCTCCAGAGGCTTCCCGAATTCTCCGACGCGGCCCGCCGGCCCGGCAAGGCGCAGCGGGAGACCGTGGAGGAAGCCCTTCGCTTCATCGGCCCGGTGCGGCGCCTCGGCCGGCGGACCGCGCTCGAGCCCATCGAGATCGGCGGCCAGGTGATCCCGGCCGGGAGTTCGCTCCATATCGACATCGAGGCCGCCCATCGCGACCCGCTCGCCTACCCCGACCCCTGGTCGTTCGATCCGTCCCGCAACAGCCCGACCTCCCTCGCCTTCAGTGCCGGCGCGCACGCCTGTCTCGGCGGCAGGATCTCCCGGCAGATGGCCGGCGAGGTTCTCGACGTCCTCGCCGGCTACGACATCTCCCCGGCCGAGGACGGCCCGCCGGACTGGACCGCCCACCCCGGCTTCCGCATCCCGCACACGCTCATGAGCGTCATCCGGGCGCGCGACGCATGAGCGAGCGGTATGTCCCGCCCGCCTTCGAATGCCCGCTCGGCCCGGCCTGGGCGGGGTCGAGCGTCAACGCCTCGGCCTTCCGCTGCGAGGGACTGCTCACCGTCGGCAACAAGCAGGTCGGCGCGTTCTACGATCCGGACGGCGACGTCGTCGTCTTCCGCCGCGACCTCGCGACCGGCGAGATCGCGCGGACGCGGCTCCCGTGCGGCGGTCCAGGCGATCTGCCCTGGGACGCCCACCGCTCGATCAGCCTCGGCGTCGACGGACAGGGCGCCATCCACCTCGCCTACGGCGCGCACGCCAGCGTGGTGAAGCTCCTGAAGGGCGAACCGCAGCTCGCCCTCTCGGGCTTCACTGCGACACGGCCCGGACTGGAGCGGATCACGCATTCGGTGACATACCCGTCGTTCGTCCGCCTCGGCGATCCGGCGCGGCTCGCACTCGTCTACCGCGAGGGTGTTCCCGATGGCGGAGCCCTGCGCGTGCGGCACTACGACGAGGCCGAGGGCAGATGGGTCGACCCCCGGGAACCGCTCGTCGACGGCCGCGGCCACCGGAACAGCTCGGGGCCCTACTTCAACCGGCCCGTCGCGCTGGACGACGGCACCGTGTGCGCCTTCCTGGTGTGGCGCCTCCGCCTCCCCGACTCCGCCGGCGACGCCGTGGTGAACGTGGGGCTCGACCTCGCCGCCTTCCGGGGCGAGACGCTGGAGCGCGTGGAAACGCTGTCGGGCTTCGCGCTGCCGCGCCCCGCCGGGCCGCTCCACACGGAGCGGGTCGCCGCGGTGCCGTTCGCGAGCGAACTGATGAATCAGGCCGGCGCCGCCGTCGACCCCGACGGCTGGCCCGCCGCGGTGACCTGGTGGCGCCATACCGCCGTGGGCGTCCCCCAGATCCGGCTGATCTATCGCAGGAACGGTGCCTGGCAGATCTCGAACGTCAGTGCCTTCACCACCGACTTCACCCTGTCGGGGACCGGCACCCTCCCCCTGCCGCACAGCCGTCCCGCCCTCCTATTCGCTCCCGACGGCCGAGCGCTCGTCGTCTTCCGGAGCGCCGAGTACGGGGGACGCCTCGTGGCCGTCGTACTCGAACCGGACGACCGCTCGTTCTACGTCGCACGCGAGACCGCAGTATTATGCAGCTTCGACCTCGGCTATTATGAGCCGGTTATTGACAACCATGCATGGCACTCGAGAGGCCAACTCTCGATGTTTGTTCAGTCATGTGCCCAGAGAGTGGGCGACGACCCCGGCCCGGACCTCCGCTCGGCGGAGTGTTCCGTCATCGAATGGGACCGGCGTGCCCTTCTGGATGGCTGATTGTGCACAACACATACGCGTACGGCGTCTGGCTGCCGATGAAAGCAATTTCGATTCGGGTCGCCCCATAAAAAGGACGAACTATGGCGATCGGTAATATTGATCACATCAGTGACGGCAGGATCCACGGCTGGTTGTTTGCCGAAGACGCGCTGACACGGCCCTATATTACAGTCAACGGTCAGCCCGCGCGTATCGAGGCCGTCAACGTCCCCCGCACTGATGTGGAGCGGGCGCTGGGCGTCGAGGGCGCCTACGGCTTCTTTGCCGAGATGCCCGGCTCCTGTCACGGCACCGCATCGATCGAGCTCTACGCCGTCGACGTCGACCGTGTCCGCTTCGTCAAGGCGCGCCAGATGGACGTCTGCCACAACGACGGCTTCTCGCCGCTCGACCTCGAAGCGGCGCTGGCGACCGCCCGCGAGCCGGGAAGCGTCGCCATCGTGGTGTGGGACGCGGCGCACAACCCCGCCGGCCGGGCGAAGGTCCTCTACGACATCGTCGCCTCGCGCCGGCCGGCCGTGCTGTTCGGGTTCTGCCACGACGAGTTCGGGACCGGGCTCTGGGAACCGCTTCAGTCGAGCGCGATCAAGACGTGCCTCATCCGCCCCGAATCGTTCGAGCGGTTCAAGGGCGAGGCACGGGCCATCGGGCTGTCGTTCGATACGGTCTGGATGTGCAAGCCGCGCCTGCCGACCTTCGCGCTGACCGAAGTCCTGTCCCATCCGCGAACGGCGCTGATCCTCGACATCGACGACAACGAGGAAGCCTTCTCGCGGGGAAGCGGCTCGTGGGGCCGCTGGTACGGCGAGACGAGCATCAACAAGGCGGCCCTCTACCGCGACCGGATCTCCATTCGCTCCGTCGCCAGCGTCTCGCTTCAGGAGCGGTTCGGCGGCGAGATCGTCCGCCATGCCCGCAGCCGGCTCGACGGGCCCGAGGCGGGCGGCCCGGCCGCCGCGCGACCGGCACCGGGGAGCGCCGAACGCCAGGGCGAGGCGCTGCGGGTGGTGTTCATCGGCACGGTGCGCCCGCACAAGGGCCTGCTCGAGGCGGCGCGGGCGATCCGGATGATCGCGTTCCAGCGCAAGGTGCCGGTCACGCTGACGGTCGGGGGCACGTTCTCGCCGCCGGGCCTCGAGGACGAACTCGTCGGGGCCGGCGTCGAGACCATCGGCATGGTGCCGTCGGCCGACCTGACCCGCACGCTCGCCCAATACGACGTGGTCCTGACCGGCTACCCCGGGAGCGCCGGCTCGCAGGACATCAACACCTACCAGATCTCCTCAAAGATCGGCGACGCGCTGCAGGTCGGCCTCCCCGTCCTCGTCCCGCGCTCGCCCGCGACGCTCGATCTCGAGGGCATCCCCGGCGTCCACCTCTTCGAGGTCGATTCGTTCGAGACGGTCCTCGTCGAGCTCGCGAAGAACCCCCGTCCCGCTCCGGACCTGCCGGACAGCTTCTCCCTGCCCGCTGCCTACCGGACGTTCGTCAGGCTCGAGCAGGAGGCCCGCGCGCTCGCCTCGAAGAACCGTCTCCGCCCGTCGCCCCCGTCCGACGGACGGCGCAACATCGTCCTGCTCTGGAAGCAGCACGACAGCGGCCTCTACGGCCGGCGCGTCGACCAGATCGCCCGGGTTCTCGCCGAGCGGGTGAAGGACGCGTGCGTGAGGGTCGTGGAGTTTGGTGAGCCGAGGGCGCTCGCGGTGCAGAACACGGCGGCGATGTCCACCTCGGCGGAGGCGCTCTGCGTCGGCGACACCCGGCGCAAGCTCTCGGGCATCGTGCAGAACGGCGTCCACTATCACTCGATCATCGCCGAGGACCGGCATGGCGAGGACGCGTCCGGACCCGCGTTCGGGTTCGCCGAAGCGTTCGACGCGTTTCTTCACAGCCACCAGATCTGCGCCGCGAACTCGATCGTCATAGCCTTCCCGCTCCACTATCTCGGCGCCGTCGTCGACGACCTGCTGCCGATCTTCCGGCGCTTCCAGACCATCGTCGACGTCGTGGACAATCAGCTGAGCTGGAGCGCCCGCACGCTCTGGCCGGAGCGGATCGCCCGTTACCGCACGTTGTGCGACCTCGCCCACAGCGTCATCTTCAACTCCATCAACAACCAGGAGAGCATGCTGAAGTCCTCGATCGTGGAGGAGTCGAAGCTGCGCCTCATTCCCAACTGGTACCTGCCGCCGAAGACGCGCGCGCCGCTCGACGAACTGTGGTGCTCGCGCGCGTCGGACGAGATCCACGTCCTCTATTCGGGCGACCTCAACAACCGCATCGACTGGGACCTCCTCGATGCCGTGGCCGCGCAGATCGGCTCTCGCGGCGGGATGCTGCACATCGTCGGCGCCAGCGAGCGGGTGTCGAAGGACCTCGAGCACCTGCTGCGCCGCCCCCACTGCATCTACCACGGGCCGATGCGCGAGGAGGCGGTGCTCGCCATCGCGGAGATGTGCCGGTTCGCGGTCGTGCCCCACATCCTCAACGACCTGTCCGCGCTGATGAATCCGCTCAAGATCAGGATGTACGCCGCCGTCGGCCTCCCGCACGTCGTGACCGACGTCCCGGGCCTCGATCGCGGCTCGGACCTCACGATCGTCGCGCAGGACCACGACCAGTTCCTCGCCCACGTCCGCGAGCTTCTCTCAAGGAACGACGACCCGCATCGGCGGATCCCGCCGGCCCCGGCCTTCCCTCCGGAGGCGGCGGCGTATTGCGCGGTCGTCGAGGCGGTCTTCGAGACCGTCAGGCAGCGCTACGAGCTCCGTCCCCCCAGGCTGCCGCAGATGGAACCGGTCGAGCTGTTTTCCGTGATCGAGGAACCGGTCGCCTGACGGGCGCGCCGCGGCCGCGTCGGTCGGGGGGCATCCCGCATACCCGATCGACGGCGCAAGACCGCCCGCTAGATTCGGCGGGCCGCGCCTGCGCGTGTTGCGCGGACGCGGTCCAGGAGGTTTTCGTCGAACACCGGGTCGGCCTCGACCGGCGCATGTTGCGCCAGCGCAATCGCCGCTGCCTGGACGCAATGGGTACGGTAGTAGGCTGCCGTAAGGGCGGTCAGGACGCGGGCGAAGGGCTCCGGCGCCTCCCGCGCGAGCTCGGCCGTCCGTTCGATGCGCGTCTCGGCCGGCGCGTCGGCGACGCGCCGCGCCGCGGCAGCGAGCCACCGGCCGTCCTCCTCGCTCAGCGGGAGAACTGGGCCCTCGCGGAGCGCGACCGACGCCGGTGGAAAATGCTTGTCGCCGGGGAGCAGAATGTCGAACAAGGCTGCCGAGGCAGCCCATAGTGGATGGGGAATCGCCATCCACGCCTCCTTTGTCTAACAGTCAGACACATCCTACCGTCCCGCAATCGCCCTGCCCAGGAGAACCGACCCCATGCCCGCCGCCACCCAACTCGCCATCGTCGGCCTCGGACGCTGGGGCAAGGTCCTCGTCGACTCGGTGCAGAACAAGAGCGAGACCGTCCGCTTCGTCGCCGCCGTCAGCCGCGACCCCGCCCGCATCGCCGCCGACGCCGCCGAGCGAGGCCTCACCACCTACGACAACCTCGACGCCGCGCTCGCCGACCCCGCGGTCGAGGGCATCGTCCTCGCCTCGCCGCACTCGCTGCATGCCGAGCAGATCGCGACCTGCGTCGCCGCCGGAAAGCCGGTGCTGGTGGAGAAGCCCTTCACGCTGACCAGGGCGACCGCCGCCGAAGCGCTCGGCAAGGCGGCCGACGCCGGCGTCCTCGTCACCTCCGCGCACAACCGGCGCTTCCTGACGCCGATCACCAGGCTGAAGGCGATGCTGGACGCGGGCGAGCTCGGCACGCTGCTGCATCTTGAGACGAACTTCTCCTCCAACGTGGTGGGCCGCTACTCCGCCGATCACTGGCGCGTCGCGCCCGGCGAGAGCCCGGCGGGCGGGCTCGCCGGCTCCGGCATCCACCACATCGACGGGATCATCTTCCTCGCCGGGCCGATCAGCGAGGTGTTCGCCGTCTCCTGCCAGCGGGTCCACGAGGTGCCGCTCGACGACACCACCGTCGTCACCATGCGCCTCGCCTCCGGCGCCACGGCCTCGCTGCTGATGATCACCGCGACCACGCCCACCTTCCGCATCGTCGCCTACGGCACGAAGGGCAAGGCCGAGATCAACGGCGACGCGGCCAAGCGCGGGACCGAGACGATGGTGGTCACCGCCCTCGACGGCACCGAGACCCGGCATGAATTCGAGGCGTTCGACATCGAGCGCGCCGAGGTCGAGGCGTTCGCCGCGTCGATCCGCGACGGTGCGCCCGCGCAGGTCCCGGCGGCGGATATCCTCAACGGCATCGCCGCCTTCGAGGCGGTCCCCCGCTCGGCCGAGACCGGCCAGCCGATCAAGCTCTGAACCTCCCGCTGGAGCCGGCGTCCGCGCCGCGCTCCGGCCTCCCCCCGCGCACGCGTCGCGCCCCCGCCCGTCAGGCGCCTCCGCGCCGCGCGCGGCCTCCCGGATAGGACATCGCACCGACACCGAACCGCGGCCGCCCGACGGCGCGGGAGCGATGCCGCGCGTCGTCGTCATGCCGCCGGGTGGCGCGGAAATCCGTGCCCCCCGGGCAGCCGCCGCATTCCTTTGGATTGACTAATTGTCTAACATACTCGCGGTGACTGACGAGAGGCACACATGCACGCACTATCGGACGACGTGAGGCGGAAGCTGATGGGAGTGTCCGTTCCCGCGGTCGTCTCCCTCCTGTGGCGCAACGGCTACAAGAACACGATGCTGTTCGGCCCCCGTCCGGTGAACCCGAACACCAACCGCTTCGTGGGCACCGCCTTCACCGTCCGCACGATCCCGGTCCGCGAGGACTTCGTCGACGCGCAGAACCGTGGCGACCGGCCCAACCTGCAGGCCCAGGCGGTCGCCGAGATCGGCCCCGGCGAAGTGCTCGTGGTCGCGATGGACGGCGAGACCCGCACCGCCTTCATGGGCGACATCATGTCGACCCACCTCGCCGTGAAGGGTGTCGCGGCTGTGGTCACCGACGGCTCGGTGTCGGACGCGGCGATGATCGCCACCATCCCCCTCCCGGTGATCGCCGGCGGCAACGCGGCGACGACGTACCTGTCGCACCGCTACGTCACCGACCTCAATGTGCCGGTGGGCCTCGCGGGCGTCGCGGTGTGTCCGGGCGACGTACTGATGGGCGATGCCAACGGCGTCGTCGTGATCCCCGCCGACATGGCCGAGACGATCGCCGACCTCGCCGTCGAGCGCGAGCTTCTCGAGGAGTTCGTGCTCGCCAGGGTGAAGGACGGCGCCCCGCTCATCGGCACCTATCCGCCCAACGAGGAGACGCTGGCCGCGTTCGAGGCCTGGCGCAAGGCCGAGGGCCGCTGACCCCGCACGGACCCGGCGCCATCACGCGCCGGGTCCCTCCGAAGCCCACCATCCGCGTCCGGACGAACGCGGACGGGCCCCGGGGGTCAGGCGTCAGGCGTCGAAGCGATGCCCGTGGCGCTCCAGTTCCCTCAGGTTGACGCAGCTCCTGAGGCGTCCTTCCGTCAGGTACCCCATCACCGCCCGAGTCGACAGGCGCCGCATGTCGGCAAGACCTTCCGGCGAATAGAAGGCCGCGTGGGGGGTAATGATGAGCCGCCCGTCGAGCCAGCCCTCCCGTGCGCCCCAGGCCGCGATCAGCGGGTGGCTGCGGTCGAGCGGCTCCCTCGGCAGCACGTCGAGCGCGGCCGCGTTGAGCTTGCCCGAGCGCAGGCCACGCTCGATCGCGTCGAGGTCCACCGTCCCCCCGCGCGAGGTGTTGATGAGCACCGCTCCCGGCTTCATCGCCGCGATGGCGTCGTCGTCGATGATCTGCGCCGTCTGCGGCGTCAGCGGGCAATGGACGCTGACGATGTCGGCCTGGGCGAGCAGGTCCTCCAGCGTCGCCGCCCGCGTGAAGCCGAAGGACAGCTCCGTCCCGGCCGGCAGGAAGGGGTCGTAGAACGCGACGGTCATCCCGAACGCCTTCGCCCGCAGCGCCGCCGCGGTGCCGATCCGCCCCATGCCGATGACGCCGAATGTGCGGATCGAGAGGCGCCGCACCGGCGGGAGCGGCAGTGCGTGCGTCCCCCAGGCGTCGTCGCGGGTCCACAACCGCTCGGCGTAGGTCGGGATGCCGCGCGAGAGGGCGAGCATCAGACCGATCGCGTGATCGGCGACCTCCATGGTCCCGTAGTCCGGCGTGTTGCACACCGGGATGCCGCGCGCCGCGCAGGCGTCGAGGTCGATGTGGTTGAAGCCGACGCCGGCCTGCACCACCACCTTGACCGTCGTCATCCCGGCGACGAGGTCGGCCGGGATATAGTGGCGGCTGCGGCAGTTCACGACGGCGTCCGCCCCGTCGAGATCGGCCGGACTCACCGGGTCGTAGCCCGGCCGGAGGATCGTGAACTCGGTGTCCGCCCCCGCCTCGTCGAGCTCGATGTCGGGCGTCCCGTCGAACTGCGGGTCGATGATGGCGATGCGGGTCATGCGGGCTCCGTCGCCACGCCGATTTCAGCGAGCGATTCGTCGATGGCAGCGAGGACGAGGGTCATGTCGCTCTCGTCGAGATCGCCCATGACGCCGATGCGGAAGGTGCCGGCGGCGGTCAGCCGGCCGGGGAAGATGATGAAACCCCGCTTCTCCATCGCCGCGTAGAAGCTCCGGAAATCGTAGGCGGGGTCCGCGGGATCCTTGAAGGTGGCGATGATCGGCGCCGCGATCTCGTCCGGCAGCAGCGTCTCGAACCCGCGCTGGCGCAGACCGTCGACGAGGCGGCGCCAGTTGGCCCGGTAGCGGGCCGCACGCGCCTCCAGCCCCTCCGCCCGGTGCCGCTCGCAGCCCTTTGCGAGCGCCGCCACGACGTGCGTCGGCGGGGTCCAGCGCCACGCTCCCTTCTCCTCCATGAAGCGCCACTGCGCGTGAAGATCGAGCACCACCGCGGGCGACCGGCCGGCGCTCGCCTCGAGCGCGTCGCGGCGTGCGACCACGAGGGCGACGCCGGGGACACTCTCCAGGCACTTGTTGGGGGAGATGAAGATCGCGAGCGCGTCGAGCGCCGCGGCATCGATGGGGAAGCCCCCGAAGGAGGCGACCGCGTCGATCATCAGCTCCTTGCCGTGGCGCCGCGCGACGTCGGCCACCATCGCGACGGGATTGAGGACACCCGTCCCCGTCTCGGCGTGGCAGATCATGATGTGGGTGATCGCCGGGTCGGCCTCCAGCGCCGCCTCGATGTCGGCCTCGGTCGGCAGCGGCAGCATCGGCAGCGACAGGACGGACACCGAGAACCGTGCCCCGGTGGCGATCTCCGCAAGGCGCTGGCCGTAGAACCCGTTCTCCACCACAAGGATGCGGCTCGTCTCGCGCGGGACCAGGGTGTGGAGCCCGGCCTCGACGCCGTAGGTGGCGCTCCCCTGGATCGGCACGCACGCGTGCGTGTCCGTACCGTTGCAGATCTCCAGACAGTAGGCGCGGATGGCGCTGGTCATCGCCATGTGCGTCGCCGCGTTGGGGCTGTGGTCGCGCAGCATCTCGGCCTTGATCTCGGCCGGAACGGTCAGCGGACCGGGCGTCAGAAGGTAGGTCTTCTTCGTTTCTTCCATGGGCCTCCCCTATGCGGCCTGCGCGGCGACGTCCGCGCGAAGCCGCGTCATTTCCTCGTCGAGCCGGACGCGGGCGGCGGCGATGTCGCCGATCACCTCCTCCATCGGCACGGGGCCGACGTCGGCGAGGCGCGGCACGACGGCCTCGAACAGGGCGCGGCGGCGGAGCGGCCTGTGCCCCGGCGCCAACGCCATGAAGAGCGCGTTCATCTCGCACATGGTGGCGTCGTCGAAGAGCGCGTCCCACGCCCCTCGCTCGGGTCCGAGCGCGAAGGCGGGCGGCGGCGCGTTGGTGCGCCGTCCCGCGCGCTCCGCCTCGGTCGCCGCCGCGTCGAGGACGCCGTCCGCGATCACCACGCCGTAGTCCCGCAGCGCCGCGGCTACGCTCACGTAACCGAGGCGGACGTCCGACAGGACGGTCCCGGCCGGGCGCTCCAGCGGGTCGCCGTAGCCGCCGCCGCCGGGCGTCATGATGGTCACGGTATCGCCCGGCTCGGGATGGAAGATGTCGAGCTTGCCGAGGTCGCGCTCGCCCGGCGTGCCGAGGTTGAGGACGACGCGCGCCTTCTCGCCCGGCTGCCCGCCCGCCATGCCCCAGGGCCGGAAGACGAAGCGCTCCATGCCGCGACCGAGCACCGCGCTGCCGGCCCGCGCGATCTTCACCTGGAACACCACGCCCGTGCCGCCGCGCCACCGCCCCGCACCGCCGGAGTCGGCGCGCAGGGCATAGTCGGTGATGATCGCCTCGGCCTCCTCCTCGGTCTTCTCCATCGGCGTGTTGCGCTGGTTGGCGAGCGAGGAATCGCGCCCGTCCACTCCGTCCGCGCCGTCGCGCGCGCCGGTGCCGCCGACCAGCGACTGCAGCACCATCACGTGCCGGTCGCCGGTGCGCGCGTCCTGCTCGACGAGGACGGCAGGAATCATGATGCCCCCGCTGGCCGCCGGCATCACGCCGGGCCGGGCCGCCGACATCGCCCCCACCAGCGCCTCGTTGAGGCGGATGGCGGTCGCCGAGCGGATGCCCACCGCCGCGCCCGGCGTCGGGTTCATCACGGAGCCGCGCGGCGCCTCGACGGTGATGTTCTCGAAGATACCGTGGTTGAGGGGGATCGTCTTGTCGTTGCTGAAGATGAAGTGCATCAGCTTCAGCGTCAGCCACGGGTGGCGGTGGCCACCGGTCGGGATGTTGTAGGCCGAGAGGACCTGCGGGTCCGAACCGGTGAAGTCGAGATGGATCCGCCCGGCATCGGCCGTCAGCGTGCAGCGCACGCGGATCGGGACCCTGGAATTGTAGTCGTCGTCCATCAGGTCCCAGAAGGTGTAGGACCCGTCCGGGATCATCTTCTGGACCGCGAGCGCCTTCGTGGCGGCGACCTCCGCGAGGTCCGCCTGGGCGTCGAGGAAGGTCTCGACCCCGTGCAGCGCGATGAGCTGCCTGACCCGCCGCTCGCCCACCAGAAGCGCCGAGAGCATCGCCTTGATGTCGCCGAGGTTGACGTCGGGCGTGCGGCAGTTGGCGCGGTAGAGGGCGAGGACGTCCTCGTTCATCACCCCCTCCTTCACCAGCTTCAGCGGCGGGATCTGGAGCCCCTCCTGGAAGTTGTCGCTGAAGCGGGGCGAGATCGACGAGGGCACACCGCCGCCGATGTCGGCGGAGTGGATGAAGTCCCACGCGTGGCAGACGATCTCCCCCTCGTGGAAGATCGGCCGGATGAGATGAAGGTCCGGCATGTGCGTCGCCAGCCCCTCGGAGAGGTAGGCGTGGTTGGTGATGACGACGTCGCCGGGACGCAGATCCTTCACGTGGGCGAGTGTCGGCCCGACGTGGCTGTCGAGGAACCCCGAGACGCCCATCACCTTCGGGTAGGCGAAGAAATGCCCTTCCGGGTTGGCGAGCGCGGTGCCGTAGTCGCCCGCCTCCTTCACGTAGGTGGTGCGGGCGGTGCGCTGGAGGGCGATGGCCATCTCCTCGGCGATGGCCGTCACCTTGTGGGACATGATTTCGACGAGGACGGGGTCGAGCCTCATTGCGCCGCCTCCCGCGACAGGTGGAGTGTGCCGAGGCGGTCGGCGACGGCGCGCCAGCCGGGCAGGATCAGCGTGGTGGTGTCCAGCTGCTCGATGATGGCGGGACCGGGTACCACCGCGCCGCGGCCGACGTCGGCGCGCTGGTAGACCGCCGCGCCGACCACCTCGCCGCGATGCCAGAGGGGGCGATGGCCCCTCGGGGCGGGCGCGGTCGCGTCAGGCTCGGGCAGCGCCACCGGGGCGACGCGGCCGATCACCCCGAGGCGCACGGTTGCCGTCTCGATCGGCGTCTCGTCCTCGCGGAACCCGTAGAGGCGGTCGTGCTCCGCGTGGAAGCGGGCAACGATGCCCGCCTCGTCGATGGTGTCGCGCTCGGCCGGCGGCACGATGATCTCGATCTCGTAGGCCTGCCCGCCGTAGCGCAGGTTGAACGAGACGGAGACGTCCGCCTCCCCCACGAGCCGCCCCTCGCGCGAGAGCCAGTCGCGGGCCTCGGCCTCCAGCGCCTCGATGAGGCTCTCGATGGTGGCCCAGCCGGAGCGGCCGGGCATGACCGCGCCGATCGTGTGGCGCGCGGTCCGCACGTAGTCCCGCCGCACGTCGGCGAGGATGGCGCCCAGCGCGCAGAACGTGCCGGGCGCAGTCGGCACCAGAACGGTGTCGAGCTGGGCCTCCTCCGCGAGGAGGCTCGCGTGGGTCGGCCCCGCGCCGCCGTAGGCGACGAGCGCGAAGTCGCGCGGATCGACGCCCGCAGTGGCGAGGAGCTTGGTGATCTCGGTCGCCATCTTGGCGCTGGCGACGCCGATGGCGGCGGTCGCCGCGCGCACCGCGCGGTCCTCACCGGCCGGGTAGCCGAGCCTGTCGGCGATGCCCTCCAGCGCCTGCCGCGCGGCCGCGACGTCGAGCGTCATCCGTCCGCCGAGGAACGTCGCCGGGTCGATGATGCCGAGCGTGATGTAGCAGTCGGTCATGGTCGGTTGCGTGCCGCCGCGGCCGTAGGACACCGGGCCCGGATCGGCACCCGCCGACAGCGGTCCCACCTTGAGGAGCCCCTGCGCGTCCACCCACACGATGGACCCGCCGCCCGCACCGATCGCGCCGACGTTGACGACCGGCATCATCAGCGGGAAATCGCCGACGAAGGTGGTCGTCGTGAACTCGGGCACCCCCGTCTGGCAGACCGCGATGTCGGCCGAGGTGCCACCCATGTCGAAGGTGACGAGTTGCAGCCGCTCCGCCGCGCCGCCCACCTTGGTGGAGGCGACGACGCCGGACGCCGGTCCCGACAGCACCGTGTCGATGGGCCGGTCGCGCGCGGTCTTGAGGCTCAGCGTCCCGCCGTTGTTGGCGGTGATGTAGATCGGCGCGGTCACGCCGTGCTTCTCGACCCGCGCTTCCAGGCGGTCGAAGTAGTCCGTCATCAGCGGGTGGATGTAGGCGTTCAGGCCGGCCACCAGCCCGCGCTCGTACTCGCGCACCTCCGGCCAGATGACACCGGACGAGGTGACCAGCACGTCGCCGAGGCGCGCGCTCAGCGCGTCGGCGAGCTCCGTCTCGAGCGATGCGTCGCGGTAGGCGTTGAGGAGGACGATGGCGACGGCATCGACGTCCGCGGCGCGCAGCGTCCCGGCCAGCGCATCCACCTCGGCCATGTCGAGCGGGGTGATGAGGCTGCCGTCCGAGCGCATCCGCGCCGACACCTCGAACACGAGGTCGCGCGGCACCAGCGGCATCTCGCGCGGGACGGTGAAGTCATAGGAACTCGGCAGGCGCAGCCGCGCGATCTCGAGGAGGTCGCGATTGCCTCTGGAGACGACCAGCGCCATCCGCGCGCCGCGCCGCTGGATGATCGCGTTGAGCCCGATGGTGGTGCCGTGGACGATCAGCTCGACGTCGCCGGGCGCGATGCCGTGCGCCCTGAACAGCGCATCGAGGCCGCGTTCGACCGCGAGGGAGGGATCGTCCGGGACGCTCGGCTCCTTGTAGAAGGCCAGCGTCGCGCGGGTCCGGTTGGCGAGAACGAAGTCAGTGAACGTACCGCCGACGTCGATGCCGATGCGGTAGGACGCGTCGCTCATGACGGCCTTTCATGATCAGGAAGGGGACGCCCGCGACGAGGCGCGGGCGGGAAGACGGCCGGCCCCGCTGCGGCGCCGGCCGGGTGGGGTCAGTCCATCGTGACCCAGCGGATCTCCAGCCAGTTGTCCGGGCGGACCGGCGCCGAGACGCTGTCCTTCATCGCGTAGACGAGGACCTGGTTGTAGAGCGGGACGTAGAGCTCCGCCTCGGTGATCTCGGCGTAGATGTCCTTCATCATCTGCGTGCGCTTGGCGGCGTCGAGCTCATCGCGCGCGGCGCGGATCTTCTCGTCGAGGGCCGGGTCGGAGTACTGGTTGTAGTTGTAGATGCCCTCGCCCGCCTCGTCGTTGCGGGTCATCAGCATCGTCTCCAGCGCGTACATGCCGTCCGCGAAGGGCGAGTTGAAGCCCATCATGAACGCCGACGTGTCCCGCTCCCACAGCTTCGGGAAGTACTGCGCGCGCGGCATCGCGTTGAGGGTGATGTCGAGGCCGATGCGCGACAGCATCGTCACCAGCGTCTTACAGACCTGCTCGTCGTTGATGTAGCGGTTGTTCGGGCAGTCGAGAGTGTAGGCGAAGCCGTTCGGGTAGCCGGCCTCGGCGAGGAGCGCCTTCGCCTTCTCCGGGTCATACGCCGGTGCCTCGTCGAGCGCGGCGTCGTAGCCGTTGTTCTTCGGCGCGAGGATCTGGTTCGTCTTCGAGGCGAGGCCGCGCATCACGGTCTTGATGATGGCGTCGCGGTCGATCGCGTAGCTGATCGCCTCGCGCACGTCCTTCTTCTTGAAGGGATTGCCCTCGGCCTCGACGTACTTCGGGTCGTCGCTGGCGAGGTCGAAGCCGAAGAAGACCGTGCGGAACTCGTCCACCTGCTCCAGCTTGATGCCGGGCGAGGCCTCGAGACGGGCGACCGCCTGGCTCGGCACGTCGATCACGAGGTCGAGCTCACCGGAGAGGAGCGCCGCGACGCGCGTCGGATCGCTGGAGATCGGCATGAACTCGATCGTATCGATGGAGTCGGCCATCTCGCCCCAGTAGTCCGGGTTGATCGAGAGGACCGTCTTGGTGTCCGGCTGGCGGCTCTCCAGGGTGTAGGGGCCCGTGCCGTTGGCGTGCAGCGCGGTGTAGCTCTCCTCGCCGGACTTGAGGTCCTGCGGCTTCAGCGCGCCGTTCGCCTCGGTCCACTCCTTGTCCATGATGGGGATGTTGGCGAGACGGTCCGGCAGCAGCGGATCGGGCTTCGCGGTGATGACGTCGACGGTGTGGTCGTCCACCACCTCGACCTTGAGGCCCGCGGTGTAGCCGGAGAACTGCGAGGTCTCCGCCTGGCTACGCTCGATGGTGAACTTCACGTCCTCGGCGGTGAACGGCGCGCCGTCGTGGAACGTCACGCCCTCGCGCAACTTGAAGCGCCACGTCGTGTCGCCGGTCTGCTCCCACTCGGTCGCGAGCATCGGCGCCTTGGCCATCTGCTGGTCACGGGTCACGAGCGGCTCGTAGATCCAGGACAGCACCGTGATGGTCGTCTGGATGTTCTGCGCCTGCGGGTCCATCGTTCCGGCGTCGGCCTGCGCGCCGATGCGCAGCGTCTTGGCATCCGCCGCCCCCGCGAGGAGGGTCAGCGCTGCGGCGCTTGTGAGCACCAGGCCGGCGAGCCGGGCCCTAAGGGTTCGTCCGCTCATGTACGTCCTTTCGGTCAGTTCGAGGGCAGTTCCGGCTGCGGCGGGAGGTCAGGGCCCCGCTCATCGCAGCCGCGGATTGAGCGCGTCGCGCAGCCAGTCCCCCAGCAGGTTGACCGCGAGAACGAGGATGAGGAGCGCGAGGCCGGGGAAGATGGCGAGCCACCATTCGCCGGACAGGAGGTAGGCGTTGCCCACCCGGATCAGCGTTCCGAGCGACGGCTGCGTCGGCGGCAGGCCGAGACCCACGAACGAGAGCGTCGCCTCCAGGATGATCGCCACCGCGAGCTGGATCGTCGCCAGCACGAACACCGGCGTCATCACGTTCGGCAGGATGTGGCGGAACAGGATGAACGAGGACGACTGGCCGATGATGCGCGCGGCGGCCACGTAGTCCTGCCGCGCCTCCACCATCGTCGCGGCGCGGATGGTGCGGGCGTACTGCACCCACCCGGCGAGGGCGATGGCGACGATCATCACCCAGATCGCGAACCGGTTGTGCGCCGCCTGCCCCAGCGCCGCGCGGATGACGCCGTCGATCAGCACCGCCACCAGCATCGCCGGGAAGGTGAGCTGAATGTCGGCGATCCGCATGATGACGGCGTCGACGATGCCGCCCCGGAACCCCGCCACGAGCCCCAGCCCGACGCCGATGACCAGCGACAGGGCCACCGCCGCGACGCTGACGAAGAGCGAGATCCTGAGGCCGTAGATGATGGCCGAGAGGATGTCGCGGCCCTGGTCGTCCCCGCCGAGCGGCAGCGACCACGAGCCGCCCTCGAGCCAGGCCGGCGGCCGGAAGGCGTCGGAGAAGTCGAGCGTCGAGAGGTCGTTGACGTTGTGCGGCGCGACGAGGTCCGGAAACGCCGCCGCCACCGCGAAGGCGATCACCACGACCAGCGACAGGAGCGCGACCGGGCTGCGCAGGAGATCGTGGAGGACGTCGTTGTCGCGCAGCACCGACCACAGCCCGAGCGGCGACCGGCGCGCGGCGGAGCGCGGGGCCATCTCGCTCATGCCCGGCCCCCGCTCGCGACGGTCGCCCGAAGGCGCGGGTCGATCGCGTAGTAGAGGAGGTCGACGACGAGGTTGATGGTCACGAAGAAGACCGCGATGAGGATGAGGTAGGCCGACAGCACCGGCACGTCCGCCGCCGCGACCGACTGCAGGAAGAGGAGCCCCAGCCCCGGCCACTGGAAGACCTGCTCGGTGATGACCGCGAACGCGATGACCGAGCCGAGCTGCAGCCCCGCCACCGTGATCACCGGCACCAGCGTGTTGCGCAGCGCGTGGTGGATGTGGACCGAGCGCCCCGGCAGGCCCCGCGCCTGGGCGAAGCGGATGTAATCCATCCGCAGCACTTCCAGCATCTCCGCCCGCACGAGACGCATGATCATCGCGATCTGGAACACCGAGATCGTGACCGCCGGCATGATGAGGGCCTTGATCCCGCTCGCGGTGAGGAAGCTCGTCGTCCAGCCGCCGAGGTCGGTCACCTGGCCGCGCCCGAAGGAGGACAGCCAGCCGAGCTTGACCGAGAAGATCCAGATGAGGAGGAGCCCCATGAAGAAGGACGGCATGGAGATACCGATGAGGGAGACCGCCAGCGCGAGGTTGCTGCCGACCCTGCCGCGCTTGAGCGCGGCGTAGATCCCGGCCGGGATGCCGACGGCGAGCGCCAGCACCATCCCCGTCGTGGCGAGCTCGATGGTCGCGGGGGCGCGTTCGGCGAGGACCCGCGCGACGGGCGTTCCGAGGCGGTAGGATATGCCGAAATTGCCCTGCAGCGTCTTCCACACGTAGTCGGCGAACTGCAGCACGAGCGGCCGGTCGAGGCCGAGTTCGGCGCGCAGCGCGTCGCGCTGGATCCCGGTCGAGTTGGCGCCGAGGATCGAGACGATGGGATCGCCGAGAAAGCGGAACATCAGGAAGGCGAGCACCATCACCACGGCGATCACCACCACCGCCTGCAGGACGCGCTGCACCAGGAAGAGGCTCACGCGCCCCCCTCCCCGCGCTCCAGCGCGACGGCTTCGGCCACCGCCGCGCCGAGGCCTCGGTAGTCGGCCGCCTCGTTGTAGACCTGCGCGCTGATCCTCAGCCACACGGCGCCGGCCAGCGTGGTGAAGGCCGCCTCGATGCCGTGCGCGTCGTAAAGGTGCGCACCGAGGCGGGCGACGCCCTCGCGCGTCGGCTCGGCGCCGGCCGGGAGCGATACCGTGACCATCGACTGGAACGCCGAGGGCACCGCGCCGAGGCCCGTTCCGAGGGCCGCGGCCGCGTCCTCGGCCGCCGCCAGCGCCAGATCCCGGTTGCGGTCCCGCAGCGCCGGTCCGCCGAGCGAGCGATGCAGCGCGACCGCCAGCGGCAGCGTCAGCACGGCGGACATGTCCCGCGTCCCCTGCTTGTCGAACTCCGGCGCGAAGCCCTGGCCGTAGGCGTGGGAAATGGCGAGCGGGTGAACCGGCGCGGCCGAGCGGCCCACCGCGACGAAGGCCGCGCTCTTGGCGCCGCACAGCCATTTGTGACCGTTGCCGACGTAGTAGTCCGCCCCGATCGCATCGACGTCGAGGTCGAGGAGGCCCGGGGCGTGCGCGCCGTCCACCAGAAGCGGCACGGCCCTCGCCCGGCACAGCGCCGCGACGGCGGCGACGGGGAACGTCACGGCCGAGCCCGACGCCACATGGTCGACGATGACGAGCCGCGTGCGCGCGCCGATCGCCTCGCCGATGGCGTCGGTCACCACCGCCGGGTCGGCAATCGGCATGCCCAGCGGCACGGTGACGACGCGCGCGCCGGTCGCTGCCGCGGCAAACGCCAGCAGCTGGCGCACGGCGTTGTACTGGTGGTCCGTCACGACGATCTCGTCGCCGGGCTCCAGCGCGAGCCCCCGGACGACGGTCGCCACCCCCTCGGTGGCGTTGACGACGAAGCCGAGACGCTCCGGATCGGTGCCGACGAAGTCCGCGACGGCGTCGGCCGCCTGCCGCAGCGCCCCCGGCAGCTCGCGCATGAAGAATCGGGCGGGATTGCGCTCCATCCGCGCGCGCCAGTCGGCCTGCCCGGCCTGGATCGCGCGCGGGGTGGCTCCGTATGCCCCATGGTTCAGGTAGCGCGTATCCGCGTCGAGCGTGAACAGCGCCCGTGCCGGCGCACCCCACAGCGCCGCGCCGGTGGCCGGCTCGCCGCGCCAGACCTCGCCCGGGTCCGCGCGGCGAGGCGGCTCCCCGAAGACCGCGTCGTCCGCCGCGCCCGCGCCGGACGCCGCCGACGCATCGTCGCGGCATGACAATTGCGAGGTCTCGTCAGGGCTCACGGCGGTCATCAACGGCATTCCAGAGCGTCGTTAGACTGTATAACAATTAGCCATGCCTTCAATCAAGGCAGAACTGGCCGATCGGCCCCGGCGCCGCACCACCTTCCACCCTTCATCACGCTGAGCCGGGCGGGATCGCCGAGGATGGAGAGGTCGGCCAGCGGGTCGCCGTCGACGAGCACGAGATCGGCGAGGAGACCCGGCCGGATCCGCCCCGCTTCGAGCTCCAGGAGATCGGCGTTCGTGGCCGTCGCCGCGCAGAGCGCCTCCATCGGCGACAGCCCGCCCTCCACCAGAAGCGCCAGCTCGCGCCAGTACATCGCGCCGTGGGTGACCTGGAAGCCGGCGTCGGTGCCGCAGGCGATGGTGACGCCGGACGCCTTCGCGCGTGCCATCGTCTCCCACTTCGCGGTGCGCGAGGCCTCCAGCCAGCGCCAGTGCACCGGGCTCACGCCCTGCGTCGCCCGGTCGATCTCGAAGTTGCGCTCGTTGACGAGCAGGGTCGGCACGAACACCGTCCCGGACCGGACCATCAGCTCGACGACCGCGTCGTCGGTGAAGTGGGCGTGCTCCACGCAGTCGACTCCCCGGCGGATCGTCTCGGCAAGCGCCTCCTCTCCCGTGGTGTGGGAGGCGACCTTGAGGCCCTTGCGGTGCGCCTCGTCGCACGCCGCCCCGATCTCGTCGGGCGCCATCTCCAGCCGGCACCACGCACCCGGTCCGCCATACGCCGGCCCGCAGGTGTTGAGCTTGATGAAGTCCGCGCCGCGCTTGGCCTCGAGGCGCACGCCGCGCCGGAATCCGTCGGCGCCGTCGCACGGCTGCGTCAGGCCGTCGAAGCGGGTCTGGTCGCCCCAGCCCGGCTGGTCCATGTGCCCGCCGGTCACCGACAGCCCACGCCCGCACGCGCGGATGCGCGGCCCCTCGACGTGCCCGGCCGCGATCGCGTCGCGCAGGTCGATGATGACGCCGCCCGGCGCGTGCATGTCGCGCACCGCGGTGATGCCGTGGGCCAGCGTCGCGCGCGCGTACCCCGCCGCGCGCAGGGCGATGGCGGGGTAGGACATCTCCGCGTGCTCGTTGCGGAAGGCCGCCTTCGTCGGCGCGCCGCTGTAGGCGAGGTGGACATGGGCGTCGATGAGGCCGGGGACGAGCGTGCGGCCCGCCGCGTCGATCACCTCGGTGCCGTCGGGGAAGCCGATGTCGTCCGCCGCGCCGACCGCCGCGATCCGGTCTCCCTCCACCAGCACGGCGCCCGGAAAGGGCGCGGCGCCGGTGCCGTCGACGATCGACGCCCGGAGGAGCGTCCGCGCGGGCCGGGCAGGCGCGGCGGGGACGACGGACAACGAGGTGGAATCGGCCATCTCTAGTGCTCCGTGACGATGTGGTCGGCGGTGCGCAGGGCCAACGCCTGCGCCGTGCTGGTCGGGTTCATCGCGCTGCCGGTCACGAAGACGCTGGAGTCCGCGAGGAAGAGGTTGGAAACGTCGTGGCAGCGGCCGAACCGGTCGGTGACCGACGTCTCGCGGTCGTTGCCCATCCGCGCGGTGCCCATGAGGTGAAACCCGGCCTGCGCCTTCAGCGGATCGACCGCGATCGCCCGCGCCCCGGCGGCGCGCAGCACCTCCTCGGCCCGGGCGATGGCGAAGTCGAGCGCGGCCCGGGACTCCGGCGCGAGGCGGTAGGTCATCTTCGCCGCCGGGTAGCCGTCGCGGTCGGTCACCGCGTCCGACAGGGTCACGCGATTGTGCGCCTCCGGCAGGTCCTCCGCGCAGATCGTGAGGCGCGCGACGTGGTCGAAGCGGGACGCGAAGGCGGCGTGGTGCCCCGTGCCCCATGGGAGCGGCCCGCCCACCGCGTCGGGCAGCGCCGCCTCGGCGGGACCCGGCCCCGGCCCGAGCTGCATCTTGAAGCCGCGCGGAAAGCCGCGCGCGGGATCGGGGACGAGGAACTCCAGGCAGACGATCCCGGCCTTCTGCCCCGGCGTCCAGCTCCCGACCGGCGCGTCGAGCAGCCCGTCGACGCGTGCGTGCGGGTGCAGCATCAGGTTCCGGCCGACGAGGCCGGAGCGGTTGGCAAGCCCCGCGCCGGTGCCCGACATCAGGAGCAGGCGCGGCGTCCCCACCCCTCCTGCCGCCAGCACGTAGCGCGACGCCCGCACCCGCACGGCGCCGTCGTCGGTGCCGCAGACCAGCGCCGTCACGCGGCCGTCCGGCCCGGTCTCGAACGTCAGCGCGCGGTGCCCCGTCAGGAGGCGCGCTCCGGCGGCGATCGCGGGCGCCATGTACGTCCGGTCCGCGCCGGCGGCGACGCGCGCCGGGCAGCCCGCGTCGCAGGGACCGGCGTGCGTGCAGAGCGCGCTGTCGCCGCGCGAAAGCTCCACCGGCCAGTGATGCCAGCCGAGCGCGTCGAAAGCCCGGGCCATCCGCCGGCCGACCGGACCGGCGGTCGGCACCGTCCGCGGCGGCGCCCCCAGCCCCGGCCCGCCGCCCCCCGGGGCGCGGTCGGGACCGGCCGGATCGCCCGGCACGGCGGCAAGGCCCATCACCCTCTCGTTGATGGCGTAGTAGCGGGCGAGGTCCGCGTGCGCGATCGGCCAGTCGTGCGCCACCCCGTCGAGGGTGCGCACGCGAAAGTCCTCCTCGCGGAACCGCGGAATGTGCGCCGCCCACCACAGGGTCGTGCCGCCGACCGCGTTGCCGATGGAGGCCTTGATCGGGCTGTCGCGGTCGTCGACCGGCAAGTCGCCGGCGCCTCGCCTGACATTCGGATTCTCGTGCAGCGGGCCGCTCCGCGCCGCGCCGTAGTCGTCGGCGCCGAAGCCGAACGCCGCCGCGTCGCGCGCGGCCCCCGCCTCCACACAGACGACGTCGATGCCGGAGGTCGCGAGGCGCCACGTGGCCGCCGCCCCGCACGCCCCTGCCCCGACCACCACGACGTCGGCCTCGACCGTCGCGCCGGCCGCCGCCGGCCCGCCGCGCGGCATGTCAGGGCGCCTCCCCGGAGACCGCCTGCCCCGGCGCGCCGACCCGCTCCTCGACCGCATCGACGGTGGGAACGGCGGCGATCAGGCGCCGCGTGTATTCATGGCGCGGCGCCTCGAAGATCGCGGCGGCGGGCCCGTCCTCGACCAGCCGGCCGCGCGACAGGACGCCGATGTCGTCAGCCATGAAGCGCACGACGGCAAGGTTGTGGCTGATGAAGAAGTAGGTCAGCCCAAGCTCGTCCTGCAGCTCGCGCATCAGGTTGAGGATCTGCGCCTGGACCGAGACGTCGAGCGCGGACGTCGGCTCGTCGCAGATGATGAAGTCGGCGCGCGTCGCGATCGCCCGTGCGATGGCGATCCGCTGGCGCTGGCCGCCGGAGAACTCATGCGGATAACGCACACCGTCATCCGGATGAAGGCCGACCCGCTCCAGCAGCGTCCCCACCGCGCCGAGCGTCTCCGCCCGGCCCTTGCGCTCGCCCGGCCCCATCAGCGGCTCGCCGATGATCGCGTTCACCTTCCACCGCGGATTGAGGCTCGAATAGGGGTCCTGGAAGATCATCTGCAGCCGCCGCCGGCCGGCCGCGTCGGCCGCCGCCTGGCCGGCACCCGTCACGGCGGCGTCGCCGATGCGGACCGTCCCGCGCGTCGGCTCCAGGAGCCCCGCGACCATGCGTGCGATGGTGGACTTGCCGGACCCCGACTCGCCGACGAGCGCATAGGTCGTGCCCTTGCGGATCGTGAAGGAGACGTCGTCCACCGCCGTGAGGGCGGGCGGCGTGCGGCCGGCGATGCGCATGGCGACGGTGCGGCGCGGGGCGAACACCTTGGTGAGCCCCTCGACCCGGACGAGCGGCGCGTTCATCGCGCGGCGTCCGCGTCGAAGAGGTGGCAGGCGACGTCGACAGGTCCGTCCCGCCGCAGCGACGGGCGCGACCGCTCGCACGGCCCGAACGATGCCTCGCAGCGCGGGTGGAACGCGCACCCCACCGGGATCGCGGAAAGGCGGGGCATGGACCCGGGGATCTGCACGAGCCGCTCAGGGCGGTGGGTGAGCGGCGGGATCGCCGCCATCAGGCCCCGGGCGTAGGGATGGCGCGGGCGGCGCACCACCTCGTCCACCGGCCCGACCTCGACGACGCGCCCGGCGTACATCACCGCCACCCGGTCGGCCATCCTGGCGATCACGCCCATGTCGTGGGTGATCAGCAGCAGCGCCGTGCGCCGCTCCCGGCAGAGCTTGCGCAACAGCTCCAGGATCTGCGCCTGGACGGAGACGTCGAGCGCTGTCGTCGGCTCGTCGGCGATGACGAGTTCCGGCTCGCCCGCCAGCGCGAGGGCGATCACGACGCGCTGGCGCATCCCGCCCGAGAATTCGTGCGGGTAGCTGGAGAGGCGCTGCTCGGCGTTGGCGATGCCGGTCTCCTCGAGGAGCTCGACCGCCCGCCGCCGGGCGCCCGCCGCATCGACGTTGAGGTGGACACGGATGGTCTCGGTAAGCTGGTCGCCGATGGTCAGGAGCGGGTCGAGGCTGACCGACGGGTCCTGGAACACCATGCCGATCCGCTTGCCCCGGATGGGGCGCATCTGCCGCTCCGGCAGATTGTCGATCCTGAGCCCGGAGAGACGGATCTCGCCGCCGGTGATCCGCCCGCCGCCGGCGAGCAGTCCGATCACCGCCGCCCCGGTCACCGATTTTCCGGCACCGGACTCCCCGACGACGCCAAGGACTTCGCCCTTGGAAATTTGCAGCGAGATGCCGTCCAGTGCCGTCAGCGATCCCCGCCGGGTCCGGAACTCTACTGTCAGATCACGAACCGACAGGACCGGTTCGCTCGGCGCGGACTGTGGTGCGCTCATCGGGAAACTGTGGCTTCCTCTCCGGACCCTCGATTGCCCGCTGCGAGGCAAAGCCCGTGCCATGGACGGTGCCATCTCGCCGGGAACAGCCCTGCATTCTTAACCGGTTGCCGCATCGGAGCAGGCCCCACAGCCGTACAAGTTTGTATAACAAACTAACATGATTGGGGGTATTGGCAATCCGCCCGATGCGCGCTGCACTGCCCGTCCCCACACGCGCCCCACAGCTGCCGAGAGGATGCCGATGCGATTGAAGGACAAGGTCGCCGTGATCACCGGGGGCGCGTCGGGCATCGGCCTCAGCGCCGCCCGGACCTTCGCCTCGGAGGGCGCCCGCGTCGTCCTCGTCGACCGTGACGAGGCCGCGCTCGGGCGCGCGGCGCAGGCGATCGGCCCGGCGGTGGCGCTCATCCTCCCCGGCGACGTCGGCGAGGAGGCCGACGTCCTCGCCCACGCCGCGGCCATCGACCGCGCGCTCGGCCCGCCCGACGTGCTCCTCACCGCCGCCGGCTGGTCCACGGGGCTGCGCGCGGCTGACTGCGACCTCGCATCATGGGAGGCGGTGCTGAAGACCAATCTGACCGGCACATTCCTCTGGGCACGGGAGACGGTGAACCGCATGACCGCAACGGGGCGCGGCGGCTCGCTCGTCTTCGTCTCGTCGCAGGTGGCGTTTGCGGGCGCGCGCGGCAACGCGGCCTACGTCGCCGCGAAGGGCGCCGTCGTCAGCCTCGCCAGATCGATGGCGAACGATCACGCGGCGGACAGCGTCCGCGTCAACGTGCTCGTGCCCGGGGCCGTCCAAACGCCGCTGCTGGAGGAGAGCTTCGCCCGCAATCCGGCGCCGGACGCGGCGCGGGCGAGGTCGCTGTCACGCCACCCGCTGGGCCGGCTCGGCCGGGCTGACGAGGTGGCGCGCGCCGCCCTCTTCCTCGCCAGCGAGGACAGCTCGTTTACGACCGGGTCTTGCCTGATGGTGGACGGCGGGTGGCTCGCCGGGTAGGCGGCGTCCCCTCAGCGTCCGACGACTTGGCGGCCGCCTTCGCTACCCCGGCCTTCACCGCCGCGCGCCGCTTCGGGGCGGCCGGTGCCGCCTCCGCCGTGGCCCGCTCGCCGCCGGCGCGCTGGTCCGCGGGTCGCGCCCGGACCGGCTTCGCCGCCTTGGCCGGCCCCTTGGCGGCGGTCTTCGCCGTCCCGCCCGCCTCGGCGGACGCCGCGGCCCCGGCGGACGACGCACCCTGACGCTCGGCGAGAATGTGGTTCTCCAGGATCGGGCGGATCTCCGCCGCGTCGACGTCGCCCTCGACCGCGCTCACGATGAGGTCGCGCAGCGCCTCGTGCCGGCGCACCACGACCCAGAGATCGACGTCGCGGAAGCGCGCCAGGTTGAGGATGATGAGGACGTGCCGGGCGATCGCCGTCCACAACGTCATGTAGATCGGGTTCTGCGCCGCCTCGCAGATGAGGGTGTGGAAGGCGACGTCCGCCTCCAGCATCTCCGACATGTCGCCGTTGCGTGCGGCGCGGGCCATCGCCTCGATGCCGTGGTTCAGCACCGAGACGTCGGACCGACCGTCGCGCCAGGCGGCGATGGCGTCGCGCATGAACAGCGTCTCGACCGCGAACCGGGCCTCCTGCACGCTGGCGACGGTGCGCTCGGAGAACGACACCACCTTGTAGCCGCGGTGCCCGCCGCCTTCGAGGATGCCCTGGGTGGCGAGGATCTTGAGCGCCTCGCGGACCGGCACGCGGCTGACGCCGAGCTCGGCGGCGAGCGCCGTCTCGACGATCCGTTCGCCGTCCGTCAGGTGGCGCGAGGCGACGGCCTGGGCGATATGGTTCGCGATCGCCTCCGGCAGGGCCTCGGCACGCTTGAAGGACGACGCTCCGGCCATTCCAGATCTTTTGCTCATCGCGGCAAATGCAGGCCTTCGCCACCAGTGTTTCGAGGAACGGACGGACCGCAACGTGTTGTGACGTGCCGCCGGAGCGAAGGCAAGCAGCAGCGCCGCCGGTCCGGCGGCGTCCGTCACCCGCGCCCCGGCACCGACATGGGGCGGGCGCCCGCGCCGCGGGCCGCGCCGCGGCGCCCGCGCTCCGGTACAACGGCCCGGAACACTGGCGAACCGCGATTTCGCATTGGTCGCGTCGACCCGCGATGGTGGCTGCAGGGTGCCGCCGCGGGGCCGTGGCCGGAACGGGTCATGGAACCGGGGATAACCTTGGGTGGGTACGGGCGCAGCGGCCGGACCGGGCGACAACACGCGCTAACCCTCGGACGGACCGCCGCCGGCGCCCGCCGCGCTGTCACAGCAATACTCCCCGCGCACCAACAAATCGCGAAAGCACAACCCAGACGTCATGAAGCCATTTGTAAATGACGTCGCGCCGGCTCGGGCGAATTCTGGCGGGCGAGCGTGTATTTCGGTTCAACTCTACTCTGAATTGCGGTAAAAATCCATAGCGAAATCGACAGCGAGACAAGAACCGGGATCGGGAGGAGACGATGCTGCAACGACCTTTCGCACTGCCATTCCGAGGCGAGCTCACCGCGCCGGGCGACGGCGGTTACGACCAGCGCCGCGGCCTCTACAACGGCCTGATCGACAAGCGCCCCGCCCTCATCGCGCACTGCACCGCGACCGCCGACGTCGTCGCCGCCCTCGCCTACGGGCGCGAGGCGGGACTGCCGATCGCCATCCGCGGCGGCGGCCACAACGGCGGCGGCCTCGGCTCCTGCGACGACGGCCTCGTGATCGACCTGTCGGGCATGAAGGGCGTCCGGGTCGACCCCCGCGCCCGCACCGCCCGCGTCGCCGCCGGCTGCCTGCAGGGCGAGGTCGACCACGCGACCCACGTCTACGGCCTCGCGGTGCCGAGCGGGATCTTCTCGACCACCGGCATCTCCGGACTGACGCTCGGCGGCGGCACGGGCCACCTGTCGCGCGCGTTCGGGCTCACGCTCGACAACCTGCTCGAGGCGGACGTCGTCCTCGCCGACGGCCGCATCGTCACCGCCAGCGAGGACCGCGAGCCCGACCTCTTCTGGGCGCTCCGCGGCGGTGGCGGCAACTTCGGGATCGTGACGAGCTTCCTGTTCCGCGCCCACCCCGTCAGCACGGTCTTCGGCGGACCGGTCTTCTGGGACATCGCCCACGCCGGCGCGGTCCTGCGCCGCTACCGCGACAGGCTGCCCGCCGCGCCGGAGGCGCTCGGCCTCTTCTTCGGCATCAAGACCGTGCCGCCGGTCGACATGTTCCCTGAACATACCCGCGGCCGGCGCGTGTGCGTCCTCATCGCCTGTTACAACGGTCCGGAGGACGAAGCACGCCTCGCGCTCGCGCCGTTCCGCAGGGGCCTGCCCGACCCGCTGATCGACGCCACCGGGCCGATCCCCTTCCCGTCGCTGCAGGCGATGTTCGACCCGCTCCTGCCCCCGGGGCTCCACTGGTATTGGAAGGGCGACTTCTTCGAGGCTCTCAGCGACGAGGTGATCGACATCCACCTCGCGCATGCCGCGCGCATCCCCACCAACTACAGCCTGATGCACCTCTACCCGATCGACGGGGCGGTGCAGCGCGTCCCGCCCCGGGCGACGGCGTGGAGCCGGCGCCACGCGCGCTGGTCGATGGTCATCGCCGGGATCGACACCGAGCGCGAGAACGCCGAGGCGATCACCCGCTGGGCCAAGGACTACTGGGCCGACCTCCACCCGCACAGCGACGGCGGCGGCTACGTCAACTTCCTGATGGGCGACGAGGGGGCCGACCGCGTCGCGGCCACCTACGGGGAGAACTACGACCGCTTGCGGCGCGTGAAGGCGGTCTACGATCCGCAGAACCTGTTCCGCATCAACCAGAACATTCCGCCCGCGGTGACGCACTGACGCGCCCTGGTCCGGTCCCCGGGGGGCGCACGATGGCGGGTGACATCGGCCCATGGCTGAAGGCGAACGGTCTCGAGCGCTATGCCGGGGCCTTCGCCGAGAACGACGTCGACATGCGGGCGCTGCCGCTCCTGACGGAGGCGGACCTGCGCGACCTCGGCCTCTCGCTCGGCCACCGCCGCATCGCGCTCGCCGCGATCGCCGCGCTCGCCGGTCCGCTCCCGCCGGCCGCCGACGCGCAGGAGGACGAGCGGCCCCACGCCAGGCTCGACGCCGAGTTCCGGCTGCTGTCGATCCTCTTCTGCGACCTCGTCGGCTCCACGGCCCTGTCGCAGGAGATCGACCCGGAGGCGATGCGAGAGATCCTGACCCGCTATCAGGACGCCGTCGCCGTCGCGGTGACCCGGTTCGACGGCTACGTCGCGAAGTGCTTCGGCGACGGCGTCCTCGCCTACTTCGGCTGGCCGCGCGCCTACGAGGATCACGCCGAGCGCGCCGTCCGCGCGGGCCTCGAGGCGCTCGAGCGGGTCGACGGCATTACCGCCGGCACGGGGCGCCTCGCCGCCCGCGTCGGGATCGCGACGGGCCAGGTGGTGGTCGGCGACCTGCAGACGGAGTACAGCCGGGAGGACGCCGCGGTGGCGGGCGAGACACCCAACCGCGCCGCCCGCATCCAGACCGCAGCGGAGCCCGGCGGGCTCTTGATCGACACCGAGACGGCGAACCTCACCGGCCGCGCCTTCCGCCTCGTCGACCGGGGGGAGATGGAGCTGAAGGGCTTCGCCCAGGCGGTGCACCTCTTCGCCGTCACCGGCGAGGCGGACATCGAGAGCCGCTTCATGGCGCACCACTGGGGCTCGCTCTCCCCCCTCGTCGGCCGCGGTCCCGAACTCGACCTCCTCAAGGCGCGGTGGCGGGCCGCGCAGGACGGCGAGGGCCAGGTCGTCGCCATCTCCGGCGAGGCGGGGATCGGCAAGTCGCGCCTTGTGGAAGCGTTCCTGGAGTCGCTCGGGAGCGAGCCGCACCGGCTCGTCCGCCTCCAGGGCTCGCCCTACCACACGCACAGCCCGCTGCACCCCGTCGCCGAGCGGCTGCGGCGCATCGCCGGGATCGGTGCGGACGACCCGCCGGCGACCCAGTTCGCCAAGCTGAAGGCGGAGCTCACCAAGTACTCCGGCGACCTCTCGTCCCTCGTGCTCCTCGCGGACCTGCTGTCGATCCCGATCGACGCCACGGTCGCACGGCCCAACCTGACGCCGCAGGAGGTTCGCGAGCGGACGTTCGACGCGCTGCTCGTCCGGCTCACCGGCTACGCCCATCAGGCGCCGACGGTCCTCGTCGTCGAGGACGCGCACTGGTTCGACCCGACCACGCTGGACCTTCTCGCCGTCTCGGCCGAACGAGCGGCCCACCTGCCGATCATGATCGTCATCACCCACCGCTCGGACTGGCACGCGGACTGGATCCAGGAGGCCGACGCCAGCATCATCGCCCTCCACCGGCTGGAGCGGCAGGAGGTCGGCGAGCTCGTCGGCCGCATCGCCTCCGGCCAGGCCGACCGGCTGCTCGACGACATCCTCGCCCGCACCGACGGCATCCCGCTCTTCGTCGAGGAGCTGGCGCGCGCGGCAACCGAAGGCCGCCTCACAAACGCCAGCGTACCGGACAGCCTGCGCGGCTCGCTCACGTCGCGTCTCGACCGGCTGTCGGTGGAGGCGCGGCTCGTGGTCCAGCTCGCCGCCGCAATCGGGCGCGAGTTCGACATGAGCCTCCTCCTCGACATCACCGGCCTCGATCCGGCCGGCCTCGACCGCGCCGTGGTGGACCTGCGGCGGGAGCGCCTCATCAGCGAGTCGCCGGCCGGACCCGGCGCCTACATGTTCCGCCACGCGCTCATTCAGGACACGGCCTACGGCGCCCTCCTCGCCTCCACCCGGAAGGCCTTCCACGGACGCATCGCGGCCGCGCTCGAGGCGCGCCCGTCGATGGTGGACGCCGAACCCGAGCTCCTCGCCCACCACCTCGACAGCGCCGGCGAACCCGGCAAGGCGGCCTGCTACTGGATGCGCGCCGCCCGCCGCGCGCTCGACCGCGCGGCCAACTTCGAGGCGGTGACGCTCGCCGGCCGGGCGCTGGAGGGCGTCACGCGCGCCACCCCCGACGACGACGACCGGCGCATGCGCGCCCGGCTTCTGCTCGGCACCGCGCTCGGCAACGCCGGGCGGCTGCGAGAGTCGCTCGGGCCGCTGGAGACCGCCGTCGAGCTCGCGACCGAACTCGGCGACCGCAAGGCGCTGCAGGAGGCCATTTTCGAGCTGGAGCGCTCGTGTTTCCTGCTCGGCGATCCCGACCACGACGCCGTCGACGGGCTGCAGACCCTGCTGCGGATCATCGACGCCGACGATGCGGCGACCGAGTGCCAGATCTCCTGCCGTCTCTCGCGCGCCTCGCTTTTGCGCGGCGACGTCGAAGGCGGGCGCCGCTACATCGCCCGCGCCGAACAGCTCGCGCGGCGCACGAAGGACAACGCCGCCCTTTTCGATGTCCTCTTCACGGCCTTCCAGCTCCCCGCCGGGCCGCAGTCCGAGATCCACACCGACCGCTGGGAGGAGCGCGTCGACGAGCTGATCACGCTCGCCGAGCAGCTCGGCGAGGACGACGCGCGCGGGCGGGCGCGCAGCATGGCCTTCGCCACCGCCGCGGAAATGGGCGACCGGAACCGGATGGACCGCGAGCTGCAATGGATGACCGACTTCGGGGAGGAGCGCGAACGCCTCCACATCAAGTGGATCGCCGCCCACGGCCGCGCGATGGTCGCCATCATGGAGGGCGACTTCGCCGCCGCCGAGGCCAATGCCGAGCAGGCCTTCGCGCTCGGACCGCAGACCTACGGCAGCAACCTCGAGGGCGTCTACGGGGTGCAGATGTTCGCGATCAGGCGCGAGCAGGCGCGGCTCGCCGAAGTGGCGCCGATCATGAAACGCCTGATCGAGCAGAACCCGTCCCAGTCGACGTGGCGGCCCGGATTCGCGATCGTCGCCAGCGACCTCGGCTTCGAAACGGCGGCCCGGCGCATTCTGGACGAGATCGCCGAGGAAGGGTTCACCGTCCCGTTCGACGGCATGCGCTCGACCACCCTCTCCTTCCTGGCGGAGGTGGCGGCGCGGCTCGGCGACGAAGCCCGCTCCGCCACGCTCTACGACCTGCTCGTGCCTTACGGGGCGATGACGATCACGGCCGGGATCACGACGCTCTGTTCCGGCGCCGCGGGCCGGTGCCTCGGCAACCTCGCCGCCACCTCGGGGCGGTGGGACGCGGCGGCCGAGCACTTCGAGACCGCGCTCGCCATCAACGAGGCGATGCGCGCGCCCGTCTGGCTGGCGCACACCCGGGCCGACTACGCCGCGATGCTGGAGCGTCGCGGGCGCCCGTGTGACCGGGCGGAACGGGAGCGCCTCCGGCGCGAGGCCCGCGCCACGGCCGTGCGGCTCGGCCTCGTCGCGCTGGGCCACCGCCTGGACACACCGGGCGGCGGGGCCGGATGAGCGGGCGTCAGGCGAACATCGCCGGCGTCACCTCGTCGACCGGCGTGATGACGTCGGCCGGCACGTTCGCCTTGCGCGCCGCCTCCCGGATGGCCTCCGCGTTGGGGGCTTCGTAGAGGCAATAGGTCTTGCGCTTGTCGGCCGAGAGGAAGGAATAGATCCACTGCACGCCGACCTCGTCGTTGACCGCCTCGATGCGAGGATTGTTCGCCCGCCAGTCTTCGAGCTCAAGCTGCTCGGCGAAATTCCGTTCGATCAGGAACTTGGGCATCGTGTCCTCCGAATTGTTATCGAATTGTGCCGGCTCGATCGAGACGACGACGATACCATTCGCGCCGGACGGGATCCACACGACCGGCCCGGAGACGGGGGCCACGTCCTTATTGTGCCAGATCTTCGTGTAATGAAGACTGCGCGGGGATTAACGGAGACGCAACTCGAACCCGTGCATCCACCGCCCGTCCTCCAATGGACGACGGCAGGCCGCATCCTCGCCGCAGACCGGTCCGCACGTCACACCACGAACGTCGCCTCACACGAACTCCGGCCTAAGGATGGGTGAATCATGTCAAATGTTTGCGCGCGAGATTCGCTTCGGGTTGTCACACGTAGGTCAGATCTGCAGTGTGACCTGCAGGGGCCAATCCCATCCCTTGGGCGCGGCGTCGTAACCAACCCCGCAGTGTTCGATTGAGCCGCCACATGAAATTTCGACCGTCGTCCGTCGCCGTGCTTGCCCGCGTCCCGCGATGGCAGGCCCTGTCCGTCGCGATCATCATGAGTGTGAACGCCGCCGGCCCGGCCTTCGCGCAGCAAGGCAACGCCGCGCCGCCCGCGGTGGTGGTCGCGCCGATCGCCGAACAGGACGTCTCGCGGAGCGACCGCTTCGTCGGCCGCGTCCAGGCGATCCAGTCGGTAAACCTCGTCGCCCGCGTCGAGGGCTTCCTCGAGCAGATCAATTTCAAGGAAGGGTCGACGGTCAAGAAGAACGACCTCCTGATCGGGATCGAGAAGGCGCCGTACCAGGCGCAGCTGGCCGCCGCGCAGGGCCAGCTCGCGTCGGCCAACGCCACGCTCGTCGGCACCCAGGCGAAGCTCAAGAACGCCGACGTCGTCCTCGCGCGGCAGAAGAACCTCCTGCAGCGTGACGTCGCAAGCCAGGCGCAGGCCGACGACGCCCAGGCCAACCGCGACGTCGCCGCGGCGAACGTCCAGGAGGCGCAGGCCGCCATCGAGCAGGCCAAGGCCCAGGTCCAGACAGCCGAACTGAACCTCAGCTACACCGACATCATCTCGCCGATCGACGGGCGCACCGGCGTCGTCTCGATCACCGAGGGCAACCTCGTGAACACCCAGAGCGGGACGATCGCGACGGTGGTCCAGATCGACCCGATCCGCGTCGCCTTCTCGATCCCGGAGACGCTGTTCACCAGGATCGCGCAGGCCGGGTTCACGAAGTCCGACAGGGGGCAGACCGTCCCCAACGTCGCCGGCTTCACCCCCGAGATCATCCTGCCGGGCGGCACTGCCTACGGTCACGACGGCAAGATCACCTTCGCCAGCAACCAGATCGACGCCGCGACCGGCACGCTGGTCATCTACGCCGACTTCCCGAACCCGGACGGGGTTCTCCTGCCCGGCGCCTTCGTCAACGTCGTGGTGAAGCAGGCTCAGGGGCAGCTTCTGCCGATCGTGCCGGTCTCCGCGGTCCTTCAGGACCAGCAGGGGCGCTACGTCTTCGTCATCGACAGCGACAACAAGGCCGAGGTGCGGCGCATCGAGACCGCCGGCCAGATCGAGAACGGCTTCCCGGTCACCAAGGGCCTGACCGCCGGTGAAACGGTGATCGTCCAGGGCCTGCAGAAGGTTCGCCCCGGCATCGAGGTGACGCCGACGCCGGCGAAGCCGACCCAGCCGGGCGACTCGACCTCCAGCGCCGCCAGCACATCGCCGGGCGCCGGCAGTTCGTCCGGCACCGCGCCCGCGAGCGGCGGCTCCGGCACCGCGCCGGCCGCATCCGGCGGCACCTCGACGACGAGCGCCCCGGCACCCGCGAGCGGGAACACATCCTCCGCCCCGGCGAGCACGAGCGGCAGCGGTTCGGACACGTCCGGCGACAGCGCCGGTCCCAGCGCCGCGAGCGACAGCGCCGGCGCGACCGACAGCAGCGGCTCGGCCGACAGCTCGGGCGGCAGCGCGGCCCCCGCGAGCGGTAACGACGCGTCCTCCTCTACTCCGGCCAGCGCCCAATGATCTCGAAGGTCTTCGTCGAACGGCCGCGACTCGCGATCGTCATCTCGCTCGTCCTCACCATCGCGGGCGCGCTCGCGCTCTACTCGATGCCGGTGGCCCAGTTCCCCGACATCACCCCGCCGGTGGTGCAGGTCACCGCGTCCTACCCGGGCGCCGATTCTGAGACCATCGCCGACACGGTCGGCGGTCCGATCGAGGAGCAGGTCAACGGCGTGAAGGACATGATCTACATGTCCTCGACGTCCTCCTCCTCCGGCACCTACACCCTGAGCGTCACCTTCGACATCGGCACCGACCCCGATATCGCCCAGGTGAACACGCAGAACCGCGTCTCCCAGGCGCTCGCGACGCTGCCGTCGACGGTGCAGGCCCTCGGCGTCAGCACCCAGGCCCAGTCGACCAACATGCTGGGCGTGATCAACGTGTTCTCGCCGGATGACTCGTTCGATCCGATCTACATTTCGAACTACACGACCATCAACGTGCGCGACCCGCTGTCGCGCATCAACGGCGTCGGCGAGGCCACCCTCCTCGGCGGCCTCGACTACTCGATGCGTGTCTGGCTCGACCCGATCAAGCTCGCCGCCGTCGGCCTCTCGACCTCGGACATCGGCAGCGCGATCCAGGCGGAGAACATCCAGGCCTCGCTCGGCACCATCGGCGGTCCGCCGATCGGCGACTCGCAGGTCGTCCAGTACACCGTCACCAGCCAGGGCCAGCTCCCCGACCCGACGGCGTTCGGCAACATCATCGTGCGGACCGGCAGCGACGGCGCCATCGTGCGCCTGCGCGACGTCGCCCGCATCGAGCTCGGCGCGCAGACCTATTCGTCGATCTCCAAGCTGAACAACAAGCCGGCCGCCTCCGTCGCGATCTACCAGGCTCCGGGCGCGAACGCGCTCGAGGTGATGAAGAACGTGCGGGCGCAGATGGAGACGCTTTCCCAGCGCTTCCCCAGCGGCCTCAAGTACGAAGTCGTCTACGACTCCACCCTCTTCGTCTCCGCGTCGATCAACGAAATCATCATGACGCTCGGCATCACCGCCGTGATCGTCATGATCGTGACCTTCGTCTTCCTGGGGAACCTGAGGGCGACGATCATCCCGGCGGCGACTATTCCGGTGTCGCTGATCGGCGTGTTCCTGGTGCTCGCGGCATTCGGATTCTCGGCCAATACCATCAGCCTGTTCGCGGTGGTGCTCGCCATCGGCCTCGTCGTCGACGACGCCATCGTTGTGGTCGAGAACGTGTCCCGCATCATGGAGGAAGAGGGCAAGGACAGACGCGAGGCCACCCTCGAGGCGATGCGACAGGTGCAGGGGCCGATCATCTCGACCACCCTCGTCCTCTTCGCCCTCTTCGGTCCGGTCGCCTTCTTCCCCGGGATCACCGGCGAGCTCTTCCGCCAGTTCGCGGTCACCATCTCGGCAGCGGTGTTCATCTCCTCGATCAACGCCCTGACGCTGTCGCCGGCGATCTGCGCCCTGGTGCTCAACCCGGCGACCAAGAAGGTGCTGCCGCTCGCGCTGTTCGACCGCGGGCTCGACAAGGTGCGTAACGGCTATGTCGGCCTCGTCAGCGCCATCGCCCGCCGCTCGCTGATCGCCGGCATCGCGATCCTGGCGGCCGGCATCGCGTCGGGCATCCTCATCGAGCGGACGCCGGGCGCGTTCATCCCGAACGAGGACCAGGGCGCGCTGTTCGTCGACGTGTCGCTTCCCGCCGGCGCCGCCCTCCCCCGCTCGCTCGAAGTGATGCAGCAGGTGACCGACATCGCCAACTCGCATCCGGGCATCGCGAACGTCATCACCGTGGCGGGCTACAGCCTCCTGACCGGCGCGCCGAGCTCCGGCTCGGGCCTCGCGGTCATCGTGATGGATCCGTGGGACCAGCGCACGACGCCCGAGCTCAGCCTGAAGTCGATCTACGCGAGCCTGAACGAGAAGTTCGCGGCGATCCCGGAGGCGAACGTCTTCGCCTTCCCGCCGCCGCCGATCCCCGGCCTCGGCGCCGCGGCCGGCTTCGACTACCGCCTCCAGGGCTTCAGCGGGCAGACCCCGCAGGAGCTGACGGAAGCCCTGCGCTCCCTGCTGGTGGCCGCCAACCAGGACCCGCGCATCGGCCGCGCCTACTCCAGCTACTCTGCCGACATCCCGCAGATCTACCTGGACGTCGACCGTGCCAAGGCGCAGAGCCTCAACGTGCCGATCTCGGCGCTCTACGAGACGCTCCAGGCCCAGCTCGGCTCGCAGTACATCAACAACTTCACCTACCTGGGGCGCGTGTTCCAGGTGAACATCCAGGCCGATGCGCAGTTCCGCAAGAACCTCGCCGACCTGAACCAGATGTACGTGCGCTCGACGGACGGCAACATGGTGCCGATCTCCACACTGGTGGAGCCGAGGTACACGCTCGGCCCGGACCTCTCGTTCCGGTACAACCAGTTCATCTCCGCCGCCGTGAACGGCAGCGCCGCAGCCGGCTATTCGGACGGCCAGGCCATGGAGGCGATGGAGGAGATCTCGGCCAAGACGCTGCCGGAGGGCTTCGGCTTCTCCTGGTCGAGCATGTCCTACCAGTCGGCGCAGCAGGGCAACGCCCTCGGCATCCTGCTGGGCCTGTCGGTGCTCTTCGGCTACCTCTTCCTGGTCGGCCTCTACGAGAGCTGGATGAACCCGTTCGCGGTGCTGGGGTCGGTGACGATCGCGGCACTCGGCGCGGTCGCCGCCATCTCCGCCTTCGGCATCGCCCTCAACGTCTACGTCCAGATCGGCCTCGTGCTCCTCGTCGGTCTGGCGGCCAAGAACGCCATTCTGATCGTGGAGTTCGCCAAGGAGGCGCGGGAGGCCAACCACACCCGCGTGGAAGCGGCGCGGCAGGCCGCCGAGATGCGTTTCCGCGCGGTGCTGATGACGGCTTTCGCCTTCATCCTCGGCGTGGTCCCGCTGGTGACGGCGACGGGCGCGGGCGCTGTGTCGCGCTTCGTGCTCGGCACGACGGTGCTCGGCGGCATGTTCGCGGCCACCTGCATCGGCATCGTGTTCATCCCGGGCCTCTACGTGATGTTCCAGTGGCTGGGTGACACGGTCAGCAACAACAAGCGCACGGTCGAGCGGCGTGGCAACGCCGCCCCGGTGCCCGGCGCCGCCCCGTCGGCGGAGTAACCGGACGGGCGGGCGGCCACGGGTCGCCCGCCTTCCCGCCGCCGCGGTCCCTGCCTCGCGGCCGCCACGTTCCGGCAGGCACTACAGTCAGCCCCCCTACAGAATGAAGTCCGACGCCGTGATGTGGTCGACCCCGTTGAGCTGGAGCTGCAGCTCGATCGCCGCGTCGTCGTCCAAGTTGACGCTGACGATGAGCGCGTCGCCGTAGACCACCGCGCCGACCTCTCCGGCGCCGGGGGCGGCCGTGCCGCCGAAGAAGCGGAACGCCTGGTTGCCGGCGACGCCGGCATCGGCGTCGAGTGCCGAGAGGTCGATGACGTCCTCCCCCGAGGTGAAGTCGCGGATCATGTCGCGCCGGCTGAACCCGTAGCCGGAGTCGCCCGCGCCGATCACCACCCGGTCCGCGCCCTCGCCCAGCACGTAGTAGTCCGATCCGGCACCGCCGTTCAGCGTGTCGTCGCCGGCACCGCCCACCAGCGTGTCGCGGCCCCCCTCCCCGAACAGCCGGTCGCCGCCGCCCTCGCCATAGAGCGCATTGCCGGCCCCGTTGCCGATCATCGTGTTGCGAAGGTCGTTGCCGTAGCCGACCTGTGCGCCGGAGCGCAGCTCCATCCGCTCCACATTGTCGTCGAGGCGGAAGGTCCCGGCGTAGCTGACGACGGTGTCGTAGCCGGCGCCCGTCTCCTCGACCACGACGTCGCTGCGCAGGCCGACGATGTAGGTGTCGTCACCGGTGCCGCCGATCATCGTGTCGTCGCCGGCGCCGCCGCTGATCGTGTCGTCGCCCGCCTCGCCGCGGATATGGTCCTGCCCGCCGAGGCCGTTCAGCATGTTCCCGAAGCTGTTGCCGACGAGCGAGTTGGCAAGGTCGTTGCCCGATCCGTTGAGCGCCGACTTCAGCAGCTCCAGCCGCTCCACGTCGTCCCCCAGCGTGAAGCTGATGTAGCTGCGCACGGTGTCGAAGCCCTCGCCAACGGTCTCGCGCACCACGTCGCCGGCATTGCTGACGGTGTAGCGGTCGTCACCGGCGCCGCCGATCATGGTGTCGGCCCCGCCGCCCCCGTCCAGCGTGTCGTCACCGTCGTGGCTGGTGAGGTAGTCATCGCCCGCCCGGCCGGTGATCCGGTTGCAGGCCGCGTTGCCGATCATCGTGTTGTCGGCGGACGAGCCCTGCACCGACCACGCCGCGCCGCGCAGGATCACACGCTCCACGTTCGCCGGCAGCGTGATGTTGAGGGCGGTCTCGATGGTGTCGATGCCCTCGTCCGCGCGCTCGATCACCCGGTCGCCCGGCTGGTCGACGATGTAGCGGTCGTCCCCGGCGCCGCCGATCAGCGTGTCGGTCCCGGCCCCGCCGTCGAGCGTGTCGTCGCCGCGCCCGCCGGAAAGGCGGTTGCCGAGCGCGTTGCCGGTGAGGAGATCGTCGCCGTCCCCCGACGTGGCGTTCTCGATCGCCGCGTCGGCGGCGAGGCTGAACGTCACGCCGTCGATGCGGCCGATGGCGCCGGCGACCAGACTGATCACGCTGTCGCTGAAGACGGCGGCGGCGTTGATCTCGTCGATGCCGCCGTCCGTGTCCGTCAGCGCGCGCCGGCCCGGACCGCCGGCGAAGTCCGCATACTCCTCGGTGTATATGTAGACGTCGTCCGTCGCGTCATGGCCGACGATGGAGAGCGCGGCGTTGGACGCCGTGCCGGAATCGCCGAGGTAGTCGTCGGTGATCGTCAGGGTCCATGTCCCCGCGCTCAGTTCGCCGAGGAAGGCGTTGCTGGCCAGCGTGAGGTCGCGGGCGCCGTAGTCCGTCGCGTCGGCACTGCCGAAGTTGTCGCGCATCAGCTCGCTCACGGTGCCGTCCGGCGAGGTGAGCTGGATCTCGAGGTCGCTGAGCCAGGTGTGACTCAGTCCGAGGTCGATCGCGACGCGCTCCACCGCGATGGTCTCGGCGACATCGAACGTCATCGTCACGGTGGCGAGGTCGGTGATCGCTACGCTCCCCTCGTTCGCCGCGACGCCCTCCACCAGCGCGCGGCTCTCCCACGTGCCGGTGCCGGTCCAGCTCTCGGCGAGGCGGACGGCGGCGAGCACGTCGACGAGGCCGAAGCCGTAGTCCTCGGAGAAGTGGAACCCGCCGCCGTTCCAGCCGTCGGCGCCGTTCCAGTCCCACTGGTAGCGCTCCGCCCCGGTGAGGCCGCTGCCGTCGAAGCTGTCCGCGCCGGTATGGACGGCGGTGGCGGCGAGGATCGTCTGCACGTCGCGGTAGCCGAGGTCCGGATTGGCCTCCAGCATCAGCGCCGCGACACCGGAGACCATCGGCGCCGCCGCCGAGGTACCGTTGAAGCCGCTCGTCACCTCGTCGCCGACGGTCGCGCGGTTGTAGCCGAGGTGCCCGGTGCGGTCGGTCGTCACCACGTCGCCCGGCACCGGCCCGCCGAAGGCGGAGACGAGGACGCTCGCCCCTTCGGTGGAATAGCTGGAGACGCGCCCGTCCCGCTCCACCGCCGCCACCGCGATCGTGCCCCACGACGCGGTGGTCCACGACCCCGCCGTATTGTCGAGCGAGCCACGCCCGTTGCCGGCCGACTTCACGATGATGCCGCCGAGCCCGTCCCGTCCCTCCGCGACGACGTCGGCGAGTGTCGCGTGAAGCTCCGCCTGCCGGGCGTTGAAGGCCGAATCGTAGAACGGCGTGACGTAGCCCCAGCTGTTGTTGACGACGTCGTAGTTCGCGAAGTTGGCGAACGCGTCCCGGAGCGAGATCGTCGGCCCGGCCGCGAGACCGTCGCCGGAGAGGTCGGAGGCCGGGATGGCGGGCATCGACACCAGCGTTGCCTCGTGCGCGATGCCGACCGCGCCGGTCTGGTTGCGCTGGGCCGCGATGATGCCGGCGACGGCGGTGCCGTGAGCCCCGTCGCGGTCCGGGTGATAGCCGTCGACCCCGGCGACCTCGAGGCTGAAATCGTAGTTCGGAAAGAGGTCCGGGTGCAGGTAGTCGACCCCGTCGTCAATCAGCGCGACGCGCACGCCCGCGCCGGTATAGTCGTCCCAGACCGACGCGCCCCCGGAGAAGAGGTTGAGGTCGCGCTGCCCGCCGGCGCCGTTGGCGAGGTGATACTGCGAGGCGAAGTAGGGGTCCGCCGGGCCGAGGTCGAGCACGACGAGGCCCGTGCCTGTACCCGTGCCGGGGTCGGCGCCGCCTTCCCGCCCCCCCGGGCCCGGGCCAGGGTCGATCGTCTCCACCCCCGTGTGGATGAGCGTCATCGGCGCATGTCCTGTCCCCGCGCCGCTGCCACCGGTCGATGACCTGCGGGCGTCGGCGCACACCTCGGAAAATGGGCAGCGCCTCTCCGGCGCTCTGTTGTTGGAGGGCCGCCCGGAGGACGGGTGGGTGCGCCGCGCGGCCAAAGCCGGTCACGCCTCGTCCGTGCCGGCGGCATCGCGCCTTCGGCACGGCGGATCGCGTCGGACCCGCCCCCCATCGCCCCGGGACGCCGAGCCCGACCCCGCCCGCGGCGTGGCGCCGGCGGCGAAGGGCGGCCCGACGGACCTCGGTCGCTGCGAGCCGGGAGAGCGCCCGGCGGTACGCCATGACGCACCGCCGGGCCCCCTCGCGACCCGGGACGGAGGCTAGGCGACGAAGATGGGTCGAGGCTGTGGCGCGCGCCCGCCGGTCACGCGCGGGGCTGTGACCTCGGCGAGGGCGACGGTCTGCGGCCTTGGTCGGCCGTCAGGCGGGATCAGAGGATGAAGTCGGTTCCGGTCAGGTAGACGACGTTGTTGAACTTCATCTGCAATTCGATCTCGGGGTCGCTGTCGACGTTGACGTAGAGGATCGACGTGTTGCCGAAGCTGTAATAGTTCATCTGGCCCGGCTCGGTGATCTCCGCGGTGCCGATGAAGTCGAACGCCTGGTTGCCGCTCCGGGTCCGGTCCGCGTCGAGCGCGGACATGTCGATCCTGTCGTGGTCGGCCCGGGTGAAGTCGACGATGATGTCCCGCGTCTCGGGCGTGTTGCCGGAATCGCCGTAGGAGATGTAGCGGATCGTGTCCGCCCCCTTGCCGAGCGTGATCCGGTCCTGGCCGGAGTTGCCGACCAGCGTGTCGTTGCCCTCATCGCCCATCAGCGTATCGTCGCCGCCGCCGCCCGAGATGGAATCGCCGCCGCCGGCCCCGTAGAGGCGGTTCGCGTCGCTGTTGCCCTGGATCACGTTGGCGAGGCCGTTGCCGGTCCCCACCGGACGCCCCGACCCCAGGGTCAGGTTCTCGACGTTGGCGGGCAGCGTGTAGCTCGGCATGTAGGAGAGGACATGGTCCGTCCCTTCGCCGCTCGCTTCCACGACGAGGTCGCCGCTGGCGGCGACCACATACTCGTCGTTGCCGGTGCCTCCGGTCATCGTGTCGTGGCCGCTGCCGCCGTTCAGCGTGTCGTCGCCGCCGCCGCCGGTCAGGGTGTCGCTTCCGTCGAGGCCCTGGAGGTCGTTGCTCGCGTCGTTGCCCGTCAACACGTTGTCCAGCGTGTTGCCGATGCCCCGGCGCGGACCGGACCCGCGGATGGTCAGGTTCTCGAGATTGTCGCCCAGCGTGTAGTCGAGATAGGCGAGGACGAGGTCCGTCCCCTCCCCGGCGTTCTCCGTGATCCGATCGCCGGCGACCGCGACGGTGTAGGTGTCGTTCCCCGTGCCGCCGATCATGCTGTCGTTGCCGTCGTTGCCGTTCAGCGTGTCGTCGCCGTCGCGGCCGACGATGTAGTCGTCGCCGTCCTTGCCCGTCAGCGTATTGTCCCGGGCATTGCCGAGGATCGTGTTGTCGAGGGCGTTGCCGATGCCCTGCGTGGCGTTGCCGAAGAGCTCCAGCCGCTCGAAGTGGTCGCCCAGCGTGAAGTTGAAGTAGGCGGCGATGGTGTCCCGCCCGTCCGAGGCCGCCTCCACGACGCTGTCGGTCGCGAGCGTCATGATGTAGCGGTCGTCTCCGGAGCCGCCTTCCAGCGTGTTGAACCCCTCTCCGCCGTCCAGCGTGTCGTTGCCGGCCCCGCCGATCAGCGTGTCGTTGCCGCCGAGGCCGCGCAGGACGTTGCCGCTGCCGTTGCCGACGATCAGGTTGTTCGCCGCGTTGCCGCTCCCGGTGATCGCGTTGCCGGCGAGCTCGAGGCGCTCGAAGTTCTCCGCCAGCGTGACGTTGTCGACGTAGGTGACGACCGTGTCGTTCCCCTCGCCCGGCTTCTCCACGGCGATGTCCTCGGGCAGGCCGACGACGTAGGTGTCGTCCCCCGTGCCGCCCGTCATGCTGTCCACCCCGGCGCCGCCGTCCAGCGTATCGTTCCCGCTCCCGCCCTCGATGGTGTCGTTGCCGCTGTTGCCGACGAGGCTGTCGTTGCCGCCGAGCCCGCTGAGGATGTTGGCCTCGGCGTTGCCGATGATGACGTTGGCGACGTCCGTCCCCGTCCCGGCGATCACCGAGCCCAGGAGCGTCAGGTTCTCGAGATCGCTCGTCAGCGTGAAGTCGCGGTAGGTCTGGACCGTATCGTTGCCGGAGCTCTCGATGATGGTGTCGCCGGCCGCGGCGACGACATAGGTGTCGTCCCCGTCGCCGCCGTCCATCGTGTCATTGCCGGCGCCGCCGTTCAGCGTGTCGTTGCCGGGGCCGCCGACCATCGCGTCGTCGCCGCCGCCGGCGTCGAGGCTGTCGTTGCCGGCCCCGCCGGCGAGCGTCGAATCGTAGTCGCCGATGCTGGTCAGCGTGTTGTCGCCCGCGCTGCCGATCAGCGTCGCGCCGTTGTAGACGGTGACGTTCTCGATCCCCCGCAGCACGTCGCGGGTGTCGCCCTGGTACTGGATGTAGCCGGCCGTCAGGTGCACCGCCCAGTGGGCGTCCACGTCGAGGTCGATGGCCGACCACACCAGCGTGTCGACCCCGTCCCCGCCGTCCCAGGTCGACGAGGCGGCGCCCGTCCCGGCATTCTTGATGAGCACGTCGTCGCCGGAGCCGCCGCCGTACTCGTCCGCGGCGCGGAAGGCGCTGCCGACCACCGTGTCGTTGCCCGAGCCGCCGTCGACGGTGTCGCGGTCTGCGCCGCCGACGATCGAGTCGTTGCCGCTGCCGCCGAGGAGCAGGCTCGGCCCGCCGCCGCCGTGGATGGTGTCGTTCCCGGCCCCGCCGTCGATCGTGTCCTCGCCGCCGCCGCCGGTCAGCACGTTGTCGAAGGTGCCGATCGCCAGGATGACGTTGTTGCCGCTGCTGCCGATCACCGGCGCGTCGTGGAAGATGGTGATGTTCTCGATGTTGATCAGCCGGTCGTAGCGAACGCCGTTGAGGTCGATCCGCCCGGCTTCGAGGTTCGCCGACCAGCCGGCCGCGGCACTGGCCCCGGCGACCGACCACTCCAGCGTGTCGCTGCCGAAGCCGCCGTCCCACGTGACCCCGTTCGGCCCGGCGTCGGCGGACTTCACGAAGACGTCGTCGCCGTCCTCGCCATAGAGCCGCTCGCCGGCGTCGCCGCCGGCCCGCAGCGTATCGTCCCCGTCGCCGCCGTAGAGCGTGTCGAGGCCGCTCTCCCCGTCGAGATCGTCGTTGCCGAGGCCGCCGAGCAGCCGGTCCTCGGCGGCCCCGCCCTTCAGCGTGTCGTCGCCGTCGTCGCCGCTCAGCGTGTCGGCGCCGTTGTCGCCCAGGACGAGGTCGTCGCCGGTGCCCCCGAAGATCTGATCGGCGGACCCGCCGCCGTCCAGCGTGTCCTCGCCCGCGCCGCCGAGAAGCGTGTCGTTGGAGGCATCGCCCCTAAGGACGTCGTTGCCCGCCTCGCCGTCGAGGAGGTCGTTTCCGCCGCCCCCCTCCAGCGTGTCCTGATCGTAGCCGCCGCGGATGCTGTCGTCGCCGTCGCCCCCCTCGAGGAGGTCGTCGTCGAAGCCGCCGTGGATGGAGTCGTTGCCGGCCTCACCGAGGATCGTGTCGTCCGCGTAGCTGCCGATCGCCGAATCGTTGCCGTTGCCAAGCCGGATGTCGTCGTCGCCGTAGGTGCCGTGGACCGAGTCGTCACCATCGCGCGAGCGGATCGTGTCGTCGCCCGCCCCTGCGAAGATGGTGTCGTTGCCCGAGCCGGTGGTGATGCTCTCCGCACCGTCGCCGCCGACGAAGTCCACGGCCGCCGTCCCCTCGTAGGCGAAGCCCTCGAAGCCGGAGACGAGGGAGCGGATCCGGTCGACCTCCATCCGGCCCGTGACGTAGTCGACCTCGATGGTTGCGGTCGTACCGGTCTCGAGGAGCAGCGTGTCCCGTCCGCCGCTGCCGTCGTAGCGCTCGCCGGCCTTCGGATCGTCGGCGACGATGACGTTGTCCGCCGCATCGCCGATCGGCCCCGGGATGACCTCGGCGTCCTCATCCATGGCGTGGTACGCCTCCCGAGCGCCGGCGGCGCGCGGACCCGGGCGGTCGCTCCGGGCGGTTCGCGGAAATGGAGATGCGTGATCGCACCCGGGTGCAGCGTCCTCTCATGGACGCGCATCAGACCACATCACCCTAAGATTGAAAAGAACCAGTATCGCAACTTTTCGGTGGGTCGGCCGCGCATGCCGGATGCGCCCTCCGCCGCAAACGAAAAGGCGGCGGCCCCGGGGGACCGCCGCCTGAAACGTGGAGCTGAGATGCCGCCCGAAGGCCGTGCGGTCAGCGACCGTCCGGGGTCTTGGCGCCGTACCACTTGTTGCGGACGGCGTCGGTGTGCTCCTCGGGACGGTAGTTGTCGACGTTGATGCCGAGCGAGGCGACGTTGAGGCGGCCGACGTTGGACAGGAGCTGGAACGCGGCCGCGTCCTTGTCGCGCTGCGCCTGCACCAGCGTGATCTGCGCGCTGATGAGGTCGCGCTGCGAGTCCAGAACGTCGAGCGTGGTGCGCTGGCCGACCCGCTGCTCCTCGATGACGCCTTCGAGGGCGAGCTGGGCGGAGAACACGCCGGTCTGTGCGTCGAAGATCGAGCGGACCGAGGCCTGGTAGGCCGACCAGGACGTGGCGACCGACTGGCGCACGATGTTGCGGTTGAGGTCGACCTGGATGCGCGCCGCGCCCAGGTTCTCCTTCGCCTGACGCACCTGCGCCGACACCTGGCCGCGCTGGTACAGCGGGATCGTCAGGTTGAGGCCGAAGCGGGCGTCGTCGGTGCGGTCGGCGAGGCCGACCGTGTCCACCGTCGAGCTCGCCGACGCGGTGGCCGACAGGCTCGGCAGGAACTGGCCTTCCAGCGCTGCCACGTTGAAGATGTTCACGTCGACGTTGAACAGCGAGGCCATGATCGCCGGGTGCCCCTGCTGGCCGGTGTTCAGCGCGGCGGCGAGGTCCTTCGGCAGCAGCCGCTCGACGTTGAAGTTGTCACGCAGGTTGTTGGCGACGAGGTTCGTCTGGCGCTGGTAGGTCGCCCGGGCCGCCTCGTAGTTCGCCTCGGAGGCGTTCAGCAGCGACTGCGACTCGGCGCGCCGGGCCTCGGCCTGCGAGACGTCCGTGCGGGTCCCCTCGCCGACCTCGAAGCGGTCGCGCGCCGCGCGGACCTGCTCGCCGAGGAACTCGACGTCGTTGCGGCGCAGGTTCACGATCTGGCGGTAGAGGATCACGTCGAGGAACGCGACCGCCGAGTTGAGGAGGATGTCCTGCTCGGTCACCTGCAGGTCCGCCCGCTGCGCCTGAACCGACGACTCGGCCTGCCGGATCGTGTTGCGGACCTGGAAGCCCTGGAAGATCGGCTGCTGGAGCTGCAGCGCGAACTCCACCTGGTTGTTGGATGTGTAGCCGCGCACGGCGCGAGCGCCATACACCTGCGTCGCCGAGGTCAGATAGGAAATGGACGCCTGCACGAGCGGCCGGTTCTGGGACCGGGCGATCGCGATATCCTCGTCCACGGCCCTGAGCTGGGCTCGCGCCACATTCAGCTGCGGGTTGGTCGAGTATGCTGACGCCAGGGATTCCGTCATCGTCTGAGACGACGCCGGGTTCCCCCAGACGGCCAGTGCGACCGCGGCCAAGGCTGAAACTCGGATACGACTTGGCATGCTCACGCCCTCTAGGAACCAGAGCATGTTTTAAGTGCAGGTCAATTCCTTGAGCCAGACCCCAGTTCCCCCCGACAGGGTCAGAACCATCAGGCCATCAGCGTGTGCGTCTTTCCTGCAACGACACATGAACCATACATGAAGGTCGCCGAGGATTGTCCACAGAGCGCAACGATCAGAGGTGGAACCGTGTCCGATCCGCCGTCTCCCGTCGACCGCGCCGCGGCGGTCAGAAGACGAACGCGGGCTCGGCCTTGAACCCGGGGAGAATCGTCGCCGCCGCGTTGATGCTGTAGCGCATCGAAACGCCGTGCTCGCCCTTGGCGAAGATCTGCACGCGGCCCGCCAGTCCCTCGCCGTGGATCGCGACGAGGCGGCCTCCGACCTTGAGCTGCTCGATGAGCTTGACCGGCTCCACGAGGATGGCACCGTCGACGAAGATCACGTCGTACGGCGCTTCCTTCGGCCAGCCCTCCTCGAGCGGACCGGTCACGACGACCACGTTGGAGACGTCCTCCTCGAGGTCGGCGGTGGCCCTGTCGGCGAGCTCCTCCTCGCACTCCAGCGCGATCACGGAGCCGGCGAGCTGTCCAAGGATCGCCGCGGTGTAGCCGAGGCCGGCGCCGACCAGCAGCACCACGTCGTCCTCGACCGGCTGGGCGGTCTGGATCATGCGCGCCAGGATCGCCGGTCGCGTCATGGTGCGGACCGGGCGGCCGATGGCGTCACGCTGGATCGGGAGGGCCTCGTCGGAATACGCGATGGCGCGCAGCTCGCCCGGCACGAACTTCTCGCGCTGGATCGAGAGGAACGCGTCCTGGATCCGGTGGTCTGTGACGTCGAACGTACGCAGCTGGTTGTTGACCATCCGAGTGCGCAGAATCGCCTCGTCACCCATCGTCGTTCTCCTCACGGGTCAATACCCGCGTCGTTGGGCGCACCGGCGAAGCCACCACCGCGCCGGTCAAGCTGGAGGCGACGGCCGGAATCGAACCGGCGTACACGGATTTGCAGTCCGCTGCGTAACCACTCCGCCACGTCGCCGCAGCCGGTTCGATACGCGAAAGCCCGGTGGACGGCAAGCCTGACATGTGCCCTCCTTACTTCACCCACAAGTACGACACCCCGGTGTTGCTGGCATGCGGCGGACTTGCCGGGGTAAGCACGCGTGCGAAACGAGCGTTCAAAGGTCCGATGGCGAAATTGATCCTCATCCTGATGGCAGCGCTGCTCGCGGTCGGTGAAGCGCAAGGCGCGCCGCAGGTGAGCGACCTCGTCTCCAGCGAGGCCCGCCTCAGCGCGAACGTGCGCGAGGACTGGCAGACCGGATCGGTTGTCGACGTGACGATGTCCGTCACCGAACCGGTCGACGGCTGGACCGTCGAGCTCGACGCCGGCGGCAGCATCGTGAACATCTGGAACGCGGTCGTGATGTCGCAGCGGGGGACGCGCTACGTGCTGGGTCCGGCGAGCTACAACCACCAGATCCGCGCCGGGACCAGCATCGAGTTCGGGATGGAGATCGACGGCGGCGGCGCCTTCTCGCTGGTCACCGCCGAGGTCAAGCTCGCCGCGGACGTTGCGGGCCAGGCCGCCGATGCCGCCATCGCCCCCCCGCCTCCGCCGCCGGGCACGGCGATCCCGACGCCGGGCGGCCAGCGGGCGCCGGCGGCACCCGCGGCGCCCGCCACCACCGCCGTCCCGGCTCAGGCCGTCGGCCTCGGCGTCTCCAATCCCACCGTCGCCGAGCCGCCGGGCGCCGCGCTCCAGCTCGCCGCCTTCGCGCCCGGGCCGTTCTCCGTCCGCGGCACGCGCATCGTCGATTCCGGCGGTCGCCCGGTCGAGATCCACGGCATCAACTGGTTCGGCTTCGAGACCGAGATCTACGTCCCCCACGGGCTCTGGGCACGCAACTGGCGCGACATGATGGACGAGGTGCGCTCGCTCGGCTTCAACACGCTGCGCATCCCCTTCTCGGGCGAGCTGGTCGCCACCGGCGGCGACGTCTCGGGCATCGACTTCGCCCTCAACCCGGACCTCGCCGGCCTCAACGGCATCCAGATCCTCGACCTCATCGTCGACTACGCCGACACCATCGGCCTCAGGGTCCTGCTCGACTATCACCGCGGCAAGCCGGGCGGCGGGCCGAACGACAACGGCCTCTGGTACGGCGACGGCCGCACCGAGGCCGACGTCATCGCCGAGTGGCAGGCCATGGCCGAGCGGTACCGCGACAAGCCGGCGGTGATCGGCGCCGACCTCATGAACGAGCCGCACATGGCCACCTGGGGGGACGGCTCGGCCACCGACTGGGGCGCGGCGGCGGGGCGCATCGGCAACGCCGTCCTCGAGGTGGCGCCGGACTGGCTCGTCATCGTCGAGGGCACCGCGGTCTACGACGGCGACACCTACTGGTGGGGCGGGAACCTGCAGGGCGTGCGCGACCATCCGGTCCGCCTCAGCGCGCCGGACAAGCTGGTCTACTCGATCCACGACTACCCGCCGTCGGTCTACGAGCAGCCCTGGTTCAGCGACGGGCGCCCCCTAAGGGAGGTGTGGGACAAGAACTGGGGCTACATCGTCAGGGACGGCATCGGGCCGGTGCTGATCGGCGAATGGGGCAGCTTCCTCGAGACCCACGCCGACCTCACCTGGGCGGCCGAGCTCTCCGACTACATCACGTCGCTCGGCGTTCCGTGGTTCTGGTGGTCGCTGAACCCCAATTCCGGCGACACCGGCGGCCTCCTCGCGGACGACTGGACCACGGTGCGGCCAGAGGTGATCCGCGTCCTCCAGCCGTTCCTCGCCACCAGCCGCCCGCCGGTCCCGCTCGCCGCGAGCGCGACGAACGCCGGCGCGGTGTTCGCGGTCACGCTGGACGCGCCGGCGGCGGAGAGCGTCGCGGTCAGGTTCGCGACGGTCGACGGCACGGCGACGGCCGGCAGGGACTACGTCGCCACCGCCGGCACCCTGACGTTCGATCCCGGCGAGACGCGCAAATCGGTCTCCGTTCCGATCCTGCCGGACGGCGGCGCCGGGGGCGACACGCACTTCTACCTCGTCGTCGGCGACGCCAGCGGCTCGCGCGCCTCCGGCACCGCGATCATCACCGGCGACTAGCGCGCGCCGGGCCGCCGCGCCGACCGGCGGCGCATGGAACGGAGCGGTCGCCCCCGGGTGCGTCAATCAATTTCGGTTTCATCGAATACCCGGAGATATCCTGCACAATCGGCAGTCTGGCGAGGCGCAGCCCGGCCTCGCTGTCCAATAACTGCGCAGACGGTGTTGAACGGTTGAGCGACTTGTACGTTGACTGGCCGAAGTGGGCGCCGCCGCGCCCTCTTGGCGCCCGACCGCGCAGACGCCCTGCCGCGGTCCCATTCCTCACGCGGGCCCGCTGGCGCAGGGCCGCAGTCCGGGAGCGTTCCATGAACGTGACGAACACTATCATCACCATCATCATCGTGGCCCTCATCGCGGCAGGTGGCGCCTACTACCTGGGCTACTTCGATGAGACCCCGCTGGAGCAGACGGGCGACGCGATCGAGAACGCGACCGACCGTGCTGGCGACGCGGCCGAAAACGCGGCGGACAGCGCGCAGGAGGCGGCCGACGACGCGGCCGCGGCGACCAACAACTAAGGGCACTTCGCACGCCATCATCAGCGTCGCGCGATCCGTTCGGCCGTGCTAGCGTATTGCTATGCAAGGTATGAACAGCGTCTGTGTTTATTGCGGATCGGCGACAGGCCATGATCCTCGTTTCGCTGCCGCCGCAGACGAGCTGGGCACGGCGCTCGCGCGCGCGTCCATCACGCTCGTCTATGGCGGCGGGTCCCTCGGCCTCATGGGCCGGATTGCACACAGAGTTCTGCAGGAAGGCGGCCGGGTCATCGGCATCATCCCCCGCTTCCTGCACGACCGTGAGGTGATGCTCACGGAGGTCACGGAACTCATCGTCACCGAGGACATGCACGAGCGGAAGCGGCTCATGTTCGAGCACGCGGACGGCTTCGTCGCCCTCCCCGGTGGCATCGGCACGCTGGAGGAGGTCGTCGAGATGATGACCTGGTCCCAGCTCGGCCGGCACGAAAAGCCGATCGTCCTCGCCAACGTGGCGGACTTCTGGGCCCCCCTCAACGCACTCATCCAGCACATGGTGCAGGCCGGCTTCATCCGCCCCGGCTGGGATGTCTCCTACGACGTCGTGGACACGATCTCCGAGGTCGTGCCGGTCCTGGTGGAGCGGCACGACGCCCTCGTGCGCGAGCGCACACCCGAGCAGGCCATGCTGCGCCGCCTCTGAGGCGGCGCCGGCAACCCCGCCCTCCCCCCGCACAACACCGCCCGCGCCACCCCACCGGTTGGACACCGATCCCGCCCGGTTCCCTGCGGCGCGCGCGACACCGCGGATGCCGATCCCGCCCCGGTACCCTGCGGCGCGGCGATCATGCCCGCATCGAGAACCGACCCCGTTCGGACGCCAGAAGGCCGGCACCGCCGGGCCTGTCCACCGGCGTGACCGGGGCGGCGGTCCGCACGCGGCCGGTCCCGCCGGCCGGAAGGGCTCGCGGCACCGGTGCGGATGCGATATCCGAGCGGCATCCGAGAGCCCCCACCCAGAGACCCCCATGCGTGACGAGAACGGCTGGACCGCCTCCGCGGAGGCGTGGATCGCCGACATGAACGGCGACGACGGGGACTGGAGCCGCCAATGCGTCCTCGATGCGCCGATGACGGCGCGCGCGCTCGCCGCACCGGTCGGCCGAATGCTCGACGTCGGCTGCGGCGAGGGGCGGTTCTGCCGGAAGCTGGCGGCGCACGGGATCGCGGCGGTGGGTCTCGACCCGGTGCCGGCCCTGCTGGAGTCCGCCCGCGCGCGGCACCCCGATGGTCCGGGCGGAGCGGGCGCGTACCTGTGCGGCCATGCCGAGGCGCTCCCCTTCGCGGCGAGCAGCTTCGACCTCGTGGTCTCGTACCTGACGCTGATCGACATCGACGATTGCGCCGCGGCGGTCGCGGAGATGAGCCGCGTCCTGACGCCCGGCGGACGGCTGCTGGTCGCGAACCTCGCGCCGCACTTCACCGCCAGCTCCGGCGGGTGGACCGAGGACGCGGAGGGCCATCCGCTATTCTCCATCGACCGGTACTACGAGGCGCGGTCGGAGTGGTTCAGCTGGCGCGGCATCAACGTGCGCAACTGGCACCGGCCGCTGAGCCTCTACATGGAGGCGTTCCTGTCCGCCGGCCTCGCCCTCACCCACTTCGACGAGCCACGTGCGGCCGGCACCGACGAGCGCGCCGTGCGTTACCGGCGCGTCCCCTGGTTCGTGATCATGGAGTGGCGGAAGCCGGCGTGACCGGCGCCGCCGTCAGGTCGCGAGGGACCAGGTGGTCGCGGGCCTGCCGTCGGCGTCCTTGCCGTCCTTGAGGACGACACCCTCGGCCTGGAGCTGATCGCGGATCGCGTCGGCGCGGGCGAAGTCCTTCGCGGCGCGCGCCGCGAGCCGCTCGGCCACCAGCGCGTCGACGTCGAGCGACAGGCCCGCCGCCTTCTCGGCCACGGCCGCGTCGACCGACGCCCGCACCCGGTCGAGGTCGATGCCGAGGAGCATGGCGCTCGCGCCGACGCCGGGCGCCCCGGTCCGCGCCATCTCGCCGAGACGGGCGATGGCGAGCGGGGTGTTGAGGTCGTCGGCGAGGGCGGCCACCACCGCCCCGTCCGCCTCGCCGTCCGCCGAAGGGGCGGCGGCCCAGGCACGCAGCATCGTACGCGCCTCGTCGAGGCGGCGCTCGGTCCAGTCGATGGGCTGGCGGTACTGCGTCATCAGCATCGCGAGGCGCAGCGTGTCGCCGTCGGCGCTGCCGAGCGCCTGCCGGATGGTGATGAAGTTGCCCTCCGACTTCGCCATCTTGCGCCCCTCCACCTGGAGGAAGCCGTTGTGCATCCAGACCGAGGCCATCTCGTCGTGGCCGAAGGCGCAGCAGGTCTGGGCGCGCTCGTTCTCGTGGTGCGGGAAGGCGAGGTCGATGCCGCCGCCGTGGATGTCGAACTCCTCGCCGAGATAGCGGTGGGCCATCGCCGAGCACTCGATGTGCCAGCCCGGCCGCCCCTCGACCTCGATGCCGGCGGGGCTCGGCCAGGACGGCTCGCCGGGCGCGGACGGCTTCCACAGCACGAAGTCCATCGCGTCGCGCTTGTAGGGCGCCACCTCGACGCGCGCGCCGGCCATCATCTCGTCCAGCGAACGCTTGGAGAGCGCGCCGTAGGCGCCGAACGAGGCGACCGCGAAGAGGACGTGCCCGTCGGCCACGTAGGCGTGGCCCCGCTCTACCAGGCGCTCGATGAGGTCGCGCATCTCGCCGATATTGTCGGTCGCGCGCGGCTCCACCGTCGGCGGCAGGCAGCCGATGGCGGCGATGTCGGCGTGGAAGTCGGCGAGGGTCGCCTCGGTGAGGTCGCGGATGGAGATGCCGCGCTCGGCGGCGCGCGCGTTGATCTTGTCGTCGACGTCGGTGACGTTGCGCACGTAGGTGACGTGGCCGTCGCCGTAGCGCGCGCGCAGCAGGCGGAAGAGCACGTCGAAGACGATGATGGGGCGCGCGTTGCCGATGTGGGCGAAGTCGTAGACCGTCGGACCACACACATAGAGACGCACGTTCCGGGGGTCGCGCGGGACGAACGGAGCCTTGCGGCGGGTGCGTGTGTCGTAGAGGACAATGTCGGTCATGTGGCGCGGTTATCCCGGCCACGGGCGGCGTGCAACATATTGTTTACGCCAACTTCGCGCGATTGTGGCGATACCGTGAGGATGACGTTCACCCGATTGCCCGTAAAGCCAATCACGCGTAATACGCAAGAAACGGCCCGTTACACGGCTTGATTGACCAGCTGTGTAGCAACATCTTAAAATTGAGGGCAGCCGAGATGGGAAAGTGTGTAAGCGCGATGGCCGCGTTCGCGGTTCTGATCGTGATGATCGTCGGGCCGCTTTATGCCGCGGTGAGCGGCTCTCATTCGTTCTCTGACGGAAGCCGCTGCACGATGGGCCAGATCGGCTGTGATACGCCGGAACGCGAGTCGTTTCCGAGCTGAAGACAGCGCTTCGGGGCCGGTGACGGCCCCGAGAGCGACGCGATACTGATGCGATATTCAGGTTACCTGCGGGCGATGACCCACACCGCGTGAATGATGCCGGGGATGTATCCGAGCAGGGTCAGGAGGATGTTCAGCCAGAACTGAAGTCCCAATCCGACCTGCAGGAAGACACCGAGCGGCGGCAGCAAGATAGCCAGCAATACGCGAACGACGTCCATGGTTGCACTCCTGTAGCTCTCTGCGAACAGAACGATCCAACCGCCGAAAAGATCCGTAAAACCTGCGACTTTTTGCGTAGCTGGTAGCGCCGCGCCTCCGGCCGCCCGCTTTCGGCGCCCGCCATGGCCCCCGACGGGGCGTCGGCTGACACGCGCCCGCGCCGTCGATCCGCCTCCCCCATCCAGTCCCGGCCCCACCCCGCCACCCGTCTCGGGACGCTCGCGCGGGCATGCGGCGTATGGGCGGGAGCGCAGGATCCGGTGCCCGCGCGCTGGACCGACCGGGGCCCGGAATGGAAATGGGGCAGCCATCAAGGTGCTGCCCCATTCCCTCGCCAAGTATTAAATCTTCGTAACCGGCGGGGCCGGCCTTCGGCACTTCGCAGCAGCGTCCGGCGGCAGTTCGATGCCGGTCGCCGCGCGCGGCCCGACCCGTCAGCGGACGGGGCGGATCATCCTCACGTCGAGGTCGCGGATCTTCTTGCGCAGCGTGTTGCGGTTCACGCCGAGGAGCTCCGCCGCCTTGATCTGGTTGCCCCGCGTCGCCGCGAGCGCGGCCGAGACCAGCGGATACTCCACGTCGCGCATGATGCGGTGGTAGAGCCCCGGCGGCGGCAGCGAGGCGCCGAACTCGGCGAAGTAGTCGTTGAGGTGCCGCTCCACCGACTCCTGCAGCGTCTCGGCCTGCGCCGGTCCGCTGCTGGCGGGCTGGGCGGGCGTCGACTGGTCGTCGAGCTCGTGCTCGATGTGGGCCCGCGTGATCACGTCCTCGGGGTAGAGGGCCGCGAGGCGGCGGATCAGGTTCTCCAGCTCGCGCACGTTGCCCGACCACCGGTGCGCCTGCAGCGCCGCCACGGCGTCGTTGTCGAGCCGCTTGGCGGGAAGCCCCTCCGACTCGCACTGCGTGAAGAAGTGCCGCGCGAGGTCGGCGATGTCCTCCTTGCGCTCGCGCAGGGGCGGCAGGCGCAGCGGCACGACGTTGAGGCGGAAGTAGAGGTCCTCGCGGAAGAGGCCCTGGCTGATCCACTGGCGCAGGTCGCGGTTGGTGGCCGCCACGATGCGCACGTTGGTGCGGATCGGCGAGCGGCCGCCGACGGTGGTGTACTCGCCCTCCTGCAGGACGCGCAGGAGGCGGGTCTGCGCCTCCATCGGCATGTCGCCGATCTCGTCCAGGAAGAGCGTGCCCCCCTCTGCCTGCTCGAACCGGCCGGGGTGGCGCGAGGTGGCGCCGGTGAAGGCGCCCTTCTCGTAGCCGAAGAGCTCCGCCTCGATCAGCTCCTTCGGGATCGCCGCCATGTTGATCGCGACGAAGGGGCCCTTGCGGCGCTTGCCGTAGTCGTGGAGCGCGCGCGCGACCAGCTCCTTGCCGGTGCCGGACTCGCCGTGGATCAGCACGGTGAGGTCGGTCTGCATCAGCCGGGCGAGGACGCGGTAGATGTCCTGCATCGCCGCCGAGCGGCCGACGAGGGGCATCGGCTCGCCCTCGGCGTGGTTGACCCGCTCCGGCGGCTTGCCCCGCGGCTCGTTCAGCGCGCGGCCGACGACGTTGATCAGCTCCTTCAGGTCGAAGGGCTTGGGCAGGTACTCGTAGGCGCCGCGCTCGGAGGCGCGGATCGCGGTCATGAACGTGTTCTGCGCCGAGATCACGACCACCGGCAGGTCCGGACGGCGCTTCTTCACCCGGGGCAGGAGCTCGAACGCATTCTCGTCCGGCATGATGACGTCGGTGATGACGAGGTCGCCGTCGCCTTGGTCGATCCAATTCCAGAGAGTCGCCGCGTTCGAGGTGCAGCGGACGTCGAAGCCCGCCCGCGACAGGGCCTGATTGAGAACCGTGCGGATCGCCCCATCGTCGTCCGCGACCAGGATCGTGCCACTCATGGGGTCACTCTCTCACTTCCTTCATATGCGGGCATCAGGATGCGCACCGTGGTACCGGCGTTCGAATCGATCTCGATGACGCCGCCATGGTCGCCGACGATCTTGGCCACCAGCGCGAGGCCGAGGCCCGTGCCGTTGGTCTTCGTCGTCACGAAAGGTTCGAAGAGATGCGGGACCAGGTCCTCCGGGACACCGGGCCCGTTGTCCTTGACGCAGAACTCCAGCGGCAGGGATACCTTGTGCGGCGAGCCGGGAGCGGCGACGCGCATCCCCGGCCTGAACGCCGTCGTGAGCGTGATGATGCCACCCTCCTGATCGGACAGCGCCTCGGCCGCGTTCTTCACCAGGTTGAGGAACACCTGGATGAGCTGGTCGTGGTTCGCATTGACCGGCGGCAGCGACGGGTCGTACGCCTTGCGGATCTCGAGGTGGCTGGCGAACCCGGACGCCGCGAGGCGCTCGACGTGGTCCAGCACGGTGTGGATGTTGACCGGGGCGCGCTGCACGGGACGCGCGTCGCCGAACACCTCCATGCGGTCGACGAGCTTGACGATCCGGTCGGTCTCGGCGGTGATCAGCCGGGCGAGCGCGCGGTCGTCCTCGTCGAGGGTCGGCTCGATCAGCTGCGCCGCGCCGCGGATGCCGGACAGCGGGTTGCGGATCTCGTGCGCCAGCATCGCCGCGAGGCCCGTCACGGAGCGCGCGGCGGCCCGCGAGGTCAGCGCGCGGTCGATCTTGTCGGCCATCGACGGCCGGTCGAGCGTCAGGACAACCATCTGCGGGTCTTCGGGGAGCGGCATCGCGTGGATGTCCACCACCTGGCCCTGCCCTAGACGGGGCGAGGAGAGGTCGACCCGGTACTCGACGAGCCCGGCGCCCGCCTGCCGCACCTTCGCGGGCAGCGACAGCAGCGGGCTGCCGAACGGCACGAACCGGTCGAGCGGCTTCTTCTGCAGGTGCGCCATCGAGGCGCCGAAGAAGGCCTCCGCGGCGTCGTTGGCGGAGATGATCTCGTCGTCCGGCCCCAGCACGACGATGGCGTGCGGGAGCGCGTTGAGGATGGCCGACGGCGTTACGCGGCGAGCGGCGGCGGTCATGCGGCGGCCTTCAGGGTTGCGCCGTCGGCCGCTGCGAACAGCGCATCGATGGCTCGGAGGGCCTCGGCAGGCGCCTCCGCGGTGAGTGCGGCTTTGCGCAGCGCGGCGGGCGCTGCGACATGGTCGGCGTAGGCGGCGGTGTGCTTGCGCATCAGGCGAAGGCCCAGCGCCGGGCCGGCATGCTCGAGGAGCAGTTCGGCATGTTCGCGCGCCAGCGCGCCGATCTCGCCGGCGGACCGCGGCACGGCGGGCCGGCGGCGCCCGTCGAGGTCGGCGCTGACGACACCCGGGAGCCACGGCGCCCCGAGCGCGGCCCGGCCGATCATCACCATGTCCGCCCCGCTCGCGGCCAGCGCGGCCCGGGCGGTCGGCGTGTCGACGATGTCGCCGTTGGCGGTGAGCGGCACCGTCACAGCCTCGCGTGTCGCACGGATCGCCCGCCAGTCGGCGGTGCCCGTGTAGCGCTGGCAGCGGGTGCGGCCGTGGACGGTGATCGCCACGGCGCCCGCGTCGACGGCGCGGCGGGCAAGCTCCGGCGCGCTCAGCGTGACGCGGTCATAGCCGAGGCGCATCTTCACCGTGACCGGGACGCTGACCGCGGACACCGTCGCCGCGACGAGGCTCGCGGCGTGCACCGGGTCCCGCATCAGCGCCGAGCCGGCCCAGCCGCCGACGACGCGCTTGGCGGGACATCCCATGTTGATGTCGATGATGTGGGCACCGGCCGCCTCGGCGATCCGCGCGGCCTCGGCGAGATCGTGCGGCCGGCAGCCGGCGAGTTGTACACAGTGAACATCGAGACCGCGGCCTTCGAGTTTCAGCCGCGTCTCCGCTTCGCGGGCGACCAGGCGGTCGCTCGCCACCATCTCGCTGATGACAAGTCCGGCACCGTAGCGGGCGGCGAGCTGGCGAAATGGCCAGTCGCTGACACCCGACATCGGCGCCAGCGTCGCGCGTCCCGCGAGGGTAACGTTGCCGACGGCACACTCATTCATATTTGGTTGGGCACCTCTGCGGCCTCACGGTGCTCATCTTTTGACCATGACACCAAAGTTGGCAAGTCCGTGTTGAACCGTTGAGGGGAAAACCTGTTTCGAGACCGATGAGCGGATCCCTTGTGCAGCGTCTGCCTGAAACGCCGCCGCCGTGCACCGCCGCCATCTGCCCGCATCCTCCGCACTGTCCGCGACGGCGCATCGGATTGCCCAACGGGGCGCCATATCTAAGGTCGCAAAATGGTCTTGGGTACCCACCCTGCGTCGCTCCCCACCGCTGATCTGGCCCGCGCGTGGCGGATGGCGCGTCGTCGCGGGGCGGGCTATGACGCCGCCATGATGCCCATCGACGCGATCATCGTTGCAGCCGGCCGCGGCACCCGCCTCGGCGGGGCGCTTCCCAAGCAGTACCTGCCCCTTGGGTCACGCACGATCGTCGCCCGCGCCGTCGACGCCTTTTTGGACCATCCGGTCATCCGGGACGTCGTCGTCGTGATCGCCGAGGGCGACGAGGAGCGGCTCGGGGCGGCGCTCGCCGACCGGCCGCGTGCCGTCCGGGTCGTCCATGGCGGCGAGACGCGGCAGGCCTCCGTCGCGAGGGGCCTCGACGCCCTCCCCGCTGCCGATCCCGCCGCCGGAGTGATGGTCCACGACGCCGCGAGGCCGTTCGTCTCGGCCGCCGTCATCGACCGCGTGGCGGCGGCGCTCGCGCAGTCGGCCGCCGTCATCCCGGCGGTCCCCGTCGCGGACACGCTGAAGCGCGTGGACGGCTCGGAGGTTGTCGCCACCGTCGACCGCAGCGCCCTCGTCCAGGTGCAGACCCCGCAGGGTTTCCACGTCGCGGCCCTGCGCGCCGCCCACGCCGCCGCGCGGGAGAGCGCCACCGACGATGCCGGCCTCGTCGAAGCCCAGGGAGGCCGCGTGACCACCGTTCCCGGCGAACGCACCAACTTCAAGATCACCACCGAGGATGACCTCGCCGTCGCCAGGGCGAGCCTCCTCGAGGTGCCGGTCGTCGGCCACGGCTTCGACGTCCACCGCCTCGAGAAGGGCGGGCCGATGATCATCGGCGGCCTCGTCCTCGACGTTCCCATGCGCCTGCAGGGCCATTCGGACGCCGACGTCGCCCTGCACGCGATCACCGACGCCCTCTTCGGCGCCATCGGCGACGGCGACATCGGCCACCACTTCCCGCCCAGCGACGAGGCCTGGCGCGGGGCGGCGTCGGACCGGTTCCTCGCCTACGCCGCCGACCGCGTGCGCAAGGCGGGCGGGCGGATCGTCCATATCGACCTCACAATCATGTGCGAACGACCCAAGATCGGTCCGGTTCGCGAGGCGATGCGGGCGCGGATCGCCGAGATCGTCGCCGTCCCCGTGACCGCCGTGTCAGTGAAGGCGACGACCACGGAGCGGCTCGGCTTCACCGGGCGCGGCGAAGGCATCGCCGCGCAGGCGACCGCCACAGTGCTGAGGAGCATGGAATGATCGACGACGACATCCGCGAGCGCGCCGAGGCCCTCCTGACCGCAGCGCGCGAGGCCGGCGTCATGGTGGTCACGTGCGAATCGTGCACCGGCGGGCTGATCTCCGGCTCCCTCACCGCCATTGCCGGCTCGTCGGACGTGGTCGAGGGCGGCTTCGTCACCTACTCCAACAGCGCCAAGATCCGCCTCGGCGTGCCCGAATCGCTGATCGAGGCGCACGGCGCCGTCAGCGAGGAGGTCGCCCGCGCCATGGCCGAGGCGGCCCGCGACCGCTCCGGCGCCGCGCCCAACCTCGTCAGCGTCTCGGTGACCGGCGTCGCCGGACCGGGCGGGGGAAGCGCCGAGAAGCCCGTCGGACTGGTCCATTTCGCCGCAGCGGCGGCAGGCGCGACCGTCCACCGGGAGTGCCGCTTCGGCGATATCGGCCGCGATTCCGTGCGCAAGACGAGCGTCCTCGAGGCGCTCAACCTGCTCGACGGCCTGATCGCGCCGGAATAACTGCGCAGCGCGCCGGGACCGATCTTCCCCGGCCCGGCGTTGATGTCCCGCAAAGGAGCGTCACCGGTGAACTGGCCCATCCTCGCGATTTTTATATTTGCAACGCTCCTGGCGGCCGCGACCGGGGCCTACTTCCGCCCCGGCCAATGGTACCGAACCCTCGCCAAGCCCGCATGGACGCCGCCGAATTGGGCGTTTCCTGTTGCGTGGACCATTATTTACGCGATGATTGCTTCGGCCGGATATGTCTTCACAGTTGCTGCGACGCCCGCCGAACGCGTCGTCCCGCTAACGGTTTTCGGAATTCAGCTCGCCCTCAATGCCGCTTGGTCGCCGTTGTTTTTCGGCGCGCATCGGATGGGATGGGCGCTAGCTGACATTCTTGTAATGATTGTCGCGATAGCTGCGACGATTGTCCTATTTACGCAAATTTCCCCTGTGAGCGGGGCGCTTTTACTCCCCTATCTCGTGTGGTCAGCCTTTGCTTCGTACCTGAACTACACTATCTTGCGGCTCAATGACCCGCGGCGCCGAGCCGCGATCAGACAATCAGCGGCAGGGTGATCCATGGATATGAACCTGGTCGTGTTGCTCGAGATCCTGTTGATCGCCGGCAGCCTTTTGACCTTTGCGGCATGCGAATTGCGCGATGCGCGTCGCAGCCTGTCGAGGGCGAAGGTCGATAGCCGAACCCGCAACGCGAATTGACCGATCGGTTTGTTTTGAGACAAACCGATAAGCGATGACACAAACCGCCGGATCGGACCTTACCAGAAGAGTCGAGGACGCTATCCGGCGGCACATCGCGGGGCGATGCGCCCCACCCCGCCTCGGACGCGCGATCGAGGACGCCATGCTCGCAGGCGGTTCCCGCGTCCGGCCCCGCTTCGCCCTCGGCGTCGCGCTGGCCTGCGGCGATGACCGCCCCTCCCTCTCCGACGCCGCGGCTGCCGCCATCGAGTGCCTGCACGCCGCCTCGCTCGTCCACGACGACCTTCCCTGCTTCGACGACGCCGCCATCCGCCGCGGTCGCCCCTCCATCCACGTCGCCCATGGCGAGGCGCTGGCGGTCCTGACCGGCGACGCCCTCATCGTCATGGCCTTCCAGGTCCTCGCCGACGTCGGCGACATCGCGGCCGAGCGGCTGCCGTGCATGCTGGCGGCGCTGTCCGCCTCGGCCGGCGTGCCGCGCGGCCTCGTCAGCGGACAGGCGATGGAGTGCGAGGAGACGGCCGACCTCGACGCCTACCACGCCGCCAAGACCGGGGCGCTGTTCGAGGCGGCCGGCGCGCTCGGCGCCGCCGCGTCGGGCGGCGAGACCGCCGTCTGGCGCCGGGTCGGCGCCCGGCTCGGCGCGGCCTACCAGGTCGCCGACGACATCCACGACGCGCTCGGCCTCGGCGGCGAGGGCAAGCCAACCGGCCAGGACGGCCTGCACGAGCGCCCCAACGCCGTCTCCAGCAGCGGGATGGACGGCGCCGTCACGCTGCTGCGCCGCCACCTCGACGACGCCATCGATGCGATCCCGGGTGGTGACGACGCTGACTCCCTTCGGGCCCTGATTCGCGAACAGACCGGCCGCTTCCTCCCCGCCGAGCTCGCCGCGCAGATCAGCGCATAGGCCCCTCACCACGCCTCACGGCAGCCGGTGCCTCCCGACGGCCCCGCGGCACATTCAAATTTCCGTGCGCCGGACCGGCGAAGCCTCGGAGTCCATTGCCGGATCGTGCCGTCGCGGCAACAATTGCGGCGAATCGAAAGCGCTGACGGATCAAATGGCCGCAAGCGACATTTGATTGCGCGCTATCCACGATAAGATGGCCCCGCGAAACGTTCGGGCGCGTCACCCTCTTGAAGGACCAGCCAAAGCATGCCTCGTTCCCGTGACTGCCATCGGTCGGGCGCCGGGTCACTGACCCGCCGTTCCCTGGTCCTGGGATCCACCGCCGTCGCCGTCGCGGGTTGTCAGTCGACCGCCGCCGTCGTCCCCGTGACGATCGCTGTCCCGGCCACGCCGGACATGTCCTATTTCCGGACGATCTACGGCCCGATCACCGACGAGCCCTTCCCGCTTCCGGCCGTCGACCTCAACAAGGTCCAGCCGGAGTATCTCCGGCGCGAGGTGCGCAACACCACCGGCGAGCGGCCGGGGACGATCGTCGTCGATACGACCAACAAGTTCCTCTACTACACCCAGCCCAACGGCCTCGCGATGCGCTACGGCGTGGGCCTCGGCCGCGCCGGCTTCGGCTGGGACGGCGAGGCGACGATCCCGCTGAAGCGCACCTGGCCGACCTGGACCCCGCCGGACGAGATGATCGACCGCGACCCGGCGCTCGAGAAGTACAGGGACGGCATGCCCGGCGGCCCCAGGAACCCCCTGGGCGCACGCGCCCTCTACCTCTTCCAGGGCGGGCAGGACACGCTCTACCGCCTCCACGGCACCGCCGAGGCCTACTCGATCGGCCGCAACGTGTCCTCCGGCTGCGTCCGCCTGCTGAACCACGACATCATCGACCTCTACAACCGGGCGCCCAAGGGCACCCGCGTCATCGTCCGCCCCGCCGCGATCTACTGATCTTCCGCACAGCGACGACAAGGCCTCCGCCGCTCGCCGCGGCCCCGCATCGACCTGCGGGGGCGCCCGAGGCGTCACGCGGCGCCGGCCGGTGCTGCTCTGGTTGCCGTTTCGGTCAATCGCCGACTAGCGTATTGGACCAGAAGAAGCGACGAGCGTCCGGAGGAACGATGCCCACGCCTGCCCCCACCACCCGCCGGAGCGGCTGCCTGTGACGACGGTGATCGTCGCGCCCGACGCGCTGGAGCGCTTCGTCCGTGCCGCCCTCGAAGCCGCGGGAGCCGACGCGGCGACCACGAACGCCGCCTCCCGCGCGATGATGCACGGCTCGCGCCTCGGCGTGGACAGCCACGGCGTGCGCCTTCTCGAGCACTACATCTCGGTGATGGAGGGAGGGCGCGTCAACAAGGCGCCGAAGCTCAGGTTCTCGTCCGGATTCGGTGCCGTCGCGGCGCTGGACGCCGACCACGCCCACGGCGCGCTGGCGGCCTACGCGGGGATGGACAAGGCCGTCGAGCTGGCCCGGACGGCCGGCATCGGCGCGGTCTCGATCCGCAACTCATCGCACTTCGGACCGGCCGGCGCCTACGCTCTGGCCGCGGCCGAGGCGGGCATGATCGGCTTCGCCACCTGCAATTCGGACGCGTTCGTACGCCTGCACGACGGCGCCTTCCGCTTCCACGGCACCAACCCGCTCGCCTTCGCGGTGCCGGCGGAGGGTAATCCGTGGCTGTTCGACATGGCGACCAGCGCGATCCCCTTCAACCGCGTGCAGCTCTACCGCAGCCTCGGCGTGGAGGTCCCGGCGGGCACCGGCTCCGACGACGCCGGCATCGACACGCTCGACGCGCACGCGGTGGAGATGCTGGCGCCGCTGGGCGCAGCCTTCGGCTTCAAGGGCGCGGGTCTCGCCGGCGTTGCCGAGATCTTCAGCGCGGTGCTGTCCGGCATGCGGCTCAGCTTCGACATCCTGCCGATGAACGGCGAGGACAGGTCGACCCCGCGCGAGCTCGGCGCCTTCGTGCTGGCGCTGCGCCCGGACGCGTTCGTCGACCGGGCCACCTTCGAGGATGGGATGCGCCGCTATCTCGCCGCCCTCCGCGCCTCGACCCCGCGCGAGGACGGCATGGTGATGGCCCCCGGCGACCGCGAATGGGCCGTCGCGGCCGAGCGCGTCGACGGGATCCCGCTGGATCCGGTCACGGTCGAGGGCTTCGGCCGCCTCGCCGAGCATTACGGCCTCCCCTCGCTGGACGTCCTCTGACGCCTTCATAGCCGGCCGTTGCCCCGGGTGCGGGCCGCGCCTCAGCGCTCGGCGCGCACGTTCGACGGGGTGATCGGCTCGCCGGTCGCCTCGTCCACCACGACGGGGCGCACCGGCTCGCCGGTGGCGCGGGAGACGAGCCGCAGCGGCGGCGTCTCCCCGTCGCACGGCACCACCTTCTCCCCCCACGCCATCAGCGTGACCAGCACCGGGTGGAACGCACGCCCGGTCTCGGTCAGGCGGTACTCGTAGCGCACCGGCCCGTCCTGATACGGCTCGCGGCTGAGGACGCCGGCGTCGACGAGCTTCCTGAGGCGGTCGGCCAGCACGTGCCGGGTGATCCCGAGCCGCTCCTGAAACGCCTCGAACCGGCGGACGCCGCGAAAACAGTCCCTCAGCACGAGCAACGTCCACCGGTCGCCGATGACCGACATCGCCCGGGCGACCGGGCACGCCTCGTCCTTCAATTCCTGCCAGCGCATCCCCCAGCGATACCGCACCTTGACAGGTTCCGAAAGGGAACTCACCGTTCAGTTCCAAAAAAGAACCGACTTGGGAGGAAGCGGATGACCGCTTCAGATGGCATGACGTGCGTCGCATCGCCGTCCGCGCAGGGTCTCGCCGCACCGCAGGCGCCTCCTCCCATGGCGACGGCACCGACGCGCATGGAGCTCGCGGCGATGCGCCGTGCGGCCCGCACCCGCCTCCTCCTCGAGGGACCCATCGGGCCGACGCTGGCCCGCCTCGCCGCGCCGAACATCCTGGCGATGCTGGTTTCCTCCATCCTCGTCATCGCCGAGGCGATGTTCGCCGGGCGGATCGGCATCACCGCGCTCGCCGGCCTCGCCCTCGTCTTCCCGCTGGTCATGCTCGTGCAGGCGATGGCGGCGGGGGCGATGGGCGGGGCGATCTCCTCGGCGATCTCGCGGGCGCTCGGCCGGGGCGATCCGGAGCGCGCGGCCGGGCTCGTCGTGACCGCCTGGGTCATCGGCCTCGCCGCCGCCCTCGTCTTCGCCGTCACGGTCGTCACCTTCGGGCCGGTGGTCTTCGGCTGGCTCGGCGGGGACGGCGAGGCGGTGGACGCGGCCTACGCGTACGCGCTGGTCTTCTTTCCCGGCTGCGTCACCTACTGGCTGCTCCACGGCACGCTCAGCGTCATGCGCGGCACCGGCAACATGCTGACGCCCGGCCTCACCCTGCTCGGCGTCGCGCTCGCCTCCGTGCCGATCTCCGGCACGCTGTCGCTCGGCTGGGGGCCGTTCGCGGCGCTCGGCATGCCGGGCCTCGCGGCGGGGCTCGTCACCGCGCACGGCCTCGCGGCGGTCGGCACCATCCTCTACGTGGTCTCGGGCCGGGCCGGGCTGCGGATCGACCGCGCCGCCTTCCGCCTGCGCCGCGAGCTCTTCGCCGATATCCTGAAGGTCGGTCTCATCGCCTCCCTCAACGCGCTGCAGAGCGTCATCACCATCATCATCATGGTGGGCCTCGTCGGTCGCTACGGACCGGAGGCGCTCGCCGGCTACGGCCTCGGCGCCCGCCTCGAGTTCCTGATGATCCCTGTCGTCTTCGGCATCGGCGCGGCGATGACCGCGATGGTCGGCTCCAACATCGGCGCCGGCGCGCGCACCCGCGCGCTCCGGATCGGCTTCACCGGCGCCCTCGCCGCCGCCGGCGCGGTCAGCTGCATATCGCTGACGCTCTCGATCTGGCCCGACCTCTGGCTCGGCCTCTTCGTCGATCCGGGCGAGACCGCCGTCCTCGAGGTCGGCCGCCGTTATTTCCACATCGTCGCCCCCTTCCACCCCTTCTTCGCCCTCGGCCTCGCGCTCTATTTCGCGGCACAGGGCGCGGAGCGGATGATCTGGCCGGTGTCGGCGAGCCTCGCGCGGATGGTGGTGGCATTCGGTGGCGCGCTCCTGCTGCTCGGCCCGTTCGGCCTCTCCGGAATCTTCGCGGCGGTCGCTGCGGGCATGCTCGTCTACGGGTCGATGACGGCGGCGGCGATCCTCATCACCCGCTGGCGTTGACCCGCCCCGGCCAAAGCGCCACGGAGACCGCCGGCGTTTGACGCTATGACGCCGATGTGGCACGCGATCTCCTTCGCTGCGGCGACAGACCACAGTCCCGCGCGTACAGGCTCTTATGGCGGGACCGGCTCCTGAATCGCCCGCCTCGGCGCCGCATGTGATTGAAAGTCTGGAGCCGGCTCCTACAGTCGGACTAGAGCTATTCGAAAGAGGTTCGGGTGCGTCCGCTTCTCCAGACGGTGAAATTTCCGAAAGACCTGCGCGCCCTGCCGGAGCGGGACCTGCCGCAACTGGCGGACGAGCTGCGCGCGGAGCTGATCGACATCGTCTCGACGACCGGCGGCCACCTCGGTTCCGCGCTCGGCGTCGTCGAGCTGACGATCGCGCTGCACTACGTGTTCGACACCCCGCGCGACACGCTGATCTGGGACGTCGGCCACCAGTGCTACCCGCACAAGATGCTGACCGGACGCCGGGAGCAGATGGGGACCCTGCGGCAGGCCGGCGGCCTCTCGGGCTTCACCAAGCGCTCCGAGAGCCCCTACGACCCGTTCGGCGCCGCGCACTCCTCGACGTCGATCTCCGCCGGGCTCGGCTTCGCCACGTCCGCCGAGCTGCTGGGCGAGGACCACGAGGTGATCGCCGTGATCGGCGACGGCGCGATGTCCGCCGGCATGGCCTACGAGGCGATGAACAACGCCGGCGCGCAGGACGCCCGCCTCATCGTCATCCTCAACGACAACGACATGTCGATCGCCCCGCCCGTCGGCGCGATGAGCGCCTACCTCGCACGCCTCGCGAGCGGCAAGCCGTACGTCACCATGCGCGAGGCCCTGAAGGGGCTGGTGCGTCGCCTGCCCCGCTTCGTCGAGCGGGGCGCGGCCCGGGCGGAGGAGTTCGCCCGCGGCATCGCCATGGGCGGCACCCTCTTCGAGGAGCTGGGCTTCTACTATGTCGGCCCGATCGACGGGCACAATCTGGACCACCTGCTCCCGGTGCTTGCCAACGTGCGCGACGCGGACAACAAGCCGGTGCTCGTCCACGTCGTCACCCAGAAGGGCAAGGGCTACCCGCCGGCGGAGAACTCGGCCGACAAGTACCACGGGGTCGGCAAGTTCGACGTCGTCACCGGCCAGCAGGACAAGGCCAAGCCCAACGCGCCCGCCTACACCAAGGTGTTCGGCCAGTCGCTGATCTCGGAGGCCGAGCGGGACGAGCGGATCGTCGGCATCACAGCCGCGATGCCGTCCGGCACCGGCATCGATCTCTTCGAACGCGTCTTCCCCGAGCGCACGTACGACGTCGGCATCGCCGAGCAGCACGCCGTGACCTTCGCGGCAGGCCTCGCGGCGGGCGGCTGCAAGCCGTTCTGCGCGATCTATTCCACCTTCCTGCAACGCGGCTACGACCAGGTCGTGCACGACGTCTCGATCCAGAACCTGCCGGTACGCTTCGCCATCGACCGGGCCGGCTTCGTCGGCGCGGACGGATCGACCCACGCCGGCGCGTTCGACGTCGCCTACCTCTCCTGCCTGCCGGGGATGGTGGTGATGGCCGCCGGTGACGAGGCCGAGCTCGTCCACATGGTCGCCACCGCCGCCGCCTACGACGACGGCCCGATCGCCTTCCGCTACCCGCGCGGCGAGGGTGTCGGCGTGGAGCTTCCCGAGCGCGGCGTGCCGCTCGAGATCGGCAAGGGGCGGATCCTGCGCGAAGGTTCGACGATCGCGATCCTGTCGCTCGGCGGCCGCCTCGCCCCGTCGCTGCTGGCGGCCGAGGAGCTGTCGGCCAGGGGCCTCTCTACCACCGTCGCCGACGCGCGCTTCGCCAAGCCGCTCGACCGCGACCTGATCACGCGCCTCGCCCGCGAGCATGAGGTGCTGATCACAGTGGAGGAAGGCTCCGTCGGCGGCTTCGGCAGCCATGTGCTGACCCTGCTGGCGCGTGAAGGCGCCCTCGACACCGGCTGCAAGGTCCGCCCGCTGACGATGCCCGACGCCTATATCGACCAGGACAAGCCCGACGCGATGTACGCCGCCGCGGGCCTCGACGCGGCCGGCATCGTCAGGACCGCCCTTGAGGCGCTCGGCGCCGGCGCACTCGCCAACCGCGCGTGAGCACCGCGCCGGCGATGGCCACTGCCGCGACGATCCGGGGCGACAACGACCGGGGCTGCGATGACCAGGGCTGCGATGACCGGGGCGATGACCGGGCGATGATGACCGGAATTGCGGCGACCGGGCCATGGCGCGGCGGGGCCCTGACCAAGCGGGGCGGCGATGAGTAGGGTCGAGCTCGTCCACGACGCCCATGCAACCCTCGGCGAGGGCGCCTTCTGGGACGAACGCGACGGCGTCCTCTTCTGGTGCGACATCGACGGCGGCCTCGTCCACCGCTTCGACCCCGGCGCGGGGCCGCTCCCGCCGATCGAGATCGGCGAGCGGGTCGGCTGCCTCGCCCCGCGGGAGGCCGGCGACCTCGTGATCGCCACGCAGTCCGGGCTCTACGACCTCGACCTCGCGACCGGCACCAGGACGATGTTCGCCGAGCCCGAGGCGCACCTGCCCGACAACCGCTTCAACGACGGCGCCACCGACCGTCAGGGCCGCTGGTGGGCGGGCACCATGTCCATCGCCCAGCCGCCGACGCCGTCCGGCACGTTCTATCGCATCGACGCCGACCGGAAGGTGACGCCGATGATCGACGGCATCTACACCACCAACGGCCTCTCCTTCTCGCCCGACGGGCGGACCATGTACTACTCGGACTCCAACGCCGCGGTGCGCACCATCTGGGCCGCGGACTACGACATCGACGCCGGGGTCCCCACCAATCGCCGCGTCTTCTTCGACACGCGGGTCGTAGCCGGCCGGCCGGACGGTGCCACCGTGGACGCGGACGGGTGCTACTGGATGGCCGGCGTCGGCGGCTGGCACATCGTGCGCCTCACCCCGAGGGGCGAGATCGACATGGTGATCGACATGCCGGTCGAGCGCCCGACCAAGCCGGAGTTCGGCGGCGCCAGCCTCACCGACCTCTACGTGACGTCCATCGGCACCGCCGCCGGCCCGGTCGGCGAGAACCAGCCGCACGCCGGCGGCCTCTTCGTGGTGACGGGCCTGCCGGCGCCCGGCCTCGCCTCCGCCCGCTTCAAGGGCTGATCCCTGCAAGGCTTCGCGCGCCGGCCGGGTCTCACCCCCGCGCGCGCCCCGCCGGGTGCGGGCGAGACCGGCGCTGCACGCCTCGTCCGCCGGAGAACGATCGCCCGCGCCGGAGCCTGCGACCGTCCGCCCGGGTGTTGATGGACATCAAGGTGCGCCCGCCCCATGGCCCCTACGTTGATACGTTATCGCTCCGTCCGGAGCGAAACCGGATCGGCCCCCGCCTGCGATGCGGGCGGGGCCTCGGCCTGTCCGGCGCGCAGCGCGGCCGGCTTCGGGCGCGGGAACGGCGTCCCCATGGTCGAGGCCGCCGAGCCGATCTAGAAACATGAACGTGAACCGACGAAATCACGGCACGGTTTGATATGGCGAAGATGATGAAGGCCGCGGTCGTCCGGGAGCTGGGCAAGCCGCTGGTGATCGAGGACATGCCCGTTCCGGAGGTGGGTCCGGGCCAGATCCTGATGAAGGTGGAGGCCTCCGGCGTCTGCCACACCGACCTCCACGCGGCGTCCGGCGACTGGCCGGTGAAGCCCTCGCCGCCGTTCATCCCCGGCCACGAGGGCGTCGGCTACGTCGCCGCCGTCGGCGCCGGCGTGACCACCGTCAGGGAGGGCGACCGGATCGGCGTCCCCTGGCTCCACACCGCGTGCGGCCACTGCGAGCATTGCCGCACCGGCTGGGAGACGCTCTGCTACGACCAGCAGATGACCGGCTACACGGTGAACGGCGGCTTCGCCGAGTACGTCCTCGCCGACCCGAACTACGTCGGCCACCTTCCCGATTCGCTGGAGTTCGGTGCGGCCGCGCCGGTGCTGTGCGCCGGCGTCACGGTCTACAAGGGCCTCAAGGAGACCGAGGCCCGGCCCGGCCAGTGGATGGTCATCTCCGGCATCGGCGGCCTCGGCCACATGGCGGTGCAGTACGCCAAGGCGATGGGCATGAACGTGGTGGCGGTGGACGTCGCCGAGGACAAGCTGGCGCTCGCGAGGAGCCTCGGCGCCGACGCGGCGGTCGACGCGCGCAACAACGACGCCGTCGAGGAGGTGCGCCGCATCACCGACGGCGGCGGCCACGGCGTCCTGGTGACGGCGGTCTCGCGCGCTGCGTTCGCGCAGGCGCAGGCGATGACGCGGCGGCACGGCACGATGTCGCTGGTGGGCCTGCCGCCGGGCGACTTCCCGCTGCCGATCTTCGACGTGGTCCTCAACCGCATCACCGTGCGCGGCTCGATCGTCGGCACCCGGCAGGATCTCGTCGAGGCGCTGCAGTTCGCCGGCGACGGCAAGGTCGCCTCGCACTACAGCTGGGACACGCTGGACAACATCAACGCGATCTTCGACCGCATGAAGGAAGGCAAGATCGACGGCCGCGTGGTGATGAAGATCGGCTAGACGCCGGCAATCCGCACCGGAACACGCCCTACGGGAGCAAAGAGGCCGCGGGACGACCGCGGCCCCGTTCACCCCGCCGGCCCCGAATCGTTACGCCGGCCCCGAACTGCCGCATTGCGTCGTCAGAGGACGATCGCCGGATCGGGCGCCGGTTTGACGACGAGGGGGCAGCCCGCGACCATTTTGACCACCGTCGTCGCGCGGCGCGCCATCTCCTGATTGAGGATCCCCTGTTCGTCGCGGAAGGCGCGGCCGAGCGGCGTGGCCGGGACGATCCCCTCGCCCACCTCGTTGGCGACGGCGATGACGTCGCGCGTGCGCGCCTCCAGCGCGTCCGCGAGCGCGGTGCGGTGCGCGGCGACATCGTGCTCGCCGAGCATGACGTTGGTGAGCCACAGGGTCAGGCAGTCCATCAGCAGCACGCCCTCGCCGGGGACGGTCCGGGCGAGGTCCACCGGCGCTTCCACCGTCGTCCAATGGGCGGGGCGCCGGACCCGATGCGCGGCAATGCGCGCCTTCATCTCCTCGTCGCGGGGCGGCCCTGCGGTGGCGACATAGGTCACCGGCCGGCCGGATCGGGCCGCGATCTCCTCGGCATAGCGGGATTTGCCCGACCGGGCGCCGCCGATGACAAGGATGAATTGGGGCTTGTTGATGACTGATCTCCCTGTTGCACGATCAGAATCAGCTTGCTATATCGCCCCAACGCGAGCGCGTCATTCCCCGGTAGCTCAGCGGTAGAGCAACCGGCTGTTAACCGGTTGGTCGCTGGTTCGAATCCGGCCCGGGGAGCCACTCGCATCAAGGGGTTAGACGCCACCCCTAAAATCCCTAAACCGAATGATCTACGCAGTTTCTACGGAAGAGCCCGTAGCTACGAGCAGATGCGATCACGGTGAGCGGATGCCGATCCAGCAATCTGCAGTCACCCTACCCGCGGCCACCAAGCTACGTTGTGGCTTGGCGAGTCTCCCGGCCCGTGATCGCCATCGACGCACCTCCTCCGATGCGGCACACTCAAAGCGCGCCGAACGCAATCGGATGGTGGAAACCAGTGATGGGATTTTCCAGGGGCGGCACAATCGCCACGAACGGTGACCTCAGCGTGGTCGAATGGGTCGGCAGCAATGTCGACCTGGGCTTTCAGAAGCCCTACGAGGGCCTAGTGAGTGGGCGCCGTGTCCAGGAGTTCGACACGAAGGAAGAGGCCCTACGCTGGCTCTATGGCGACGACACTGGCAACCGGTAGCCCACTTCAGCCGACCGTCATCGCAACGATCGGCGATCTGATAGACCACCGCTACACGCTGACTGCGCACTGCCGACACTGCGTGCGGTCAGCCCTACTCGACTTGGATGCGCTGGCTGCACGCTTGGATCGGGATCGATCCTACGTCGCCCCCATGCCGCTCAAATGCAGAGTTTGCGGAGCGCGAGATATTGCGGTGATCCTACATCCGCCGCGGCGGTGACGAGATCAGCGCGTAGCACAAAGTTGTGCTGAGCCTACATGAGGTGCTCCCCGAAACTGGGACAGCGGCGATCACCCAATGCCGTCCATCCGCCGGCGTCACTGAAGGCGCGAAGCCTATCGCAAGGCATGGGGGCGGGCCTTCAAATGCCTCCACCGAGCGGCCCCGGACCGGTGAGGCCCACTTTTCACGCTAAACCGTAACAATTCTAGTTGAAGCAGGTCGACTCGGAAGCGACCCCGCTCATGCGCGAGATCGGAACCGCGAGCCGCATGTCGCGCTGAAGCCGATCGTCGAGGGGATGGGGCTCCAATGGGAAGCCCAGCAAAAACGTGTCCGACGCGATCCGGTTCTCGGAACCTGCATGTCCATTACGAACATGCAGGTCGGAGGGCAGGGGCGCCAGGTCACGACGATTCCTTTGCGCTACCTCAACGGCTTCCTTTCCGGGATCGACGTGAACCGCGTGCGTCGCACATATGGTTGCACCTGACGGATAGCCTCTGGCCCCGCTGGCCCCGCTGCGGAAACGGCAAGCGGGGCCAGAAAACACCAATGATTTCAACGTGGCCCCGCTTGGCCCCGCTGGCCCCGCCTCAAAACTAGGGGTCGGGGCTGGGCCAGCGCTGGGCCAAACCCAGTCCCGCTTGGTCCCGGTCGGTCCCGGTCGGGAAATCCGAGTGGGACCGGAAAAACCTCAGGGTTTCTGCGGCCGGTCCCGCTGGTCCCGCTCGGTCCCGCTAAATTTCGATAGAAACCGCATTTCACTCGGAATTGCGCGCGAGAGACCCCCACCGGTCCTGGCCCGTTCTCGGGAAAGCTCAGACCCACTCCTCATTGCTCATGCGAACTACAGCAGTCTAGTCTTGCTTTGTCATGACCACCAAGGATCTGAGAATTGCCACTTTTCCTAAGGCCTCTCATTGCGTGTACGCGCGCTTGCATAGTCGCTTCGGTCGTTGCCGTCGCAACGTCGTCACTGGCACAGGAAGTCAAAACCCTTGGAGATTGGAGTGACGCTACAAAAGAATCCAGAGTGAAGTTGTCAGTCAGGTGGGCGCTGGCAGTGCTGTCGGAGACAGAGCAGCAAGAGCTTGGTCGCCTAGGTACAGCACTTTTTGCATCGCAAATTATGACGTGCGTCGACGAAGTCGCTACAGGTGACGAGTTCTCGACGATGAACTTAAACGACGTAGTGGTCGGGTGTGTTGTTCTGCTGCGACAGTAAATGGAAGTCGCCGCACATCGACCGCCATCGCAAGCGCTTTGAGGAACGGCGGAGTTCCTTCGCCTGTCCCGCGAGATACCTCTCGCCCCGGCTCCGAGGAAGGACCCCGTATCGAGCTTCGTGCCACGGATGACGTCCATGGCCTCTTGGGAGACCTTGGAGCCGCGCTCAGCGTCCCGCTGTACCTTGCGTTCGGACTGCCCGGTGGCGCGGGCGGTGTCGGCGGTGAAGCGGTCAGCCGAGGAGTCGCCAACTTGGCGACTCCTCGTGTGCTGGTTCTCCCCGTGCGTCGTCTCCGGGTGCATCCTCTCGTAGATCGCCTTGCGCCGCGCCGTAAGCTCCGCCCGTTCGGACGGAGAGAGTTCGTTGCGGCACAGGTTCTCGTCGATCTCCCACAGTTCGGCATCGACGCTACCGTCACGGACGATGAAGTCGGCTGACTCGGTGCCGAGTCGCTTCATCAGCCTCTCATTGGATTCGCCATTCATGGCTACGTCAGCGGCCCTTCTTCAGCCTCACCCCAGCCCCGCCACCGTTCTCGGCAATGAACTCGACGCCAGCGTCCTCAAGAGCGCGCTGGATCGCGACGAGATTGTTGATCGACGGCAGCCGCCGACCCTTCTCGAAGTCCCTGATGGTGCTCTCGCTCAGGTTGGAGCGCCGGGCAAGTTCAGCCTGGGTAAGGCCGATGAGCCCACGGGCGCCTCTTGATTGTGCCGGTGTCATCGATCCGTCCGCGTCTAACGTATTTCGTATAGCACAAACGAAAAGCGTTGACAGGTAACGAAATACTCGGATACCGTCACCTATCAACGAAAACCGTTGGAGGTATCGAGATGCCCAAGAGCAATGCAAGCGAAGCGGTCCTCGCCAAGGACGACACCGTCGAAGTGCCGACGCTGCTCGACCTAGTCACCGAATGGGACTCGCTGGAGGCGCGCATCAAGTTCTACACGGCGGGAGCGGAATCCGTCGCTGGAGATGGCACCCGCCACTCGTGCGGCGACGCGATGCTGCGCGCGAGCGACGACCTGATTGAGTTCGTCGACCAGTTCGAAGAGATGCTCAACGCTTACGCCGATGCGCATAAGGCGGAGGCGGCGCGATGACGACCGACCTGAACGGCATCGAAGATCTCCGCAGCGTAATCGCTGAGGTCCTGGACGAGCTTGAGGAGACGCGGCAGCGCGTGTTTCTCATCAGATTGGCGGTCACAAGTGATCTTCTGGGAAGCTACGGATCGGAGCCCATCGCTCAGGGCCTCGACGATCTTCATGTCGACATGGACCGCCACATAGCCTTGCTACGCAGCGCAAGGACGGTGGCGAGGCAAATTGCGCAGATGTCGTGACGGCTGACGTCGCCAACGCCGAAATCAAAGAGGGTGGGCGCCGAACTCGTGCCCACCCTTTACTATCTTAGGGCCAAGTAGAGACTGAGGCGGGATCGCCCCTCCCCTCAGTCAGGAACTCCCCACCCTCGCAGCGTGCGTGTCTTCCGGGTCTCTTTGTCGTGGCTTCTGGCGTCGGAGATGCTCGGAACGCTTCTGGCGACGCGGTCCGATGCCTTCCGGCTTTCCGCTCGGGCGATCGGCCCGGCTGTGCGCTCGACCGCGGAGTCGAAGCCGCCGTCAGCGTCGAAGCGGGATGCGATCTCAATCACCAGTTTCTCGATACCGCTCCCCGGCGCCGAGGCGGACGCTCCGGCCATCGACGGCGTCATCATCCGATCCATCATGGACTTGGTGCGGTTCGCGTCGAGGATCGTCCCGTTTGCGCCGGGGACGAACAGTTCCTTGCCCTGTTCGCCGACCATGTACGGCTGACCAGCGCGTACGGGGCCACCAGACGCTCGGCCTAGCAGTCCACCAAGAAGGCCACCGCCGAACAGGTTGCCGAGCGGCCCCTGACCGAACAGGGCGCCTTGCAGCACCATGTTGGCGATCTGCTTCGCGAGCTGCTTGAATTTCTCACCGGCATCCTCGGCGCCATCTCCAAGCGACAGGAGCGTGTCGAGGATCGGTTGCCCGATGGCCTGCGCCGCAGCCCCAACATCCTGCTGCGCCTGCTCCAGCTTCTGCTGTGCCGCAGCCGCTTGATCGGTCGCGTCGCGAAGTTCGAAGAGCTGCGAGACGAGCGCGCGGATCTTCTCTTCCTGCTGAGCGTCGACCTCGATGCCGGCAGCCTTGAGCTGGTTCAGCTTCTCTCGGACCAGCGCCTCTTCATCCAGGGCGTTGTTGATCGCATCTTGGTCGAACCCTGCCGCCTGAAGTTCGGCGCGCTTGTTCTCGATCTCCAACTCGCGGGCGAGTTCCTCGTTGACCCGCGCAAGCGCCTCGGCTTGGCGCATGGCATCGTCGGCGACCTTCGCACGATCGGTCTCCGCGGACTGAGCGGCCCGTTGCAGCTCACGCTCGGTCCCAGATCCCGGCGCCTCGAAGTGCATGGCGTCTTTTCGGGACTGCCAGCTTCCGCCCCATTCAAGGCCGTGCTTCCGCGCCAGCTCCGCAACGTTCACGGGCAGGTCCGTGACGAGCCTGTCACCCATCGGGTTCTGAGCCGGATTGATGTCGATCGCGTTGCCGAACGCATGGTTGGAGAGCGTGTTCGTGCCGGCGATGTTGCGGTTGTTGTACCCGCCGAGGCTTCGGATTTGGTAGCCCTGCCGCTCCAAGTCGTCGATCAGGCCCTGAAAGCTTCGCGCGTGCTCGGCGTTCACCATCGCCGATTGACCGCTCGCTGTGCTGATCCTCACGAGGCGCTGGCCATGCGCGCCCATGGTCCCCTCGATCGGCTGCGGCAGTCCTGAGGCCGTGGTGCTTCCAGTCGGCGATGGATGAACCGTGACAGACGTTGGCGCCGTCGTCGAAAGCTTCTGCAACTGGGCATTGGCACGGGACAACTCATCCGTCAGAAGCGCCGCCTGACGCCTCGCAGCATCGATCGCCGTCGCGCCGGCATCGGCATCTTCAAGGCGCTGGACTTCGTCGTTGGCCGCCTGCCATTGCGACTGAAGCTGCTCAACCCTTTCAGTCTGCTTCGCGACCGCCGTCGCCTTGAGATCCGGGTCCAGGAGTGTGACGCCCGAGGTGTCGGCTATCCCCATGGCGATGAGCCATTGGTTCAGGGAGCGGTTGGAGTCAGTGTTGCCGAGCGCCGAGAGGAACTTCTCGGCCGCGGCCTCCCACGTGGCGATGTTCCGACCGATCTTAAGCACCCAGCTCGAAGTGTTGGTCAGGGCGGCGTTCACCCGCGACTCGATGATCGCGGACATTTCGGTGAAGGCATTGTTCACCTCGGCGGCACGGTCGGCGACGTCACTGGACAGGACGATCCCGAGGTCGCGAGCGCGCTGGATGTTCGCGCGAAGCTTCCCCTCACCAGCATCCAGGAGCTGCACGAACTGCTCACCGCCGGTTCCGCCGAAGATTTCGTCCGCAATACGGATCTGCGCGGCGCGGTCGAAGCCTTCCAGCCGCTTGATGATGTCGAGAAAAAGTTCTTGCGGGTCCTTGAGCTTGGCCGCCAGCTCGTCTGCACCGTACCCGAGGCGGGTGAAGGCCTCAGCCGCAGAACCCTTGCCGGTGACCGCGAATTCGTCAGCGCGAAGCTGAAGCTCCTTGATGCCATCCGTCAACGCATCGATGCTGACGCGTTCGCGGGAGAATGCGTATCCGAGTTCCTGAAAGGCCTCGAACGAGATGCCGGCGCGCTTCGCCGCATCTGCCATGGCCGCGATGGCTGCGGTGGTGCGATTAATCTGTGAGATGGCGGCGCCGGCACCGACACCACCAGCAAGGCCGGCGAGGCCTGCCGCAGGGCCAAGACCCCCCAAGAGGTTCCGCGCATCGCCAAAACCGTTGCGCAGGGCCGCGAGCTTCCTTGAGACACCCGTCGTCGCCTGAGCGAATTCCCTCTCCATCACGTCAGCGGCACGCTTGGATGCCCGCTCGACACCCTTCATATTGTCGTTGACGCCCTTCCCCATCTTGTCGACCTTGCGCTCGACAGATTTGAGGGCTTTCTCGAAGTCGGCAACGCGGCCTTCGACGAGGATCGCTAATCTTTCGCTGTCGTCCGCCATGTCGTCTGTCTCCTCTGACGGTTAGTTGAAGTAGCAGGTAAGGGGATCGTCGTCGTTCTGCGGGATATCGACCCGGCTACGATCCGCTGGTGTCGCGCCCATAGCGCTAAGACACATTCGGAGCTGCGCTATCGCGTTCACGCTCATCGCCGGATCTGTCGCAAGCCGCGCACGAAGCGTCGAGGCAACCTCGACAAGCACGCGATCCGCTTCGGTCAGCCAAGGGATCTCGGCGCGGAACCTGTCCCAAGCCGCCCTCTCGACCTCGCCGAACCAACTTGGCGCCTCAGCCAACGGCTTGAGATTGGGTTCTGCTCGGTCTTTGAAGCGGGCCGGATTCTTTGCAGACGCCCCGGTGACCCGAGCTTTCCCAGTAGGTATTCTTGGACGAGGCATGTGCTGTTTGTCCTAAGATCTGAATTGCAGATGGGTGTAAAAGGGACCCCCGCCGGTCCGTGACTTGCGGGCTGCAGACCTCGAACATGCCCCCCCGGGGGGACTTGTTGCGGCGCTTCCGAAAACTTGCCAATTAGGGTGGGAAAGGACCCCCGCCGGTCCAGCGGATCGCGGCCCTAACCTTTGCCAATACCCCCCACCCGTCACTGATGTGCCATCCCGGGCCAGCACGTTCGGACGTGGGCTCGCATCGCCTCACGGGTTTCATCGAGCCATGCCTGCTGCTCATCGAGCATCACGCGGCGTTCTTCGGATGTTGCGCCCAAGCGATCGGCGAGGTCATCGACGCGGGACATCACGGTTTCCTCGTGATCGTCCATTCGAGCGTCCACCATATCCATGGCCTGAGCGAGAGTGCTGGGCTTCATCGGGCATCCTTCCCATCGCGGCCGGCCTTAACCGCCAGTTGCCAGTTGTTTGAGGCGCCAGGGGCCTCACCGGATCGGATGTCGGTCAGAGCGATCCACAGACTGCCCGAGGCGGTGACGGCATCGCCGCGGCTATAGTCGGCCGCCTTCTGATGGACGCCGCGGTACGCCAACCCCTTCGCCTCTGATGCTGCGACGCGCGCCTCCAGGACAGCGATCTTGCCAGCAAGGCGCGCCGTCTCTCGATCGACGTAGCCTTTGACGGCACTGACGATCTCGGCGCCGAACGCTTCACCATCGAACTTCATTGCAGGCCCTCGTGAATGGCCTTCACTGCCGTCTGCGCAGTGTGGGCGGACCAATGGTCATTCCGCACCTCGGCATCACGCTGCAGGGCGTCTAGACGAGCCGCGAGCGGGGCGATCTCATGAGCAACAAGCTCTTTGATCGGCGAAGCGATCCCTTTCACCAGGATCGCCAAATCGTCGTTTGTCAGCGGCATCTACGCAGTTCCTCTCCGAAACGACGGAGGTGACCGACAGCGATGAGGTCCACAACGGTCTGGCAGTCCCGGCGCTGCTCAGCGAGGGTGGCGCGCCTCAGGTTGTCTTCAGCACGCCGAAATTGAGCGATGCTCTCCGCTCTGGTCGGGGGGCCTGCGGTGCTTTTCGATGCGGCTCTGGTGCCCATCAGATGCTTCCGCGCCCGATCATTGGCGGCGAAATGTTCTCGACCCATCGATTTGTTCAGGATCATGTTCAGTCCTTCCGGCTTGTGTTGTTGAACTTCGGCTTGACGGCGCCGACGAGCTTCTCTGCCTCTTTGATCAGAGTCAGAACGTGAGGCGTAATTTCGAGAAGCTTGCTGTTGAGCGGAACACGGGAAGCTTTGCTCGTCTGGTTAAATACGGCCCCGACCAACAGCAGATCGCGTATATCTACGAGCCGACTTGCGAGGGCCTCGTGATACCGGGTCAACGGATCTTCGAGGTCCGCCTTCGTCGCCGCCACATAGTCGGCGCGGCGCTTATCGCGCTCGGTCTTCGCCGCCTTCTCGGCCTCGATCGCCGGAGCGAGACATTCCCCCAGTTCGTCGACCTCTCGGTGCGTTATTACGGGGGCTTGACCGAACTTGGTCGACGCGAGCGCACGCTGGGCATCTTCAAGGCGCTTCGCCGCCGCCTCGCGTGACGCCGTGGCGGCAGTCAGGGCGTCATGAGCTTCGGCGATCGACGCCGGCTCATCCGGGATACGGAGGTCCTTAAAGAAGGAATACCAGCCGTCGCTCGGCTCAACGATCTCTGTCAATGTCAACGTAGCACCCTCAGTGTTTACGTTGACGATTTTATCCGTATTAGCGCTAGTCTTTAAGTAACGCGTTACGAAGAAGCGTCGATATTGCCTTGGCTATACAATCTTCTTCTTCGCCAACCAAATCCCCTAACAGTCCGTCGTCGAACAATCGCTGTCTCAGCTCATCCGAAACCTCGACGGGTATGACGCTGACGCCCTCCTTTTGGCGCCTGCGCCAGCGCCTCTGACGCTCGGCGTTCGCGGCCTTGGCGCTACTCCCCATCGTTGCCGGTCCCGCTGGTCCCGCTCGGGAAATCAGAGTGGGACCAGCAAAAGCCCAGCGTTTCTGCGGCCGGTCCCGCTGGTCCCGCTCGGTCCCGCTCATTTTCAAGAGGGGGCAAATTTTGAACGACGTCCCAGACGTAGGCACCCTCACCTCCACGTCGGTCACGCCACACTCGGCGGGTGCCGTTGCGCGAGGATCGCAGGACCATTGCCTCATCGCTGATGGCTGCGACATTCGTTGCGAGGAAGGCGGCACCGATACGATCGAAGCGGAGCCACGGTGCACGAGGATCGACCTGGAATAGGCGCTCCAGCGTCCACCCGAGACTGAGAGCACGCTCAGCCCATCCGAGGCGGATAAATCCAATCGCGTTCTCGATATACCTTCGGCCAGCGCTGCAGAGATCGCCCTCCGTCGTCAGCCGTTCCAACTCGGCGAGCGGCTGACGAAGTTCCTCAGCGACCTTGGTCCCGAAACTGTTTTGGGCTCCTCGTTTTTGACCGGGACCAGCGGGACCAAGCGGGACCGCGTTGAAATCATTAGGGTTTTTTCGGTCCCACTCCGAATTCGCGAGCGGGACCAGCGGGACCGCGTTGAAATCATTGGTGTTTTCTAGTCTCGGCGTCCTATTCGGCACCGGTGCACTGTGATGTTCGGACACGGGGGTCTGGCACCGCCGCACCGCTAGGGGCGCAAGCGCGGCCCTGATCCGCTCCCTAATGTCAGGGCTGAGAAGCACTTCATACGTCATCGCCAGCTCCCAGGATCTGCGCGCGAACCGCGTAGGCTCGCGGCCTGTTAGGCACGGAATGGGGTGTGCGGCGCTTCAACCGCCCGTCAGTGTCGGCATCGAGCCAACCAGCCGAAATGAGGTACTTTGCGGCCCGGCTTGGGTCCGCCCCTGCGTGGATCTCGCGCCATGCATCTACGGCGATGTAGTAGTGCCTCTCCGTGGCCCAGCCGGCCCGGTTGAGGACCGGGAGGCGTTGTGCTGTGAATGAGTCGCCCGCGGTCCCGGAGTTGCTATCGGCTTCGTTGACGCGCTCGAAGCGGGACGGTCCATGCGTCGTCAGGAATGCGCGGGTCCGCTCGATGGCCTCGCGCGCTTCGTCGGAACCGGCCCCTCCCCGCCCATTGATCCAAAGTTCGAGGGCCGTCACAGCTGCGGCGAACGAGTCGCCCTCGTCCCATCCGGTCAGACCGAATTGAGTAGCCAACTCGCCCGCTGCCGCGACGATACCGAGCCGCTGAACTCCGCGTTCGGCCTGTCCGCTCTGAAGTGACTGCTGTGCGGTAGCTTGGGCACGAAACTCCTCGATCAAGGTCCGCGCTGTCGCCTTTACCCCCGTGGGGTCTTTAAGGATCTCGCCGATGAACGCAGGCCCGGCGGAGCCGAAGTGGCTGGCAGTTGCCGCCCGCAGTGCGTCCGCGAACTCTGCACCATCCGCCCGACCGTGCAGTTCGTCGAAAGCTCCGAACCGGCGCGTATCGGCAGCGATATCGAGAAGACGGACCTGCTGCCCAGCCTTCACCCGCCGGCCAGCCTCGGCCATCTTGTCGGCAAGTCCGATCTCGCCGCTGGACAAGAACATCACCCGCCAGCGGATCGGGCTGCGAGCGCGCCCGGTTCGGTCCGCCCGCTGCCTGCCGGAGCCGTTTGCCAGCATATAGCTACATTCACCAGCGTCGCGCCCGTTCACCTCGCCAAGTTCGTCAAGAACGAGGATCGTCGAGTTGCAGGACGCCGCGATGCCCTCGAGACCGTTTGAAGTACTTCGCCACGTTGAGACGAAGCGTGGGCTGCCCCAGACGGATGCGGCGAGACGCTGAGCAGAAGTCTTGCCGCTCGACGAGGCGCCTCGCAGATGAATACCACCACCGTCGAGACCGAGCAGTTCTAGCAGCGGACCGGCAAAGGCCGCAGAGACCGCCAACACCAGCAGCGGGTTGCCGCGGCAGAGCGAGGCGACGTTCTCAGTCCATTCGGCGACGGTTCCCGCCTCTCGCATCTCTGTGGCGGCAGCAACGTTGCCGTGCTCGTGCTGGAACACAATCCGAGCGTCACCCAGCGTGCGACCATCACCTAAAATGAACGCCTCGCAACTTTCATCCGTCCAACCGAGGCGGTCAGTCTTGAGCGCTCGGGCGGATGGTTCCCATCGTGATAGAAGGTCGGAGAACGCGGCCTTGGACCGGGCGCCGGATGCTAGACGGAGCCCGCGGTCGAGGAATTCGGCGCGCATCTCGGCCCCGTCCCCAGCGAGCATCCGAGCCGGGATAGACCATGTGTGCGTTCGGCCATCGGCATCGATGATCTCGGTGTGACGGCCCCAGCCTTCGCCGGAACGATCACGGGTCAGAGCGACCACACGAAGCGGCGAACAGAGCCATCTCCATTCGGTTGCGCCTTCGGCCGCCTCCTCCTCGCGGTCAACGCCGTTGGCCCGGACCTGAAAACCAGCCGGAAGACCATCAGGTTTGGTGTTGTCCGACACGAGACGCGCGGCCTTCTTTGGTCGACCAGTCATCGCGTTCATGCGGCGGCACCTCGTTCCCAGGCACCGCACCAGTCGCTGCGCGAGACGCTCGGCCAGACCGGATCTTCGGTAACGTCGAGCACTACCGGAGGGCGGCGCCGGCACAAACCGAACCGGCGAGGCGCGTCAGCAGCGGCGAACCATCGGCACGTCGCGCACGTCCCTTGTCGCGCATCGCTTGTCGCGTTACTTTTGCCGTCGGTACAAGTTGCCACTGTCAAAGAAGCGAGACTGGTCCGGCGGTCGTGGGCAGACGGCGCCGGGCCATTTTCGTTGTAGCCGCTCATTCGGCAGCCTCCCGTGCCGCGGGTTCCGCCGCGTAAACTGTCTCCATATGGCTTTCCGAGCGATCGAGGCGGCGCTCGATCGTCGAGGCAAGGTCCTCCTCGACGCCCAGCCGCTCCAGCATCAGTCGGACGCCATTGCGGTTCAGGCAGAGCGTGTTTCCGCACTCGTTGAAGTGGGTTCGGCGGACCTCGCCATTCGTGTCGACGATCCACCGGGCGACCTCGCTCCGGACGTCGTCGAAATCGACATCAGCAGCGGCGGCGAGCTGCTCTAGCGTCATCGCCGCCCCACCCTGAGTGACGTAGCATTCGAGGGCGAGGGTCATCGGGCGCCCTCCCCATCGGTGGGCGATGCGTCCAGCCGGAGCTGCAGCGCGATGGCTTCGGCGGTCAAACGCTGCAGCGCACGCAGTTCGAGCGAAGCGACGTCGGCAGGCGGCTCGCCTTCCAAGATGTCGCTCTTGAGCGCGTCAAACAGGGCGCTGAAGTACCGATCACCCAGGTCAGCAGTGTCGAAGCCGGCTTTGTTGAGAGCGCCGATGAGGGTGATCGCACCGCTGAGCGAGGCGACGGGCCGGACCTCCGGAAAACCATCGACCGTGCGGCCGGTCGGAGCGAACAGGATGCTGTCCGGATTGTTCGCAAGATCCTCTAGGATCGCTTGCGCGCTTTCGTCACCGAGGCCACCCGCGATTTCGACTAGCGAGTTAGCATCGACTGCCGGGCAGGCCTCGGGCAGCGACGGGATGCGCCAGAAGGACATCTCGCCGCCGTTGATGCGGCCGAGGTGAACGAATTCGAGCGGCCGTTCGTCTTCGACGATAAACATCATTCGCCCTCCCCGCGGAGGATGCAGAGCGCGGCTTCGAGATGGGGCCTCGCCTGCTCAAGCGCCGAGCGAAGGTGATCGTCCGGCGAGGGGATGGTGGAATTCTCGGAAGCCGCCTTGAAGGCGGTCGTACCGTGCTCGGATGCGGCCAATGCCATCTCGATGAAATGGGCGCATTTGCGATAGTTCGCGCCGGCCTCGGCGCTGAGGATGCGATTTTGCTCGCGGGTCGACGGCTGGATGTTGTCGTTCATCACGCAGCCCCCTCTTTGCGGGCCGCGGCGGCATGTTCGAGGAGCGCGACGATTTCGCTGCGGCGCCAACGGGACGTGCCGGCGCCAAGCTTCAGCGGCGCGGGGAACCGCCCACTTTTAACACCGCGGTAGAGGGTGGATGGGGTGATCGGCGACATCATGCCACCGATCAGCTCACATGCGACCTTCGCCGTAACGAGGTCGTCTTCGTCCGGGAGTCTTGCGTGTTGGGTCTGCACTTCCTTGCCTCGCATTGTGTTGCGACAAGGAGCAAGGTGGCCTGTTCGACGTCCGATTAATCCCGTTTGCCGGACAATTTCTTGAGCGCGCGGTCGATTGCTTTGATGGCACTCGAACGCTTGAGGTCATTCCTCTTACCGATTTGCGCCTTCAGTGCTGACGCCGAGCGGTGCCCGGCAGGGTCGTATTGGGCAAGAAACTCCCTCGCCATGGCCATATCTCGCGCATCATTTGCACCGGATGGCCTGCCGCCCCCTGAGTGGCGCACTTCTTGCCCAGTTCGAATATAGACCTGAAGATATTCTTGCTTTAGGTAGTCTAAACTCATTCGAAGTCGGCAGATATCTGTCGTGGCCTCCTGTTTTTGACCCGATAGGAGTCGATGTCGGGCACGAAAAAGGCACGCCCCAACGTTCTGCTCAGTAAATTCCTGCAAAAAGAAGTCTCGCCTTGCCCAATCTTGGCTTCTCGCAGCAATGATTTTCGCCGCTTGTCGAAACGCGGCGCCATTCCGAGAATATTCGGTCTCGACGGAGACAATCATGGCGTCGATCTGCTCGTCAGATAAATCGGTGTCAAACAGAACGCTCATTCAGTCAACTCCCCAGCGTTGAGGTGAACTATTCGACAAAGGTGATCTGACCAACTCTCAAGAGCTTCCCGTTTCTCGACGCTGTAGTCGTACCGGGCATAGACGCGGGTCGTAATGCTCGCCCGCGTCACGCTGATGTGGTTGAGGACGTGCCCGATCACGAACGGGTTAACCCCGAGTTCTTCCATCCCGGTCGCGGCTGATCGCCGGAGATCGTGGGGCGTCCATGGGGAAATTCCCAAAATCTCCGGCGCCGCGTCTGGTGTCTCGCCTGCCTCCTGACGCTTGACGGCCTTAGCGACCGCGGCCCCAGTAATTGATGCGCGAGCACCCGGCCCCGGAAACACGAACGGCGGAATGCCCCTACCCTTCCGTTTCGCCAAATCGGCTGATGCCTGCAGCTGTGCGTTGATGATCTCGCAGGCAAAGTCCGTGAGAGGGACAATGTGCTCGCGCTTGTTCTTCGATCTGGCGGCTGGGATTGTCCAAAGTCGCGATGCGAGGTCGACTTCGTCCAGCGTCATGCCGGAGACCTCGCCAACGCGCTGAGCAGTGATGAGGCAAAGTCGAATGATGCGCCGTGTCGCTTCCTGCATTTCGGAGACGGACAGGGCTTGCCACATCGTGCGGATCTCGGTCGCCGACAGAACACGGTCCCGTTCGATGACCACCGTCGGGCGCTTCATTCCCTCTGTGAGATTGCGATCGAGGTCGCCCCGCCCCTGAGCCCATCGCACCATTGCGCGGAGGTCCTCGAAAACACGGTTCGCCTCGACGCCAGCGCCGCGGTCCTTGACCGTGTCTATGCATTGAGTGAGGTCGCGTCGGTGCAATTGTTCCAGCTTCACCGAGCCGATAACCTCACCCACGTTCTTGCGCAGCCGGCGCGCAATTTCGTCAGCAGAGCGCTTTGTTGAAGCATGCCGCGTGAGATAGTTCTCAATCAGGTCGTCGACCGTCTGTGCAGCGGCTGCAGCGCGCTTCTCAATGATCGGGTCCGTACCTTCGCCGATGTCTGCACGCGTGTCCCGGGCCTTTGCTCGCGCCTTCGCAAGAGACAGTTCCGGATACCGCCCCAGCTTCAACCAAGCACGGTCCTTCGACCCAGGCTTTGTGTAGACGAGGTAAAAGGTCTTGGAGCCTCCGGCCGATACCTTAAGACAGAGGCCCTTGACGGTGGCGTCGAAGTGATTTGTCGAGCGCGCGCCGTCGACCACCTTCGCCGCTTGGCACGCTCGATCGGTCAATTCTGATACCGCCACGCACTGATCCCCTCGACCAACCGGTTCCCGTGTTCTACGGAATGATCTACGCGGCAACGTGCGCTTTGTCGATATCCCTCGCACTAGCTCGCAATGCTACGAGACACAAAACCCCAGAGATTTTGCGGCGTTCAGGAAGAAGAAGGGTGCGAGGCGTTGCAACGAATTGCAGTGGAAAACCTCTGTTAACCGGTTGGTCGCTGGTTCGAATCCGGCCCGGGGAGCCACTCGTTCGTGGCTGTGTTTCCTGAAAATGCAGCCGCAGTGGTCATCGCGCTCGATCCGCTGAACCATCAGCACTCCAGAACCTCACCCGGTCTCTGGCGCCTCACGCGGCGGCACCTCGGCTCGTCCGGAAACCGCCGTCGGCCAGCGCGAATCCCGGATGGCGAGGTCGGTGCTCGGCCTGTGGCCGAACGCTTCCGCTCCGCCTCGCCGCGATGGCCGCGAACGCGCTTCGCTGCACGATCCCGCCCTGCACCCGGAAGATGCCGCCGAAGCCGCGGTCCCTGCGCTCCGCCGTCATGTGGTGGCAGCCCGCAGTCGATCAGCTGAACCGCAGCCGCTGGCCCCCCCCGATGCACGCTGCCTTGCGGCGCGCCGCGCCGACGGGACCGCCCCGGCTCGCGGGCGCCGGCAGCGCGGCTGCGGCCGGCAACGTTGGAGTTGCACGCGGCCACCGGAACGAACGCCAGAGCATCAGCGCCCCTCCGCAGCTTTCCAGCACGGGGCGGCGCACTTCGGGTTGGAATGTATGTACATTTGGCGGATCGATCGCGTGATACGGCCGCTCCTGCTGTTGACTTTCCGGGCTCGATCGAGGGAAATCACCGGGCGTTCAGCGATATGATGCGGCTTTCCGCATCGCCTGACGCGCGACGTAAATGTACGAACATTTCGGCCGAGGTGCATGCCCGACGAAGCCGCCAGACCCGCCGGCGCGCCCCTCTACAAACAGGTCGAGGGCCTGCTGCGGGCGCAGATCGAGGCCGGGAAACACCCCGTCGGCACGGCGCTGCCGCCGGAACAGGACCTCGCCGCCTCCCTGCACGTCAGCCGCGCGACCGTCCGCAGCGCCATCCGCGTCCTCGCGGAGGACGGCCTCGTCAAGCCGACGCCCGGTGTCGGCACGCTCGTCGTGCGCAGCCGCACCCCGGCACGCAACTCCACCCTGCTGGGGCTGACTGAAGACCCCCGCCTCACCGGGCTGCCGTCCCGCGCGCGCACTCTCGTCGCCGAGCTCTGCACCCCGACCGCGGCGGTGCGCGACACGCTGGCGCTGCGCGACGGGGAGCGCGTCCTGCACCTCCTTCGCCTCAGGGACCTCGCCGGCGCGCCCTTCACCGTCATCCGCTCCTACGTGCCGGAGTGGGTCGGGCTGACCCCGAAGGACGACTTCAGCGGCGCGATCTACGACCTCATCGAGCGCTCGCGGAAACTCCACATCACCCACGGACACGACACCGTGGCCGCCCGCCTCGCCACCGCCGAGGAGACCGACGTGCTCGAGATCGCCCCGGCCACGCCCGTCCTCACCATCCGCCGCACCTCCTACGTGGAGCCGAACCGGCCGGTCGAATACGCCGAGGCGGCCCTGCGCAGCGACCTGTACGAGTACAACGTCACCCTCACGCGAGCCGGCCGATGACGCCGCCCGCCTCGTCCTGCCGTGCCCGGCGAGGCGCGGGGCCGTGAGCGACGCGCCAACGATGTACCGGCCCGCGCCATGACACCGCGCGCCGCTTCGGACCGCCCGGTCCAAGGCGGCCTTCCACGACCCTCCGTTCCCGACCTTCCGACCCAAGGACATCGCCCCATGCGCCACGACGCAGAAACAGGACCCGGCGGCACCCGCCGCCCCCCCGGGCAGCCGCCCGTCTGCGATCCTGTCACGCTGGAGATCGTGCGCGGCGCCATCTCCGCCGCGCAGAGCGAGATGGAGGCGCTGATCGAGCGGACTGCCATCTCCGCCTTCATCCGCGAGAAGAAGGACTTCTATACCGCGCTCTTCGACGCCGACGGCGTGATGGCGGTCGGCTCCAAGGTGCCGATCTTCGGCGACCTCACCGGGCCGGTCTTCGCCTCCTTCCCCAGGGAGACGATGCGGCCGGGCGACATCTACTGGTACAACGACTGCTACGGCTCGCGGGGCGCCGTCTCCCACTCCAACGACCAGGTGCTGCTGGCGCCGGTCTTCCGCGACGGCGCGCTGACCGCCTTCGTCATGTCCTGGGCGCACTTTGCCGACATCGGCGGCCTCCGCGCCGGGTCGATCAGCCCGGACGCGACGGAGATCTTCCAGGAAGGCATAATCGTGCCGCCGACGAAGCTCGTCGACGAAGGCCGCACCAACGAGGCCACCCTCGCCATCTTCCACCGCAACTCCCGCTTTCCCGACCAGAGCGTCGGCGACATGAGCGCGCTCGTCGCCAGCGTCGGGCTCGGCGTGACGCGCGTCGGCGAGATCGCCGAGCGCTTCGGCCGCGAGGTGTTCGCCGACGCCCTCGCCCAGCTCCTCCAGCGCACACGTACGCTGGTCCGCCAGCGCCTCGCCGAGACCTTCGACTACGGCACGCACCGCTTCACCGACGCCATCGACACCGACGGCCACGGCAACGGCCCCTTCAGGATGCGCTTCGCCCTCACCCGCGAGCGCGGCGCGGACGGCGAGGACCGGTTCATCTTCGACGCCACCGAGAGCGACGACCAGGCGGCCGGGCCGGTGAACCTCATCATGAACCCCGGCGTGCCCGGCGCCGCGCTCGGCCTCTACTATCTCGGCGGCGATCCGGCGCAGGTCTGCAACGCCGGCGGCCCCCTCGCCATCGACGAGGTGCGGCTGCGCGAGGGATCCATCGTCCAGCCCAAATGGCCCGCGCCGCTCGGCCTGCGCGGGCTCACGATGATGCGCATGCTCTCCGCCCTCAACGGTCTCGTGAACGTCGCCGGCGGCGGCGCGCCGGCGGCCCAGTCGGCCTACGTCGTCGCGATGATCCGCGGCACCGCGGCGAACGAGGACGGCACGCTCTCTCCCTACCTGCTGTCGGACGGCATCGGCGTCGGCTACGGCGCGCGGCCGACCGCCGACGGCATCGACGCGGTCTACTTCGTCGCGCAGGAGAACTACCCGATCGAGTTCCTCGAGCTCGGCTACCCGGTGCGCATGCGCTCCTACGGCATTGCCGTCGACTCCGGCGGACCGGGGCGCTACCGCGGCGGCTGCGGCATCGTGCGCGAGTACGAGATCCTCGCCGAGACCGCCATGCTGTCGATCCGCATCGACAGCGTGAAGAACCCGCCGTGGGGCTATGCCGGCGGCATGTCCGGCGGGCCGGGCCGCGTCGTCGTCAACCCGGGAACGCCGGCCGAGCGCGAGCTCGCGCCCCTTTCCGACGGCAACGCCATCAAGAAGGGCGAGATCCTGCGCATCGAGACCGGCGGCGGCGGCGGCTACGGCCATCCCTTCGACCGCCCGGAGGCGGACGTCCTCGAGGACGTGCTCGGCGGCTTCGTCACGGCGGAGGCGGCGGCGCGGCACTACGGCGTCGTCGTCGCGGACGGCACCCTCGACGCCGCCGCGACCGCGGCCCGCCGCGCCGAACGCCCTGCCGTCGCAGCCTTCCACCGCAATGAGTATGTCGATGTCCTCGTCTAGCCCGGGCCTCTCCGTCGCCGTCGATATCGGCGGCACCTTCACCGACGTCGCGCTGGTGGACCACGCGACCGGCGCCAAGTGGCGCGCGAAGACGCCGAGCGTCCCCGCCGACCCGTCCGAGGCCTTCCTCACCGGCATCCGCCTCGCCCTCGCCGACGCCGGTCGCGAGGCGCCGGCGCTGACGCAGGTGCTGCACGGTACCACCGTCGCCACCAACATGATCCTGGAGGACAAGGGTGCGAAGACGGCCCTCGTCACGACGCGCGGCTTCCGCCACGTCCTCGCCATCGGCCGCCAGGACATTCCCCGCTCCGCCAACCTCTACACCTGGGTGAAGCCCCGCCGGCCCGTGCCGCCGTCGCGCATCGTGGAGGTGGACGAGCGCATCCTCGCCGGTGGCGCGGTCGGCACGCCGCTCGACGAGGAGAGCGTTCGCGCCGCCGCCCGCGCGCTCGCGGCGATGGACGTCGCGGCCGTCGCCGTCTGCCTCATCCACGCCTTCGCCAACCCCGCCCACGAGCGCCGCACCGCGGAAATCCTCGCCGAGGCGCTGCCCGGCGTCGCCGTCACCACCTCGACCGACGTCCTGCCGGAGGTGCGCGAGTACGAGCGCTCGCTGACGACCGTCCTGAACGCCACCGTCATGCCGGGGATCACCACCTATGTCGGCCGGCTCGAGGAGCGGCTCAAGAGCGAGGGGATCGCCGCGCCCCTGCTGCTGATGCAGTCGAACGGCGGCGTCGCCGGCGCCGAGGCGATCCGCAAGGCGCCTGCGCTGACCGCCCTCTCCGGCCCGGCGGCCGGCGTCGTCGGCGCCGCTGCGGACGCGGCCGCCTGCGGCATCTCCGACATCATCACCGTCGACATCGGCGGCACCAGCGCCGACATCTGCCTCATCGAGGACGGCCGCGTCGGCCTCACCCAGAAGGGGTCGGTCGGCACCTGGCCGCTGCCGCTGCCGATGGTCGACATGGTGACGATCGGCGCCGGCGGCGGCTCGCTCGCCAAGGTCGAGCGGTCCACCCTCTCCGTCGGCCCCGAGAGCGCGGGTGCGATGCCCGGCCCCGCCGCCTACGGCCGCGGCGGCACCCAGCCCACCGTGACGGACGCGCACGTCGTCCTCGGCCACCTCCCCGCCCGCCTCCTCGGCGGCAAGATGGCGCTCGACGTCGAGGCCGCCCGCCGCGCCGTCGCCGAGCACGTCGCCGGGCCGCTCGGCCTCGACCTGACGACGGCGGCGCGCGGCATCCTCGCCATCGCCGACAACCACATGGTCGGCGCGGTGCGCGTCGTCTCCGTCGAGCGCGGGCACGACCCGCGCGACTTCACGCTGGTGCCGTTCGGCGGCGCGGGACCGCTGCACGGCTGCGCCCTCGCCGAACTCCTCGGCATCAGCCGGGTGATGATCCCGACCGCGCCCGGCGTCCTGTGCGCGGACGGCCTCCTCGCCGCCGACCTCAAGGCGGAGTTCAGCCGCACCCTGCCGAAGGCCGGCGCGGTCGAGGTCGGGACCGCCGGGAGCATCCTCGCCGAACTGAAGGCCCGCGCCGCCGCCTGGTTCGACGCGGAGGGCGTCGCCGACGCCGACCGCCGGACCGCGTCCGTCGCGCTGCTGCGCTACCACGGCCAGGGCAACGAGCTTCCCATCCCCTGGGACGCCACGCGCGAGGCGGTGGAGGCGCGCTTCGCCGAGCGCCACAAGGCCCTCTACGGCTTCGCCCTGACGGCCCCCATCGAGCTCGTCACCCTGCGCATCGAGGCGACCGGGACCGCCCCCGAGCCGACGCGCAATCCGCTCCCCGAAGGCGGCGCGCCGACCGCGACCGAGACCGTTGCGGTCCACTTCGCCGGCGGCGCGCGCGACGTGCCGGTCTACGACCGCGCCACCTTCGGCGCGGGCACGAGCTTCGACGGGCCCGCCATCGTCAGCCAGTTCGACACCACCACCCTCGTCCCGCCCGGCTGGAGCGGGCGCGTCCACGCCTCCGGCGCGATCCTCCTCACGAAAGAGCCCGCATGAGCACCGAACAGCCCCCCATCGACGGCGTCTTCGCCCACATCGACGCCAACCGCGACAGCTTCATCGCCCGGCTGATGGACTACGTCCGCCACCCGTCGATCAGCGCGCAGAACAAGGGGATCCGCGAGGTCTCCGAACTGCTGGTCGAGATGCTCGCCGGCCTCGGCATGGAGGTCGAGGCGGTTCCGACGAATAACCACCCGATGGTCCTCGGGCGCCGCGGCTCCGACCCGTCCAAGCCCACCGTCCTCCTCTACGGCCACTACGACGTCCAGCCGCCCGAGCCCTACGAGGAGTGGCTGAGCCCGCCCTTCGAGCCCACCATCCGCGACGGGCGGATCTACGCCCGCGGCGTCGGCGACAACAAGGGCCAGCACTTCGCCCAGCTCCTCGCCATCGAGTCCCATCTCGCGGTCAACGGAACGCTGCCCTGCAACGTGATCGTCCTGCTGGAGGGCGAGGAGGAGATTGGCAGCCCGCACATCGCCGAGTTCGTCGCCGAGCACGCCGCGCGGCTCAAGGCCGACCTCGTCGTCACCTCCGACGGTCCGCTCCACCCCTCGGGTGCGCCGATGGTCGTCTTCGGCGTGCGCGGCATGGCGAGCTTCGACCTCGTCGCCAGGACCGCGGGCAACGACGCCCACTCCGGCAACCACGGCGGACTGATGCCGAACGCCATCTGGACGCTGGTGCACCTCCTCGCCACCATGAAGCGCCCGGACGGGACGATCACCATCGACGGCCTCCACGACCCGGTCCTTCTCGTCTCCGAGCAGGAGCGGGCCGCGGCGGCCGCCCTGCCGCTGGACGTCGAGGGCTACAAGCGGGACATGGGCCTCACCGCCCTCGACCAGCCGGACGACCGGCCCTTCTACGAGCGGCTGATGTTCTACCCGACGCTCACCATCAACGGCCTCCACGGCGGCTACGGCGGCGAGGGCTCCAAGTCCGTCCTCCCGTGCGAGGCGACGGCCAAGTGCGACATCCGCCTCGTCGAGGCGATGACCCCGGATCAGGTCCTCGACGCCGTCGAGGCGCATGTGAAGCGCCACGCCCCCACCGTCCGGATGATCCGGCGCGGCGGGATGCTGCCGTCGAAGACGCCGATGGATTCGCCTTTCACCGCCCCGCTCGTCGACGCGGTCGTGGCCGCGCGCGGCGTGGAGCCGCTGCTCGTCCCGAGCCTCGGCGGAAGCCTCCCCGACTACGTCTTCACCAAGACGCTCGGCATCCCCGCCTTCGTCATCCCCTACGCCAACGCCGACGAATCCAACCACGCCCCCAACGAGAACCTGAAGATCGACCTCTTCATCGCCGGAATCCGGACCGGAGCGGCCCTGCTGGACCAGCTCGGGCGCATGTCGCGCTGACGGACCTGACCGGCGGCGTCCCTGCGGCGGCAACGCCGCGGGGCGCTCCGGTTCCACCAGGGAACAGGCTGAGGCACCGCCTTGCGTGGTTTCGGGAGGGGGTAGGCTTTGCGGGATCGGGGATTGGGACGGAGGATGCTGGGAGGGTTCGGGGTCGGCGGGCGGCGCGCCTGCTCAGTCCGGGAGCTGCTCCAGGGCGGCGTCCCGGGCGTTGGTCACGTAGTGGCGCACGCTGCGGACCGCCGCCTCCGGGTCGCCCGCCTCTACCGCCGCGACGATCGCCTCGATCTCCCCGAGGCTCGTCTCCACGCGCCCGGGCTTGGACATCGACGTCATCCTCAGCCAGCTGATGCGCGCGTTCACGTGGTCCAGGATGTCGTCGAAGATCTCGTGGTCCAGCGCGTGCACGATGTGCTTGTTGAAGCGCACCATCACGGCGACCAGCCCCGGGAGGTCCATGCGTCCGGCGGCCTC